>NZ_JAYXNX010000005.1:0-51549 GCF_036455295.1 Pseudarthrobacter phenanthrenivorans | reverse complement strand
CCCCCCCCGGGGGGGGGCCCCGACGTCGTTTTTGCGGTTTCCGCAGCCTTTAGGTCGCTCCCTGCGACTCCAGGAGTTCGCGGAGGCCGCGGAGTGCATCCAGTGCGGTTTGATGCGCCAGAGCGTCCTGCAGGACATTCCCGCTAACGGACAGTTCTACCTCGCACCCGTGGGGGAAGTCGGCAGTCATCACCTGCAGCAGGGAACGCGCGTCCACCTTGCCGGCGCCGGCCTTGCTGATGGTGACCGGAAGACCGGTGTCAGTGACGGCGCGGACAAACACCGCGGCAGAACGTGCATGCAGACCCACAGGTGCTGCCACCACGGCCTTCTCTGTTAGCAAGGGGACTCCCTACTGTGAACGACGGCCCCCGCCCGTCTATTGCGAAATTTCCTCACCAAATATAGCGGGCGCTGGGTGGCCTCACGAATGAGTGCCGTGGTCGCCGCACTGGTCTAGACCGTTCTAGAATTGGCTGCAAACCCGACAGCAGGAGATAAACCATGGCAGCTGGCGCCACGGCCATTACGGGCGAGATAGATCGCACCAGTGGGACCGCCATATACGTTCAACTGCGCGAAATTCTTCGTACCTTCATCGCAGAGTCCTGCCCTCCCGGCTCCGCTCTTCCATCCGAGCGCGATCTTGCCGAGCGCTTCGGCCTGGCCCGGATGACAGTCCGGCAGGCGATCGACGCCTTGGTGGGGGAGGAGGTCATCGAACGCGTAGTAGGCCTGGGGACGTTTGTCCGGCGCCCCAAGGTAGACCTTCAGGTGAAGCTGACCTCCTACAGCGAAGAGATGCAGCGTCGCGGCATGGTTCCGGCGGCCAAGGTGCTTAGCTTCGAACAGATAGGCGCCAGCGCATTCCTTGCCCGCGAACTGCAGCTGGATGAAGGGACCCCGCTGGTCCGCTTCCGGCGGTTGCTCCTTGCGGACGGCGAGCCCATGAGCGTGGACGAAAACTTCATTCCGGCGCACCGCGTTCCCGGGCTGCTCGACGGCGAGCCTCCTACGTCGCTGTACAACGTGCTGAGTGAACAGTTCGGCCTGGTTATGGAATGGGGAGAGGACATGATCGAGGCGACCGCCGCTTCGCCTTCCACTGCCCGGCTGCTGAATGTTGAGGTGGGGGCGCCGCTGTTGAAGATCCAGCGCCACGCTTTCGTTGCACGAGCAATGGTGGACTACTCGGTTTCGTACTACCGCGCGGACCGGTACAAACTCTGGGTGCCTCTGCAGCGGCCCGGAGCCAGGCGCGCCCGCAACCACTAGTCCTTAACCCGGCAGCCCTGGAGCGGCCCCTCCAGGGCTGCCTAACGGGGTTTGGCAACGTCCGCGATAAGTGCTGGCGTCCGCTGCTGGCTGGCAGCCCCATAACGCAAGAAAGGCCCGATCCTGAATGGATCGGGGCTTTCTTGTCACTACGGGATTAGTGCGTCAGGCTCTTGCTTCCCTCTGCAGCCTCAACAGCTTCGTGGCCGTGGCCGTGGGCTGCCTCAAGCTCAGCAGGCGTTGCCGGGGCAACGCGGTCCTCGAAGAACCAGCGGGAGAGGAAGGCGCGGCGCTTTTCCTTCCGGGTGACGACACCGTGCTCATTGGGCTGGGCCGGAATCACCTGCGGCGACTCAAAGCCAACCAGCCTGTAGCGCTTGTACTCATCGAGGGGCGCGTGCACTTCGATGAACTCGCCGTGCGGGAGCCGGACGATGCGTCCGGTTTCGCGTCCGTGCAGGGCGATTTCCCGGTCCTTGCGCTGCAGTGCAAGGGCAACACGCTTGGTGACGATGAAGCCGATGATCGGTCCGATGAAGAACAGCGCACGCAGCCAGTACGTCACGTCGTTCAGCGAAACGTGGAAGTGCGTTGCAATGAGGTCGGAACCTGCTGCGGCCCACATCACGCAGTACCAGACGAAGCCGGCAACACCGATGGCGGTGCGGGTGGGTGCGTTGCGCGGACGGTCAAGCACGTGGTGCTCCCGGTCGTCCTTGGTGACCCAGCGCTCAATCCACGGGTATGTGAACATGACGGTGAACAGGATGCCAGCGGGTACCAGTGCCGGCAGCAGTACGTTGAAGGTGAACACATGCCCGAACCAGACCTGCTCGACGTGCCAGCCGAACGGGTTGCCTGGCATCAAGCGGAGCGCGCCGTCAACGAAGCCGATGTACCAGTCAGGCTGGGTGCCGGCCGAAACAGGGGAGGGGTCGTACGGGCCGTAGTTCCAGATGGGGTTGATGGTGAAGAATGCAGCCATCAGCGCCAGGACACCAAACACGATGAAGAAGAAGCCGCCGGCCTTCGCTGCGTACACAGGGCCGAGGGGGTAGCCCACGACGTTGTTGTCGTTACGGCCCGGACCGGGGTACTGCGTGTGCTTGTGGACGACCACCATGAACAGGTGCAGGACGATCATCAGCAGGATCATGGCCGGTACCAGCAGGATGTGCAGCGTGTACAGGCGGCTGATGATGGCCGTGCCCGGGAACTCTCCGCCAAACAGGAAGAAGGAGATGTAGGTACCGATAACCGGGATGGACTTGATGACACCGTCGATGATTCGCAGGCCGTTACCGGAAAGCAGGTCATCGGGGAGGGAGTAGCCCGTGAAACCGGCTGCCATGGCCAGGATGAGCAGCACGCTGCCCACAACCCAGTTCATTTCACGCGGGCGGCGGAAGGCACCGGTAAAGAACACCCTGAGCATGTGGACCGCTACGGAAGCCACGAACAGCAATGCAGCCCAGTGGTGAACCTGGCGCATGAAAAGGCCGCCACGGATATCGAAGGAGATGTTCAGGGACGAGCTGTACGCCACCGACATTTCCACACCCTTAAGGGGCGTGTAGGAACCGTCATAGTGCGTCTCCGCCATGGACGGGTCGAAGAAGAAGGTCAGGAAGGTGCCTGACAGCAGCAGGATGACGAAGGAGTACAGCGCCACCTCACCGAACATGAACGACCAGTGGTCCGGGAAGACCTTGCGGCCGAATTCGCGAAGGATGCCGGAACCGCCGACGCGGGAATCAACGAAGTCGGTAAACCGGCCCGTCTTTGTTTTAGCGACGAAAGCGGGTTCAGCTGTTGATGTTGCGCTCATGCTCATCACGCTCCCAGTAACTTGGTCCTACGGGTTCATGGAAGTCGCTGGTAGCGACGAGGTAGCCCTCGTCATCAACTGCGATGGGCAGCTGGGGGAGAGGACGGCTGGCGGGGCCGAAAATCACCTTGCACTCTTGCGTAAGGTCAAAGGTGGACTGGTGGCACGGGCACAGCAGGTGGTGCGTCTGCTGCTCGTACAGAGCAACAGGGCAACCGACGTGGGTGCAGATCTTGGAGTAGGCAACGATGCCGTTGTAACCCCACTGCTCGCGTCCCTGGGAGGGATGCAGTGATGAAGGATCCAGGCGCATGAGGAGGACAACAGACTTGGCCTTCTCATTGAGCTTGCCTTCCTGCAGCTCGTTCAGGCCCTCCGGGATCACGTGGAAGGCAGAGCCGATGGTGACATCCGAGGCCTTGATGGGAGTTCCATCGGGGTCGCGGGTAAGGCGCTTGAGCTTGCCGTCCTGGGGAGCCCACATGGTGTGTGCGAGCTTGTCGTCAGGCCGCGGACCAAGGTCACCGAAGATTGCAACCGCGGGAAGCGGAGCAAGCGCTACAGCACCCAGCAGGGTGTTGCGGATCAGCGGGCGGCGCTTGATGCCGGTTTCCTCGACGATGTCGTCGACGATGCGGACAGCAGCCTGCCGGTCCTCCTCGTAGCGGATCGCGTGGCGTTCCTCGGAGACTTCGTGATCGGGCATCAGGGCCTTCGCCCAGTGCACGATGCCGGTACCGATGCCCAGCATGGCGAAGGCAGTGCCTATGCCAAGCAGGGTGTTCTGGAGCCGGATAGTGGCAATGCTGGAGTCGTTGCCCAGATCAATGGCGAAGTACGCCACCAGGAAGATCAGGGTTCCAACAACAGAGATGCCAAACAGTAAGGCGACCTGCCGTTCTGCCCGCTTTGCGGCCTTCGGGTCCGTGTCAGCCAGGCGCAAACGATGCGGGGGAATTCCAGGATCCTGGAACCTCTCCACCTCATTCTGACCAGCCGTAGCTACGGTGCCCGAGTGGTTCGGACTGCCGTCACTATGGTTGCCCATAATTCGCCTCATCCTTCTCTCGTCCCGACTCTCGCCGGGTTAGTTTCTAATTTCAAGCTGCTGACAGGGCAGCAGAAGTGTGTTGTTCCCGCGGAAACGTCAGGACGTGCGCGAGGTGAGCCAGATGGTAAAAGCAATGATCACACCGAGACCGGCAACCCAGACAAACAGGCCTTCGGCAACCGGGCCGAGGGAGCCGAGGTCGGCGCCGCCCGGGGAACCGGTGGTCTCGATCTGCTTCAGGAAGGTGATGATGTCCTTCTTGCCTTCGGGGCTGATGTTGGCATCGTTGAACACCGGCATGTTCTGGGGGCCGGTGGCCATGGCCTCGTAGATGTGCTTGCCGGTGACATCGGCCAGGGCGGGTGCGAATTTGCCCTGGGTCAGCGCACCGCCGGCTGCGGCGGCGTTGTGGCACATGGCGCAGTTGGTGCGGAAGAGCTCGCCACCCTTTGCGGCGTCGCCGCCACCATTTGTCAGGTCGTCCGCAGGAATTGCCGGGCCTGCTCCCAGGGAAGCTACGTAGGCTGCAAGCTGGGAGGTCTGCTGGTCATTGAACTGGACCGGCTTCTTCATCGCCTGGGGACCGTTCATCTGCATCGGCATGCGGCCGGTGCCCACCTGGAAGTCAACGGCAGCTGCGCCAACGCCCACCAGTGAAGGGCCGTCCTTGGAACCACTCGCGCCCATACCGTGGCAGGTGGCGCAGTTGGCGGCGAACAGTTTGCCGCCTTCTTCGACGTCGCTTGCGCTTGCGGTGGTGGTGCTTGCCTTGGCCTCATTCATGGAGGTTGCCGCGGCGTACAGCGCACCCGTGACGAGGAGCCCCATCAGAAGCAGCGCTATTGCTGCAAGTGGGTGACGCCGCTTTTGCGAGAGTGCCTTCACGTGGTGGTTCCTTTATTCGATCCTGCGGCGTCTCCGGGAGCCGCTACCTGAAATTCTGCCTCTTGTAGAAAAAGAATCAAAGCTGGCTACTTGAGTACGTAGATGACCAGGAAGAGGCCGATCCACACGACGTCAACGAAGTGCCAGTAGTAAGAAGTGACGATCGCGGATGTTGCTTCGAAGTGTCCGAACTTCTTCGCGGCGAAGGACCGGCCCATGATGAGCAGGAAGGCGATCAGGCCGCCGATGACGTGGAGGCCGTGGAAGCCGGTGGTCATGTAAAAGGCGGAGCCGTAGGCGTTGGAGGAGAGCGAGACGTGCTCGGAGACCAGCATGGCGTACTCGGTGGTCTGGCCGGCAACGAAGAACGCGCCCATGAGGAACGTCAGGGTGAACCATTCGTTCATTCCCCAGCGGGCGAACTGCAGCGCACCTCCGGTACGCCGGGGCTGCAGCCGCTCTGCAGCGAAGACGCCCATCTGGCAAGTGAAGGAACTGGCCACGAGGACAATCGTGTTTACGAGCGCAAAGGGAAAGTTGAGCTTGGCTGTCTCTTCTGCCCACAACTGCCCGCTGGTGGAGCGGAGCGTGAAGTACATGGCAAAGAGACCGGCGAAGAACATCAACTCGCTGGAGAGCCACACAACGGTTCCGACGGAAACCATGTTGGGGCGGTTCAGCGTTGGGTGCGCCGGGGTACTGGGGGCATGGGTCGCAGATGTCACATAGACATTATGTCTGTAAAAGTCCGTGCTGCCCAACGCAAACCGCCTTTTCGGGGGACTTTTTCTACAAAGACGCGAAATTGCCCGGAAAAGTTCCGGCCACCGTTCACATTGGTCAGTGCGCCGCATGGGTAGATAGCATCAGCAGGTGACTTCACTGGCATCTGCAGCGTCCGGCAACACCTGGCCCAGGCTGATCTCCGCGCTGATCAAGGGCACCGACCTCACTGCGGAGAACACCTCCTGGGCCATGGACACCATCATGTCCGGGGAAGCGACGCCTGCCCAGATTGCCGGATTCCTGGTAGCACTCAGCGCCAAGGGCGAAACGGTGGACGAGCTGTCCGGCCTCGTCGAGGCGATGCTTTCCCACGCCCGGCCCGTGGCAATATCAGGCGAAAAACTGGACATCGTTGGCACCGGTGGTGACCAACTTAACACCGTGAACATCTCCACCATGGCGGCCCTCGTCGCGGCCGGCGCCGGGGCAAAGGTGGTTAAGCATGGCAACCGTGCCGCGTCGTCGTCGTCAGGATCCGCGGACGTGCTCGAGGCTCTCGGGGTGCGGCTTGACCTGACCATCGACCAGGTGGTTCGCAATGCAGAAGAGGCCGGCATCACGTTCTGCTTTGCGCAGGTCTTCCACCCATCGTTCCGGCATACCGCTGTCCCGCGCCGCGAACTGGCCATCCCCACCGCCTTCAATTTCCTGGGACCGCTGACCAACCCCGCCAATGTGCAGGCCTCGGCCGTAGGGGTGGCGAATGCCCGCATGGCGCCGCTGGTGGCGGGCGTCCTGGCCCGCCGGGGGAGCAGGGGACTGGTGTTCCGCGGCAACGATGGCCTGGACGAGCTCACCACAACCGGCCCTTCCACCGTGTGGGAGATCCGCAACGGCAGCGTCAACGAACTGCGCTTCTCCCCGCGGGACCTCGGAATCAGACTTGCCACAGTGGAGCAGTTGCGGGGCGGCGATGCTGCGGCCAACGCGGGAGTTGTCCGCGACGTACTGGCCGGCAAAGAGGGGCCGGCGCGGGACGCAGTGCTGGTCAACGCCGCCGCCGGACTGGTCGCATTCGACAGTGACGCGGAGGGTCCGTTCCTTGCGCGGATGCAGAACGCCTACGCGCGGGCGGCCCGGTCGATCGACTCCGGTGCTGCCGCCGCCGTCCTGGACCGCTGGGTTTCCCTCTCCCGCGCCTGAAAAGTGTCCGGCGCCTGCAACGGGCGGCAGCTTACTGTTCGAAGCCCAGGGAAAACGCTGCGTCCAGGTCGTGCTGGGAGTAGGCCCGGAACGCGATGTGCGTGGTGGTGTGGACTACCGCGGGTACCTTGGAGAGGCGGTCGGCGATGACGTCGGCAAGGTCCTCATGCCGGTGCACGCGTGCCACCGCAATCAGGTCCCATTCACCCGTCACTGAATAGACCTCGCTGATGCCCTCGATGGCCGAGATCTCCTCTGCCGTCTCCGGAATGCGTGCGGCGTCAGTCTTGATCAGAACAAATGCGGTAACCACGTTTGACCCCTTCAATCAGTTCCGCCGCGGCAGGGCCCGGCAGGTTTTGTCTGCACCAGCCTATTACAAGGGAGACATTTCGCGGCGGCCGCCTCTGCTGAGGTCCCGGCGGCTATTTTTTGCGGAGCCTGCCAAAGCCTGCCACCAACAGGCGGTAACCCAGCAGGAACACGGCCAAGGCAAGGGTGGCCACGATGATGAAGGGAAGCACCACGGTCTGGGCGGTCAGTGCCCGGAGGAGCATGCCCCCGACCAGGCTGCCGAGCCATACTGGAACGCCGGCCCGGACGAGGGACAAGGGTGCGCGCCAGGTCCGGGAAGCGACCCATCCCGCAGCCGCGCCTGCCAGGAAAGGCCATGCAGTCTGGAGCACGCCAAGGACGGGCTCCTCGCGGTGGTGCGCATCGCGGCCTATTGCCGCGAACGCGAGGATCAGCAGGATGTCCACTGCTGCCGCCGCAAGTACCGCCTTCACCGAGGTGGATTTCGCCGGCTTGGTTTTCAAGGAACTCATGGTTTCGAGCTTAGCGGGCGCCGCACAGCCGGGCTTCCCCGTCTTCTTCCCGGCCACGCCCGCTCCGTACCCGGCATCGCACTTGCCGTCATGAATGACGCCCTGACCGGACGCCACAGGGTAGTGGTCCTGCGGGTTGAAGATCGCCGTTGTGATTCCTGTCGCCTTCCGTGCACAGTTTCGGACGAAGGAGCCTGACTCATCCTTGCCGCCGATCAACATGTCGATCCACAGTGAAGCATTCCCGAATTTTGCGGCTCCGGTGTGGCAGGGGCCTTCTTCAGGTTTTGGTCCGTCCCCGCAGGTGTCTTCGACGATGAAGTAGCGGCGGACGTCCGGGAGGTAGATCCGCGTGCCCGCCGGAATGTCGAGGACGTCCTCACCAGTGGAACGGGAATGCCCGACGGCGAGAGTCACCGGATCAGCGCCGCCTGGTGGATGCGCGGGCCGGCCGGTCCGGGCTGGAGCTGTTCTGTGGTCCTGTCATTGGCTGCTGCCGGTGAAACTGTTGCTGAGCGCCCTGGTAAAGTCGCCCGCGTCCTGCTCGACGCCGCTGCAATCAGCTGATGGCCCCTGGAGCCCATCCGTAGCCAGCGGGCTGCATCCGTTGTCCCTGTTGATGGACCCAAGGGAGAGCCGGCCGATGCCACTTTCGCGTGAAAAGCTGTTCAGGCCCGAAGGATCCTGCACAGAAAAAGGCTTTCCCTCCACATCGTTATCGCCAACTATTGAAGTGAGCCCTATGCCCTGCCAGATCTTCCCGGATAGGTTTCAGCGTTCTGGCCCATCACACTGCCTGTTGCCCGGCGCTCCGGCGAACCAGCCAACTCGCTTCCCACCGCAGGTGGTAGCAGGAGTCTTCGTCCCATTCCACGAGGACGTCCGTCACTGTATAGGCCACGGCATTGCCTACGCAGGACCGAACCTTAACCGGCGCCGGGCGCAACAGCACGACGGGTTTTCCGGGGGCATCCTGCAGCGCTTCGTCGCGCATCAGCGAGCGGCATCCCTCGCAGGTGGCACCGGGATGGGTGCAGTTCACGGGGCGGAGGATTTCACGCATGGGGCGTCCTTGGAGCTGTAAGGAGAACCGGGCGCCCCGCCGTCTGCATGAACAAAAGAAAGGCCGGAAAGGCTGTTTCAATGCGCGCCCGCGGCAGAACCGGCTGGCCTGCCGCCGTGTCCAAAAGAGTAGGACGTCCACCGGCAGTGCGCATGGGTGTGAGCTACCCAACTTTCCGGCCATGCCCCCGTTTCCACCGGTTAGGGGGAGGGGATGCAGTAGGGTCACAGCAGGACCAAGCCCAGCCCAGTCGGACCGGAGGCGCAGTGAACAAAGCCTTGTGGATTAGCAGCCTCGTAGGATCTGCCTTGGGAATCAGCCTGGGGCTGGCCATCTTCCAATCACCATTCTGGGGGTGTGCGCTGGGTCTTGGGCTCGGAGCCGTGGTGGGCGCATCAATCCGGCATCGCCGTTGAGGGGTACCGGAGGAGGACCGCACGGTCCGTCTGCATTACTGGCAACGGTGATTATTCGATTTGAAACTAATCAGCAGCGAAGTTCGACGGGAAATGCGAGGGGCCGACAGGCGGTGCGTTGAAACTTCCGCTCTACGTCAGCCTGGCTGGCTGGCTACTGATGCTTTCGCGGCTCTGCAAGGTGGTCTTACTTGCTTCCATCTTCAGATCGGCGTGTGGTGGCGTCTCCCGTTTCGGGCCGAACTGAACGCGAATGCTTACGTGTTCTCATGACCATGGGGATACCGATGGCAAGAATGACAACGGTGCTTATTAGCAATCCGAGCATGCCCAGGGTTCGGTAGAGGAACGTAAAGAGAGCAGGAATCACTAGCGCTGCGGCGATGATTAGTCCCGTTGGTCGACTGTTACTCGCGTGAGGTCCCTCTGATGAGCTGTTCTCCTTGGGAAGAAGCACTGCGTTGCCTCCATCGGGACCGGATTGTCGATCTGCTGCTGCCAGCCATTATCCATGGCACCTAGATTTGCAGGTAGCGGGACCAAGGTTCCGCCGCGGCTGCGGCGTGCTTTTGCGTGACTTGGTAGCTGTAGCCAAGCATCTCCGCGACGAGGGGTGCGGGGACTTCCCTGACCAAGCTGCGGATTGATGCGTTGCGTGCGCCGCGGAGGTTGATGCCGATTTCCCGCAGCTGTTCCATGAGGGTGTTGGGGTGGAGGTGCTGCCCTGCGCGGTAGCCGGGGAAGAGCCAAGGGCTGCCGGAGCTGTTGCCGGTGCGCAGGTTGGGGCGGGAGGCCAAGTGTTCGGTGATTAGTCCTGCGAAGGGCTCGGGTACTGGTGCAGGATCTCCATGGCCGAGCGATAGTCGGAGACCGTTAGGAGTGATGATGACATCGGTGCTTTTCATCGCGGCGATCTTCACAACTGGTTGGGCGTAGAGCAGCAGGAGAATGGCAGCGACCCGGTAGGACAAGGTGTCAATGTTGTCCGTGAGGCAGACTTTGAGCATCGCGAGCCGTTCTCCCTGGGTAAGAAGGGGAACGGTTCTGGCCTGGCGATGACCGACAGCGATGTTCGTGCAAGTCCGGTTTTTAACTGCCCAGACGAAGAAGGTTCTGATGCGGTGTCTGGTGGTCGGGCCGTCGGCCAGCCAGGCATCGACATCAGCTTGAACGCACGAGGCGACGGTCCGTCCGTGAGTGAGTTTGAGCCAGGTGAGGAATTTGATGGCTTCGGTGATTTCTTGTTTTGCGTTGTGCACGGGGCTTTGGGTGGGCTGCCCGTCTAAGGAGATGCTCCTGATGCGTCGAAGGTGATGCCAGCGGGCGAACGACTCGACGGGTCGTCGAATCTCGGGGTCATCAATTCCACCGAGCTTGCAGGCTAGCCACCGCTCAAAGAGTGCGAGGTAGTGGTTTCGGGCCGGGAGTAGCTGGTGATGGGTGAGCAGGCTGCGCAGATGTTCCACCCGCAGTCCGTTGGATTCCTTGTCGAGGGCTTCGTGACTGAGGGGGATGTCTCCGGTGGCGAGTCGTTCGAGCAGTTCGCGGACGCTAGTCTGGCGGAGCCAGGTGAGGATGCTCTCGGGTCGCTGGGCTGTGCAGAGCGCGGCGAGCAGTTTCGTTGCTGTCGTTTCCTTGCCCTGGGGCTCGTTGACGTGCATCAGCGCGGTGAGGTCGTTCCGGAGTGCGCAGCGGGCGCAGGTGTTTTGGCGGTAGTGCTCGGTTTCCGTCCCGCAACTGGAGCAGTGGTAGTCCTGGGTGATGCCGGCGCAATCGACGCAGACTGGCTTGTCACCATGGGAAGCAGATCTGCCGGGGAGCATGCGTTCTGTCCCGCAGCCGGGGCAGGTGCCGTGGGTGCGCATGGCGACCGTGAAGCAGGTCCCGCAGATCCTGCCTTCGGGCCAGCTGGCACGGTGCTTGCCGGCTGCTCGTGAGCACCTGTCGCAAATGAACGCCCCGGTGGTTCGGGGCCGTCCCCGAACGGCCAGCCGGGGGCTGATCTCAGCCGTCATCGCGGATTACCCGGGCACGTTTGGGCCGGATGGTCTTGTTCAGATCCACGACATTGGCGTCGGAGGCGACTTTGCGGACCTTGGCGTCCGTTGCCGTGACGGTGACCAGGTCCTCGGGCCCGCAGGAGAAGATGTCGCAGAGCGCGGCGATCATCATGAGTGAAACGCGCTCCGGGCGTTGGGTCACCAGCCGATAGACCTGGGAGGCGGAGAGTTCGATGCCGCGTTCCTTGAGCAAGGGACTGAGGTCGGTGCTGTTGTGCATTCCCCGCGCTGCCATCAGTTCTGCAAGCCGCCAGCGGTAGTCGATCTCTCGTTTCATGCGTTCAGTCTTCCATTCCGGCCAGTGCGTCCCGGATCGTGGAGTCCAAAGCGCGGCGCAGTGTTTTGACCCTGTAGTCGCTGGAGACAGAGGTGTAGAGGGCCGTCGTTGAGGCGTGCTCGTGCCCGGCCTGGTGCTGGACGAACAAGGCGTCCATGCCTGATTCGATCAGGTGGGTGACGTAGGAGCGGCGCAGCGAGTGGATGTCCAGGCCGGGGGAGAGGCCCAGGTCCTCGGAGTACCGGTTGAACCTGCGGTTCAGCGCCGTCTCCGAAACCAGGGTGCCCCGTTCGGAAGGAAACAGGTCCAGGCCGTCGGTCATGTGCGGGTGGCCGCGTTCCAGCCAGTCGGCAACGATTTCCGTGGACCAGTCGAAGACGGTCAGGACGCTGCGGCGCTTGGGTGGTGATCCCTTCATGGCTTTCCCGTGTCGGACCTGCAGGACCCCGTACTTGCCGAACTCCGGTGCGTGCGGATTCCTGGAGAAATCCACCGTTTGCAGGTGCCTGACCTCGTTGCGCCGGAGGCCCCAGCAGTAGGCCACCTTGAACAGGACAGCGTCGCGGTAGGCCGGCAGCCAGCCCTTGCGGCCAAGCGTTGCGATTCTGTCGACCTCTTCGTCGGCCCGGTCAAAGAAGGCCTGCAGCTCTTGCCGGGTGAACGGTCGACGTTTGGGATCCGATTCGTTGGTTTGGGCGTGGACCGCGGTATTCCAGTCGAAACAGACTTGCGAAGCGTGCGTTCCGAAATGCTGCTCGCAGACCCGGTCCCAGCCGTAGTCAGGTGAGGCGACGTACGAGCAGAACGCCCGAAGCGCCGCCTGATAACTTCGGATCGTGGACTGGGCCGCGTGCTTCAAACTGCGCAGATCCCCGAAGAACTCATCCACATGTGCCGGCGTCCACTGCCACGGATACTCATTCGTGGACTCCTGGAACCGTGTCACCAGGCGCTCCCGGCCCTCGATGGTGCCGAAGGACAGATTCCTGCTCAGCTGCTGATTCCGCCACCCGGTGAGCATTTGGGTGAACACAACATCCTCGGGATGGAGGAAACGCACTGCGCCGAAATCCAGCACGCGTCCCGCAGAATCGACAGCCATGAACCCTCCTGAAGCATTGCATTGGATGCAAGAATCATGCAATTAATGCAGAGCCCCTGCAAATCCGCTGCTAAAGGGGGCATCTAGGGCTAAGGTCAGGCTGCTTGCGCGCCCTGTCGATGCTTTTAGGAGGGCCGTGCGCCGACTGTGTACGAAGTGTTTCCCCAGGTCACGGCGCTTTTCAGAGATGAATGACTGTGTGGCGGCAAGTCTCGGGCGGAGGAGGGCCGATCATGCATCAGATGCAATAATCACTATTCTAGTTGACATAATGTAGATTATCGGCGCTTTAGTGGGGGCCGGAGCAGTGGAGTAGAAAGCCTGCTCCGGGGCCTTTCAGGACAAACGCAATCGGGCCTGGTCAAACGCCTTCAGCCATTGTCTTTCTCCAGGCGCCCGTCAAGAATGAACCAATGACGGTCTACGTGCGTTCACTTGAAACTGCAGTTCCGACGACAAAGCTGATCCAGTCCGAAGCCCGTGATGTTTTTGCGGCGCAGCCCGGGCTGTCCCGCCTGGGATCACGACTGGTCAGCACCTGCTTTGACGGCGCAGCCATTCAGACCCGGTACACCGCCGTACAGGAACTGACCAATTCGAGCCGCTCCGAGAATCCGCAGTTCTACGACCAGGAATCCGGGCTGCTGCTCAATCCCAGCACGAAGGTCCGTAACGACATCTTTGCGCGCGAAGCCACCAAGCTGTTCGTGGAGGCCTCCCGCGCTGCCCTGCAGGCCGCCCCCGAATTCGATTTACTTGACATAACTCATCTGGTAACTGTTTCCTGCACGGGCTTCTTCAACCCAGGCCCGGACTACAAAGTGGTTCGCAAACTCGGCCTCAGCCCTGCCGTCCAGCGCTACCACCTGGGGTTCATGGGCTGTTATGCGGCTTTTCCCGCCCTCCGCGCCGCCAAGCTCTTCTGCGAGGCGGACCCGAACGCCGTCGTCCTGGTCGTCTGCGCGGAACTGTGCTCGCTCCATGTCCGCACCTCCAATGACCCGGACACCATCATGGGATCAGCCCTGTTCGCCGATGGCGCCGCGGCCGCGGTCGTGACGGCACGGCCGGACGTGGCGGAGACCGCACTGATGAAGCTGGACCATTTCGAAACAGTCCTCACACCGGTCGGTGAGGACTCCATGGCATGGAACATCGGCGACAACGGCTTTGAAATGGTGCTCGGCAACTACGTGCCGCACATTATCGATGACCACATCGTCGGGGCCCTGCAGCCCCTTCTCGCGAGGGAGCCGGAACTGGCTGCACTCCCCTACGCTGCCATCACCCACTGGGCCATCCACCCCGGCGGCCGAAGCATCCTGGACAAAGTGCAGTCCCGGCTGGGCCTGAGCGACACCCAGCTGGTTCCTGCACGCGAGACGCTTCGGAACTACGGCAACATGAGCAGCGCCACCGTGCTGTTCGTCCTCAAACACATCCTGGAACAACCGATCGAAGACGGGCAGCCGGATGAAGACGGGCGCATCTGTTCCATGGCGTTTGGTCCGGGCCTGACCGTGGAGACGGGCCTGTTCACCAAGCTGCGCCAGCATGGGGCCGTTGCCCCCAGCCGCAGCCAGGAGGATACCGCCGAAAGCGTGGAAATTCTCCACGGCCTGGCAGCCGCGGAAGCCACGCTTGCCTGAGCCGGACGCAACGGCAATGGGCCTCCTGCTCCGCCGGCGCGCTGCCGCTGAAACCGAGCAGATGGACCGGCCTGACTGCGACCCCGGGCTCCTGGACAACACGTACCGGCAATTCATGGTGATCAACCGCGTGCTGTCGGGCTGGCGGCAACTGTATGCCAGGGAGCTGCGGACCATCCACAAGGCGGACCAAAGTCCGGTGACCGTCCTGGACATCGGGTCCGGGGGCGGTGACCTTCCGGTCATGCTGTCCCGTTGGGCCGCCAGGGACGGAAACGCTCTGCACATCACCGGCATCGACCCCGATCCGCGGGCAGCCGCCTTTGCCAGGGGACGGCCGGCCACTCCGGGTGTCGAATTCCGCCAGGCGCACAGCGCCGAGCTCGTGCGGGAAGGAGCCCGGTTCGACGTCGTAATCTCGAACCACGTGCTGCACCACCTGGCACCTGATGAACTTCGCCAGCTGCTGGCGGATTCGGAAGTCCTGGCCGTCCGGAAGTCGCTGCACAACGACCTGGTCCGAAGCCCGGCGGCGTTCGCCCTCTTCAGCGTGGCCGCGCTGCCCTTCCGGCACTCCTTCATCCGGCAGGATGGGCTCACGTCCATCCGCCGGAGCTACCGGCCTGCGGAGCTGGCCGCCGCCGCTCCCCCGGCATGGTCCGTTGGGAAGTCCTCGGCCTTTCACCAGGTCCTGTCCTTCCGCCGGGACTGACATGGGTGCGGATGTACTGATTGCGGGCGCGGGGCCGGTGGGCCTGTACCTGGCTGCTGCACTCCTCCAGGAAGGCGTGGCGGTGAGGGTCTTCGAACAGCGGCAGGCCAGGAACCGGCATACCCGGGCGATCGGCATCCACCCGCCTGCGCTCCGCGCGCTGGCCGGGGTGGGAGTGGCAGGCGACATGGTGCGGGAGGGGGTCCGCATCAGGGCCGGCATGGCCGTCAGCCGCAGGAGAACCGTTGGGACCATGGCGTTCGATGCCGTATCAGCGGAATATCCGTTCGTGTTGGCACTGCCGCAGTTCCGGACTGAACAGCTCCTGGAAGACCGCGTCAACGCCCTGGATCCCGGTGCGATCGTCAGGGGTGCGGACGTCACCAGCGTCAAGGACGACGGCGGCAAGGTCGCCCTGGGCGTGGCGGTCGGGTCAGGTGCCTGGGCTGGAGCAGCGCACGGCAGTGTGACCGCCACCGGTGCGTTGCTCGTCGCTGCCGACGGTGCGAGGTCCCGGCTGCGGGCCGCGCTCGGCGTGCCGGTGGTCCGCCGCACGTATCCGGATCATTACCTTATGGGGGATTTCGACGACGGCACGGACTTCGGGGACAACGCGGTCCTGTTCCTCGAACCGGAGGGAATCGTGGAGTCATTTCCGCTGCCCGGCGGGATCCGCCGCTGGGTGGTGCGGCTGGGCCGCCCGGCTCCACCGGCTGCCTGTCCCGCCGGACTGGCCCGCGTGGTGCGATCCCGCACCGGATACCTGCCGGACGCTGACACAAATTCCATGCTGAGCGCCTTCAGCGTCCGCTCCACCGTCGCCAGGCGCACTGTGGCCGGGAGGTGCGTGCTGTTGGGCGATGCAGCCCATGAAATCAGCCCCATCGGCGGCCAGGGCATGAACCTTGGCTGGCTGGATGCCCGTGAACTGCTGCCCTTGATCCTCGCAGCCCTGGCAGGAAAACCGACTGGACGGCAGCTCCGGGACTACGAAAAGAGCCGGCATGGGGCCGCGGTCCGTGCGCGCCGGCAGGCGGAGATCAACATGATGCTGGGCAGGCCGCTGCCCGCGCCGCTCCTCAGGGTCCGGACCGAAGCCATCGGAGCCGCCGCAGCGATTCCGGCAGTGAACCGGTGGACTGCAAGGCGCTTTACGATGCACGGGGATCAGGCCTAGGCGTGGCTACCGGAAATAGCAGTCGTAGCTGTCCTGGGTAGCGATGACGCCGTCGAGGACTTCAAATACGGAGGACGTCCTGGCGCGGATGGTTTCACCCCGGTCCCAGTAGCGCAGGTCCATCAGCACAGTGGCGGACCAGTCAGCCTCGACTACCACCCTGCCCCCTTCACAGGTGGTCCGTTGAATGGTGAACCGCTGGTCCTCCACCACCTCGCGGCTTTGGTCGGCGCCTGCCAGCACTTCCGCCAGGCCCCGGATGGAACCCTCCGGCGCCAGCAGGTGCGGGGCCTCCGTCAGGACGAAGGAACTGGAAAGGAACGGCCGGATGTCGTCAGCCCCGCCGCCCGCTTCAAGGACCCGGATGAATTTCAGCACGTGATCAAGTGGGGCTGCGGGCGGGAGGAGATCGTGGACCATGCAGTAGACCCTAGCCGACGGCGCCCCCGCGCCATTGGACAGTAGGCTGTCACCATGACCCAGGCTGTCCCCGAAACCACTGCTACTGCCGACGACATCCGTGCAACGGTGGAGCGGATCCTGTCCGGCGCCTCCCTTCCCCCGATCGTCCAGGCGGGCCACCCGGCCCTGCGCCAGCGCGCTGCCAAGTTTGAGGGCCAGTTATCCCCGGACCAGCTGGACCGCCTGATCCGGACCATGCGCGAAGTCATGCATGCGGCGCCCGGGGTGGGCCTTGCCGCCCCGCAGTTGGGCATCCCCCTGCAGCTGGCCGTCCTGGAGGACCAGTTTGATGTGGACCCCGATGCCGCGGCGGTGCGGAACCGGAACCCGCTGGAGTTCCTGGCCGTGCTCAATCCGCGGTACACGCCGCTGGGAACGGGACTCCCGTCGTTCTACGAGGGGTGCCTGTCGCTAAGCGGGCTGCAGGCCGTAGTTGCCCGCCCGGACGCCGTGCTGTTGGAGTATTCAGCCCCGGACGGCACCCCCGTAAGGCGTGAGTTCTCCGGATGGCAGGCGCGCATCGTGCAGCATGAAACGGACCACCTGAACGGCATCCTCTACATAGACCGCGCCCAGCTCCGGTCGCTGAGCAGCAACGCGGAATACGCCGCACATTGGGCCGAGGCAGGCATCGGCAAGGCGCAGGAAGGCCTCGGTTTCGACGCCGGACCCGCCGGCGTCCCGCTCCCCTGACCCAATGCCCGTCCCGGCACGTTCACAGCCGGCGGGACGGCAACGACCGGCCACCCTAAGATGGTTCCCATGCCTTCCGCGGATCTGCTCCTCCTGTGTCCTGTCTGCTCACACCCGCTGAAGCAGCTGGCAGGGGGCGCCGGGCGCCAATCCCGCCTTGCCTGCCCCAACGGCCACACCTTCGACGCCGCCCGGCAGGGCTACTACAACCTCCTCGTGGGCAAAGGTTCGCCCTTCGAACCTGACAGCGCCGCGATGGTGGCATCCCGCTTCGACTTCCTGGGGAACGGCTACTACCGTCCGCTGGCACAGGCCCTGGCTGCCGCCGTCGTTCCTCATCTTCCGGAGGAAGGAGCGGTGGTGCTGGACTCCGGAACCGGCACCGGGCACTATCTGCGGGAGATCCTCGATGCGGCGGCTGTGCAGGGGCGCAAGGCTGCCGCGGTAGGCCTGGACATCTCCAAGTTCGCCCTGCGCCGTGCCGCGCGGCTCAACCCTGAGGCGGTGAACCTGGTCTGGGACATCTGGAAGCCGTTTCCGGTGGCCGGCAACTCCGTGGACGCAGTGACAGTAGTCTTTGCTCCCCGCAATCCCGCTGAATTTTCCCGCATCCTGCGTCCCACGGGCCTCCTGGCAGTGGTAACCCCGCGGGGCGGACATCTCGGGGAAATCGCCGCCATGACCGGAATGCTGGGTATCGAAGAGGGCAAGGACGAGCGCCTCGCCGAACAGATGGCCGGGCACTTCGTGGCAGACAGCAGCCTCGACGTCGACATTGCGCTGGACCTCTCCCGCAACGCCGCCGCCGACCTTGCGTTCATGGGTCCCGCCGGCCACCACGTGGACCGTGACCGCATAGCGGAACGGATGGCAAACGCCACGGAGCCAGTGAGGGCAACGGCAAAGTTCAGGCTCTCCCTGTTCCGGCCCAGAACCGGAAACCCCCAATAACGACTTGGCTACTATCCCCCGCCGTCTGCGGGGACGTGGCCCACGCCCCACCCTGCCGGACTAGGATGAAAAGACAGTTACCGGCGGATCCGCGGCTGCGGCTCCCCCGTGACGAAGGGGGAAACAGGGATGTTCGAATGGCTTGGCGAAAACTGGTGGGCGCTTTGGCTCACGGCTTTCCTGGCGTTTGCGGTGGTCGAGATGATCACCCTTGACCTGTTCTTCATCATGCTTGGCGGCGGTTCGCTTGCCGCACTGGTCGCCGATTTCGCGGGCGCGGAGCCCTGGCTCCAGGTGGTCGTCTTCTGCATCGTTTCACTGCTCATGGTTGCCTTCGTCCGGCCTGTGGCGCTCTCCCACCTGAAGAAAGGCCCATCCGACCAGCGGACCAATGTGGACCGTCTGATCGGTGAGCCGGCGGTGGTGATGGAGGCCGTGAGCTCCGACGGCGGCCTTGTGAAAATCGGCGGCGACATTTGGAGTGCCCGCTCCGCGGCGGGAGTGCTTCCCGCTGGCCAGAAGGTGGTCGTCTCGGCCATCGACGGCGCAACAGCAGTAGTTTCGGCACCGCCGACGGCGGCCGCCGGTCCAGATACAGCCTGACAATTGGGGAACAAGGAGTTGTATGGAAAACGCAGGCGGGACAGCGCTGGCCGTTGTGCTGGTAGTCCTGATCGTCTTTGTCATCATAGTTTTGGTCCGTTCCGTACGGATCATCCCGCAGGCCCGCGCCGGCGTCGTTGAACGGCTTGGAAAATACCAGCGGACGCTCAATCCCGGCCTGACCATCCTGATTCCGTTCGTGGACCGGCTCCTGCCGCTCCTGGACCTCCGGGAACAGGTGGTGTCCTTTCCACCGCAGCCCGTCATCACGGAGGACAACCTGGTGGTCTCCATCGACACCGTGGTGTACTTCCAGGTTACCGATCCGCGGGCCGCCACCTATGAGATCGCCAACTACATCCAGGCCGTGGAGCAGCTCACCACCACCACGCTGCGCAACGTGGTGGGCGGACTCAACCTGGAAGAAGCACTCACCTCGCGCGACCAGATCAACGGACAGCTCCGTGGCGTCCTGGACGAGGCCACCGGCCGATGGGGCATCCGCGTCTCACGGGTGGAATTGAAGGCCATCGATCCGCCGCACTCCATCCAGGATTCGATGGAGAAGCAGATGCGCGCCGAGCGCGACCGACGCGCGGCCATCCTCACCGCCGAGGGGACCAAGCAATCAGCCATCCTGACTGCGGAAGGCCAGCGGCAGGCCGCCATCCTTAAAGCCGAAGGCGAGGCCAAGGCGGCCATCCTCCGTGCGGACGGCGAATCCCAGGCTATCCAGAAGGTCTTTGACGCCATCCACAAGGGCAATCCGGACCAGAAGCTGCTGGCCTACCAGTACCTGCAGACGCTCCCCAAACTGGCAGAGGGGTCGGCCAACAAGCTGTGGATCATCCCCAGTGAAGTCGGAGAAGCGCTGAAGGGAATCGGCAATGCCCTCGGCGGTGCCACTGCGGACTCCCCGGAGGCCGGCGGTACGGAGGGCACGCTGTTCCAGCCGGGACCGGCTGCGCCCCGCCAGCCTTAGCAGGGCAAGGAAAAGGAGGGTTCCGCGGCGTCCGCGGAACCCTCCTTTTTTGGTCCAGACGGGATAGCACCCATATAATTGGGTATTTGTCCGGCAGGAGAATACCAGCTGGAACAACCAAGCTTCGCAATGCGTTGAATCCTATGATGCAGCACAGTAGTCCGGCAGCGCCATGGCGCCGCCGGCTGGCGCGGGAATTTCATCCGCGAACCGACCAGAGGGAGAAAAGATGAGCGATCGCAGCCTGCGGGGCATGCGCCTTGGCGCGCAGAGCATGGAGACCGAGTCCGGAGTTGAGCCGGCTCCGCGTCAACGGGTCGAATACCGCTGCGCGGATGGCGAGCAGGTCTTTGTCACGTTCTCCTCCGAGGCGGAAATTCCTCCCGTGTGGGTCTCCAAGACCGGCAAGGAAGCGCTTCTGGTGGACGGTGAAAAGCCGGACACCAGCAACGACAAGGCAGTCCGTACCCACTGGGACATGCTGCTGGAACGCCGCTCACTGCCTGAGCTTGAGCAGATCCTTGAGGACCGCCTGACCATCCTGCGCGAACGCCGCGGAGAGCGCCGCTCCGCATAGGTCCCCAGTGTATGAAGAAGGGGGCGGCCCGCACTTTCGTGCGGGGCCGCCCCCTTTTTCGTTCTCCTGTGGAGGGCCGGACTTACCGGGCCCCGCGGTGTGTTAGGCCTGCTTGTTCTTCAGTTTGCCGGCCAAAGTACCCCACCGTGCGGCCAGGCCCCACTTGGTGACGTTGATCATGGCTTCCACCACAATGTTGCCGCTCATCTTGGAGGCTCCGAGTTCGCGCTCGACGAAGGTGATGGGGCGCTCCTCGATGCGCAGGCCGAGTTTGGCCACGCGCCATGCCAGGTCCACCTGGAAGCCGTAGCCCACCGAGTCCACCTGGTCCAGGTTGAGCTTCTCCAGCGTGGTCCTGCGGAATGCACGGTAACCACCGGTGACGTCCTTGATGGGCAGGCCCAGCATCAAGCGGGCGTAGGTGCTGCCAACCCGCGAGATCGCCTGGCGGTACAGCGGCCAGTTGACCACGCTGCCGCCGGGAACCCAGCGCGAGCCCATGGCCAGGTCGGCTCCCTGGTCCACGGCTTCGAGCAGCTGGGGAAGCTGCTCGGGCTGGTGCGAGCCGTCCGCGTCCATCTCCACCAGGACGTCGTACCCGGCGTCCAGGCCCCACTTGAAACCGGCGATGTAAGCGGCGCCCAGTCCTTCCTTGCCCTTGCGGTGCAGGACGTGGACCTGGGAGTCCTCGGCGGCGAAGCCGTCGGCAAGCTGGCCGGTGCCGTCAGGGCTGTTGTCATCGACCACCAGGACGTCCGACGCCGGAACGGCCTTCCGAAGGCGTTGGAGCGTCTTGGGCAGCGACTCCAGTTCGTTGTAGGTGGGAATGATCGTAAGGACGCGCACAAAGGGCCTTTCCTGGTGGAATTGGTCGGTGCACCGCAGGGCCGGGCTTGCCGGCGCCGGGCGCAACTCCCCATTATAGGGCGGACGGTTGATGGGTCAGGAACGCAAAGCCGGGCTGGCGAAGAGTTCGGCGCCGTTTTTGACGGTTTGCAGGCATACCGGGTCGGAGCCTGTATCCAGGGCCGGGAGCAAAGGCGTCCTGGCCCGGGGATCCGTGCTCCACGATTGGACGCGCCCATCAGCCACCTGGACCATTAGTTCCTCCACCTCCCATACGGCGAAGCTGGCCGGCGCACCCGGTACAAGCTGCCCCGCCATGGGATTCGGGTGCCGGGCCGCCCTCCAACCGGCGCGGGTATGGCCAAGGAAGGCTGCCCGCGCGGAGATCCGTTCCCCGGGGTTGTGATGTTCCACGCACGCCCGCACGCTGGCCCACGGGCGCAGGGGGGTAACCGGGCTGTCGCTGCCAAAGCAGACGGGAACCCCGGCGGAGTAGAAAGCGGCAAACGGGTTCATCGAGCCGCTCCGTTGCCCCAGCCTTTGCCCGTACAGACCGCCCGGCCCGCCCCAGGCGGCATCGAAGGCCGGCTGTGCGCTGACGGTCACGGAGTAGTGTGCCAGCCTGGCCACAGCTGCGGCATCCGCCATCTCCACGTGCTCAAACCGGTGGCCTGCGGCGCGCACCCGCTGCTCCCCCACTTCCTTGGCGGCCAGGTCCAGCGCTTCCAGCGCCGCGTCCAGCCCGGCGTCGCCGATCACATGGAAACCACCCTGGATCCCCGCGAGCGAGCAGGCGGCCAGGTGGGCCGCAGCCTGCTCGACCCCAAGGTACAGCGAGCCGCGTTCCCCGGCTGCGTCACTGTAGTCGCTGCGAAGTGCGGCAGTGCGGGAACCCAGTGACCCGTCAATGTTCAGGTCGCCGGCCAGCCCACGAAGGCCTGGGGGGAACTGCGCCACCAGCGCGCGGGCCTGTTCCTCGGACGACACCAGGCCACCCCAGTAGGGCATCACCTCCGGGAGCTGTGCCCCGTCCTGTTCCTCGAGGTTCCAGCCCGCGGCCGTCCTGAGGTCATCGGCCCCGCCGATATGCGGCGCGCCCATCTCCGCTACGGCGACGTACCCGTTGGCGGCAGCTTCGCCAAGGGCGCGGGCCTGGTGGCGCTCCAGGGCCTCCCGGGGCATCTGCCGTGTTGCCAGCCGGGCTGCTTCGTGGGCTGCCCGCGTAACCCTGGCGCCGCCGTCGTACCCATCCTTGTCCCGGAGGGCGGCGTGCTCTGCCATGGACGTGGAAACCAGTGCGGAGTGCACGTCGACGCGCGTCAGGTACACCGGCCTGCCCCCGGCCGCCCGTTCCAGTTCTTCGGCGCTGGGGAGGGTGGGATCGGCCCAGGCAGACTCGTCCCAGCCGTGGCCGAGGACAGGCCCTTCCCCGGGGGCTCCGGCGACTGCGTCCAGCACGTCCCGGGCAGAGGTGGCTGCTCGAAGCTGCAGCGACTCCAGCGCGATGCCGGTTTCCGTCAGGTGCACGTGCGAGTCAACGAAGCCCGGCGCAACCAGGGCGCCGCGGAGGTCGATGATCTCCATTGAGCTGTCGGCAATGGACGACGCCGCTTGCTCCGAGCCCACCCATGCAACGGTGTCGCCGTCCACCAGCATGGCAGTTGCGAACGGGTCCGCGGCGGTATAGACGGATCCGTTTCGGTACAGCACCGGGGCGGGGCGGGAAGTGGCGTCGGAACGGGGCATGGGGTGGAGACTCCTGGGATGAGTGCAGGCCGGCGTGAACCGGCAAGGGATGGAAGCAGGGTTAGAGAACGGAAGAGTAGGCCACGACGCCGCGGCGGATGAGGTTGATGGCTTCGGCGCACAGCCGTGCCAGGCGCGGTTCGAGGCCGGGGATCTTGGCGAGCTGGTCCAGGAGGTCAACCACCTGCTTGACCCAGCGGACAAAGTCACCGGCGGCAAGGTCCGTGCCGCTCAGGACATCCTGCAGGTGCCGCCCGCGGGCCCACTTGTACAGTGGCCACACGAGGCCAAGTTCGGGCTCACCGGTCAGTGGAAGCTTGTTTTCCTCTTCCACGTCCTCAAGGACTGACCACTCCCTGACCACGATGTCCACCGAGGTCTCCAGGGAGACGCTCGGCATGCGCGGCCGCAGGCCCCGGTCCTCGCGTTTGGCCTGGTAAACCAGCACGCTGGCCAGGGCAGCAACCTCGGCGGCGTCCAGGTCATCGAAGGCGCCCAGCCGCAGCGACTGCGAGATCAGCAGGTCCTTCTCGCCGTAGATCCGGCGCAGCCGCTGGCCGTCCGGGCTGATCTTCAGGGCGCCGTCACCGGTGTCCTCCAGGTATCCGTAGGCGGACAGGACGTCGCACACCCGGTCGAAGGTTTTGGCGATCGTGTTGGTGCGGCCCTGGATCTGGCGGACCAGGCCGTCCGTTTCGCGCCGCAGCTTCCACCACCGCTCCGACCACCGCGCGTGGTCTTCCCGTTCGCTGCAGCCGTGGCAGGGGTGTGCCTTGAGGGCCCGGCGCAGATCGGCGATGCGCCTCTCCTGGTTGGGAAACGCGGCGCCCCGGCCGAAATCGTGGTTTCGGTTCTGCCCGGGAGCAGGCGGCCGGTTCTCGCGCAGGGCGTTCCGTGCGCTGGAGGCAAGGTCCCGCCGGGACTTGGGCACCTTGGCATTGAAGGATTTAGGAATGCGGATCCGGGTAACCGGCGCGATGGGTCCTTCCAGGTCGTCGGTGCCTATCCGTCGCAGCTGGTTGTCCAGGGTGAGCACGGCAGGCCGGGGTTCCCGGCTGCTGTGGTCGGAGCTGAGGACGACGGCGGGCCCCGGGGCACGCCCGCCGGGAACGTTGACCACGTCCCCGGGCAGGAGGCGCGCGAGGGAGTCGTCACTGAGTGACTTCTGGACCCGCGACTTGGTCCGGGAGGTGGCACTCTCGGCATCGGAGAGTTCCCGGCGCAGCCGGGCATACTCCGTGAAGTCGCCAAGGTGGCAGGTCATGGACTTGGCGTAGCCCGCAAGGGATTCCTCCCGGCTCCGCACCTGCCTGGCCAGCCCAACCACCGACCGGTCGGCCTGGAACTGGGCAAAGGACGATTCCAGGATTTCCCGGGCCCTGGCACGCCCAAACTGTGCCAGGAGGTTGATGCTCATGTTGTAGGTGGGCCGGAAACTGGAGTTCAGCGGATACGTTCGCCGCGACGCCAGGCCTGCCACCGCTGTGGGGTCCGTACCCGGCTGCCACAGCACCACTGCGTGCCCTTCAACATCGATGCCGCGCCGGCCGGCCCTGCCCGTCAGCTGGGTGTACTCCCCCGCGGTGATGTCGACGTGGGCTTCGCCGTTGAACTTGTCCAGCTTCTCCAGCACCACGGAACGGGCGGGCATGTTCACGCCCAGCGCCAAGGTCTCCGTGGCAAACACCGCCTTGACCAGGCCGTCGGCGAAGAGTTTTTCCACCACTTCCTTGAAGGTGGGCAGCATGCCGGCGTGGTGTGCAGCGAAGCCGCGAAGCAGTCCGTCGCGCCAGGTCCAGAAACCCAGGACGTCGAGGTCGTCCGGTGGAATGTCCTGGCCGGCCTCGTCAACGCGCTGGGCAATGATCCGCTGCTCTTTTTCCGTGGTGAGCCAGAGACCGGATCCCACACATTGCGCGACGGCCGCCTCACACCCTGCGCGCGAGAAGATGAACGTGATGGCCGGCAGCAGGTCCATCCGGTCCAGGCTCGCGATTACCTGCGGTCGGCTGGCGGGGCGTACCCCCGTTGGTTCGCTCCTGCCCGGGCGGTCATAACCGCCACGGCCACGCTGGCCGCGGCGGCCAGCGCCCGGCCGGCTGCGGAAACTCTGCTGGCTCTCACTGCGTGCCACCGTCAGCAGGTCCGGGTTGACGTCGAAGCCCCGTCCCTTCACGGTGTCCCGGGTCTTGGCAGCCGGCACCGGCTGCCGGTCCCCGTCCTCAACCGGCGGGGCGATTTCGTCGAAGGTGGTTTCCCCGGCGAACAGGTCCACGATTTGCCGGCCCACCATGACGTGCTGCCACAGCGGCACCGGACGGTGTTCGGAAACAATGATGTCCGTGTCCCCGCGGACGGTATCGAGCCAAGCGCCGAACTCTTCGGCATTCGAAACGGTTGCGCTCAGCGAAGCGACCTGCACCTCGCTGGGGAGGTGGATGATGACCTCCTCCCAGACGGCACCTCGAAACCGGTCGGCAAGGTAGTGGACCTCGTCCATGACCACGTAGCCAAGGTCGTCCAGGGTGGCTGAGTCCGCGTACAGCATGTTCCGCAGGACTTCGGTGGTCATGACCACCACCTGGGCGTCCCCGTTGATACTGGTGTCGCCGGTGAGGAGGCCCACGTTCTCCGCACCGTACTTTTCGGTGAGTTCGGTGAACTTCTGGTTGCTGAGGGCCTTGATAGGGGTGGTGTAGAACGCCTTCAGCCCACGCTGGAGGGCCAGGTAGATGGCGAACTCCCCCACGATGGTTTTGCCGGCGCCCGTTGGGGCCGCCACGAGGACCCCCCTGCCCTCCTGCAGGGAACGGCAGGCCTGCCGCTGAAAGTCGTCAAGCTCGAAGGCCAGGGTCCGGGTGAAAGCTCCAAGATATGTGGCGGCCTCGGCCCTGCGTTCCGCGCTGGCGCGGTATCTCTCAGCGGGCGACAGCTCTTCAGGATCGATGGGCCCGGTGGAGAAGGGTCCGGTGGTGGAGGACATACCCCAAGCCTAGCGGCAGGCTAGAGCTTCTTAAGCTCGCTGCTTGGAGTGGCGATGTCCGCCGTTGCCTCGGTTTCCTCGACCTGCTTGGCCTGCCGGCGGTCGCGGCGCCTGTCGTTCAGGATGCAGATGCCAATGGCTGCAAAAAACAGGGCCAGCAGTGGACCGGCCAGCATGAACATCGATATGGCGTCCGCGCCGGGCGCGGCCATGGCGGCGAGGACAAACACCAGGAAGACAGTGATGCGCCAGGCCTTGAGGATGGTCCGGCCTGAAATGAGGCCTGCCATGTTGATGCCTACGAGTACCACGGGTACCAGGAACGCCAAGCCGAGCATCAGCACCATGCGGGTCACGAACTCGATGTAGGTCCTGGCATCGATGACGCTGGAGGACCCCTGGGGGGTGAACTGTGTGAGCGCGTGGACAACCTGCGGAACCACCAGCCAGCCTACCCAGATCCCGGCGAGGAACAGGGGGATGGCAGCAGCCATGTAGCCCAGGGTGTATCGCCGTTCCTTGGATGTCAGGCCCGGCGTGATGAACGCCCAGAGCTGGTAGATCCAGATGGGGCTCGAGATGACGGCCCCGATGAGGAGCGACATCTGGAGCTTGAAATCAAAGGGCGAGGCAATGGTCCCGAAGTTGATGGCGGCAAGGCCGCCGGTCTCCTTGGAAATACGGTTGACCGGCTCGGCCAGGGCCTTCAGCAGCGGATCGTAAAGGATCCAGCCCCCAATACCGCCAATGACGACGCCGATAGCCGACTTGATCAGCCGGTTCTTCAGCTCCTTGAGGTGCTCCCAAAGCGACATCCGCCCCTCAGGATTGGCTTTGCGGGCCCGAGACAGTGCCACGGTAGGTCAGGCGCGGGTTGAAGGCGGAACGTCAGTGCCGTCTGTCGGCTCTCCGGGCTTCGCCTTGGGGTGGTTCACGATGGTTCCTTCCACGGGACCGGAGGGGTCGGTGGAGTCGGCTTTGCCGTCGTTCTTCATTTCCTTGACCTCGGACCTGATGATCCGCATGGACTGTCCCAGGCTGCGGGCCATGGCTGGAAGCTTGGGGGCTGCGAAGAGAAGCAAAGCAACAATGATGATGATTACGATTGGCCAAGGGCCATCAAAGAGTCTTCCCACGGGAAATCCTTTCCTCTAACTACATCCTACTTCTATGTGAAGTCGAGATCTCCGAGCGCCTGCGGCTGGCCCCGGTCCTTTTTGCGCTGCACTCGCCTGCGTCGGCGTTCTTCGCGCCGCGCCAGTTTGGATGCCTCGTAATCATGTCGCATGACGGCGGGCGAGGCAAAAACGGCAGAGCCCGGGCGCGGCCCCTCCGGATCACCTGGCGCCTCCTGCGCCTCGGGTGGGTTCAGGTGCCCCAGCTTTTCGCCCGCGGCGCCGAGGTCCTTCATGGTTGCCATGAATTGCCGGAACAGACGGATGCCCAGAAGGACATAGAACAGCAGGGACAGCGCGACGAGCGCCACCCATATGAGAATCCAGGACCACCAAGGCATGCTGAGAAGTCTATCCGGCGTATCTGTCCAGTGATGCCGCGAGCCACTCCCGGGCAGCCGCGGCCAGGTCGGCGGGTGCCAGGATCCGGGCTGTACCGCCGTGCTGGGCCACGAACATGGGCAGCCATGCCGTGTTGCCGAAGCGGATCTCTGCCACCATCCCGCCGTCGGGAAGCTCTGCCGTGCGTTCGGCGTAGTAGTCGTCCGCAAGCCCCCTCCCCTGCCGGGTGAGCTGGACGGTGACGGTGGTGTCGTCGTCGTTGGGAGTGAAAAGTTTGGCCGGGACGCCTCCCTCGGCTGCTCCTGTCCTGCTGGCGGGTGCGCCGTTCGGGTGGATGTCCTGTATCCGGTCCAGGCGGAAGTTTCGGAGTCCCTGTACGAGGTGGCACCACGCTTCGAAGTACCAGGTGTTGTCCAGCGAGTACAGGCGCAGTGGGTCGACGTCGCGTTCACTGACGGCGTCCCGCTGGGGTGACAGGTACGCCAGGTGGAGCTGGGAGCGCGACTCGATGGCCTGCCGGATCGTGGCGTGGATGCCTGCGTCGGCGGGAGCCACCTGGGGGCCGGCAATGGAGGCCGCCCGGAGCCCTTCTTCTCCTGCGGCTGCCAGGAGTTTCAAAGTAACCGATTCCAGGGCGCCCCCGCCGGGCAGGTCGGGCAGGCCATTGAGGGTTTCAAGTCCTGTGAGCAGGGCGCATGCTTCCTCGACCGTGAACCGGACAGGCCTCTTGAGGTCGAGGTCCTGGGTGATGAAGACGTGGTCGTCTTCCCATTGGATGTCGAGCAGGTCATCCGGATACCCCTCCGGGAGTCCGGAGCAAATGAGGATCCGGAGGTCCGCCTCGAGTTCTCCGCGGGTGACGCCGAAGTGGTTGGCCACGTCCTGGATGTGGAGGCCCTGGTTGTGGACCAGGAATGGGACCAGTTGCAGCATGCGCCTGAGCTGGTCCTCCGACGTTCCTTTCGGGGCAGTGCGCGGTCGGCGGCCGCCAAAAGTATAGGCGGGTGGGGGCGAGTCGCTGAAGTCCGCCGCGGCCTGGAGACGGCGCTGCACGGAGCGGGACAGCTCAGCAGGTTCAATTGCCAGGGCCTCCGGCCCGTAGGAGGCCAGCTCCTCGGCCAGGACTTCGAGGTCCCGGTACTCAAGGACCAAACGGTCGTATCCGTCTACAACCGGCGCGGAGGCCTGCTGCCGGCTCTCCGTGACGGCCCGGCGGCGCAGGGCAAGGAGGTGTCCTTTCCGGACGTCCACGACGGCTGTGCGCAGCGGCAGCTCAGGGAGCCGGTCCAGCTCTGCGCGGATGTTGAAGCCCGCCGGCGGTGTGTAGTGTTCCCGGGCGACGGTCGTCACCGCACTGGTCAGCCGGGTCAGCCGGAACTGCCGTGCTGCCTTCCGGGCGCGGTCATACCCCATGAGGTACCACTGGCCGAAGCGGCTGCCAAGGCCCCACGGCTCAACAGTCCGCTCTTCCTCTTTGCCCGTGCTGGATGCAAGATACATGAACGAAACGGGATGCCGGGCGTGCATCGCTGCGACGATGTCATCGAAGGCCTGGCCGGCGGGCTTGATCCGTGGCTGGACACCGGCAGGAAGTTCAACCTCTGCAAGTCGCCCGGACGCCTGCAGTTTGCGGAGTGCGCTTTGGGCTGCGGTCCCCAGCGCAGCCCGCTCCCAAAGCTGGGACGCCAGCAGGAGCACCGTCCATTCTTCGGGTGCGAGCTCGACGTCAGGTAGCCGGTTGGATTCCTTGCCGATCCTGTACCGCGTGGTGGCGGGATCGTCCTCGCTCCACCCCAGGTCAGTCAGGGTCTCGACGTCGAAGCCCATCGCCCGCAGGTCATTCTTGTCCCGTTCGAACATCCGCCCGAAAGCGACGTCGTTGCCGGACGTGTCGTGGTAGATCTTTTCGCGCAGCTCGCTGCGGCGGAGCCCGTAGCGGGTGTTGAGCAGCGCAATGAGCAGGTTCAGGAGACGTTCGGTGCGGGATACGGACACCTTGGTTACGTTACTAAACGCGCCCGCTGAAAGCAGAAAGCGCGGCTGCACGGAGGGCAATCCTCCATGCAGCCGCGCTGTTTGCCTCGTCCGGGGGCCCGATCAGCGGACCGCGACGAGGTCCACGACAAAGATGAGTGCTTCATTGGGGGCAATGGCTCCGCCTGCACCGCGCGAGCCGTACGCCAGCTCTGACGGGATCTCCAGGCGGCGGCGGCCGCCGACCTTCATGCCCAGCAGGCCCTGGTCCCAGCCTTGGATAACCTGGCCCACGCCAACGCGGAAGTCCAGCGGAGTGCCGCGGGCCCACGACGCGTCGAACTCCTCGCCGGTGGACCAGGCGACACCTACGTAATGGGTGGAGACGGTGTCCCCGGCTTTGGCTTCGCGTCCCGTTCCCTCAATGAGGTCGGTGATGACGAGTTCCGAGGGGACATCGCCTTCGGGGAAATCGATCTCGGGCTTCTGGCGGTCGAATTCCCGCTGTCCAAACGACATGCTTGCTCCTATGCGTGATAGTGATGGGTGCCGCGAAGGTCGCGGCGTCCCTGTAAGTCTTGCTACTTGACCCCGAGGATGTCCACTACGAAGACAAGGTCGCCCTTTGCCTGGCCCTGGCCGGCGTCGCCGTAGGCCAGGTCCTTGGGGATCACCAGCAGTACGCGGGAACCTACAGTCTTGCCGGTGAGGCCCTGCGTCCAGCCCTTGATGACACCGGAGAGGGGGAAGGTGGCAGGCTGGCCGCGGTCAAAGCTGGAGTCGAACTTGGTGCCGTCGGCCAGGTTGACGCCAACGTAGTTGACAGTCAGGGTGTCGCTTTCCTTGACCACGGCGCCGGTGCCCTTGATCAGGTCCTGGGAGACCAGCGATGTGGGGGCGGGAGCACCTGCAACATTGATCTGCGGCACGCCGTCCTTATCCGTCACAGTCGGCAGGCCGGCCGGCGGGGTCACCGTTTCGCCCTGGGGCTTGTCCAGGACGGGGGTCGCGTCGGCAGCAGACACTACTTTGATGATCAGCAGCTGGGTGGGCTGGGCCGCGGCGCTGGGGCTCGGGCTGGCGCTGTCAGAGGGGCTTGCGCCGTCGGAGGGGCTGGGGCTCGCGGAAGGAGAGCTCTGCTGTCCGGGGACGGCCAGCGCCAGGCTGGACCCAACCTTGGCACCTACGAACGCGTTGTAGATGACGGCGCTGCTGGTCTTGAGCTGATCATTCAGTTCCAGGCTTTCCGGCTCATTGGGAAACGTATCCTCAAGCTGCGAGCCGTCCGTGCCGTTCAGGGCAAGGATAGAGATCTTGGCTACCTGGTTTGCCTTGATGGTGGCACCGCTGCCTTCGGACACCACCTTGATGGTGGGCTGGGTAACTGTCAGCGGCTTGTCGAAGTCCACACCCGGGGCCTTCTTGTCCCCGTTGTCGGTCAGTTTGAGGGAGTCGAACTTTGCAGTCTCCCCGGCGGACTGGCTGCTGGGCTCTGGCTGCGAAGATGTGCCTCCGCAGGCGGTCAGGAGCAGCAGGCCGGGAAGGAGGATTGCTAGTAGTCGGCGCACGTAGGAAAACTTTCGTCGGGGCAGGGTGGATACGACATTCCGCATCGCGGCGGACAATGCCGTTCGAAGGGTCCCCTTTAAAAAGGACCTTATCCAGAATAGACCCTGAAGCTGGACGTCAGCCCATAGAGTCCAGAAGAGCCTCCACGCGGTCGTCGACGCTGCGGAAGGGATCCTTGCACAGGATCGTCTGGTGGGCGCGGTCATTCAGTTTAAGATGCACCCAGTCCACTGTGTAGTCCCGCCCCAGTTCCTGCGCACGGCGGACAAAGTCACCCCGCAGCTTGGCACGGGTGGTTTGCGGTGGTGCATCGACCGCCCCCTTGATGACCGTATCGTCAACGATCCGCCGGACCGCACCGCGGGATTGCAGCAGGTAGAAGAGCCCGCGGCTACGGGAAATGTCGTGGTACGTGAGGTCCAACTGGGCGATCCGGGGCGCATCCAGTCCCAGGCCGTGGCGTTCGCGGTAGTTGTCCATCAGCTTCTTCTTGATGGCCCAATCGATCTCAGTGTCAATGCCCCTGGTGTCGCCCGACTCAATGGCGTGGAGTGTCCGCTCCCACAGATCGAGGATCAACGGAACATGCTGGTTGTGGGCACCGTGTTCCTTGACGAAGGCCGTGACCTTGCCCAGGTACTCCTGCTGAATCTCCAAGGCAGTGAGCTGGCGCCCGTTTGCGAGGCGCACCAGCGCGCGTCCGGTGAGGTCGTGGGAGATTTCCCGGATGCTGCGGATGGGGTTCTCCATCCGCATGTCACGCATGATCACCCCTGCTTCGATCATCCGAAGGACCAGGTCCACAGTGCCGATTTTCATCAGCGCCGTAGCTTCGGACATGTTGGAATCACCCACGATGACGTGCAGCCGCCGGTAGAACTCGGCATCGGCATGGGGCTCATCCCTGGTGTTGATGATGGGCCTGGACCGGGTGGTGGCCGAGGAGACGCCCTCCCAGATGTGGTCGGCGCGCTGGGAGAAGGCGTAGGTGGCACCATGCGGTGTCTTCAGGATCTTTCCCGCCCCGGCGATGAGCTGGCGGGTAACCAGGAACGGAATCAGGATCTCGGCAAGGCGGGAAAACTCGCCCCGCCGGGGAATGAGGTAGTTTTCGTGGCTGCCGTACGAGTTGCCCGCCGAGTCGGTGTTGTTCTTGAAAAGGTACACGGTGCCATTGAAGCCCTCAGCGGCGAGCCGGGCCTGGGCTTCATCCACGAGGTCATCGAGGATCAGTTCACCAGCGCGGTCGTGGGCGATCAGCTGGGCAAGGTCATCGCATTCCGCCGTGGCGTATTCCGGGTGGGACCCTACGTCGAGATAAAGCCGCGAACCGTTGGTAAGGAACACGTTGGATGAGCGCCCCCAGCTGACCACCTTGCGGAAAAGGTATCGCGCCACCTCCTCCGGAGCAAGAGGCCTTGAGTCGGGACTCGAGTAGGAGATCCCGAATTCGGTTTCAATGCCGAAGATTCTCTTGTCCATGTGTTCCTCCTAGGCCAGCAGGGCTGTGATGTCCGCGCCGCTCAGTCTGCGGAAGGCGCGCCGGGTGCCGCGGGAACTGTCGGAAAGCCTGTCGAGGACGGCCACTTCAAGGGCGCTTGGCGGCAACGGCGTCGGCGGCTGGTCTCCCTCCTGGGCGGGCGTCAGTCCCTTCACCGCGAGCCGCACGGCATCGGCGAAGCCCAGGGACGCCTGCCATCCGGCATCGATGACCGCGGAAACCTTCTCAGCCTGTCCGCCCATGACGACAAAACTGTGCTCGTCCGCGATCGAGCCATCGAAAGTTAATCGGTAGAGATGGTCTTCGGCTTGGGTGGGACCTACTTCGGCCACGGCGAGTTCAACTTCAAACGGCTTTTGCTCGGCGGTGAAGACGGCGCCCAGGCTTTGCGCGTAAACGCTGGCAAGACCGCGGGCGGTAACGTCCTCGCGGTCATAGGAGTAACCGCGGACGTCGGCGTAGCGGACACCGGCCTGGCGGAGGCTTTCGAATTCGTTGTACTTGCCAACTGCGGCAAACGCGATCTTGTCGTAGATTTCGCCGACCTTATGCAGGGACGGCGAAGGGTTCTCCGCCACGAGCGCAATGCCGTCGGCGCAGCTGATGACCACCACTGAGCGGCCGCGGGCGATGCCCTTCCGCGCGAAATCCGCACGGTCCTTCATCAGCTGCTCGGGGGACACATAGAACTGCTGCGTCATCTCAGGCCTCCCGTCCGGCGATGGTGCGGGCTTCGATCACGCCGCGCGACGCGGCTGCGAGTTCGGCCTCCGGAACACGTCGGGCTCCCGTGCTGTCCACCGTGTAGACCACGGGCCACAACTGCCTCACCGTGTCCGGGCCGCCGGTGGCGGAATCGTCGTCGGCGGCGTCGTACAGGGATTCCACGGCGACGGACAGCGCTTCCGCTGCCGTCAGGTTGGGGCGCCACAGTTTTTTCAAGGCGCCACGGGCGAAGACGGAACCGGACCCCACCGTGTGGTGTTCGTGTTCCTCGTACCTGCCGCCGGTAACGTCGTAGGAGAACAGGCGGCCGAGACCGGCGGTGGTGTCAAAACCTGCAAACAGAGGGACTACTGCGAGCCCTTGCAAGGCCAGCGGGAGGTTGCCCCTGATCATGGCCCCGAGCCGGTTGGCCTTGCCTTCGAGGCTGAGCTGCGTTCCCTCAATCTTTTCGTAATGTTCAAGTTCGACCTGGAAAAGCCTGGTCAGGTCGATTGCTATGCCGGCTGTGCCGGCGATGCCAAGGACGGAGAAGTGGTCCGCCGGGAAGACCTTTTCGATGTGCCTGCTGGCGATGACGTTTCCCATGGTGGCCCGCCTGTCGCCGGCCATCAGGACACCGCCACCGTAGCTCATGGCAACGATGGTCGTGGCGTGCGGAACCTGCAAAGGGGCAGCCCCCGACGCACCACCCTGAAGGGACCGGTTGAAGGGCAACAACTCAGGCCGGTCCCGTAGAAGGTGCTCGGTAAAGGACGAGGTGGCGTTGGCGGCTACCTGGTTGGCGGTTGATTCCTGCACTCATCACTCCTTGAACGTGGTACTTCAACGTCGGTACAGATTCCGGCCGTCCGCGGCTTCCGCCACCTCCCGGGTCCGGGTTACTGGCCGCCCTTTTGGACAAAGGCCCGGACGAACTCCTCGGCGTTGGATTCCAGGACGCCGTCGATTTCGTCGAGCAGGTCATCCACGCCTTCGGTTGATGCCGAGGCCTGCCCTTCGGGCGGAGCCGGGGGTGCCTCGGGGATCTCTTCGTCGACCTGGGTGTCGCGTGACTGCGGCTGCTGTTGCTCCTGGCCTGCCATTGGTTTCCCTCCTTCTGACTTCGGCGGATCAAGCGGATCCGCCGATATGCCCATCCTGCCACGGGATGGGAGTTCCGGCGCGGTTTACGCCGCAGGCGGAGTGCTGTTGTGTCCCAGCAGTTCGCCGAGGAACGGGGCCGCGTCCCGGTAGCGCTCAAACAACGCTCCGGTGAGGACTTTGGTTCCCCTCAGGGGCTCCCGGGTAGGAACCCGCTGAAGCCGTCCGTAGCCTGGCACGTCGAAGATGACGGAGTCCCAGCTTGCCCCCACCACGTCCTTGCCGAAGCTGCTGATGCACTTGCCCCGGAAGAAGGCCCGGGTATCCGCCGGAGGCTCGGACACGGCCCTTGCGATGGCGGCATCATCCACCACACGTTGCATCCGGTTCCTGGACAGGAGCCGGTAGTAGAGGCCTTTCTCGGGCCTGATATCGGCCCACTGGAGATCCACCAGGCCCAGCCTGGCATCGCTCCACTCCAATCCGTCGCGCTGGCGGTAGCCCTCCAGCAGGGAAAGTTTGGCCAGCCATTCCACAGAGGAGGCAGCAGCAGAGCGGTCACTATCAAGCTGGGTGAGCACCCACGCCCACCGCTCCAGTACCTCGTGGGTGTGCCCGTCACCGTCCACTGCGTCACCGACGCCCGTGTCCTGGGCAAGCTTGGCGGCGGCCTCGTGGTACATCCACTGAAGGTCCAGTGCGGTGACGCGCCGGCCGTCCAGCAGGCGCAGCTTCGCGGTCAGTGTGGTGTCGTGGCTTACGGTCTTCAGCGCTGCGACGGGCTCGAAGACCTCGATTTTGGGTGCCAGACCGGCCTCGATGAGGCTGAGGACCAGCGCCGTGGTGCCGAACTTGAGGTAGTTGGAGACCTGGCTCAGGTTGGCGTCCCCGATGATGACGTGAAGGCGCCGGTACTTGTCGGCGGTGGCGTGCGGCTCATCCCGGGTGTTGATGATAGGCCTGCGGATAGTGGTTTCCAGGCCCACTTCGGCTTCGAAGAAGTCCGCCCGCTGGCTGATCTGAAAGCCGGGGACGGAGCTGTCCTGGCCGATTCCGACGCGGCCTGCTCCACACACCACCTGGCGGCTCACAAAAAATGGGGTCAGCCCGCGAACTATGTCCCCGAAAGGCACCGACCTGGGCATGAGGTAGTTTTCGTGGGAACCGTAGGACACGGACTTGTTGTCCGTGTTGTTCTTGTAGAGGTTGACCGGCGGAAGGGCAGGGTCCGCCGCCAGACGGCGCACGGCGGCAAGGCCAACCAGGTCCCCCGCAGCGTCCCAGGCCACCGCATCCCGTGGGTTGGTGACCTCCGGACTTGAGTACTCAGGGTGTGCATGGTCCACGTAAAGCCGAGCCCCATTGCCCAGGACCATGTTCATGAGGAGGGTTCCGGACTCATCCTGCCCGTCCAGTTCAAGCTCCTCGCGGCCGTAGGCCAGAGCCACCGCTTCTGCATCAAGCACAGGCGGCTGGTCGGTCAGCTGGCTGGGATGGGCCGTGCCCCTGTCCACCGTCCAGCCCCGGGCGTCGTGGAGCGGCTCTTCATCGGTGTAGTCCCAACGGGTTTCAGCTCCACCCGCAGCCCGCTGCCGGGTGACCTGGGCGTACGCCTGCACCACTCGGGCGCTCATCATGGTGGCATTGGCGGAGGGTGCGGAAGGGGCGTGGATGCCGTATTCGGTTTCCGCCCCCATGACCCGCATGGCCCCGCCGGCGGGGAGAGCCTCCCCACCGGCGGATCCCTGTGCACCCGTCATAGATACTGTCCTGTGGTAGGCATGGTCTCGATGGACTTGCCGGGCTCCTGGCCTGCTTTCCCTTGAACGATGGTGCGGATGTAAGTGATCCGTTCGCCCTTCTTTCCGGAAATCCTGGCCCAGTCATCCGGGTTGGTGGTGTTGGGCATGTCCTCGTGTTCACGGAACTCGTCCACCACCGCCCGCAGCAGGTGCTCGATCCGGAGTCCCTTCTGGTGGGTGGTCAGTAAATCCTTGATGGCGTACTTCTTGGCCCGGTCCACCACATTCTGCACCACGGCGCCGGAGTTGAAATCCTTGAAGTACAGCATTTCCGTGTCGCCGTTGGCGTAGGTGACTTCCAGGAACTCGTTGGACTTGTCCGTGGAGTACATGGCTTCCACGGTGCGCTGGACCATGGCATCGACGGTGGCCTGGATATCGCCGTTGTGTTCGGCCAGATCCGATTCGTGGAATGGAAGATCGGGCGTGATGTATTTGTTGAAGATGTCGGCGGCCGCTTCCGCGTCGGGCCGTTGGATCTTGACCTTCACATCCAACCGGCCGGGCCGGAGGATGGCCGGGTCAATCATGTCCTCGCGGTTGGATGCGCCGATGACGATGACGTTGTCCAGGCGCTCCACGCCGTCAATCTCGCTGAGGAGCTGGGGCACGATGGTGGTTTCGACGTCGGACGAGATACCGGTGCCGCGCGTGCGGAACAAGGAGTCCATTTCGTCGAAGAACACCACCACGGGGCTGCCGTCCGAGGCCTTTTCCCGGGCTCGGGAGAAGATCAGGCGGATGTGCCGCTCCGTTTCGCCCACGTATTTGTCAAGGAGTTCGGGTCCCTTGATGTTCAGGAAGTAGCTCTTGAGGTCCACGTTGCCGGACCGCTCGGCGGCCCGCGCAGCCAGGGAATTGGCGACAGCTTTGGCGATCAGGGTTTTGCCGCAGCCTGGAGGACCGTACAGGAGGATTCCCTTGGGCGCCTTCAAACCGTGCTCCCGGTAGAGGTCCGGATGCAGGAACGGAAGTTCCACGGCGTCGCGGATCTGCTCGATCTGGGGACCGAGGCCGCCGATGTCCTCGTAGGTAATGTCCGGGACTTCCTCGAGGACAAGGTTCTCCACCTCGGAACGGGGCACTTTTTCCAAGGCATAGCCGGTGCGGGAATCGACCGAGAGGGCATCACCGACCCTGAGCTTCTCCGCCTGGAGCGCTCCAGAGAGACGCACCACTCGTTCCTCGTCGGCGCGGCCGACGACCAGCGCGCGGTCGCGCCCCAGCATCTCCTTCAGGGTGGCCAGTTCGCCGGCGCGCTCGTAGCCCAGTCCGGCGACAATCAGGAGTGCTTCGTTCAGCAGCACTTCCTGGCCCACGGATAGCTGGTTGATATTCACCAAGGGGCTGACGCCCACGCGCATTTTCCGGCCGGCGTTGAAGATGTCCACCGATTCCTCGGTGGCCGCCTGGCCGCTGTTGCCCGGAGCGGGCTGCCGCTTGGGGTTGATTTGAAGAATAGTGCCGAAGCTGTAGGGCGGCTGGCCTTCCTGGTCCAGGGCATTTTTCAGCCGAAGGATCTCTGCCTTCGCAGTCTCGAGCATGCTGACCAGCTTGGAGTTGTTCTGCGTCGCCGCTGCCAACTGGCGGTCAATATGCCTGAGCTTGTCCCGAAGTATGTTGACCTGGCGGTCAGCAACCGAGAGGTCGTTGGCGGCAGACTGCTCTGCCGGTGTACGTCCGGAGTCCTGGTTTGGTGTCTCCATGATGTATCAGCCCCTTCCTGCGCTTCTCTTAAGACATTAGTCCCAAGAAGGCGGGTAGGGATGGAGACTCTCGAAATCTGGACTAGTTCGTGACCTCGGGGGTATCCACGACGTTCGTGCCGGCAATGGCGTCACGGGCAGCGCGGCGCAGCTTCTTGTCTGACACTGCCCGCTCCCCCACGGCGCCGGGCGTCCAGGCGTTGACGTCTTCCTCGTTGAACTCGGTTTTGGAGGGACGGCGCTTGACGGAGATGCCGGTGACTCCATCTGCGAGCCGCCGGGTAACTAGCAGGAATCCGGTGTGGGCCACCATCCGGTGGTCCGGGCGGACGGCGAGCCCTTCGAGGTGCCAGCCGCGGACCAGGGACTCCCAGGCATCCGGTTCAGTGAAGCGGCCATCGGCCCGGATGGCCTCTGCCGTGCGCGAAAGCTGAGTGACGGTGGCAACATAGTTGATCCAGACGCCGCCCGGCGCAAGGACGGTGGCGACGGCGTCGAGGCATTCCCACGGTGCCAGCATGTCCAGGACTACGCGGTCCACGGATCCGGGCTCCTCAGCCTTGACTACTTCCTCCTGGAAGTCGCCGAGGGAAATCTGCCAGGCGGGGTGCGGCCCGCCGAAGATGGTCTCGACGTTGCCGCGGGCGATGTCCGCGAACTCCTCCCGCCGTTCAAAGGAATGCAGGTAGCCGTTGTCGCCCACGGCGCGGAGCAGGGAGATGGACAGGGCACCCGAGCCGACGCCGGCTTCCACCACGCGTGCGCCGGGGAAGATATCGGCCATGGTGACGATCTGGCCGGCGTCCTTGGGATAAACGACGGCGGCGCCGCGCGGCATGGACAGCACAAAGTCGGAGAGCAGGGGCCGAAGCGTCTGGTACTGCTGGCCCACGTTGTTGACCACCACCGAGCCGTCCACCTTGCCGATGATTTCATCGTGGTTCAGGAAGCCGCGGTGGGTGTGGAATGCTCCACCACGCTCGAGTGTGATGGTGTTCATCCGGCCGCGTTCGTCCGTGAGCTGGACGCGTTCGCCTTCGCGGAAGGGGCCGCGGCGACGGGCAGCTCCCACCGGCTGCGAGCCGCCCGCGGCGGCACCGGCTTGGGCTGCTCCCTGGGCGTCATTGACGGCAGTTTCGCTGCTCATGATTTTTCCTCGCTCCTGTAAAACCTTTTACGCCGCGGAGGGAAACGTCCCGGGGGACAGGGTGGCCCCTTCCAGCGGCAATGCACGACCGGCAGGTAACTCTACCGGTTCTGGCCCTGCCGGCGCCTATCGGTGCCTTGGCGCTTTCCTGTCATGGCTGCGAGGACAGCATCCTGGGTCAGCAGCCCGGTGACGCTGCCGTTGTGGTCCACTACCGCGTAATGGCGTCCTTCCAGCTGTGACAGGAACTGGATCAGTTCCTGTCCCTTGGACCACTCGGGAACGTAGGCTCCGGCAGCGAGGGGGAAGGCTACGGCGGTGATCGGGGTCGTGTCGGCAGCTGCCGCGGGCACGGCGGCCAATGCATCCTGGTCCACCACCCCCTGGGGCCGGCCGTCAGGTCCGCACACCACCACCGACGGTGTTCCTGCTGCCTGCACCCGGAGGGCGTCGCGGACGGTACCGGTGGCAGCAACGCCGGCGGCCGGCGTCGACAAAGCGGCGGCGCTGACCAACGGGAGGCGTCCGCGCAGCGTTCCCTGCTGGATGGAGGCCGAGGCTCCCATCCAGAGAAAACCGCCCACCAGGATGGTGATCATGATGAGGCTGAAGTCCGGCCGGTCACCGGCGAGGTAGGGGCGCAGGAGGAACCAGTACGCGATCGCCAGGACGATGATGCGGCCGCCCCATCCGGCAGCCACGGTTCCCTTGGCCTGGCTGCCGGTGGCTTTCCAGACAATGGATTCCACCAGCCGGCCACCGTCCAGCGGAAGTCCGGGCAGGACGTTGAAGACACCGATAAGGAAGTTGGCCCACATAAAGATGTTCGTCAGGATCCCGGCGACACTGCCAAGGCTGTCGGTACCGAGCACCAGCCACGCGCCGCCGGCAAGGAGGAAGTTCGCTGCGGGTCCGGCAAAAGCCACGAGCACGGCCCGTCCCGGGGAGGACGTAAAGCTTTCAAACTGGGTGTGGCCGCCCCACAGGTTGAGGACGATCTTCTGCGTGGGCCAGCCATAGATCTTCGCGGTCAGCGCATGGGCCAACTCGTGCACGAGAACGGAGATCAGCAGCAGGACGGCGTAGGCAAGGGCGACCAAGTAGGCGGCCATTCCGAGCATGGGATTGTTCTTGGCCAGTACCGGTCCGTAGACAATGACCGTGAAGGCCGCGATGACAAACCATGAATAAGCGAGCACCACCGGTACCCCGGCGATGCGTCCCAGCGGGATTCCTTCGCGGCGGCCCGGGCTGCCCTGTTGGGTGCCCGTTCCCGCTCCTGGGTCAGCCACGTGCATCACCCGCGGACGCGGAGGCCGAAGCGGCCCGAACCGTGCCGGGCAACAGGGCTTCAAGCTCTGTAATGCTGCGCCCTGCGAGAGTGTCCCAGAGCGCGTAGTCGCCGTTGTCCGGCAGCGGCACGATGTGCGGCACGGCTACGGTGGTAACCCCGGATGCCACTGCCGCGGCCACACCGGGGACTGAGTCCTCAAGGGCGATGCAGTGGTGTAGGCCAAGTTCTGGATCGTCTTCCTGCAGCAGTTCGACGGCGGTGAGGTAGGCCTCCGGGTGGGGCTTGCCCTGGCTTACGGTGTCCCCGGTCACCACTACCTCAAAATATGGCCGCGGGAGGCTCGCCACTACTTCGCGCGCCAGGGGGCCTTCGGACATGGTGACCAGCGCACAGCGGATGCCGGACAAATGCAGCTCCTCAAGCAGCTCGCGGGCACCCGGGCGCCATGGCACCCGCTGCTGCACACTGCTGATCACCTGGGCGGTAAGGGTGTCGATGATCTCGCGGATTTCAAGCTCGACGCCGGCCTCCTGGAGCAGTCCTGCCGAAAACGTCAGTGACTGGCCCACCAGCTGCATTGCCTGGTGGTGGCTCCACGTTCCGCCGTGGGATTCGACCAGCGCGTGCTCCGCGGCGATCCAGTAGGGCTCCGTATCCACGATGGTGCCGTCCATGTCCCAAAGGACGGCTTTGAGCGGTGAACCGGGGGCAGGAGATCGCATGACGCCAGTCTACGGGGGATGGCTGGGCGCAGGCTGTGGGCTACGCCCTTGGCGAATATCGGGCATGGCGGGAGCCCTTTGCTCCGGTTTCCCGCGATTTGCGGCGCTTCATTCCATGCGCAAGCGCGCACCTTGGACGTAGGGTGAAGAAATGAATAGCTTCGAGGGAGACACCGCCGATCAGGGTGCCGGACCCGAGCGGGAACGGTTCCTGCAGCCAGTGGCTGAAGGACAGCGAATAACGGTGATGCTTGCCGCCTTCGAAGGATGGAACGACGCCGGAGAGGCCGCCAGCGATTCGTTGCGTTACCTGAACAAGTTGTGGGGTGGAAAGAAAGTGGCATCCATCGATGCCGACGAATACTACGACTTCCAGTTCACGCGCCCCACAGTCCGCCGGAATGCGGCCGGCGAACGCAAGATCAAGTGGCCTTCCACCCGGATCTACAAGGCCACTGCGCCCAACTCGAACGTGGACGTCATCTTTGTGCAGGGAACGGAGCCCTCCTACAAGTGGCGCGCCTACACCGCCGAACTGCTGGCCCACGCCGAGGCCCTCAACGTCGACTATGTGGTGCTGGTGGGTGCACTGCTGGCAGATGTGCCGCACAGCCGCCCGATCCCCGTGAGCACGTCCTCCGATGACGCCCCGCTGCGGGAGCGCATGAACCTGGAGGCGTCCCAGTACGAAGGCCCGGTTGGGATTGTGGGCGTCCTGTCCGAGGTTGCCCTGTTGGCGGGGATCCCTGCGGTGTCCCTGTGGGCCGCCGTCCCCCATTATGTGGCGCAGGCTCCTTCGCCAAAGGCCCAGCTTGCCCTTCTGCACCGCATTGAGGAACTGCTGCAGGTGCCGTTGGATACCCACGAGCTGGCAGAGGAAGCCGACGCCTGGGAACGCGGCGTGGACGAACTCGCCACCGAGGACCCCGAGATTGCTGCCTACGTCCGGCAGCTGGAGGAAGCCAAGGACACCGCCGACCTTCCAGAGGCCAGTGGCGAGTCCATTGCCCGCGAGTTTGAGCGGTACCTGAAGCGCCGGGGCCAGGACCGGCCCTAGCGCCGGTCAGTCCTTTTAAACAGAAGAGGCCTGTCCGGGAGTCCTCCCGGACAGGCCTCTTCTGTTTTTAGCTGCGAGCTTGCGTCTAAAGCCGGATGCCGAGGAGGGCGTCCACGGCGTCCTTGACCAGGGCGCTGTCAGCAGCGCTGGCGGCAGCACCGGCGTCGTTCGCCGACCGGGCCCAGCGTGACACGGCGGCAACTGCTGCCGGCGCGTTCAGGTCTGCTGCCAGTGCTTCGCGCATTTCGGCAAGCAGCGCCTGGCCCGAGCCCACGGGAGCGTGGTCCAGGGCTTTGCGCCACGCCGCCAGGTCTGCTTTTGCGGCCGTGAAGCCTTCATCGGTCCAGGACCAGTCGGACCGGTAGTGGTGGGCCAGGATTGCCAGCCGGATCGCAGCCGGGTCCTCACCCGCCGCACGCAGCTTGGACACCAGCACCAGGTTGCCCTTCGACTTGCTCATCTTCTCGCCGTCGAGCCCCACCATGCCGGCGTGGGCATAGTGCCGGGCCAGGGGAACCCCGGCGAGCGAATACGCATGGCCGGCGCCCATTTCGTGGTGGGGGAAAATCAAGTCCGATCCCCCACCCTGCACGGTGAAGGGTGACGGCAGGTACTTCTGTGCGATGACGGTGCACTCGATGTGCCAGCCGGGCCTGCCGGCGCCCAGGCTGCCGCCGGGCCAGCTCGGTTCCCCCGGCCGTTCCACACGCCAGAGAAGGGGGTCGAGCGCCTGCCGCTTCCCGGCCCTGCCGGGATCCCCGCCGCGCTCGGCGAAGAGCTCAAGCATGGCGCTTTCGCTCAAGTGGGAAATGCATCCCAGGACCCAGGCGTCAGGAGCCGCTGAGTGCTTGCCGGCCGCTTCGACGTCGTAATAGACATCGCCGTCAGGCTCGCCGTTGGCACCCGCCACTTGGTACGCCAGCCCCATGCTGACCAGCCGTTCCACCTCGGGCACGATCAGGCCGATGGATTCCACAGCGCCGACGTAGTGGTCCGGCGCGAGGACGTTCAGGGCTTCCATGTCAGTCTGGAAGAGTTCCACCTGCTGGGCGGCGAGGTCGCGCCAGTCAACGCCGGTGGCGGTGGCGCGTTCAAGCAGGGGGTCGTCCACGTCCGTGACGTTCTGCACGTAGGAAACCTCGCTGCCGGCATCACGCCAGGCCCGGTTCAGCAGGTCAAAAGCGACGTAGCTGGCCGCGTGGCCCATGTGGGTGGCGTCGTAGGGAGTGATCCCGCAGACATACATGGAGGGTCTTGCCTCGTGTTCCAGCGGAAGTTCGCTGCCGGCCGCAGTGTCGAACAGCCGGATGGCGGGCATGTTTCCGGGCAGGGCAGGAACGGGGCGGGAAGTCCAGGATTTCACAAGCCCAGCCTAGTCCTAGGCGCTGATGACGCCGAAACCGAGCAGGAGGTACAGCGCCAGGCCCAGGAAGATGCGGTACCAGACGAAGAGGCGGTAGCTGCGGGTGGAGACGAACTTCAGGAACCAGCCGATAATGACGTAGCCCACCACCAGGGCGATCACGGTAGCAAGTGCTGTCTCCGGAAGGCCGAACGGCCCGGAGATGCCCTCCTTGGTGACCACCTTGTACAACTGGTACAGCCCGCTGCCGAACACCGCGGGAATGGCCAGCAGGAAGGAGTACCGGGCCGCGGCCTCACGTGTGTAGCCCATCAGCAGGCCGGCGGTGATGGTTCCGCCGGACCGGGAAACCCCGGGGATCAAGGCGAGTGCCTGCGCCAGGCCGTAAAGGATGCCGTGCTTGTAGGTCAGGTGGGCAAGGTCCCGTTTCTGGGCGCCGACGGCGTCGGCGACGGCGAGAATGAGGCCGAAGACGATCAGCATGGTGGCGACGATCCACATGCTGCGGAGCACGGACTCGATCTGGTCCTGGAAGAGCAGCCCCAGCACGACAATGGGAACGCTGCCAAGGATGACCAGCCAGCCCATCCTTGCGTCAGGATCCTGGCGCGGCACCTTGCCGGTAAGGGACCCCGCCCACGCTTTGACTATCCGGACAATATCGCGCCAGAAGAAGATCAGCACCGCGGTCTCCGTGCCGAGCTGCGTGATAGCCGTGAAGGCCGCACCAGGGTCCTCCGCATTGGGGAGGAACTCCCCCACGATCCGCAGGTGCGCACTCGATGAAATAGGTAGAAATTCGGTCAGTCCCTGCACAAGGCCCAGCAGGGCCGCTTCAAACCAGTTCACGGTAAGACCCTACGGCATGGCGCCGGTGCATCTGCCCGTAAGCTTGCTGCTATGCAGCAGCGTTACGTCGGCAACAGTGGATTGCGAGTCTCAGCCCTCTCCCTGGGCACCCGGTCATGGGGCGGGGAAACCGACGAACAGGACGCATCGGAACTGCTGCGCACCTTCCTCGACGCCGGCGGCCGGCACCTGGACACCTCGGCTTCCTACTCGGGCGGCGGTTCGGAGGCCGTCCTGGGCTCGTTGCTTGGCGATGTGGTGTCCCGCACGGAGATTTCCATCTCCACCAAGGCCGGGATGACGACACCGGACGGGCGCCGTGCGGTGGATACGTCACGGAACGCGATGCTCACCGGACTTGACGCCAGCCTGGCCAGACTGGGCACCGACTATGTCGACCTCTGGTTTACCGAGGCGTGGGACGGAAACGTCCCCCTCGACGAAACTTTGTCCGCGCTGGAATTCGCTGTCAGGACCGGACGTGCGCGGTATGCCGGTATCTCGAACTTCAAAGGCTGGCAGGCCGCCAAGGCCGCCGCCGTCAACCGCGTCCCGCTGGTTGCCGCCCAGGCCGAATACTCGTTCCTTAACAGGGCGCCGGAGGCGGAACTGATCCCGGCCGTGGAGGACGCCGGGTTGGGGCTGATGGCATGGGCTCCCCTGGGCCGCGGGGTCCTCACCGGCAAGTACCGGGGCAGTATCCCCGCCGGGTCGCGCGGCTCTTCGCTGACGGAAGCCGCATATGTTGAGCCCTATCTTGAAGAAAAGCCCTCCCGCATTGTGGATGCGGTGTGCGTGGCGGCAAACGGGCTGGGCCGGACACCCCACGACGTGGCGTTGTCCTGGCTGCTGTCGCAGCACGGCGTTGCCACTGCCATAGTTGGAGCGCGCACGCCCGTGCAGCTGAAGGAAGTCCTGGACGGCCAGCTCGCTCCCCTGCCCCCGCAGATTACACGGGCGCTGGAGGACGTTTCCGCCACCTGAGGGCCTGCCGGGCGTCATGGCAGCCCGGCCCCCGCGGCGCAGCTACTCCTCGACGATCTCCAGGTCTTCGTCGTCCACGTCTGCTTCCTCGTCCTCTTCGTCCTCGTCATCGAAGACCTGCAACGGGGTAACTTCGTTGTAGGCCTCGTAGAGTGCGTCCTCGTAAACCTCGAAGGCATCCGCTACGGCGAAAAAAGCTGCCTCGACGGAGGGGTCACCGTCCCCGCGGCGGTTCGATGCTGCTATAAGGTGTTCTTCCAAAGCGGTGGTCAGGGACGAAAGCGCGACACGCGGATCGATGCTCATGACTTCACGTTAGCCGGAAAAGGACGAAAATGGAGAGCAAATGAAGGAACAATTTCTCACCAGCTCGGTCCAGCGGGAACGGGATTATTTGCGTCAGTACGAGTACCTCGTATTGACCGTCAGCCCTGATGATTCCCTGCCGGAGGCGCGGCGCCGGCTGGTGGAACACTCCGAATACGGCAAGTGGGAACTGGAACGCAGCAAGCTCTACGTGGGCGGCGGCAGGCGCTTTTGGCTGCGCCGCCGGGTGATGCAGGTCCAGCGGACCGTCTAGTCTTCCAGCGGCCCCAGCCACGCGTTGGCCACGGTGTTGTGGGCCGATTCGTCGTCCGACGGGTGGAACATCCCGGCCAGCACGTCCCGGTAAAGGCGCTCCAGTTCCGAGCCCCTGAAGTAGCTTGATCCCCCGCTCACGCGGATGGCCAGGTCCACCACGCGGCGTGCGGTTTCCGTGGCGTTGACTTTGAGGCCCACCAACTTGGGGAACCATTGGGAGCCGTGGTCCGCCAGGGCGTCGACGTCCCTAGTCACCGCGGCGAGCTGGGGGTACAGGTTGTCCATTGCCATGGCGGCTTCTGCCACCTTCCAGCGAATGTCCGGGTCCTGGGCGTAACTGCGGCCGCCGTTCTTGAACGAGGTGCGCCGCTTGGCCGTCTCCACGCCTACGGCCAGGGCGCGTTCACCCAGCCCGGTGTAGACGGCGGCGAGGAGGCTTTCAAAGCAGGCGAAGATCCCGAAGATCAGCGGGTCGGCGTTGGGGCCCACCGGCAGTTTCCGGAAAATCCTCTCCGCTGGAACGGTGGCACCGTCCAGGACAGTTGTGGCGGACTGGCTCGCGCGCATGCCCAGCGTGTCCCAGTCGTCCAGGATCCTGCAGCCGGGCGTTTCCCGGGTGATGAACCCGTGGACCAGTTCCCCGGCCCCGTCCCTGGCGCCCTGGTCCTTGCCGAAGATACCGAGGCGCGTCCACGCCGGTGAGAGGCTGGTGAAGATTTTGGTGCCGGTGAACGAGTAGCCCCCATCCCTGTCCGGAGTGGCGGTGGTCCGGGAGTCGAAGAGCACCGAGTCGTTGCCGGCCTCGGAGTTGCCGAACGCGAAGACCTCGCCTTGGGCGGCTTCCTTGAGGACGAAGGCCAGAGAGTGGTCGCCACGAGCAGCCAGGACGTGCGCGACGCCGGTCCACACCAGGTGCATGTTGATGCCCAGCGCGGTGGCCGGGGCAGCCGTTGCCAGCCTGCGCTGGCACTGCGCTGCCGCTTGGAGCCCAAGTCCCGCGCCGCCGTCGGACGCTGGAACGAAAAGCTTCAGGTACCCTGCCGCGGCCAGTTCCTGCAGGTCCTCGTGGAAGAAGGCATTGTCCCGGTCGTAGGCGGCGGCACGGCCCCGGATACGCTCCAGGAGTTCGTCGGGCAGCAGGTCCTCCGGAGTCACGGCCGGCTCCTCTCAGTAGTTGGTGAGCAGGGTGTTCAGCACGCGGGCGCCGAACTTGAGGGAGTCCGCCGGGACCCGCTCATCCACCCCGTGGAACATGCCCGTGAAGTCCAGTTCATCCGGCAGCATGAGGGGCGCGAAACCGTAACCGGTGATCCCGAGCCTGCTCAGCGACTTGTTGTCCGTACCGCCGGAGAGCGTGTAGGGCAGCACCTTGGCTCCCGGGTCCTCCTTGTGGAGGGCATCGATCATCGAGTCAACCAGGTTGCCGGCGAAGGGCACCTCGAGGGAGACGTCATTGTGGACGTAGCTGACATCCACGCCGCTGCCCGCGAGTTCACGGACGATCTCGAGGACCTGTTGTTCCTGGCCCGGCAGCGTGCGGCAGTCCACCAGGGCTTCGGCGGATTCCGGGATGACGTTGTGCTTGTAGCCGCCCTTGAGAAGCGTCGGGTTGGTGGTGTTCTGCAGGGTGGCGCCCACGAACCTGGCTACGGTGCCAAGCTGGTTGAGCAGCAGGTCCGGATTGTCGGCGTCGAACTCCACGCCGGTGAGTTCAGTCACCCCGTCAAGGAACTGGCGCGTGGTGGGAGTGAGCTCGATGGGCCACTTGTATTCACCGACGCGCGTGACGGCGGCGGCAAGCCGGGTGACGGCGTTGTCGGTGTTGATCTGGGAGCCGTGGCCGGCCCTTCCGTGCGCCACGAGGCGCAGCCACGAAATGCCCTTTTCCGCCGTTTGCAGCAGGTAGGTCCGCTGGCCGCCGATGGTGGCCGAGAAGCCGCCCACCTCGGAAATAGCCTCGGTGGCTCCTTCGAAGAGTTCCGGGCGGTTATCCACGGCGTACCGGGCGCCATACACGCCGCCGGCCTCCTCATCAGCAAAGAACGCGAAGATGATGTCGCGCTTGGGCTTCCTGCCTTCCCTGGCGAAGTTCCGCAGGACGGAAAGGATCATGGCGTCCATGTCCTTCATATCGACGGCGCCGCGGCCCCAGATAAGGCCATCCTTCAGTTCTGCACCAAACGGGTCCACCGACCACTGGTCACGCAGCGCGGGAACGACGTCCAGGTGGCCGTGCACTACCAAGGCGCTGGCTGAAGGGTCCTCGCCCGCCATCCTGGTCACAACGTTGGCCCGGCCGGGTGCGGACTCGAAGATCTCCGCCGTCATACCCACCTCTTCGATCAGGCCCGCGGTGTACTCCGCTGCCGCCCGCTCCCCCGGCCCTGAACCGTCACCGTAGTTGGAGGTGTCGATCCGGATGAGTTCCTGGCAGATCCGGACAACTTCATCCTCGGGCAGGACGTCAGGCATTGAAGGCTCCTTGGTAGGGAATGACTGGCTGGCACGGGCGAAACCGCTGCCCTCAGCCTACCCACTAGCCCCGATTCGTTGTTCTACGAAAAGTCGTGTTAGAGTTTTTCTCGCTGCTTCGGAGAGGCGCGAAACGCTGAAAGGCGGGACGGCTTCTGCGAAATACCACCTGCGCGGGTGGCGGAATGGCAGACGCGCTAGCTTGAGGTGCTAGTCCTCGAAAGGGGGTGGGGGTTCAAGTCCCCCTCCGCGCACAATCGGAAGCCCCGGAAAATCACTGATTTTCCGGGGCTTTCTTGTGTTTACCGGCGATGGGTGCGGGCCGGAACGAAGCTCCAGATCGCCTTGCCTCAGCAGGTGACGGAAGCCGGAGATGCAGTCCTGCTCTTCCACACGTTGGTGGTCCCGGACACCTGGTACTGCGCCTGAATGTAGTAGGTCCAGGTTCCCGCGCCGGCCGTCTGGCTGGAGTACCCGTTAGTTGCAGGGTTGATGGTGTAGATGACGCCGGTGGGGTCGGTGACCACCAGGACGTAGGCGGTTGCCCGCGGGACGGTTCCGACGCTGTTCACGGCGATGCTTAGGCGGTACTTTCCGCTGCTGCCAATCTGGCTGCAGGAAGCGGCGGTGGACGATGACGGTGTCGAGAGCCTCAGCGCCCCTGCGGTGAAGCCGGACGTCGTGGAAGCCGTGAAGGCTGCGCGGGCTGCGGGTACGCCAACGAGAAGGAGGGACAACAGAAGCGCCAGCAATGTGCCGTCTCCCCTTGCCCGATTCCTGCGGCCTCCCACGATGCCCTTCCCTGTGCTTTCCCTGTGCCATGGACCGGCACCCTCCCCCACCCTTCCGGATGTGCCTCAAGAACTGCTCAAGGTCGCCTCTGGATGCCGTCAATCCGGGCCCTCCAGAGTGTGACATGGCCCTCAAAATCGATCTTGACCTGCGGTGATGATCATTCTTGAGAGAATCTTGAGCCGATGCGTGGACCCGTCTTGATGTTCGCCGGAAATGGTGATTCAAGGTCAGGTCAAGCAGTGTGTGCCTGGCTTCCGACGGCCGGCCCACTGGGGTGGGCCCTTCACAGAAATGGACCAAAGCAATGGGCATCATGAAGACCACCACCGGCAAGATCCTCGCCTCCGTAGCCCTCGTCGGCACAGCTGCCGCCGTGGCCGGCATGGGCACCTTTGGCTCCTTCTCCTCGAGCACCACCGCCAGCCAGGCAGTCACCGCCGGCACCATCAAGATAGCCCTGGGCGCGACTCCCGCAGACACCCTCACCGTTCCGGTCACCGGCCTCCTGCCTGGCGACACCGTCGAAAAGCTCGTCACCCTGAACAACACGGGCAACTCCGACCTGGGCACCGTCTCCCTCACCACAGCAGACACCGCCACGCCGGTCTCGGCCCTGACCACTGACACCTCCAACGGCCTCCAGCTGCTCATCGAAAACTGCAGTGTCGCCTGGAGCGGCACCGCCGCCCCGTACACCTGCTCCGGCAGCAAGACCACCGTCCTGGCTTCAACGCCGATCGTCGGCGCCAACCGGGTCCTGGCCAACCTCACGTCCCTGACCAACGGCAAGACCGACAACCTGAAGGTCTCCACCACCCTGCCCAAGGCCGCACCGGACTCCTTCCAGGGTGCTACCAGCACCATCAGCTTCAACTTTGCCGCCACCCAGCGCACCGAGACGGTCAGGTAACCACTCCGGCTGTCCGGAACCAACCACCACAGACGAGAAAGCTGCCATGACTGCACTTCCCATCGCCCGTAACCCCCACGGCACGGCCGACGGCGTCCAGAACGACAGCGCAACGTCCGGTTCCGGGCGGCCGGCCCGTACCCTGCGGCGGGTGCTGGCAACCGCCACCACGACCCTGTTGGCATGCGCACTCGCAGCCTTCCTGCTGATCGCCATTGGCCCACGCATCTTCGGTTACCACACGCTGACCATGCTCACCGGGTCCATGGCTCCCCTGATCAACCCGGGCGACGTCGTCGTGACGCTGCCCGTGCCCACCAGTGAAATCAAGGTCGGCGACATCATCACCTACCACATCCCCGTTGAGGACCAGCGGGTCGAGACCCACCGGGTCACCGAGCTGACCGGCAACGCCGACGGCTCCATTGTCGTGCAGACCAAGGGAGATGCCAACAACGGGGTCGACCCGTGGCTGGCAACCATCAGCACCCCGACCGTCGACCGGCAGGTGGCCACCGTTCCGTACGTCGGACAGGCCATCCGGGCCATCCGCGAACCCATTGTCCTGAACGTTCTGATGTACGGGGCTCCGGCGGTCCTGGTGGTCACCATGCTGGCGGGGATTTGGCGGAAGAGCCCCGCGGACTTAGAAGCCGGGGAAAGCGGAATTCCGCGCGCATGATCAACGGTCTTGACCTTCAAAAGATCCATGACCTGGGACGGGACCTGAACAGCCCCCACGTCGCCGTCCGGTTCCTCTCCAACTTTCTCGGAATGCTCCCCCAGCGGCTGGCGCGCATCCAGTCCGCCGTCGCCGCGTACGACGACGAAACCGTTATGGACGCGCTCCTCAGCCTTACCATTACCGCCGCCATGACCGGGGCCGCGGAAACGGAAAGCTGCTGCCTCGCGCTTCAGGACTCCGTCAGGAAGCGGGACTTCGCCCTCGCGCACGGCCAGGGGGTAGCCCTGGCCGAGGTTGTGGCACGGCTTCAGTCCGTGGCACCCCTGCTGCTGGCCCAGGCCGCCCAGGCCCTGGGCCTGGGCGGGAAATTCGCCGTCCCAGGGTGCGCCGCCGCATGGAAGGCGCCAATGCCGCAGGTTGGCAGGTAGGCCTGGACCCACCTGCCAACCTGGAGTGAGCGGGTCGGCCTACTTGGTTCCGAGGAAGATCGGGTTGGTGAGTGCGGCCATGGGGCCGAGCAGCAGCGTCGTGCCCATGTTGGTGCCATTGCTGGCCGTTCCGTCGGCCATGGGGTGGCGCACCTCCGCCCGGACGTAGGCGGAGAGCTGGGCGGTGGTGATCCAGGTGTGGGTGCCCTGGCCGGACGCAGGGAGGGTGACCTGCTGGGTTTGTCCTTCGTCGGTGATGATCCGGATGACACCGTTGGGCACGCCGCTGACG
>NZ_JAYXNX010000049.1:0-594 GCF_036455295.1 Pseudarthrobacter phenanthrenivorans | reverse complement strand
GGCGGTGGCCCAGAGGCGGCCGGCGCGGTAGGAGGAGCGAACCAGGGGACCGGACATGACGCCGAGGAAGCCGATTTCTTCGGCTTCGTGCTGGAGGTCGACGAATTCCTGGGGTTTGACCCAGCGGTCCACGGGCAGGTGCCGTTCGGAGGGGCGGAGGTACTGGGTGATGGTGATCAGGTCGCAGCCGGCGTGGTGGAGGTCGCGGAGGGCTTCGGAAATTTCGTCGCGGGTTTCGCCCATGCCCAGGATGAGGTTGGATTTGGTGACCATGCCGTGGTTGCGGCCCTGGGTGATGACGTCCAGGGAGCGGTCGTAGCGGAACGCGGGGCGGATCCGCTTGAAGATCCGGGGGACGGTTTCGACGTTGTGGGCGAAGACTTCGGGTTTGGAGTCGCAGATCGCTTCGATGTGGTCCGGGTTGCCGGAGAAGTCGGGGATGAGCAGTTCGACGCCGGTGCAGGGGTTCAGTTCGTGGATCTTGCGGACGGTTTCGGCGTAGAGCCAGACGCCTTCGTCTTCGAGGTCGTCGCGGGCGACTCCGGTGACGGTGGCGTAGCGCAGCTGCATGGATTGGACGGAGCGGGCGACTTT
>NZ_JAYXNX010000048.1:0-601 GCF_036455295.1 Pseudarthrobacter phenanthrenivorans | reverse complement strand
GGCTGCAACGGCGCCGGCTTCGTTGATGCCGGGGTGGATCAGCTGGCCGACGGGGGATTCCTTGTAGGCCAGGACCAGGTCACGGTCCACCGACAGGTAGTTCTGGCCGGCCGGGCTATAGATCTTGGCGGTAGGGAAGAACGCGTCCATGCCGAACGTACGGGACTCATCCGGCACGATGGGCACAATCCGGTTCCCGAACTTCTTGTCGCGCAGCAAGTCCTTGAGCAGGCGAACAAATGACATGGTGGTGGCGGCCATCTGCTTGCCCGAGCCGCGCTTGGCCACCTCGTAGGACTTCGCGTCCGGAAGCTCCACGGCCTGGTGTCCGCCCCGGCGTTCAGGAACAGCGCCGCCCAGTGCCCTTCGCCTATCGAGAAGGTAGGCAATCTCGGGTGCATCGAATCCCGGGTGGTAGTAGGGAGGCCGGTACGGATCGGCGTCCAACTGTTCATCTGAGATGGGAATGCGCAGGTAATCCCTGAAGTCCTTGAGGTCCTCAACCGTCAGTTTCTTCATTTGATGCGTGGCATTCCTGCCTTCAAACCTCGGTCCGAGGCCGTAGCCCTTGACGGTGTGGGCGAGGATGACGGTGGGTTTG
>NZ_JAYXNX010000047.1:0-601 GCF_036455295.1 Pseudarthrobacter phenanthrenivorans | reverse complement strand
GGCTGCAACGGCGCCGGCTTCGTTGATGCCGGGGTGGATCAGCTGCCCGGCGGGGGATTCCTTGTACGCCAGGACCAGGTCACGGTCCACCGACAGGTAGTTCTGGCCCTTGGGGTTGTAGATCTTGGCGGTCGGGAAGAACGCGTCCATGCCGAAGGTACGTGCTTCGTCAGGGATGATCGGGGCGATGTGCTTGCCGAAGTTCTTATCCCGCATCAGGTCCTTGAGGAGCCTGACGAACGCCATGGTGGTGGCGGCCATCTGCTTGCCTGAGCCGCGCTTGGCCACCTCGTAGGACTTGGCCTCGGGCAGCACGATCTCGGCGTGGGTGTTCCGGCGTTCCGGGACGGACCCGCCCAGGGCGGCGCGGCGCTCCATCATGTACTTGATTTCAGGTGCGTCGTTACCCGGGTGGTAATACGGCGGCCGGTAGGCGTCCTTGTCAAGCTGCTCATCGGTGACCGGGATCCGCAGGTGGTCGCGGAACTTCTTCAGGTCATCAAGGGTCAGTTTCTTCATCTGGTGGGTCGCGTTGCGGCCCTCGAAGTGGGGGCCCAGGCCGTAGCCCTTGACGGTGTGGGCGAGGATGACGGTGGGTTTG
>NZ_JAYXNX010000046.1:0-624 GCF_036455295.1 Pseudarthrobacter phenanthrenivorans | reverse complement strand
GGGCATTGTGTCTGTGGTTGGTTCTGATGACCGGATTTATTCTGCGGATCCGAAGACCGGTGTTGTGACGGTGACGGGGGTGGATGCCGATGGTGGGGTTACGTCGTCGGAGTCCAGTACGTGGGATGGGCTTAAGGGTGCCGGGGATTTGCAGATGACGGTGGTGGGGGACCAGCCGGTGGTGTTGGATGCTGCGGCGGGGAATTTGTTTTTGCCTGGTGGTAAGCGGTTGGCGCTCGATGGTGCGCGGGATGCGAAGTTGCAGCAGGCGGGGCCGGGCAGTGATGTTGTTGCTGTTGCGACGCGGAAGGCGTTGGTGGAGCAGCCGCTGGACGGGGGTGCGGCGAAGACGGTGTCGTTTGATGGCGAGGGTGTGCCTGCTGCTCCGGTGCAGTTGGGTGGGTGTGTGCATGCGGCGTGGTCGGGGGCGAATAAGTATGTCCGGGATTGCACTAATGATGCTGATGACAAGAACGTTGTGGTGCCCAAGGCGAGTGCGTCGCCGTCGTATGTTTTTCGGGTGAACCGGGACTTGGTGGTCCTGAATGACGTGAATTCCGGGAATGTGTGGCTGGTGAACCAGAACATGCAGCTGGTCAACAACTGGGACGACGTCATCCCGCC
>NZ_JAYXNX010000045.1:0-687 GCF_036455295.1 Pseudarthrobacter phenanthrenivorans | reverse complement strand
GGCGGTGCAGGCTTCGCCCATGTTCCGCATTTTCGCGGCCATGGCTCCTTCGACGGCGGCGTCGAGGTCGGCGTCTTCGAAGACGATGAAGGGGGCGTTCCCGCCGAGTTCCATGGAGGTGCGGAGCACGTTCTGCGCGGCGTCGGCCATCAGCCGCTTGCCGACGGGGGTGGAGCCGGTGAAGGAGACTTTCCGGAGCCGGGAGTCCTTGAGCAGCGGCCCGGAGATTCCCGAGGCGGACGAGGAGGCGACGACGTTCAGGACCCCGGCGGGCAGGCCGGCGTCGAGCATGGTCTGCGCGAAGTACTGCGCGGTCAGGGGGGTGAGTTTGGCGGGTTTGAGGACCATGGTGCAGCCGGCGGCGATGGCGGGGGCGACCTTGCGGGTGGCCATGGCGAGGGGGAAGTTCCACGGGGTGATGAGCAGGCAGGGTCCGACGGGTTTGTGCTGGACCAGGATCTTGTTTTTGCCCTCGGGGGTGGTGAGGTAGCGGCCGTAGTCGCGGACGGTTTCCTCGGCGAACCAGCGCAGGAACTCGGCCCCGTAGGTGACTTCGCCGCGGGCCTCGGCCAGGGGCTTGCCCATTTCCAGGGTCATCAGCAGCGCGAAGTCTTCCGCGCGTTCGGTGACCAGGTCAAAGGCCTTACGGAGGATCTCCGCCCGGGTCCTGGGCGCGGTCCGCGCCCA
>NZ_JAYXNX010000044.1:0-699 GCF_036455295.1 Pseudarthrobacter phenanthrenivorans | reverse complement strand
CGACGGCGGCCAGGGAGTTGGTGACCAGCATGGTGCAGTCCTGCACCACACCCAGCTGGGCGTAGGCCGCAGCCAGGATGGCAGCACCCTTGCCGCTGGCGGAAGGGTGGGCGGCAGGAGCGGCCGGAGCAGAGGCAAGCGTGGCCGTAACCTTCGGAGCGGCGGCCGGCTGGGCTGCGGGGGCAGCTTCCTGCACCGCAACCTGCGGCTCGGGCTCCGCGACGGGAGCCGGCGTGGTGGTCACAGCCGGCTTCTCGAAGCTGATGGCGATGGTCGAAGCCGCAGAAATCGGCGCGTCGACGGCGGATTCAACTTCCATGGCGGAAGCCGGCGCGGAATCACGCTTGACGTTGGCGTCAGCGGCATTTGCGGCGATACCGCTGGTCAGGACCAGGCCGGAAGCGGCGGCAATCACAGCGGCCTGGCGGCCCATTCCGCCGGCGTTGTCGCTGACGGCCTTGGCGATAACAGCGATCGAGTTGGTTTTGGTGACCTCGGCGCGGTGCCGTGCGGTAGCACGAGTCATCATCAGTTCTCTCTTTCGTTTTTCCTTAGGCGGCTGTGGCCGGCCAGAGGCAGGTGGAAGCGCCGGCATCTTGGGGGCATGCCGGCGCGTCCCGAACGGGGGTTAGCTATTAGGAAACGCGGATGAAAACGGGGCCGGAACCGACGTTGGCGCTGAACACCACGGTCTGGTTT
>NZ_JAYXNX010000043.1:0-729 GCF_036455295.1 Pseudarthrobacter phenanthrenivorans | reverse complement strand
CCCAGGAACGCCCAGACCTGCTGGTCGGAGGTGTCTTTCAGGCCCCGGTTGTGCAGGTAGCGGTTGTTCTGCGCCTGGTAGATCGCGTTCATCGGCCCGATGCCCATGGACACGGTGGGGAATTCCCAGAAGTGCGGCATCAGGCGCGGGTGCGGGTAGGAGGACAGGGCGTGGCCCTCGCGGGACTTTTCCTGCCGGAACCCGTCCAGGTCCTCCTCGGACAGGCGCCCTTCCATGAACGCCCGGGCGTACATGCCGGGGGAGGCGTGGCCCTGGAAGAAGACCTGGTCCCCGCCGCCGGGGTGGTCCTTGCCGCGGAAGAAGTGGTTGAACCCGACCTCGTACAGGGTCGCCGCCCCGGCGTAGGTGGAGATGTGCCCGCCGACCCCGATATCGGGCCGCTGCGCCCGGTGCACCATGACCGCGGCGTTCCACCGCATGTACGCCCGGTAACGGCGCTCGTACTCCTCGTTGCCCGGGAACTCAGCTTCCTGGTCCACCGGGATCGTGTTCACGTAATCCGTCGTGGTCACCATCGGCACACCCACGCTCTGCGCGCCCGCGCGCTGCAGCAGGCTCCGCATGATGTATTGGGCACGCTCGGTGCCCTGTTCCCTGATCAACGCATCCAGGGACTCAACCCACTCGGCAGTCTCTTCCGGATCACGATCAGGCAGCTGGTTAGTCAACCCGCTGAGGATATGGGAGGTATCTTCTCCTGCAGCCACG
>NZ_JAYXNX010000042.1:0-1030 GCF_036455295.1 Pseudarthrobacter phenanthrenivorans | reverse complement strand
GTCAGCATTCGACGACGTTGACGGCGAGGCCGCCCATGGCTGTTTCCTTGTATTTGGAGGACATGTCTTTGCCGGTTTCGCGCATGGTGATGATGACTTCGTCGAGGGAGACGCGGTGGGTGCCGTCGCCCCAGAGCGCCATTTTGGCGGCGTTGATGGCTTTCGCGGCGGCGATCGCGTTCCGTTCGATGCAGGGGACCTGGACCAGCCCGCCGATCGGGTCGCAGGTCAGGCCCAGGTTGTGTTCCATCGCGATCTCCGCGGCGTTCTCCACCTGGGCGGGGGACCCGCCCATGACCTCGGCCAGGCCCGCGGCGGCCATCGAGGACGCGGACCCTACCTCGCCCTGGCAGCCGACCTCGGCGCCGGAGATCGAGGCCTGTTCCTTGTAGAGGACGCCGACGGCGCCGGCGGCGAGCAGGAACCGCACCACCACGTCATCGCGGTCTTCCTGAGTGGCGGTGTCCATGCCCGGGGCGAAGTGCAGGGCGTAGAACAGGACCGCGGGGATGATCCCGGCCGCGCCGTTGGTCGGGGCGGTGACCACCCTGCCGCCGGAGGCGTTCTCCTCGTTCACCGCCAACGCCACCAAGTTAACCCACTCCTGCCAATACCGGGGCTCGAACGGGCCCGCGTCCCAGGCCGCGTCCTGGTCCTGATCGCGCCCGTCGGCGCATTCCTTTTTCAACCGGTCAAACCAGTCCGGGGCGCGGCGGCGGACCTTCAACCCGCCCGGCAGCACCCCGTCCCGCTTCAGGGACGCGGCCACGCAGTTCTCCATCACGGACCAGATGTGCAGCAACCCGGCCCGGATCTCCTCCTGGGTGCGGGAGGCTTTTTCGTTGACCAGCATCACGTCAGCGATGCCCAACCCGGTCACCGCGCAGTGTTCCAGCAGCTCCGCGGCGGTGCGGAACGGCAGCGGCAACTCCTCTTTCGAGGCCTCCAGTTCCTGCCGTGCCGCGTCCTCTTCACCCTCCCGGACGATGAACCCGCCACCGACCGAGAAGAACGTCGCCGCATGCAGCAC
>NZ_JAYXNX010000041.1:0-1078 GCF_036455295.1 Pseudarthrobacter phenanthrenivorans | reverse complement strand
CTAGCTGTATTGATCTGAGAGGTTGGTGACGCGGCTGGCTGGCGTTTGACCTTTGAGTGCAGTGTGGGCTCGATGGTGATTGTAGGCGTGGAGCCAGTCGGGGAAAGCAGCAACCCGCTCGGCTTCTGAGCGGTAGGGGCGGATGTAGGCCCATTCCTCGAGCATGGTGCGGTTGAACCGTTCGACTTTGCCGTTGGTTTGTGGCCTGTAGGGGCGGGTGCGTTTATGTTTGATATTCGGACCCAGCGCTTCGGCGAAAGCATGGGACCGGTAGCAGTTCCCGTTGTCAGTCAGAACACGCTGGACGGTAACTCCGTGTTCTTTGAACCAGGCGTTTGCCCGCACCCAGAAGTCTGCTGCCGTTTCCTTGGTTTCGTCAGTGAGAATCTCGGTGTAAGCCAGTCGTGAGTGGTCATCCACGGCATTGTGGAGGTAGTGGTAGCCAGGCCGGCGGTTGGCCTTGGTGCCGGTCTTGTTCTTCCAGCCAGCGGTCCTGCCCATGACTCGGTGTCCGCCGCCATCGGGGATCCGGCCCAGCTTCTTGATGTCCACGTGGACCAAATCCCCGGGCCTGTCGTGTTCGTAGCGGCGGATCACTCGTCCTGTGCCGCGATCGAGCCAGGTTAGTTTCGCCAGCCGGTAGCGGGACAGTACCCGGTGGACGGTTGAGGGGTGCAGGCCCAGCAGATAGCCGATCCTGGCAGGGCCCCACCGGCGGTTCACACGCACGGCGATGATCCTCCGCTCAGTACGCGTAGCAGTTCTGCGGGGCGAGGAATGTGGCCGACTCGAACGGTCCTTCATTCCTTCGGGTCCCTCCTCGCGGTAGCGCTTCGCCCAACGTTCAGCGGTCGGGACCGAGACCTGAAACCGCTCCGCGGCACGGCGCAGGCTCCAGCACTGATCAACAACGCACTGCGCGAGCTGCAACCGGCCACGAGGAGTGAGGAAAGCGTTAGGGTGGGACACGAAGACCTCCGTGTGTGGAAAAGGACTCTAGACAAGCCCCACTCCACCCGGAGGTCTTCTTCATGTCACCAAACCACGCCGGGCGTCACTAACGTCCGTGGTCAATACA
>NZ_JAYXNX010000040.1:0-1095 GCF_036455295.1 Pseudarthrobacter phenanthrenivorans | reverse complement strand
TGTGATGAGTAGCCAGATTCCGGAGCCGCCGCCCAGTGCGGCGCATGTGAAAGCGGACAACGCCTCCTTGGGCGAGCTGCTCGGGGACGTGACCCGGGACCTGTCCACCCTGATGCGCCAGGAAGTGGAACTGGCCAAGGCCGAAGCCAAACAAACAGCCACCCGCGCAGGCAAAGGCGCCGGCATGCTCGCCGGCGCCGGGATCGGCGGACACTTCGTCCTGCTCTTCCTCTCCCTGGCCCTGATGTGGGCCCTGGGCGCCATCATGGCCCTGGGCTGGGCCGCGCTGATCGTCGCCGTCATCTGGGCGATCATCGCCGCGGTCCTGGCCTCCACCGGCCGCAAGGAACTCAAGCAGATCAAGGGCCTGCCCCAAACCGGGGAAACCCTCTCAGAAATACCCCCAACCCTAAAACCAGGTGAGGTAAACCGATGAGCGAAAACCCCGACGTCATCCGCGCAGACATCGAAGCCACCCGCGCACGGCTGGGCACCAACGTCGACGCCGTGGCCGACAAAGTCACCCCGTCCAACATCGTCCACCGCCAAACCGACAAAGTCCGGGACGCCGTGACCGGGGTGAAGGAGAAAATCATGGGCGCCGCAGACACCGCCACCACCACAGTCCACAACACCACCAGCACCGGAGCAGGGCACACCACCAACGCCATGCACTCCGCCGGCGACAGCCTCCACCAGGCACAGGACACCGTCTCGGCCAAACTCTCCGACGCCGGCCACGCCGTCTCCAACGCCCCGGACCAGGTCAAAGCCAAAACCGCCGGCAACCCCCTCGCCGCCGGACTCATCGCCTTCGGCGCCGGCATGCTGATCTCCTCCCTGATCCCGGCCAGCGAGAAAGAACGCGAAGCCGCGGACCAACTCAAAACCGCAGCCCAACCCCTGGCAACCCAGGTCACCGACGCCGCCAAAACCGTCGCCCAGGACCTCAAGGAACCCGCCCAGGACGCCATGGAAAACGTCAAAGCCACCGCCACCGACGCCGCCCAAAACGTCAAAACCGAAAGCCAACAAGCCGCCACCGACGTCAAAGACCACGCAACAGACGCCAAAGACAACATCCAAAACACCTAG
>NZ_JAYXNX010000004.1:0-395561 GCF_036455295.1 Pseudarthrobacter phenanthrenivorans | reverse complement strand
ACGTTAAATCCGGCAAGTTCGGTCCTCTCGACTGGCAACACGATGTCATCATTCTGCGCCGTCCAAGCAAAAACAGTTCAAGGCCTATCTGCTCATCGCCGCTCAGCGGCAGCCGGCCATGCGGTCATGGCGGATGTGGAATCGGAAGGGTGGACGGAAGCAGGCGAAGACTGGTGGGCTGCGAGCAGTGCTAGACCCTTCTGGCACTTGCCGCTGGAGGACAACAAGGAAGAGCAGACGTCCCCGGGCACATGCCGGGAGGCATATGTTGAGGGTCAGCAAACGCTTCGGTCACTTAAGTTGTCGCCATGGCCAATTCCCCGAGTGGAGAGTCCGTCGTGGCCCGGCTCGCACGCCTTATCGCAGCCTTCGACCCTGATCATGAATCGTTGACCCTTAAGTCCCTGGCGCAGCGGGCCGGGCTTCCGATATCGACAACCCAGCGTCTCGTCGTCGATCTCCTCCAACACGGGTACATGGAAAAGACCGCCGATGGGTTCCTCCGGAACGGAACTCTTGTCCGGCCGCCGGCGGCAGCCATCCCAAACTTGGTTTTACGCTTGTTCTAGCTGCAGGTGTTGATGCGCTGCGCGGAGGTGATTGTTAGCGGTTTTTGTATTCCTCTGCGGCCGCGCGGAGCCGGCGGTGGGTACCTCCATAGGCCTGGGCGGACGTAAGGGACCACTTCGGAAGTTTCGCCACCATGGTGTAGTTGGGGTCGCAGACGTTCGCGGCCGGCGCGAGTCCGAGTTGACTGACGAGTTGGTAGGCGTCGAGGGTGTCCATCCCGGTCAGGTCGGATGCCCAGGAGACGAGGTCTGCCTGGCTGATGCGAAATGCATCTTCGAGCGGGCGTACGGATCCGGTGCTCATGATGTATTCGTCATTTTCCAGACGTGGCCAGGCTGGTGCTGCGCCTTTGACCAGGTCGACCACGATGGTGCTGTTCATTGCCGATTCCAGGCCGGTCCCGCAGATCTCGCCTTCGCCTTGCCGGGCGTGGCCATCACCAAGGGAGAGCAGCGCGCCGGAAACATTGACGGGCAGGTAGAGGGTTGTCCCGGCGCGCACTTCGGGTGTGTCCATGTTCCCGCCGTGGGTTGATGGTGTTACCGCCAGGCGCACTTCACCGCTGGCCGGGGCAACACCGACGGTTCCGTGCATGGGGTCCAGCGGCAACAATAGTTGGTAGTCCGACTGTTTGGCACGAAATGTGGCTGTCCATGCTTCGAGGTCGATGTCGTAGAACCAGACCCGTTCTTCGAGCTCGGGTGCGAGCATCGCTGTTTCGCGGGTCGGGGTTAGCGCGCCGAAGTGGGGAAAGGTGCTGGAGATGGCATGCGGGCGGGCGGGGACGATAGAGATGAAGTGGACGGCGAGGACGTCGCCTACTTCTGCTCCTTCCACATGAATTGGTCCGGAGACCGGGTTGAGCTCCGAGAAGGGTACGACCCGGCTGGGCAGATCTTTGTCGCTGGCGACCCTTCCGCCATAACAGTCTTCGGTGCTGACCTGGATTACATCGCCGGGTTTCACGCTTAGCAGTGGCTCGACGCCACCGAAGAAGTAGGAATATTGGTCAGGGCGTGGTTTCAGGGTGTGGACGGCCATGTCAGTTGACTCCTTTCAACTCGGGCGTGGAGGAAGCTGCTGTTGGGTCTGTCATGCGTCCTGTTTTCCGCAGGAAGAGTGCGACGGCGACACCGACCACAAGCCAGACCACGCCGAGGATTTGGGCGCTGATGTTGGCGTTGATGATTACAGCGACAAGGATCGCGAAGCCAAGCAGCGGCAGGATCAGGTGGAGGAACCAGTGCTTCGATTTCTGCCGGACAATGAACCACCAGACGACTGCCAGGTTCAGCAAGGAGAAGGCCGTCAGCGCACCAAAATTGACCAGGGTGGAGATTTCGGTAAGACCGTTGGGCTGAGCGACGAGGTAGAGGCCAAGTACCAGCGAAATGGATGCTACGACGAAGGTGGCGTTGACCGGGACGCCTCGGGTGGGGTGCACGCGGCTGAGGAACGCCGGCAGCTGGCGGTCGCGAGCCATGGCGAAGAGCAAGCGTGACGTTGCTGCCTGCGCTACCAGTGCGTTGGCGAAGCCCCATGCCACTGCGGTGGCCGCGGCGGTGAGGACGAACAGGAAAGGTCCGCCAGCGTTTTGCGCGGCGTCGTAGAACGCCGTTCCGTTCGGGTCCCCGTCGGACAGGAGGCTGGCCGGATCCCGGACCAGCATGGAGCCGACCCAAGTCTGAACGACGAACAGCACGCCGACCAGCAGCAGCGCGGCGATCATGGACCGGCCCAGCGATTTGGTGGTTCCGGCGTTCTCTTCGGCGAGGGTGGAAATTCCGTCGAAGCCGAGGAATGACAGCACCGCGATGGACACGGCGCCGAAGATCAGGGACCAGTCGAACGTGTGCGGATTGAAGAACGCATCAAAGCTGAATGTTCCCTGGCCGTTGGCGACCGCGGTGAATCCGATGACCAAAAAGACGGCCAGGACCAGGAGTTCCAGGACCAGCATGATCTTGTTGACCTTGGCGGTGAATTCGATGCCGAGGTAGTTGATGATTGTGTTCAAGACTACGAAGGCGACCAGCCACATCCACAGAGGGACTGCCGGGATCATCCCGTTCATCGCGATTGAAGCGGCTAAGTACAGAAGCGCGGGGATCAACACGTAGTCGAGGAGAATCATCCACCCCGCCACAAAACCAAGGATCTTCGTGATGCCGCGGCCGACGTAGGTGTAGACAGACCCCGACATCGGGAAGGCCTGGACCATCTGCGCGTACGAGTTGGCCGTGCACATCATGGCGAGCATACCGACGATGTAAGCCATGGCCACCATCCCGCCGGAGGCCTGGAAGACGCTGCCGAAAATCGCGAAGGGTGCGATCGGCACCATGAAAATCAGCCCGTAAACGAGAAGATCGGAAAACTTGAGTGTGCGTTTGAGCTCCTGGCGGTAGCCGAAGTCTTCAATTCCATCGGCCCGGCTCTCCCCCGCCGTGGGGTTTGCGGTGATCTCGTGCGATCCGCGCGGTTCGATACTCATCGTTGATAGAAATCCAATGCTTGGCCACGAACGGTACCGTCCGCAGAAAAGGAATTATTTCCAAGTGGAAACGATTGGATCATACGCAGGTGTGATCTAGATGACAAGCAAGTCGTTCTCATTCGCGATGGCAAGGCCGGAGGCTGCTTGAAGGCCCGCAAGCACGGCCCCTAGCTGCGCGGTCGACGCATGAGGGCGCTCCTCGGTGGAACCGGCAGTGGGTCCGAGAAGGCCGCTCAGCCACAACTCGCTGAGCAGCACGACGCCGTCGTAGCATCCCTCCGCGTAGGAAGCCGGAAGGGGAGCCGCAGGCCCAAACCGCTTCATGTAGACGGCCAACAGGTTTTGGTGCCTCTCATCTTCCTGCTGGATGAACGACGGCATGGCCGCGTAGAGCAGCCCGGAGGAGTCCCCGCCGGCGGAAAGAAGAGAATTTTCATCAAGCGCCGTGGAAAGGCGTATGAAGCGTTGGTCGGCCCCGGTCTCTGCAGCCACGCGCTGAAATGTGATGCCGTCCCGGCCTACAAGTGACAGCAGGATCGCTTCGGCCCGGCCTGCCCGTGCTTCATCAAGCAACCGCTCTGCGTCAACGGAACCCAACGCCACCAGCCGATCCATGACGACGTTCTGTCCAAGCCCGCGAAGAAGTTGTCGTGCTGTGCGGTGAACCTGCCGAGGCCAGATGTAATCGTTCCCTATCAAAGCCCATCGCTGCACCCGGTGGCGCCCAACGATCCATTCCAAAGGCCGCTGCAGCTGCAGCCGCGGCCCTGAACCAGTGAAAATGGTTCCTGGTCGTCCGGCTTCTCGTTCATGGGGCGGGGTGAAAATGTAGGGCAGCCGGCCCGCGACGACGTCAGAAACCGCTGCCCGGACATCGGAGGTATGCGCCCCGACCAAGCCCCGCACCAGCCCGGCGTTGACCAGTTGGCGCGTGACCAGGGCCGCTTCGGCCGCCCCGCGGCCCGCATCGATAACGACCAGATCGACGGGGACACCAGTCCGCTCAGCCGTCTGCTCGGCCGCGAGCAAGGCGCAGTTCAAAATCGAAGGGCCCGAGATCCCCATCACCCCCGACAAGGGGGCCAGCAGGCCGATGCTGAAATGGTCGGATGTTGGGCCCTGCAGCAAAAGGTCGCCTGGAAGTATTAGGCTGACTGCAGAGGTCACCAGATGATCTTGCCGCATCCGCGCCCAACGGGCGATCAGGGAGGAACCATGACCGCCATCCGAGACGATGACGGAAACGACGCGTCGCTGTCCCGGGTCGTAACGGCACTGGCTGTCTTGGACAAAAACCTCCTGGACGGTTTGTCGCTTGCTCTCAGCGAAGCGGACATCAGCGTCGAGCAATGGCGCATCCTGGACCTGGTATCCCAACTGGGGGCACCGACCATGGGTGAGCTCGCCGTCTCCTCCGGCTTGCCCAACGCGTCCCTCAGCAGGACAGTGAACGCCCTCGAAGATGCAGCCTCGGTATTCCGGCTTCCCAGCCCGGAGGACCGCCGCCGCATAACAGTCCGGGTCTCCGACCACGGCGCCGAACGCCTCGACCGGATGACAAACATCGTAAAAAACTGGGAGACAACAACGGCCGTTCAGCTGGGCCAGGATGCCATCAACGCCCTGACGTCCGCCGTCCAGCTCCTTGGTCAACGCCTCAACCAAGAAGGAAAACGACCTGCACAACCAGCGAGATAGGCCGATGGGCCGGCGGTACGTATGCGGTAGCAATCTCTGCCCATCGACTCTAGCGCGGTCAAGCCTCAGCATCCCAGGGCGCCTCATCGAACGGCGGTAACGCAGCGCGCCGTATCGCGACGTTGATTGTTTAGCTCGGGGCGGCGGGCCCTGGCACTTCAACTTTCAGCTCGATGACCCGCGCCGCGAGCCCGAGGTGCTGCCCTGCCCATGGTTGAAACTAGGATGTTCCAGTGAATTCTTTGGCGCAGGGCGTGCGGGCTACCGACTTGAAGCGCACAAATGAACGGGTCGTTCTCGACGACGTTCGCCTTTACGGACCCACGACCGCGCCGGAAATCGCGAAGAGGACCAGCCTGTCTAAACCAACCGTTGGATCTGCACTTCGAACGCTCCAGGGAGCCGGTTTTGTACGGGAACAGGGCTTCAAGGCGGGTCGGTCCGGTCAGGCTCCCTTGCTGTGGTCCATCGACGAGCATGCAGGGTTTATCCTGTCCATCGACGTCGGGACACAGTGGGTGCGGCTTGGGCTTCGCAGCCTGAACGGAGAACCCAGAGGTACGTTCCGCGCAAGGTCGGATTCGGGCTCCGCCGATGACGTGCTTCTTGCGTTGACGGATGCCCTGACCGGACTACTGGTGCAGGAGTCTCTGTCGAGGGACGCCATCGTGTACGCCGTCATGGGCAGCCCGGGTGTCGTTGACCCGGCTTCGGGCCGCCTCCAGCATGCCTCCAACCTTCCCGGCTGGGACGACAAGGCGACCCTGGCCGCACTGAACGACGTGTTCGGGCCGAACTTCCTCATCATGAAGGACGTGTATCTGGCAGCGCTGGGTGAAGCGGAAGCGAGGCAGACTGATGGGGCCAGGGATTTCGTCCTGCTGTCGGTAGGTCGAGGGGTTGGAGCCGCAGTTGTCCGCGATGGCCAGCCGTTGTCCGGCGCGAATGGGCTGGCGGGTGAGATCGCCTTTCTGCCACTGGGCGTCGACCCGCTCAACCCCGATGCCCCTTCCCTTCGCGGTTCCCTTGAAGAGGCAGCGTCCGCCGATGCCATGCTCTCCTACGGCGAATTTGATGCTGTAGCCGAACTGGTCCGCGCTGCACGCGAGGGGCATCCGAGGGCAGCCGAGGCACTGGCCAGGGAGTCGCGCCTGGTCGCTTACGCGCTCAGTCCGCTCATCCTTATCGTCGATCCCCCGCTGATCGTCCTTACCGGCAGTGTCGGCCTCCATGGCGGTCCGGAATTTGCCGAGTCGGTGCACCATGACCTCGGAGAGCTGCTCCCGGTCCGGGTCCCTCCGGTGGAAGTCAGTGCAGCAGGTGAACTCGCAACGCTTCGTGGAGCTGCGACCAAAGGTCTTGAACTGGCCTGGGACATGCTGATGACAGGTCTATGAGACGACTCTCTCCAGCGTCATGGAATTGATCTTGACCCTGATCGGAAAAGTGTTTTACGATTACGTTCTCTGCACGGCTCCCGCATGCTTTTGCATCTGATGTCGGGATCAGCCCTCTTCCAAAGGATTCACAATGGCGTCCATTCCTGCCCGCGCACCCCAGTTGCGCCGCCGCATCGGCTCGTTTCAGGCCACAGCACTCAACATGTCCCAGATGGTCGGCATCGGCCCATTCATCACCATCCCCGCCATGATCGTTGCCTTCGGCGGCCCACAGGCCGTGGTCGGCTGGATCGCCGGCGCGGTGCTCGCCCTGGCCGATGGCCTCATCTGGGCCGAACTCGGCGCCGCCATGCCCGACTCAGGAGGCACTTACGTTTACCTTCGCGAAGCCTTCAAATACCGGACGGGACGACTCATGCCATTCCTGTTCGTCTGGTCCGCCGTGCTCTTCATCCCCCTGGTCATGTCAACGGGTGTGATCGGATTCGTCCAGTACCTTGGCTACCTGGTTCCGGGAATGGACGACCTGACTGGAACCTTCGTCGGCCTTGGCCTGATTCTGATCATCACCGCCGTCCTGTGGCGCCGCATCGAATCGCTTGGCAAGCTGACCGTCGTATTGTGGGCCATCATGGTCCTCACCGTCCTGACGGTAATCGTCGCGTGCTTCACCCACTTCAACCCCGCGCAGGTGATTGACTACCCCGCCGGCGCCTTCGACATCACCTCGGGCGGCTTCTGGATCGCCTTCGTCGCCGGCCTGACGATTGGCATCTACGACTACCTTGGCTACAACACCTCCTCGTACATGGGCGCCGAAGTCAAGAATGCCGGGAAGACCATCCCCCGCTCCGTCGTGTTCTCAGTAGTGGGCATCATGGCGATCTACCTCTTCATGCAGATCGGTGTCCTGGGCGTGGTCAAGTGGCAGGAAATGCTTGACACGGACTCGATGGCGTACCAGTCGCTCGCCTCCCTCGTCCTCCAGCGCACGTGGGGCCCGGACGTCGCCAACGTCGTTACCGTCCTCATCCTGATCACGGCATTCGCCTCCCTGATGGTGGGTCTCCTGGCCGGCTCGCGGGTCCCCTACGACGCCGCGCGCGACGGAGTGTTCTTCAAGTCCTTCGCCAAGCTGCACCCCACGAAAGAGTTCCCCGTCGCCGGACTGATCGCTATGGGTGTCATGACCGCCGCGGGGTTCCTCATCGGCCGGGCCACCAACATCAGCGCACTCATCCAGCTCCTGACGGCCGTCATGGTCCTCGTGCAGTCCCTCGGACAGGTAGCAGCAGTGGTCGTTCTCCGCCGCCGCAAAGACATGATCCACCCATACAAGATGTGGCTGTACCCCGCGCCGCTGATCATCGCCGGACTTGGCTGGCTGGTCATCTACTTCTACTCCGACGTCAATGCCCCGGACTTGCACCCCATCGAGCTCTCTCTGGCCTGGGTAGCTGCAGGCGCCATCAGCTTCTTCATCTGGGCCAAGCGCGAAAAGACCCGGCCGTTCGGCCCGCTGCCTGTCGACAAGAACGAAGTCGATGAGGAAATCAGCGTTCACGAGGTCAACGCGTGAGCGGTTCAAGACCAGCCCAACTGGCTGTCGGCATCGACGTCGGTGGAACCAAGCTCAAAGTCTGCGCGGCAACGCTGGACGGGCGCATCCTGGCTATTTCCGAAGCACGCGGACCCGCTGGCCGCCACACCACCCAGGTACTTAAGGACGTCCAGGCATGCTTCAAGGATGTGCTGGACACAGCGGCCGCCCTCATCGGCAGTGACGTGATCGCCGGCGCGGTCGGGCTCGTCACGCCCGGCGTCATCGGGGAGGACGGCATTGCCCTCACCCCGAACAACCCCGGTATGGAAACGTCCCTGCCGGCTGACACCATCGCCGCCATGCTCGGTGTCGGGAACGTTGCCTGGGCCAACGACGTCAAGGCCGCCGCCATGGCGGACTACCAGTGGGGCGAACTCCAGGGCGCCCGCTGCGGCCTGTATATCAACCTCGGCACCGGCCTCTCGGCCGGGGCCGTCATCGACGGCAAACCACTGATGGGCGCCAACGGCGCGGCCCTCGAGATCGGTTACCTGCTCCCCGTGTCGGCCTCCCACACTCGCGGACACCGCAGTGGCCGCGCGCCCCTGGAGGACGCCATATCAGGACGGGCCCTGGGTGACCGGGCACTTGCATCCACAGGAGAGCCGGCGACCGCCTCGGAGATCCTCGGCGCCTGGGCCACGAACCCAGACTCCGGGACGGCGTTGTCGGAGCTGGGCGCCGAATTCGTCAATGAGCTCATCCACATGGCCTCCAACCTGGCCATCACCCTGGACCCGGACAGCATCTCGATCGGAGGCGGCGTCACCGCTGCCGCCGAGGTCTTCATGCCGCGGCTCCGGGATGCCCTGGACGAATTCGTACCGTATCCCCCGGCTGTCACGGTTTCCCCCATGGCAGGCGACTTGTCCATGCTCGGGGCCCTGCTCATCGCCTACCAAAGCCTTGAGGCCCCCGTGCCGTCCCTTTGTCTGCCGCTGCCTGCGGCAGTCCCCGAACCGGACGAAACCCTCCGCATGCCCGAACCATCCCACGCAGGAGCATAACCACCGTGGACATCATCGTCACCGAAACGCTGGACGAACTCGGGGCCGCCGCCGCTGACCTGGTTCTCGCGCAAGTGCGGGCCAACCCCGCGACGGTCCTGGGTGTCGCCACAGGGTCTTCGCCGCTGCCCGTCTACGAACACCTTGCCCGCGCAGACGCCGACTTCAGCGCTGTAACATGCTTTGCCCTGGACGAGTACGTGGGCCTTCCCGCAGAGCACGAACAGAGCTACGCCCACTTCGTCCGACACAGGATTTCCGAACCCCTGGGAATCAGGCCCGAAAACACACACGTCCCGCTGGCGAGCCAGGCCGGCGGGCTCGTCGGGCTCCATGGCGGCGACTACGAGGAACTCATCCGGCTCGCAGGCGGGATCGACCTTCAGGTCCTGGGCATCGGGCGGAACGGCCACCTCGCGTTCAACGAGCCGGGCTCATCGTTCGAATCACGAACCCGGGTCGTCCCGCTCACCCTAGACAGCCGAAAGGCGAACGCCCGGTTCTTCTCCTCGCTCGACGATGTCCCAACCCATGCAATAACCCAGGGCCTGGGAACCATTATGGAAGCGCGCCACCTCCTAGTGGTCGTGAGCGGCGGGGCAAAAGCGGCTGCCGTTCGCAGCGCGGTCGACTGCCCGGTCACCGAAGACCTCCCCGCGTCCATCCTCCAAAGGCACCCCAACGTGACGATGATTCTCGACGAAGCTGCGGCAAGCTTGCTCAGCAGGACCCACGCACTGTAGTACGGGACCAGGAGTGTCCGGCGACGCAAGGCCACCTGCCCACCGGGCAATGCGATGCAACCAGGCCAGAAAAGGCACTCCCTGTCTTGCTTTGGAGTAAAAGCTCTCAGGCCGCGCACTTAGGGCAAGCGCAGTTCTGTCGATGCCGCTGTTTGATACCCCAGTTAGCGCACACCCAAACCTGGCGGCAAGGCTGTCTGGCGTGGGAGGACTTGGGTGGTGGGCGGAGTTTTCAGGCGTTCTCCGAACGCATTGCCGGCGGTATCGGTGCCTTTGTAGCCATCGTGAACAAGCGACCCTCATCAAGTGCAGGTTCTGGCAATATTCTGACTCTTGTCAGCTTCTTGGGACCGGTCTCGGTCGCCCTCTGACTGCAAAGATGGGATCTGAGAACGTTATTAGTCCGCCGTCAGGGAAACGGAATTTCGCGCTACTCTGACGTTAGCGACCGCAGGGGCAGCTGCCCCTGCCCTGGGCGGCGCGTCCATGCCGAACCCAACGCCAAATAGTTGATGGACGGAAGCCACTATCGGCCCTCAATCCGCGGTCGTAGATGTATGAAGATCTGGACACCGTCGCGGTGAAGGAACAGGGCGCGGCCGCGGCCCTCATTTTTGATGAGCCATAGGATGCTCCCATCAACGGCTATCGCGTCGACGTGGCCTGAGGCGACGAATCCACCGTTTTGACGGATGGTTACTTCCTCACCGCGGCACAGTTTTGTCCAGTTCGGGACTGGCACCGGTCGTCCGGTGATTTTGTTGGCGGGCTTCTGGTCGGTCGTTACGGTGCGCTCTCTGTGGCTGGTGCATGTACATGTCCAGGCGGACGAGGTTGGCAATCCTGCCCTGATGTTGGTTCAGAGGTAAGGGGACCATCCGCGCAGGATGGTCCCCTACTATTTGTTGCTTTTACCGCTATCTGGTGCTCAGCTCTGCTGGCATTTCCAGGCTTTCCAGGGCAGGTTTTGTGACGTTCTGTAAGCGTTGACGGCGGCCCAACCAGGTGGCGAGCAGTCCGAGAGCGACGTTGACCAGCATGAATCCGATGGCGGCCACTATCTGGGCCTGAAGCAGGGATCGGCTGTAGTAGGTGCCGATGACGGTGGCACTTCGCAGCAGCTCGATGTAGCCGCCGAGCACGTAGGCCAGTGCTGTGCCTTTAAAAAGGATCACCATTTGGCTGACGAGCGCCGGGCTCATGGAACGCAGGGCCTGGGGCATGAGTACCAGCTGCATTGTCCGGAACCCTGAGAAGCCCAGGGCTTCCGCTGCTTCGGTCTGGCCGTAGGGGATGGCCTTGATTCCTGACCTGAGGAGGTCTGCGATGACGGCGCTGCTGAAGAGGGTGAGGGCGATGACGAGGAACCAGAAGTCGGGGAGCTTCAGCCCGTAGGTGGGCAGGACCAGGGAGGTGAAATACAGAAGCAGAAGCAGCGGAACGCTGGCGAACACGTCTGTGAAGATTCTGCACGCGACCCGGAGCGGGGCGCGGCGTGACAATAAGCCAAAGGCGAGTAAGGAGCCGAAGAGCATGGAAAGGGCCATGCCGACTGCTGCTGCCTGAAGGTTGTTCAGCAGGCCTTGTCCGAGAAGGACCCACAGCCCTGGTTGGGTGAAGGGTTTCCACGCCGCTTGGCTGAATTCGCCGTGCACCTCCAGCGTTTTGTATGCCTCATACAGTCCGACGGCGATCACGGCGATGCTGAGGACTTCAAATAACCTGTGGCGTTGCCGGGCCTTCGGCCCGGGTGCGTCAAAGAGTTGTTTTGTGCTCATCGGCTGAAGGCCGCCTTTCGGTCAAGAATGCCCACGAGTCGGCCGACGATGAGGCCGATCAGCAGGTAGCTGATGGCGGCTCCGCTGAAGATCAGGAAGGGCTGGGCCTGGTCAACGGCTGCTTTGTTGGTGGTAAATGTGAGGTCCGCGACGCCCACGAGTGCGGCGACTGAGGTGTTTTTGATCATGGTGATCAGGACGTTGCCCAGCGGTTGGATGACGGTCCCGAAAGCTTGGGGCAGGATGATGTGCTGCATTGCCGGCCGTGGACCGAATCCGAGGGCTCGCAGGGCTTCGAGTTCGCCGGTGGATACCGTGTTGAGTCCTGACCGGAGAGTTTCACTGACGAAGGGTGCGGTGTAGATGACCAGGACGATGGCGGCCGACGCGAACAGCGGGTACTGGATGCCCAGAAGGGGCAGGCCGAAGACGAACAGGACCATCTGGACCGGCAACGGAATGTTCCGGAAGACCGTCACATAGGCAGTTGCTGCGGCGTTGAGGGTGCGGATCGGACTGACCCGCATGGCCGTCAGGACTGTTCCCAGGAGCAGGGCTCCTGCCCAGCCCAGGACGGTGAGCTCAAGGGTGATCAGGACTCCACTGCTGAAGTCTGCGATGTAACCGGAGAAGAACGACATGTCAGGCCTCAGAGGGTGATGTGGGGCGGGGTGACATCAGAAGGCTTGACGGCGCCGATGGTGTTGTCGTAAGCCTTCTTCCACTCACCGTTGTCTTCTATCTTCTTAAGGAAGCTGTCGAGGTAGTCGTGCCAGGCCGTGTCGTCCTTGGCGGATCCAATCGCGTATTCCTCGCTTGCCATGTAGTCACCGACGAGTTTGAAGTCGCCCTTGTTCTGGTCCATCAGGCCCAGGAGGAGTGATTCGTTGGTGACGACGGCGTCAACACGCTTTTGCTTCAGGGCCTGGGCGCATTCGCTGTAGGTGCCGAACAGGGTGAGTTTGGCCTGAGGTGCCAGGGTGGGCAGAAGCTGCGCGGCGCGGGCGCCAGTGGTGGTGCAGACCGGTTTTCCGTTGAGGTCGTCCTTATTGGCAATGGACGAGTCATCGTTGCGGACCATTGTGGAGACACCGCTTTCGAGGTACGGGCCTTCGAAGGCTACGGCCTTTTTCCGTTCATCGGTGACAGCGTAGGAGGCAAGGATTGCGTCGACCTTGCCCTGCTGAAGGAACGCTTCGCGGTTCGCGGTGACGGCCTCGACGTATTCGACGTTGTCTTCGCTGCCGGTGAGGTCCTTGGCCAGGAGCTTGGCCAGTTCGATGTCGAGGCCTTCCATGTTCCCCGTCACCGGGTTCTTGACGCCGAACATGGGCTGGTCGAATTTCACGCCAATGGTGATTTTCCCGCGCTGTTGGATTTTGGCCATGGTGGTGCCGGCGGGAAAACTCTCGACCGGGCTGCTGGCGGTGGGAGTTGTTGCACTTCCGCAGCCTGTGGTGCTCAGGGCGAGGGTGGCTGCGATGGCGAGGGGGGCGATGATCTGGAGCTTTTTCATGATTGTCCTTTTGGTTTGGGCGCGGGCGTCTATGCCGTCGCTTGTTAGTGGGTGGGTTAGTGAACCGAGGAGAGGAAACTGCGCGCGCGTTCGCTGCTTGGTGCGGAGAAGAATGTTTCCGGGTCAGCTGACTCGATGATTGCCCCGTCGGCCATGAAGATGATCCGGTCCGCGCAGGACTTGGCGAAGGACATTTCGTGGGTGACGACGACCATGGTGGTGCCGCGTTCGGCCAGTTGACGCATGGTGGTCAGCACGTCCTGGGTGGATTCGGGGTCCAGGGCCGACGTTGGTTCGTCAAACAGGATCACCTTTGGGTCCATGGCCAGTGCCCTGGCGATGGCGGCGCGCTGTGACTGGCCGCCGGAGAGCTGGGCCGGGTAGGAGCTGGCCTTGGAGCCGATGCCCACCATGTCCAGCAGTTCGTGTGCCCGGCGTTCGGCGTCGGCCTTGTTTTGGCCGAGGATTTTTCTTGGTGCGAGCGTGACGTTGTCCAGGATGGTGCGGTTGGCGAACAGGTTGAATGACTGGAAGACCATTCCGACCTCGGTGCGGAACTTGAACAGTTCCTTGCCTTCGGCCGGCTGGGGTGCTCCGTCGACGAGGATCTCTCCGCTGTCGATGGTTTCAAGGCGGTTGATGGTGCGGCACATTGTCGATTTACCGGAGCCCGAGGGGCCGAGGACGACGACGACCTCTCCCCGTTTGACTTGCAGGTTGATGTTCCGCAGGGCGTGAAGAGGGCCGAAGTGCTTGTCCACGGCGCGGAGTTCAACAACGATGTCGCTGTCCGCGTGCTGGGTTGAGATGTTTTCGGGCATGGGGTATTTCCTGTCGTGGTTGTGGTGCGTGTCCTGAGCGGTGAACCGCTCGATGAAGGGGCCCGTGCTTCAGTGGTTAGTGAAGATTGAGCTCGGTGAGGGTGCTGGCGACCGTGCTTTCCTGTTGTTTGAGGAAAGCCTCGAAGTCGGTCCCTGTGGTGAAGGAATCTTCCCAGCCGTTGTCCGCGAGGGCTTGCTTCCAGGCGGGTGATTCGTGCAGTCGGGTGAGCGCTTCGGTGAGCCTTGTCCGGTCCGAATCGGACAGTCCTGGCGGGGCCATGAGTCCACGCCAGTTCGTGAATGCCAGGTCGATTCCGGATTCGCGCAGAGTTGGTGCGCTGATGCCGGGCTGCCGGTCCTGGCTTGATACGGCAAGGACCCGCAGCTGGCCGGAGGCAATTTGTTCCTCGTACTCGGCGATGCCGGACGTTCCAAAAGCGATCTTGCTGCCCAGCAGGGCCGGCAGCAGCTCGCCCCCTCCGGAATAGGGCTGATAGGTCACGTCGGTGATCCTGATGCCTGCCGCACGGGCGAGTTCCATCGGAAACAGGTGGTCGGGACCACCGATGGCAGACCCTCCCCCCACCGTGACGGATTGTGGGGAGGCCTTCCATGCAGCCACAAGGTCCCCCACTGTCTGGTAAGGAGAGTCTCCCCGGACGAGGATCCCTTCAGGTTCCTCAAGGAGTTTGGCCACGGGGGTCGCATCGGAGACTTTGATCCTGGAACCGTTGGCGTAGCTTGACCCGACCACCCCCAGGCCCATCATCATTACAAGGCCGCGGTTTCCGGTTTCATTCATCAGCCGGGCCAGAGCAACACTGCCGCCTTCACCCGGGACGTTGAAGATTTCCATGTGCCCGGAAATCCCTGCGTCCTCCATGACGTGTGCGGCGACCCGGGCGGTGATGTCATAACCGCCGCCGGGGCTGTTGGGGACCATCATCCGCGTGGGGTTCACCAGTGTCGCTGCCGGAGCTGAGGTTCCACACGCACCAAGCGTCAGGAGCACGGTGAGGGCAATGACGCGGACAGCTTTGTGCAGTGTCATCATGGTCCTCACCTCCTTGTGGTGTGTGCGCTGTTCCTGTGTGACGTGGCTACTATCAAAGCGTGACTCATGCCACCTGGGGCTGTCACTGTTAGCGAATCAATGAAGGTTGTGGTCTTTGTGGTCACGTTCACGCCGGGACGCCGCCTAAGCCTGTCCCGGCAGTTCATGCTGCTGCAGCTTGGGGTGATCACCATCGTCCTGCTGGCCGTCACGATGGTTTCGGTGGCCCAATCGCGGGCGGACTTCGTCGACGTCCACGGCCAAAGGATGCTTGCCATCGCCGAAAACCTGGCCTCCACTCCGGTGGTCCGCGATGACATCTCGGCAGCGCAGGCATCGGTCATCCTCGCCCCTGACGTGGACAAGGCCCGTGCCCTTTCCGGCGCCTCGATCGTCGCAGTCACAGATCCAAAGGGCGTTGTCCTTGCCTCCTCCGAGCCGGAAACTGTCGGGGATGCGGTGGATGTAGCGGCATCACAGGCCGCGCTGGGGCGCTCATGGACCGGTGACCTCACTTTCGGCGGCCGGCAGACCATCGCGGCACGTGTCCCCGTATTGAAAGCTGACGGTACGGTCACCGGGCTGGCCTTGGTAGCGGAAGACTACCCCGCCTTCGGAAGCGCGCTGGCAGCTGCGGCGCCGGACCTGATGTTCTTCCTTGGCATGGGTGCCGCGCTTGGCGTTGCCGGCTCGTGGCTGCTGTCCCGCCTTATCCGGCGGCGCACGAGGGGCTTGGAACCGGAGGAGATTGCCGAACTCGCCGACAACCGTGAGGCGTTGCTCTACAGCATTCGCGAAGGGGTCATTGGCGTCGGGCCTGATGGAAGGATCACCCTTTTGAACCAGCCAGCCACCGAGTTGCTGGGCTTGCAGGGCGATTCGGTTGGCAAACGCGCCCAAGAGCTGCCACTTGAGGACAACATCCGGGAATTGCTGCTTGGAACGACTGACGCAGAGGAAACAATGGCCGTGAGCGGGTCGAGGCTGCTGGTACTGAACCGCAGGACTGTCGGCAGCCGGGGCAGGCCAATCGGAACGGTCACCACCCTGCGTGACCGAACAGAGTTGGCCGAACTGCAAAGCCAACTGGCGGCCAACCAGAGCATCACCGAAACCCTCCGGGCCCAAACGCACGAGTTCTACAACCAACTGCACACCGTTTCAGGCATGCTGCAGCTGGGTGACTTCACAGAAGTGAAAACGTTCATTCGGGCACTGACCAGGCGCCGCGCCGAAATTAACGGTCAGATAGCCCGCCATGTCAGGGACTCCTCTGTTGCCGCGCTGCTCGTGGCAAAGATAAGCCTCGCCGAAGAATCCGGCATCGAACTCCGGCTCGACAACGAATCGCACCTCGAGCCTCTGGAACCATCACTGGCCGCCGACGCCATCACCGTACTGGGGAACTTCATCGACAACGCAGTCGACGCTATCGCGGGCCTGGAGGACGCCACCGTGTTTGTACACATCAGCGACAGGGATTCCATGATCACCATTAGAGTCAGCGACCCTGGGCCTGGAGTCCCGGAAGACCTCGAACAACGGATTTTCACCCGCGGCTTCAGCACCAAACCCGCACCCGCTGCCGGGCGTGGAGTCGGGCTCGCCCTGGTCCGTCTCGTCTGCGCCAAACGAAAAGGAGCAGTGACGGTCCGCAACGAGGCCGGGGCAGTCTTTGAAGCAACCCTCCCCTATTCGGCGGTCCTCCCATGATCAATGTCCTCGTCGTCGAAGACGATTTCAGAGTTGCCGGTATCCACTCCCGGTTTGTCAATCAGACTCCCGGTTTTCAGGTAGTGGGAACGGCGCATAATGGTAAATCCGCAAGAGAAGCAGTGCAAGAACTCAACCCTGACCTGATTCTCCTGGACGTCCACTTGCCAGATGCCAACGGTCTGGACCTCCTCCGGGAATGGCGTGCCTCGCGCATCCCTGTCGGCGTAATCGTCATCACCGCAGCGACAGAAGCGAACAGCGTCCGAGATGCACTGGAAGGAGGAGCCGTCCACTACATCATCAAGCCCTTCGAATACGAAGATCTGACCGCACAGCTCCAACGCTTCAGAAACCAGGCAGAAACACTTAACCAAGCCGCCGCTGCCGGGCAAGAGGACATCAACAAAATCTTTGGGTACTCCGCAGCGCCACTCTCAGACGCTGTCCATAGACTGCCCAAGGGGCTCAGTGCTGAGACTGCAGCACTCGTCGCCGAACTACTCGGGTCCGGCAGCGAGATGTCCGCTTCAGACTGCGCAGACACTCTCGGGATATCCAGAGTCAGCGTCAGGCGCTACCTTGAATACTTCGTCGAGAACGGGCGCGCGAACGTGCGACTGGAGTACGGTAGGGCCGGAAGGCCAGAACGCAAATACCGCCGCCGATGAAGTCCACCCACATAAGGACCAGATCGGCCTCCTTGGCTCCTTGAAGTACACCCCAACCTAACGTCAGTCTGGCGGTCCGAGAGCGTCAGGTTGGAGTCCGATTCCGGCTTCTTGGGCAGCCACTCTTAGAAGCTTAAGATCTCAAGCTGACACTCCGACGCGATCCGGTGCAGGCATGATGCTGACGTCAACACCGTCGTGGCCGCATCGCCAAAGAGGCCCACATCTCAATGTTCCGAATCAGCGACTAACGCGTCCAGCCTCTCGACGGTGTCCTAGTGTGCGTCAACCACAGCCGCCGTTACGGCTGTTGCTGCCTCGGAAAGAGCGGCACACCCCCGAGGCCAACCTCTTTCATCAAGACGGCCCTGCGCTAAGTCGCCGCAAGCAGCCATGCGAGCACCCGACTCTCGGCTGGGCCGGGCACAGAATTGAATCACACGTAAGTGTGGACAGTGTCCACACGCTCTTTGGCCGGACAAAAGCAGGAATGCACGGTCCTTTACGTCACTGAAACCTCGCACTGAAGGTGCCGCATATCAAACGCCCAGCGGTCATGTAGTCCACCGCTCCCCCGGCACATGAATAGGTGCAGGCCACCCGGGCCTACCCGACAAAACCGGAAGCGAGGAACCGCATAATCCCACCACAGCAGGCGGAAGGCCCACCTGCCAGGGACTTGGACCCGCCACCACCCACACACCTGAATAGGCTCCGCGGCAGCCAGGCCACAGCCGGCGACCGAACCCGTCAGACGACGCGACCGCAAGCTTTGTCAACACATCAAAGCAAAATCGCCTCTGACGAGGCGATCTGTTGTGCCCGAGGTGGGACTCGAACTACATTCCAAGCCTTACAAACACTGGAAAGCCACAAAAACATACGGAATCCGGACCGGTCCGACCGATCTAAGACAGACTCCGGAGCTAAAGGTGTTGACACCGTCAACACCTCGTTCGCAGTCGAATAACGGGCTCAAATAGCTCTCGTCGTTCCTTGAACCGTCGTAGCGAGGTCGAGAGCTAATGTACAGGCGACGGCCCCACGGCGGTCTTTACCAGAATGTGCATGGGAAGAAAGTCAGGCACCGGTAATACGGAGCAGTTGCTCAAGGTCTTCGCCAATGGAATCACTTACCAGCACTCCCACTCCAAGCTTCCGAAGCATGTTTATCCACGACTCATCAGGTCTCAGTTCAAGTGCAATCACCGGAAGGTAAGTGTGTCGATCTGTGCAGAGTTGGTGCGCGTAGCGAAGGACCTGACCTAGACCAACCCTGAGCTGAAACTCAATGTTTTCTTCAGTAGCAGACTTCACCTCGACCACGAACTGCCGGCCGTCCTTGTGGGAAAGTGCTATGTCGAACTGCGGCCCTCCCAACGCTGGACTCCAGACTTGCATCCCCCCTGCCTTCGCAGCTTCAGCCACAGCATTTTGGATCGATGCATGACTTCTCACTGCACGCTCTAGTGCCAAGTAGCCCCCGTCCACCAGTTCGTTGCTGAGTTCGATTTGAACTCCTTCGTCTGCGGCGTAGTAGGTGACGAGGACGTCGGAGACATGCGACTCGGGGTCAGTCGCCAGCGACGACTTAGGGACAGCGATACTTTCATCTTCTTGCTCAAGTGAGAGGCCATGGACGATCTGCCAACACCTCACAAGCAGCTCATTCCAGTTGCCCGTCAGTTTTCTAACAGTCGCTGGACTGGGATGGCCCTTATGTGCCTGTTGCCACCGATCGTAGCTCCCGACCGTAGGCGGCTTGCCGACGTCTCGCCAGGACCTCACCACTGCAGCGACCGCGTCGTCGGCGTTAAATGCCTTTTTTGGTCCGGAATGAGCATTTGCGGGTAGTCCTGCCGCCTCCAGCCCTGCCCGCCAGGAGCCGAAGCGAAGCAGCATGACTTGCATGCCCGGGCGAGGCCTTCCGTCCGGCAATATTCCGTGGTTGCGGGTAAACTCTACGTACGCGTCCGCTGTGAGGTTCCCAGATAAAGTCGTCGCGGCATGACGTAGGCTCGCCAAGAGGTCTTCTTCCGAATATTTCTTTGTTACGCGCCTGGGTACGGCACTTAATACGCGAAAGTCAGGTATCTGAGCACCAACGAAGCGCTCTACCCATGCAGCCGGCAACCCAATAACTGTCGCAGTCTCTTCAATGCTGCGCGTCTTCAGGAACTCTTGCCGTATCTGGACTGCCTTGAGCGAAATCTGTCGCTGTTCCCGTAAACGACTGGTGTCGCTCTGAGTCCGGGGCTCGATACCAAGACTTTTGAGCCGTTGCCTAACGCCCTCCCTAGTAATCCCTTCGGCTTCCGCAATTTCTTCAAGCGTGCAGTATTCCTGTAGATATCGACGTAGCCACATAGGTTTTTCGTGCCTCAATTCACTCAAACCCTAGGTCTCCTCTTTCACACATGGGGAAGGCAGTACTGCCTCGTTTGTGAAAGCTACAATGTAGCTCTCGATTGCTGCACTTTACAAAGGCACATCTTTTCGCAGACAGCCAAGCCACGCAAACTCTTGACTGCTTTCGCCAATGCACCTAGTACGACTGTTGGGGCATCCTTCGGCTCCAGCTCCCGGACAGTGACCATACCAGGAATTTGGGCAGGAACTCCTGCAAGGTTGCACGTACCCGTCGGACGCATCGGCATTGATTCGAACGAGACACGACTCAGATAGGAGGCGGCCTTTCCAATCGACTTTATGCCAGATCATAACGGGCCGGTGAAGAATATATCGTGCAACTGGGAAATTAGCGTTGTCGCGATCATTATCCGAGAATTTAGCAACGTTCCCCCCGCTCTCCTGGCCTCGAGGGAAGAAGGCTTGGCTGCGCTGGTCGAGGACGACTGGAGTTCGGTTCGCAAGTCTTACCGACCGATTTAGAGATTTTCATAAATGTTCTCTCAGTTTTTGATCAAGACAATTGCGCGCCCTATGCGCAAGACCTCAATTGGTCCGTTCCAAGACATGTCGGCCGACCTAATTAGGCTGGCTGTATGACCTCTCAACCCCGAGTACTCGATACTGCCTCGCAGTGGCTTCAGTCAGCCCTTTCGGATCCCGACGGCGATGTGGTCCTCACGAGCCCTTACCTCTCCTATATGGTTTGCAGGAGCATCGCTGACGGGGCGATGAAATCGTCCCGCGCATGGGTCTTCTACACGGTGCTTGATCCGCTCGCAGTGGCGAGCGAATTCCTCTCTGTCCAGGGAGTGGTGCTCATGCTCGACGCGGGAGTCGAAATTCGCCACGTGGAACGCCTTCACGCTAAGTGCTTCATCTTGGGGAGCCGAGGGATGCTCGGCTCTGCCAACCTGACAGGTACTGGTCTGGGCAGCTCGTTGAATGCAAACCGTGAGCTTGGTGTCGAGCTGGATCCGGATCAGCTTGAGTCGGCACGGACGATGATTCATGCCTGGCCTTTCCGATCAGTATCAAAAAGCGATCTTGACGACTTGGCAGTGCAAGCCGCGAGTCTCCCGAAGCCCACTCCGGGAATGCCGGACCTAGACCAAGACTCAGCTCTTTTCGACGTCGAGCGTCTCCTTGCCGACGCTCGACGATCCGGACCGATCTCTTTGGGTAAAGGTCGAGGGGCGCTCCGGTGCTGGACCAGTGGCGGCAAAAGTGGAGATTTGCCAGCCCCGGTTCAAAACAGGGCGACAATTGGACCAGAAAACCCACTATCAAGACCGGCGATCTCGTCTTCATCTGCGCGACAGGGACGAAGGACTGTTATGTCGTAGTCGAAGTAGCAGCAGATCCGGAGCTTCTGCCCAAGGACTACGTCGAATGGGCTGCCCACCGGGAGGGCGAGGACTCGGAGCGATGGCCCTGGGTCAACCGCACTAAGCCCCGCCTCGTTCCTTCAAGTCTCATCGATTTCAAGTACGAAGACCTCCGGGGAGGAAAGAAGCTACCTCGTGGAAGCCATTTCCGGCTGAACCCTGAGGAGTTTGCCGCAGGTGTCCGGTACTCGCCCAATTGTCCACGGATTGAGCCAACTCGGCGTGCTCCGTCCCGCCAAGGGCCGCATTGACGTGTCAGGTTCCGACGCTTCCCGTGTCCCGAATAGATCCGCCGGACTACGTCTGAGCATTGCAGAATAGGGTCATGAGTCACGATGCACAACTGCCTAAAGAGTCTGGGACCCCTGGCGGACGTCGGGCTGATCTAGTTCCTACGGATAGCTTGCTTCCCGATCGGTTTGAGGATTTCACGGAGGATCTTCTTGTGGCCACCATGTCCGTAGTTGAGCCTGGTCGGCGTGTGCAGCGTGTCCAAAGATGGGGTCGTCGGGGCGACCCACAACACGGTATCGATTTCGAGGGCACGTGGGCCGACGGTGCCACAGTTGCGTGGCAGTGCAAACGCCTCGACGATCTGACAGCCGCCAATGTTCGCAAGTTCGTGACGGACTGCACGTACGTCGCCGATGAGTACTACATCGTCTACTCCGGTGAAGCGTCATCAGCAGCGCGGCGAGAAGTGAAAAAGCACCAAGGCTGGGACATCATCGACCAACGCGGTCTGACTCAGATGCTAAGAAACCTCCCTCTTTACAGGCAACGTCAGATCCTCGACGCGTTCTGGGGCCAGACGTTCCGCCGCCTTTTCGTCCAGATACCAGGGGTGGACTCCTTCCTCGGTATCGAGGAAGTCTCGAAGCGCAGGCAGACGGATGAAGATCTCCTGAACGACCTGGGACCGAGCGTCGGCCGTGTCCCGGAAATGGCAAAGCTATCCGCAGCGCTCGATCGGGCCGGCGACCGGCCTCCCGTTGTCATCGTCAAGGGGATTGGCGGTGTCGGCAAGACCCGGCTCATGGTCGACTGCCTTACTGCCTTTCAAGACGCCAATCCCGCAGTCCAGGTACTCTGGCTCTCCCCCGGTCATGTCCTGAACAAAGATGCGATCAGTCTGCTGCCTCTGACACCGGCCGTCATCGTTGTAGACGATGCTCACCGTAGTCCAGCCCATCTCGCGATTCTTCTCAACTACGCGGTGGCGAACGCTGGGACGCAGCTCGTACTCAGTGTCAGGGGTCTGGAAGCACAGGCCATTCGCAACGAAGTGATCAGAATGGGTATCCGCCAAGACCAGCTCTGTGAAATCACTGTCGGAAGACTCAGCTTGCCTGAAAGTCGCGAGCTGGTGGCTTCTCTTGCCGATGGGCTCGCCCTCAATCGTTCCCTCTTGGAAGCACTTGCTCGACAAGCACGCGATACACCGTTCATGGCTGTCCTGACGCTGAACATGATCAGACGCGGGCAGCTGACTGGGCACTTGGCCCTCTCCAACGATCTTCGGGAACAGGTCATGGCCCGCTATGGGCACATTTTGACCGAAGGCGTTGATGCTGTCGGGCCCGAACCCCTCCAACGAGTGCTCGCGACATTGTCAGCGCTTGGAACGATCAACCCTGACGACCAAGAGGTACGGTCCCGGATCCTGAGCCTGACGAACACCTCATTGCCGGATTACCTTCGCCTCCGCCAACAGCTTCGCAACCGCGGCATCGTCATCGAACAGAACGGCAGGGTGCGCGTCATGCCCGAGCTGTTCTCTGATCAGGTTCTGGAGCAAGTTTCCTCGATCTACGGAACCGACACGGGTTTCGTTCAAGAGCTCTGGAACGGGCTCGGGGACGTGGCCAGCGAGGACCTATTCACGTCGATTGGAAGCCTCCAATGGCGCCTTACCCATCGCGGCGGCCCACAGGTTATGCATCCCGTGTGGGCGAGCATCAAGGGAACTATTGGTCATGGAGGCTACGGAGACCTCTATGCACTGGCTGGGCACCTTGGATCGCTCCCGGTCACCCAACCGGCGAAGACGTTAGAGCTCCTCGGCATGATGCTCCACCGGTTGGATGAACTCGACGGCCTTGAACCAGGTCAACGACCTGCCAAGGTCACCGGCGACGCTGCGATTGCGGCCTTGTTCGGAACAGGTGAAATCGATCGGACGGCAGTGGAACGAAGGCTGGCCATCCCCTACGGCGTCTGTGCAGCCAGCGATCCTGAAGGACTCGAAACAGCGCTGGACGCTCTCTGGAAACTCGGCCGCCGAGACTCGCGCCCCGTCGATTCCTCGCTGGACCACCCCGTGAGAATCATCGTGGATCAGCTCTGCCAGGTGAACCGGCTTCCTGATCCGTCCTACGCCGAACGCATCATCGCGAAAGCCGGGAAGTGGCTGGCGACCCTGGAACCCCGTGACGCCATTACACCACTGGCGGTACTCGGACCGTTCGTTGCCAAAGAAGGAACGACCACCGAGATGCAGAACCCTCATGCCATTTCGCTTGGCCAATTCCAAGTCAACCCATCATGGGCCCGACCGCACCGAGACGCTGTACGGGCCCTGTGCGTGAAACATGCCAACGACGAGAACCTGCCACTTACCGCGGAAATCATCAACCTCCTCGAAGGTGCCCTCCGGCCACCCCAAGGTTATTTCGGAGAAAACGTTCCCGATGAACAGCGCAATGCCTGGGCAGGTGACGATCTCCAGACCATCGCAGCCCTGCGAACCATCGCCGAAACCACCACGAAGTCCTCCATTCGGAGAACAGTGAGCCGCGCCGTCGAATACCCAGCCGGCCACTCCGCCTCGCCGGAAGTGATGCACGCCGCCCTCTCACTCCTCCACCAGCTCGACCAGCGGGAAGACGACGACCTCAGCGATCACCTGCTAGGCGGCGGACGCTTGCTCAACATTGACCCTCAGCGCGAGAAAGACGCGCCGACGCTTGCCTGGTGTGTTGAGAAAGTTGCTGCCCACTCGAATGAATCGGTAGAGGGTGAAGCCGAGTTCAGGGACAGAATGGAAGCAAACGAGCACCGCTCCCGCCAGAGGCTGAGCCAACTTGCCGAGTTGCTCTGGGGTCCCGATACCACTGTGCAAGCAAGCGTAGACCGTCTTGATGCGGAACTACGGGAAGCCCTGCAAACGGCAAAAAGCACACCCGATTACCAGCTCATCATCCTCCTACAGCTCACCGTCCAAGAGCACCCTGAACGCGTGCCAAGCATCGTTGCGGCCATCATCGGTCTCTCCGACGTCCCACTCGATGCCGGCCTGCCAATCCTCCTGGAATCCCTCCAGTCCTTGAACAATGCCCAGGTGGACCAGATCGTGGCCGGGACCGCGACCCAACGTGAAGGCGTCCGATGGGCAATAGGACGGTCCGCCGGGCGCTTTGCCTGGGCGAATCTCGGGGCCCCTTACGCTGAGGCGGTCACCTATGGAGTAGAGGACCCGTCGAAGCGTGTTCGCCAAGCATTCATGACAGCATTGCCCTTCGCCCAGGATCCAATCACCGTTGTCAAAACCCTGGTCGCCGGGAAGGCCACAGACAACACCATCTTTGAAACCCTCCGAATGCCCATGTACGAGGGCAAGGACTGGTACCGGAACCTCAACCATGCCCAGGCGGCTGCGGTACTCGACCTTCTCGCGACCGTTCAGGTCGGAACTTGGGAAGCCGAGCAACCGATCACGGACATCGCAAGAGCACATCCGCGGCTGGTTCTCGACCGATTGACCGGGATTCGATCCCTCCGCCGCCTTCTCCAGTACTACGGGCATGACAGCCTACGTGCCGCTTATGCTGAGCAGTCCAAAGAGGTAGCGGCCTGGATATTAGACGGATGTGAAAGCGACGACCCCGGACAAGTCGCGGCGGTGCTAACCCTACTAGCAGCAGAAAGGCTGGCTCAAGACGTCACAGATGAGCTGTGCGCCTCCGTGGGCAACCTTGGCGAGCAACAACTCAAAAACCTCCTCGGAATTTTGGCTTCTCTGAACGCATGGGCTGCCCATCACATCGAGCTCGCGCGTCAGCTCGTCCAGCATGCCCGCACTCTGGGAGAAGACCTACGGAAGGACACCATGGACCGGATCTCACAGCATCTCGCTCCGCATTTCTGGAGGGGAAACGACGCGGGGTCGCCCGAGCTCCAATCGGCACTAGCTGCTCTCGAACGCGCCTTGGACTCCGAAACGAACGACGAGCTCCGCCGCGCCGAGGAAGAAGCCCGGCAGGTTCTTCTAGAGAGAATCAACGAGCCGGTACCCTACTACTGGGACGAGTCCTGATCTCCGGAACTGAGCTTTCGTTGACGGCAAGACTCGTCGCGTGGTCCCGGCAGTGAAGAGTTTCTGAATCACCCGTTGATGGGATGAACGCGAGAGGGCCGCACTCGTTCAGCACGGCACGACAACAGACGACGCCACGGGGTTCCGAGCCTTTATCTATCTTTAGGGCTTCAGATTCGAGGATAGAACTTTGCGCGCTAGCAAGATTCGTTTTGCCAATCGCAAGCAGTTCTATGCGCCTTCTTGCACAGGCTGGACGTGTACGTACATTAGATTTCTTTTCATGAATGCTGAGTTCTGGGTTGCCCTTTCGGCGGTCGTCATATCGATAGTCGCCTTAATCCGCGGCGAAATTCTCCAGCGCCGTAGAGCGTCTGAAGACACCCGTCGACGAGCGGTAGACAGCGTCGTGGAGGCGCTAGGTACCGTGGTGGCCGTCATCGAGCATGCTGATGTCAAGATGCCTCGAAGCTCTGAAATTAGCACTGTAATGGAGAACTTCGAGCGTGAGTGTTTACGTTGGGAGTCCATGCTCCCCACCGGTGCAAGGCACGTCCGAGTTAGCGTGCGGCAAGCGATGGCTCATTGTTTCGGCCCTCCTGCGTGCGGAGCCATCGACCCTGCAGCTGCAGAAAAGCCCGCTCACAGTTTTGACAGATATTGGTGGGACGTCGGCACCTCCTATCTTGACCATGCAAGGAATTGCCTGGGCAGTTGGCTCGTAGATGACCGGCGCAACCGCCAGATGCGACTTCTTCCGTACTATCTCTGGCGGCGCGATGAAGATGACGCTACTAGCGTCGGATACTCCGAAAAACCTCCAAAGGGCATCTGAAGACGGAGACGATCGCACCAGTGCTTGGGCGACCGGGTCTCCTCCACCGGCTACCCGCCGCCGGTCCCGTGTGCCAGCAGACCTGCTCGGGGCAGACCTGGACTGTGAACCGATGGTTCTACGCCATCAGTGGACGCATGACTCGTCGCTAGAGCGGCGCGTTACGATGCTGAGAAAGGCACGAGGTCCGTAGTAGCTACCTGACGTGCCGATGACATTCTGCATCAAAAAGTCCTGAGGACCGTGATAGCGAGAGATACTTCCATCACACACTGAGAGCCGTAGGTCTATCAGGGGACAATAGCGGTCTTCCAAAAATGGACAGGCAATTGGTGTAAGGACATAGGGTTGTATCTTCGGTCGGATTAGCGATATACCTTGAACCCGAACCTGACCACGTTTTTCATGCATCCTCCGACCCATAGCCTATGCTTAGAAGTCATTGTGCGGCTTGAAGTGGTGGTTCAGCCTTATGCCCTACCCGATTCCACTCGAGACGAGTAGCCCCGCCGGTTCGATCCACCTCGACGGTGATCAAAGATTGGTGCTTCATAGCTGGCGCAAGCTCCAAGCTGAGATAGTCGAAAAGTTCACGCTGGTGAACCGCCACGACGATCTGCCGGTTATGGCGGTATGCCAATTCGCGGACAACCGTTGCGAAATTGGCAATATGAATGTCATCCATGGACTGTACCGGGTCATCAAAGATCAACCAGGGGACCTTTGTCGGCGCGGAAAGATGTAGAGCGGTAAACAGCGAAATTGCGGCAGTGTTGCTGTTGCCGAAGCTCAACATTTCTCCCGGCGCGCCGCCCACCTCCCCGCTATCAAGAGCAGTTTCCAGGCGAACATCCACATAGCGCGAAGAGCTCTCCTCCTTTCGGAACCGCGGAATAAACGGCTCGGAGGGGGCAAATCGTTTGAAAAGATCTCCCCAGAGTCCGTTCAGCCTCTCGTCGAACACTCGACTAATGACGTCGGAACGAAGTCGTTCTGCCTTCTTCTTGAGCTCGTTAGCAGCAACTTTACGCGCCGAAGCCTCCTTCAACTTTGTTTCTGTTTTGCTAATCTCTTGATCGATGTCACCAATTCGGCGCTCAACCTCGCGCAACCGTTGATTCTCATCGATTACCTGCTGCGCCAGCGCGTGACTTCGAGCCCGGCGTGTATTCCGAAAATGCGCCGCTTGAACTCTTTCATCGAGGACAAAAGTGAGATGCTGGATCTGCTCGTTGATTGAGCTGCCAACTACTTTCTCACCGAGTTGCTCACAAATGCTGGCCATTGCGCGTGCCGCTGCTTGTTCAGACGCGCGGAGCGCTGCCACATCCGCAAGTTTAGCCTGAGACGATTGAACCAAGCGAAGGAGTGCCCGACCTGATTCGACGGTCTCTTCCAGGTCGTTGAGTCGCCGAAGCTGGAGCGCGTAATCGGTCTCCGAACCGCTTTCCGGTTCTTCTGAATCGGCCAGAGCAAGTTCGAGGCCAGCTAACTCATTACGCAATTCACGTTCCTGACCTTCAGCAACGAAAAGCGCGGTGGCCGCTGAAGACAGCTGCGCCACTTTCGCCGAGATATGTGCGCTGAGCGCAGTAGCACCTCCAGCGAATGCTTGATCGCAAACCGGACAAGAGTCGTGAAGTGCGAGCGGCAACACTGCCGTGAGTGCGTCAATGGCAATCCTCACATCCGACGGAACGTCGAAGGAGGCGGATCGATCTGCTGCGGCCTGGAGCTGCCGGGAGATCTCCGAAATGCGCTTTTGTAGCACGCCGCGGCGATTCTTTCGCTTCGCCCGCGCTGTTTCCGACACCTGCTGTTGGGACCGCGCCTCAACGACACGGTCCCGAACGTCGTCAAACGACTCAAAAATCCGGGCGACGGTCACAGCAGGGAGCGCAAAGAGTTCCAGCCGAATTTCGTTTACAACGGTCAAAACTCTTCTTGCAGTGCCATTTTCCCAAGCGGAATAATCATTCAGGGCCTGAGAAGCCAGTGCGTCGACTGTATGACTACCATCATCAAACTTCTCGCTATTGGCCAACCGGCTGTCGATCACTCCTGCCAAGCGCACGCGGGCGGACTCCAGAGCCGAGAGCTCATCGGCTGTTTCGTCGAGTGCCTCTACTCGAAGCGCATGAGCTGCAAGCTCTAAAATGTCACCAGGTGTACGGAGGTCGAGCAACTCTCGTAGCTGGGACTCGGCAACCGCGAGCTTCTGCTGTATCTCAGCAAGTTGAGTGCGAAGATTATCCCGCTCAGCAGTGTCAATGGCGAATAGTCTCTCCGCCATTCCCCAACCTTCAGTGGCATTTCTGGTTCGATTCACGTGACCGGCTGAACGCAGTCCCTCAATCAACCAATCCAGTTCCTCCAGCCCCACAAGTGACTTCACGAACCTAACGAGAGCGGAGTCGCCCTGCTTACTCGAGGCAGTGTATGTCTCGATAAAGCGACCCAGTTGCGTCTGGGCCAGAAAGGAACGCTCGGAGAAATATGATCGTTCATTGTCATCCAGTGCTGGAGCGCCGCGAAGAGAGTTCCGATCAAACTCAAAGCTCCCGATGCGCAAACTTCCGCCGGGATCTGCAACGCGAAGTTCCACTGCGCCCAGAGGATAGCTGCGGTTAATTATCAGGCTTTGATCGAGATGGGCGCCTTTGCTCAAGAAGCGCACGTTACCGGTCGCCCCCAATTCGAGGGCACTAAGTAGGCTGGTTTTGCCCGCTCCGTTGGCCCCGTGAACGAGAACGACATCGGCGTCGAGCGGTACCTCCCATGTACCTGCCAGACTGCGGAAGTTTTCGACACGGAGCGAGTGAAGCTGTGGGACGCGCATCAGCGGGTTTCTCCCTTCAGAGCAAATGCCTGTTCAATCCATGAAAAATAGCGAGCTTCTACTGATTGAGGTCCATCCTTTGCCGCAGCGAGGAGAGCGCGGAGCTCGGGTGCCCGATGGCCGCCCGAGATCGCCTCGTGCAAGAGTTCGACCCCGTCAAAGATGCGCTCCTCTATCGACGGGAGGACCAGCCGGCGAAGTGGGGCAAGCGATCTCACAACCGGCAGGTGACCGTCAACATATAGAACGCGTGCGAGCGATTGAAGGTCCGACTCCCATCTGCGCAACTCGGGGCCGAACGGCTCTGAGGGGCCTACCAGGATCGTCGTGATGGTTCGCAGTGATCCCGCGGCATCCAGAGCACGAACTAAGCGCTGAACTTCCCAGTAGATTTTCGATTCATCAGCCCGAGAGCTTGGCCGCGGGTACACAACAGCTAAGTCAAGCGTGCCCTCAGGTCCCGTCCAAACTTCGTCAATTTCAAGGTCGATTTCACCGATAGTCAATCCACCAATTAGCCGTGAGTACCCGTTGGTTTCAAGAACGCTCCGGACATTCGACAAAATAACCCGGCTCCGGCTGCTCATAGCCCCACCACACTCTTAAAACGGTTCGCCACATCTTCGGCCGTCGCAGTCTGGGTGACAAGGTCACTCCAAGAGATTTCTGTACGGCCCTGGGGGCGGCGTCGGCTGCCGATCCGGCTCGAGCTTGACCGTCGTAGCTCTCTTGGCCTGTCTCGCATGTAAAGCAAGGCCCGGCCCTCTTCAGCATGTACCCAGTCGGTCGACTTCAGCACTTCGTCTGCTTCTACGGCACCGCGAACGATTCGCACACCGACCGATGCCTCGCCGCCCCCTGATAGCGTGATCCTCCCCTCACCGGAGGGCCGGTCCACCTGGAGCTCCCAGTGGTTTACCGCCTGGCCCCAGCCGACAAAGCCGATAGCACAAGCCAGGAGATCAGTGGCGAGAAGGAGGGCTGTGGGATCTGTCGCTACTTGGGAAAGGTGCCCACGGACGGCAACCGCGTAAGTGCCAGGAAAGCCACGATTGCCGTAATAGTCGCGCACTAGGCGAGAGTAGGGGCCCGTCAGGAATTTGAGCAGTCGTTCCTCGCTGTAGCCAAACCTCCGAGGTATCTCCTCCGCGAGGTGTTCGATCCCGTTACGGAGCTGCTCAGCAAAAGCGGCTGAGGAGATCTCCGCGCGCTCCAACATCGACTGCATCTTGAGGTTCATCGCACGCCAAGTGAGGGCGGCAATCAGCGGTCGCGCGTAGTGACCGAACGCAGACCGGTCAACAATTTCTTCGCGGCACTGTTCAAAGCTGCCGTTATAGCAGTTCTCGAGCACATCTAGTTGATCTGCGCCGAGGGCTGGTTGAGCAAACACGTAGGCGGGACGTTCAGGATCCCAAGTCCAAGGATGCGCCTCGGCCGCCTTCGTGAAGACGTCGAGAAGGTCCTGATCCTGTACCGACAGGCCAAGAATGAGGGATCGCTCTCGCTCAGTCCGTTCAGCTAGCCATGCCCGCATGTGTCTGAACTCTTCACGGCTGCTGAATCGGCTGATTTGCGCTCGAGTAGCGACGATCTTGGCTTCATACTCATCGGGGCGTTCCCTGGCAAGCACCGCACAGCCGTGAAACTTGGCTAGTTGAGCAAACCCATTCTCCTCGCGTCTATCGTCGGCGGCCACATAGACGTCCAGCCAGTCGGGTGTCGCGGTTAATTCACGAACGGCCGCTTCCACCAACCCGTCCCAGTTGCCGGACGCAAGATGCTTCACCATACCCTCCGCGATGAGGATGGCGAGGTAGTAATGAATCGGACCTGGACGCAGATCCGGATTCCCGTACGTCCGCACGAGTTGGGCCACTTCGAGCAGCAAATACGCTCCTGGTTTCTGGCCAACTCGAGTACCTACGACATCGCTGTACGATCGCCGGAGAGTCTCCGTTGATAGCGGCTCCCACTCATCAGGGTTGGCGACATAACGGGCAACTTCACCGGGCATATGCTCGCGCAAGATCTTCATGAGCGCCTCGCGGTGCTCTTCGCCGTCTGCCGTCAATTTGGCACGATCGCGGAGCTCCAACAGCATGTCACGCATGATCTGAGCAAGGTCCGGAACCTGGTCTCGAGAAATTCCGGAACCGAGCCAAACGAAACGCCTACCGGTTACGACGTCATGAACAAGCCTCTCATCGACGGTCGTAAGCCGCTCCAGCGCACCCTTCAGCATCCAAACCCAACGTCCCGCACACGCATTCAGCGCCTCCCCCAAGAATGACAGTCGTTCCAAAAGAGTAGCAATCTTCGACATTCATCTTCATCAGGTAAGAGCTAGGGAACGCACGACCGGCTGGTACGTAGGAACGGCGCTGGGAAATCCACCAACCCTGGCCCGTCCACTTATGCCCGAGCGGGTGGCGACCGGTGTGGCTGATCCTGGACAGCATTCGGCTACGAAAGTCAAGCTTTGTCAACAGTAGATAGTCAAAATCGCCTCTGACGAGGGAAAACGTAGTGCCCGAGGTGGGACTCGAACTGTCTTCCTGCCCTGGCAAACGCTGGGAAGCCGCGGAATCATGCGGAATTCGAAGCAGTCCGAGGGCGGTACGAGGCACTCCGATACGAGAAGTGTGGACATTGTCCACACTTCCTTTTGGTTCATTTCAATGGCGCTCGAACGGTAGCGGCCAGTTTGCAGGCAACGCCCATGCCATGGTGGTTATCGGGAGGGGGACCGGGCACGCGGCCTCGGTCAGGCTGGCGCAGGTGATCCGTCTTGAACCGAAGTCGTGCTTGATTCAGCCGCATGGTCTCTAGCAAGCGCCTTCCGGCGGCGGTAGACCTGGATGCCGATCGCCACTGGGATGGTTGTGACGGCGACTGCCCGCATCCACGGCTTGTCCAGGATGTGCCCGGTCACGGCATCCAACGAGACCCTCCCGGGGCCACCGATAGCGAAGGACGTAGCCGCGAGCCCGAGGACTGCCGGGTATTCCAGGCCGCCGTCCATGGCGAAGAAGCCGTTCGGTGCGTGCACACTGGCTGCAACTCCCATGGTGGTGGCTGCCGCCGCGCCGGCTGCAGGTGTGGCAAAGCCCAGGGCAAGAGCCAGTCCGGCGCCTGCTTCGCCGAGGCCAGCCAGCATGGCGCTGGTCTTCGCTGGCCGGAAACCCATGGCATCCATGCCTTTGCTGGTTTCCTCGATGCCACCGCCGCCGAACCACCCGAAGAGTTTCTGCGATCCGTGCGCGACGAGTACACCGCCAAGTGCGGCGCGGAACAGCGTGCGGGCCGCGGTGGTGGCAGCCGGCGTTGCGTTGTCATGGCTCATGGTGATGATCCTTCCGGTCGAGTATGCGCTGTCGGGCTTTGGCGCCATTCTAGGACGCTGGGGGATAAGGAATGCCTGGGCCTGGACAGAGAAGGGGTTAAGCGGTTTCGTCCACTCGTTGTCAAAAGCTGCTTCCCGTAGTGTCACTTGTGAAAGCCCGTCGGTCCCCCACCGGCGGGCTTTCCTCGCCGCCACCCCGCCACAGGCTCACCACCTCGGCAGTGCCGGCACCGGGCCCTCCGCCTCGATCTGCGCCGCATCGCCGCGCGCCAGCCACTGGAGCAGGCCCTCGCGATCGGACTCAACGCGCAGTGCGCCGTTACCGATAATCCACTGGTCGCGTTCCTCAGTGACCAGGGTCATGCCCGGCACGTTCTTGGCGCCGAGCGAACGCACGACGGCCTCGAGGGCGTCCAGCAGGGAGTCCGGGTCGGCTTCCTCGATGGTCCAGGCGGTGTCCAGGTCCTGATGGTGCACCACCACCTCCGCGATCCGGAGCGCCACGATCGACGTTGCCTGAAGTGGCCTGCCGTTAACCTGGACTTCCGGAGCAATGAGTGTGCCGGCCAGCCGCTCCGCCTGCTCGGCGAAGTGTTTGGCCGAGGCCCGCAACTCCCCCAACAACTCCTCCCGGGGCATCGCTGCCAGCGCGGAGATGGCATTGGCGCGGGCTTCAGCCGAATCGTACAGCCGGCGTTCCTCTCCGTCGGCGGCCCAGTCGATGAGCTGGACCAGCGCCCGTCCGCTGGCGGCGACGTGGGCGATCACGTGCGCCCTCGACCATCCTTCACACTGCGACGGGGCCACCATTTCATCGTCCGAAAGGGACGCGGCGGTGGCAAGGAACATCTCCGTTTCCCTGCCCAGGCGGGACAGGTCCGAATGCAGGCGTGCGGGATTGATCATTCCGCCAGCGTAACTGCGGGACCGCCCCGGGAACCACTGTTCCGGCGCTGTTCTTCCATACCGGGATTGTCTCGATTGATAAAGGGGAAATACGGCCCGCCCGCGCAAAGTCGCCCAGCCAGTGCCATTCATAGCTATTGATCCCGGTAAGAAGCCCCACTCGTAACGGACAGATGATCAATAACCCCCGAGCGGAACCCTCGGCATTTCCCTCATATGTCCCGCGTCACACAACTGTCAGGCTGAAAAGAACCCGGAAACGGCTGCTGGCCCAGAGTTGCGCCAGCGCACGCAATCACCCTGAGAGGAGCCGGACATGACACAACCGCACGCGGTTATCGCTGAAAATCCACAAAAGGAGGCCCGCACCGCCAACTGGGTGGCCTTCATCATTTGCACGGCCCTGCTGTTTGACGGCTACGACCTCGTCATCTACGGCACTGTCCTGCCGGGACTCCTGGCCGACCCTGGCCAGATCGGACAGTTCGATGTGGCCACCGCCGGACTCCTGGGCTCCTGGGCCCTTATCGGCGTGCTGGTGGGATCACTGGCCTGCGGCGCAGTGGGCGACTTCTTCGGACGCCGCCGGCTGATGCTCCTGGGCATCACCTGGTTCTCAGTGGGCATGTTCGTCACCGCACTGACCACCACCGTCCCGGCCTTCGGTGCCATGCGGTTCGTGACGGGCCTTGGCCTGGGCATAGTCATCGCCAGCGCCGGCGCCACCATGGCCGAATTTGCCCCCGCCGGACGCCGGCAGTTCTACAACGCCGTCGTTTACTCCGGCGTCCCGGCAGGCGGCGTGGTTGCCTCCATCATGGGAATCCTGTTCTACGACAGCCTCGGCTGGCGGGGCCTTTTCGTCATCGGGGCCCTGCCCTTGGTCATCCTGCTCCCCATCGCCATGCGCAAACTCCCCGAATCCCCCCGGTGGCTGCTGTCCCGCGGCCGGGAAGCGGAGGCACTGGCCACCGCGAAGCTTACTGGTGTGCCGCTGCTTGAAGAGCGCGTCATCCTCGACACCGGAGCAGCCCCGCAGAAGTCCGGGTTCGCCGCGGTCTTCTCCAGGCAGTTCGCGCTGGCTTCGGTCCTGCTGGGGCTCATGTCTTTCTGCGGCCTCCTCCTCACCTACGGCCTCAACACGTGGCTCCCCAAGATCATGGAGGGCTACGGCTACGGCCGGACCTACTCCCTGTTTTTCCCGCTGGCGCTGAACCTCGGTGCGGTGGCGGGCGGGTTGGTCGCCTCCCGGATGGCGGACAAGAGCGGCCCGCAGCGGGTCATCGCCACAACCTTCGTGCTTGCTACCGTCTCGTTGATCCTCATGACCTTTAATTTCCCTCTGCCGATGCTTTTCACGTTCATTGCCGTGGCCGGCGTTGGAACGCTGGGCACCCAAGTGCTGATTTATGGGTTCCAATCCAACTACTTCACCACCAACGCCCGCGCGGCCGGCGTAGCTTGGTGCGCCAGCGTGGGCCGGCTGGGCGGCGTCCTCGGCCCCATCATCGGCGGCTGGCTCGCGGCGGCCGGTATCGGAGGGTCCACCGCCTTCTACCTTTACGGCGGCGTTGCCCTCCTTGGCGCACTGGTCACGGTCCTGGTCCCACGCCAGGGCAAGCTGGAGCGGGCCGAGCACAAGGTCGAGGCGATCGCTGGCCAACGCGCCGAATCCGGCCTGGCCGCAGAGCACCTCCAGTAGCGAACGGCCAGCCCGCCGTGGGCATCATTGAGTCAAAAGAATGCATTAGTAGGCTCTTTTAGGGCTATCCTGTGACTCAATGATGTCGAGCCTGCCCAGTGGCATGGCATATGGGAGGGCAACACAGTGGACATCCGGCAGCTGAACTACTTCATCGCTGTTGCGGAAGAGCGGCACTTTGGCCGGGCGGCCAAGCGCCTCCATATGGCGCAGCCGCCCCTTTCCCAGCAGATCCGCCAGCTTGAAGAGCAGCTTGGGGTGCAACTGCTCAACCGCACCACCCGCCGGGTGGACCTCACGGCCGCCGGGCAGCTCCTGCTTGACCGGGGACGGCAGATCGTCAACGACATAGGGACGCTGGAGGCGGACGTGTACCAAGTGGGCAAAGGCGCCACCGGTGTCCTTCGGGTGGGATTTTCCGGGTCTGCAACCTACGGCGTCATGCCCCAGATCGCGCGCCTTGCCAAGCAGCTCCTTCCCGGCCTGTCCTTGGCATTGAACGGCGAGATGCTCACCCCGTCCATGGAAGCCGGCCTCCGGGACGGAACTTTGGACGCAGCACTGCTGCGTCCCCCGGTCTCATCCCAGGAAATCGACTACCGGGTCGTCGCCCAGGAGCCGCTCGTCGTTGCGGTTCCATCATTCAGCGCGCTGGCGGAGGACCAGTCCGTGGCGACGCATGAACTTCAGGATCAGGACTTCATTGCATATGCGCCCGAGTCCGTGCTCTATCGCATCACCTCCGACCTGTGTCGACAGGCCGGCTTTCAGCCGCGCATCACCCAAGTTGTTGGCGAGACGTCCACGATGCTGGCATTCGTTGCCGCCGGCGGCGGCGTGGCGGTCATGCCGTCCCGGGTCCGGGCCTTCCAACTTGACGGCGTTGCTTACCGGGACATCGAAAATAGCCCTTCCGTGGAGCTCGCTGTCGCCTGGCTGCGCGGAAACCACTCCACCCTGCTGCAGAACTTCCTGGACGTCGTCGCAGCCGCTACAGGCGCACAACCACTGCCCGCCCCCGCTTCCCACTGATGAAAGGCTTCCCAGTCATGAAAATCGCGGCCATTGAGGCGATTCCCTACTCGATTCCTTACCGCCACCCCCTGCATTTCGCCTCCGGATCCGTCCACGAGGCGGACCACGTACTGGTTCGCCTTCGCACCGACGACGGCGTGGTGGGCCTCGCGGACACTCCGCCGCGCCCGTACACCTATGGCGAGACGCAAAAGTCCATCGTCGCGGTGGTGCAGGACGTATTCGCGCCCCAGCTGATCGGCGTCGACATTTTCGACCGGGAGAAGGTCCAGGAGATCCTCTACCGCACCATCCACAACCAGACCGCCAAAGGCGCCGTGGATATCGCCCTGTGGGACGTCATCGGCAAGACGCTGGGGCAGCCGGTGACCAAGCTGCTGGGCGGCTACACCGACTCGCTGAGGGTCTCACACATGCTCGGATTCAAGCCCGCACAGGAACTGCTCGACCTGGCGCTGGAGTTCCGCGACACCTACGGCATCAACACGTTCAAGCTCAAGACCGGCCGGCGCCCCCTGAGCCTGGACATCGAGGCGGCCCGCGTGCTGCGCGAGGGACTCGGCGGGGATGCCGAACTGTACATGGACGCCAACCGGGGCTGGTCCGCCAATGAGGCCGCCGAGGTGCTGCGCCGCACCGCGGACCTGGGCCTGCAGTTCCTCGAGGAACCGGACGACGCCCGCGAAGTCCTGGGCCGCCGTCGGCTCGTTGCCACCTCCCCCATCCCGATCGCTGCCGATGAATCCGCCCCCAACCTCGGGGAAGCAGCCCGGGAAATCCTTAACGGCGGAGCGAACCTGCTGGCGGTCAAGACGGCCCGCTCCGGCTTTACGGAGGCGGCCAAGATCGTGGGGATGGCCGAGGGTATGGGCATCGACGTGTACATCGGCAACCAGATCGACACCCAGGTGGGCACGGTGGCTTCGGTGGTGTTCGGCGCCGCGTTCGCCCACACGGCCAAGCGCGCCGCCGAACTGTCCAACTACCTGGACATGGCGGACGACCTGCTGGCCGAACCCCTGCAGATTATCGAAGGGCGCATTCGCGTCCCCGAGGGCCCCGGCGTGGGCACGGGGGTCAACGAGGAAAAGCTCGAACGCTACCGCAGCGACCGCTAAGCCACCCTTCCACGAAAGGAACATCAGTGAAATACCTCGTACACATGGACGTCAACCTGCCCGCCGACCTACCCGCAGCCGAGGCAGCTGCGATCAAGGCCAAGGAGAAGGCCTATTCACAGGAGCTGCAGCGCTCGGGGAAATGGCCGGAAATCTGGCGCGTGGTGGGTGAATACGCCAACTACTCGATCTTCGACGTGGATTCCAACGACGAGCTCCATGACATCCTGCAGAACCTTCCACTGTTTCCGTACATGGAAATCTCCGTGGTGCCGCTGGCCAAGCACCCCTCCGACGTTAAATAGGAACCAACCGCCGCGTTCGGGTCAGTCACTGGCCCGGAACGCGGCGGCGAGTTCGCTTCGGGACCGGATGCCCATCTTCCGATAGAGGCGCGTGAGGTGGTACTGCACCGTCTTCTCGGCGAGGAACAGAGCGCGGGCCGCCTCCTTGTTGGTCGAACCTCCGGCCACGAGTTCGGCCACCGCCTGCTCCTGCGGCGTGAGCTGGACGTGGTGCTCCCGGGCGGCGGTGAGTACCGAATCGGCCGGGTCAGGAAAATTCCCGACGTCGAGACCGGTCGCCTTGAGTTCCCTGTCGCAGCGCTCCACATAGGTGGCCGCGCCCAGGGAGTCGTAGAGGTCCCGCGCCGCGCGGAGCACCGAGGACGCCAGCCGCCGCTTGCCGGCCCGGCGCATGCTCTGCCCGAAGGCAAAACTGATGCGGGCCCGCAGGTACGGCCGGTTAAGCCCCCGGAGGTGGCCCAGGGCGGTCTCGAAATGTTCCCTGCCGGCGTCGGGATCCCCCTGGGCCGTCAACAGCCGGCCCCGCGCCCAGGCCATCCGTGCCATGTCGGAGGGGACTTCGCGTTCACGCCGCAACCCCTCGAAGGACGTCAGGAAAGCATCCGCGGCGTCGAGCTGATCGGTCATCACCAGCGCGTTGACATACGTGTCCTGCCAAGGCCAAAAGGACACCCGGTCCTCGGTCCACGGATCCAGCTCGGTCAGCGGCTGCAGCACGGCGAGGGCGCTTTCATAGTCAGCCCGTGCCTCATGGAACCTTGCCCTCGCCAGGCTGGCAGGCACCTGCATCGCCCGGTAGGTTCCCGGCTGGACTGCGGCCTGGGATACGTAATAGCGGGCGCGGTCCCAGTCGCCGCGCATGGACCACAGCTCCGCGGCGGTCCAATACAGCAAGGGCCTGATCAGGGGCATCCGGGAGGTTTCCAGGCGGACACTTGCCCGGGCGATGGTGGCCGCCGCGGCATCCCAGTTCCCCAGCACCAGATGGGTGCGGGCCAGCCACGCCTCGGCCCACAACGAGATCCGCAGGGACCCGCCGCGGTACTCCGTGGGGACTGCGGACTCGAAGTTGACCAGGGCCGCTTCCACGTTGTCCATCCGCAGCGCCAGCCAGCCGGCTCCCATCTGGACCCGCTGCTTTTGCGCGTTTTCGGCGGCATGGCCAAACGCCCGCTGGTAGGAGGCCTCCGCCTCCCCCAGAAGGCCCCGGGCGTAAAGGCCCAGGCCGTAGATGGCCTCCGATTCGACGTGCGCCGGCGTTCCGGATTCCGTCAGGGCCATGGCCCGCTCCGCCCAGCCGGTGATCGTCGGCCCGTCCCAGGATGCAACCCCGTGCAGGACGAAACGCTGCGCCACCTGTGCAGCGGCCTGAGGATCACGCTCCAGGTTGCTGGTGCGCCACGCCATATCCAACTGGTTTTGGGCGCTGTCGTTCTGGCCGGACACCGTGGACAGGTAACCCAGCACGGAGGAGCGCAGGGGCGAGGGCGGCAGGGCGTCAACAGCCGCTGACCACGTCTGCGCCTCGGCTACATTCCCGGCTCCCACCAGTGCGTCCACGGCCCGCAGGAGCCTGTCGTTGCGGGTCCGGATATCCAGCGAAAGCCGCGAAGCGGAGAACAGCGCCGTCGCCACGTCCTGCCACGCCCCCACGGAGGCCTGGCGGCTGGCGAAATCCTCGAGCTCTTGGGCCAGCGACTGGTCCGCGGCCGGAGTTGCAGAAACCCGGTGGGCCAGTTTCCCGCCTTCCGGTTCCACGGCTCCGGCGGCCAAACGGTGCAGCTCGATGCGGCGGCTGGGAACAATTTGCTCGTAGATCGCCTCGGCGGTGCCCGCTTCAACGAACACGACGGCGGAGCGCGCCTGGTCAACGGACAGCGCCAAGAGACCGGCGCGGTGGCCTTCGTCCAGGGCCTGAAGGACGTCCGCGACCCCGCTCACTGCAGCCACTTCTGTCAGTCCGGCGCCGCCCCGCAGCACGGATGTGGCCTCCGCGACGGCAACGAGTCCGGGCGACGCGGCGTCCAGGACGCTGCGCACCCTTGCCCGCACCCTGGACGTGGGTGGCAGCGACGGGAACCACGTCAGCCAAGTCTCCGCGGGCAGCTCGCGCAGCAGCTCGACGACGGGCCGCGGCAAGCCGCCTGTATGCCGGACCAGCCCGTGGGCCGCCGTGACGCTGAGGTCAATGCCATGGAAACGCCGGGCTACGTCCTGGACTTGCTCTGCGGTGAGCGGTTCCATGGGGATCCGAACCACCTGGTGACCAGTCAGGAAGTCCAGGACCCCGGCGGGGATGCGCGGCGCATCGGCGGGATTGAGCGTCAGCAGGAAGAGAATCCGCTTGCCCTGCAGCCGACGCACCACGAACGTGAGGATACGCAGGCTTTCCACGTCCAGTTTGTGGACGTCGTCGACGGCGACCACAACGGTTCCGTGCGACTGCAACCCTTCAAGGTGCGTACTGAGCGTGGATGCGTAATTGACCACTTGGTCAGCGCCCAGGGCGGCAACGGGCGTGGCCGGAGGCGGCGGACCGCCGTCGTATGCCTTGGCCGAACGCAGCGGCGAGGTGAGCATGAGCTGGGAGTAGCCGGCGAGCGCAAACTGCGCTTCCCACTCATCGCCCATGGCCGAAAGTATGCGGACGCCGCGGGCGCCCGTCCGGCAATGCTCCAGGAAGGACTCCAGCACAGCGGTCTTTCCAGACCCCGGAGGGCCCGTAAGGACCACGGTGGCAACGTTGCCTTTGCGGACCGTGCGGAGGGTTTCCAGGAGCCCCTCGAACACCGCGTCCCGGCCCACCAGCGGCGAATCCGCACCAATATCGCCCAGGATGGACCCCGCAGTCATGGCCGCAAGTCTACCGGAGCGGGCCGTCTGCCCCTTCCGGCGCGGGTCCAAGGGTTACCCCAGGTCCCCGCCGGCCACCGGGAGGATGCTGCCGGTCAGGTAGGACGCTTCGTCGGAGGCCAGGAAGACGATGGGCGCTGCCTGCTCGTCCAGGGTTCCGTAGCGTTTCATGAAGGACGACTCGACGGTCTGGTCCACGATCACCTGGTACCAGGCCTTCTCGGTTGCGGATTCTGCTTCCGGCCCTCGCCTGACCTTCCGCGGTGGCGCTTCGGTGCCGCCCGGCGCGGTGGCGACCACGCGGATGCCGCGGCCTGCCACCTCCATGGCCAGGGCCTGGGTCAGGGCGTTTACGCCGCCCTTTGCGGCGGCGTACGGGACGCGGTGCATGCCGCGGGTGGCCACCGAGGAAACGTTGACGATGGTCCCCGATTCCTGCTCCAGCATCGCCGGCAATACCGCGCGGCAGCTCCAGAGGGTGGGGAAGAGCGAGCGGCGGATTTCCTTCTCGATCTTGTCCTCGTCGTACTCCTCATAGGGGCGTGCCCAGATGGTGCCGCCCACGTTGTTGACCAGCACGTCCACGCGTCCGTGGGCGGCGAGCGCCGCCTTGACTGCGTGGGTGGCGCCGGCAAAGGTCTCGAGGTCCGCGGTGACTGACGTGGCGGACCCGCCGGAGCCCGAGGCCTTGGCGGCCTCTTCGATGTCGCGGGCAACGTCGTGAACCAGCTCTGCCCGGTCCACCAGAACCACGGCGCCGCCTTCGGCAGCGATGCGTTCAGCCACCTTTCGGCCGATTCCCTGTGCGGCTCCGGTGACGACGGCGGCCTTGCCGCCGAACCTGCCGGGTGTGACGAATTGGCCCGCATACGGTGCCGCCATCAGAGGGCAGCCTTGGCGTCGATGGCGCTGGCCATGGTGTCCTTGGCGTCGTGTGCGTGCGAGGTGATGACGGCACGGAGGCTGTCCTTATCGCCGCGTTCGAAGGCGTCCACGATGGCCAGGTGGTCCTGTGTTACGCGCTCGAAGATCGGCGTTCCGGTTTCAAATGCCGCGGCCATCTGGGCGTGCACGTCCAAGCGGCGGTATGACTCCAGGAGCATGGGGTTGTCGCAGATCATGAACAGGTACTCGTGGAATTCCTCGTTGGTGCGCGCGAACTCTTCGGGGTCGGTGATTTTCCCGTCCTGCACGGACCCGGTGGTTGCCTCGGCGAGCCGGCGGAACTGTCGCAGCTGCTCGTCGCTGAGGCGGCCCAACAGCAGCCCGCTGACGGCGAGTTCCAGGCCCATGCGGGCATCGAGCTGGGCGTAGCTGTCCTCCTTGCGGAAGTCCAGCCTGCCTGTCTCCAGCGAGGACACTGCTTCGGCGCGGCTCATTGTGTCGCCGTCGGCCTGGATCTTCTCGGCTGCCGCCGGGGCGCCCGTTTCGGCGTCGCCTCCGGTGGTCTCCTTCGGCGCGAACCGTTCGAAGTAGAAGTTGGCGGGCTGGATGCCTTCGGTGTCCAGCCACTTGGAGACGGCGTTGACCATAGGGGGCGGCCCGCAGAGGTAGATGTCCACGTCGCCTTCGTTGAGGTGCGCGGGTTCGATGATCTGGGTGACGTAGCCGGTGTGTGGGGCGGAGGTGCCGGGCTCGGAGGCAATGTAGTCCCAGGTGAAGCCGGGCAGTTTCGCTTCGTAGGCGCGCAGCCAGTCAAGGCCCACGATGTCCGCCTCGCGGGTGAGCCCGTAGATCAGGTGGACCGGTGTGGACGGCGGGTTTTCGGAGAGCTTTTCAAGGATTGACAGGAGCGGGGCGAGGCCGGTGCCGCCGGCCAGGAGCAGCAGGGGCCGCTTTGGTTCGCGGAGGAAGAACGATCCATACGGGCCGGTGAATTCGATGGCGTCCCCTACGGCGGCGCGGTCGCGCAGGTACTCGGACATGGCACCCTGCGGAGTTACGCGCACCATGAAGGAGGCGTCCGGGACCTCGGGGCCGCTACTGAAGGAGTAGGAGCGCTCGGCGTCGGTTCCGGGAACCTTGAGGTTTACATATTGGCCCGGGAGGAAGGCCAGCGCGTCCCGGTTGTCCACCTCGAGGGTGAAGGACACCGTGGTGTCGGTATGCCGGTTGAGCTCTTTGATAGTGGAGGTGAAAGTGGCCGCGGCCGTCTTCGCTGACTCAGACGTGGCCGGGATCTGGATGGCCAGGTCGGATTCCGGGACGGCCTGGCAGGTCAGCAGGTAGCCCTTTTCGAGCTCCTCTTCGGTCATGGCGTCGTCGATGTAGTCTCCCGGATCGAAGGAGCCGGAGTCGCAGAATGCCTTGCAGGTGCCGCAGGCACCGTCCCGGCAGTCAGACGGGATGTTGATACGTGCCTTGTAGGCGGCATCCATGACGGTCTCGTAGTCGCCGACCTTGATGACCTTGGTGACGCCGTCTTCGAAGCTGAGGGCTACTTTGTGGCCCATGGGGTCCTCCTGGTTGGGTGGGCGCGTCGTCGCGGCCCGTATTGGTCGTGTCGTGCCCGCCGGCACGGGGGTGGAACCTGCCGTGCGGCGCCCGGGAACTCCCGGGCACCGGTTCGGCAGATCAGATCATGTAGACGTCCACCACGTGGTGGATGTAGTCGTTCTTCAGGACGACTTTCTTCTTCAGGATCACCGGCTCGGGGCTGGAAAGGTCGATCGTGTAGAAGCTTGTGCCGAAGTATGTGTCCGTCGTGTTGTAGCGGAAGTACAGGGTGAACCAGTTGAAGCGCACGTCCACCTTGCCGCCGTCGTTCGCCAGCACCTCGATGTCCGTGATGTTGTGGCCCGTGCGCGGCTCCGGGAGGGAGGTGGCCGACGACCGGTCGGTCTTGATCCGGAACACCCGGTCCTCGATGCCGCCGCGGTTGTCGTAGTAGATCAGGGAGATCTCGTTCTGGGGGTCCTGCGTCAGCTGGTCGTCGACGTCCCAGGCGGGCATCCAGAATTCGGAGTCCGGGTGGTAGCACTCAAGCCACTCGTCGAACTGGCGGTCGTCCAGCAGACGGGCCTCCCGGTAGAGGAACGCCCGGACGGTTTCGAGGGTTGCGATCTCCTCAGCGGTCTTCAGGACCGGGGCGGTGTGGGTCAGGTTGGTCATGGGTTCTGCGCTCTCTGTGGTTTGGGCGGGCTCTGTCAGGCGGAGGCGGGGATGGATTCCAGAGCGGATCGCTCCTCTTCCTCCGACAGTGCGCGGTCCATGACTTCCTTCCAGTACCCGTGCTGGATGGGGTAAAGCCCTTCGTCTTCGGTGCGGACGCCGGAAGCGATCACCCTGGTCATGCCCAGGGCCTGCGCCTGCTCGTCCGGCCCGGCGATCTCGTGGGTGGAACCCCGCGTCATGTCGTTCCAGGGGGCGCTGGTGGCCCAGTAGGTCTTGTTGCAGGAGCGGAATTCTTCCAGGTCGTCCGGCGTTGCCATGCCGGTGGCGTTGAAGAAGTCCTCGTACTGGCGGATGCGCTTGGAGCGGTTCTCCTGGGACTCGCCCTTCGGTGCGATGCAGTAGATGGTTACCTCGGTCTGATCCGCGGAAATCGGCCGGAAGTGGCGGATCTGCGAAGAGAATTGGTCCATGATGTAGACGTTCGGGTACAGGCAAAGGTTGCGCGAGATGTTGATCATGAAATTCGCCATCTCCTCGCCGTACTTCTGCACCAGTTCATCGCGCCGGTCCCAGAGCGGACGGTCCTCGGGATTGGTCCATTCCTGCCACAGGAGCAGGTGTCCGTGGTCGTAGGAGTAGAAGCCGCCCTTGACCTTGCCCCACTTGCCGGCGTCCATGGCCTTGGTTTTGTTGGCGGAGTCACCTGCGCTGCGGCGGGCGGTGGTGGCTGCGTAGTTCCAGTGCACGGCAGTGACGTGGTAGCCGTCCGCGCCGTTCTCCGCCTGGACCTTCCAGTTGCCGTCATACGTGTAGGTCGAGGAGCCGCGCAGCACCTCCAGGCCTTCGGGCGACTGGTCGACGATCGAGTCGATCACCTTGGTGGCGTCGCCCAGGTGCTCCTCGAGCGGGAGCACGTCCGCCTTCAGCGAGCCGAACAGGAAGCCGCGGTACGACTCGAACCGGGCCACCTTGGTGAGGTCGTGCGAGCCTTCCTTATTGAAGTTCTCGGGGTAGCCGGCGTTCCGGGAATCCTTGACTTTCAGCAGCTCGCCGGAGTTTTTGAACGTCCAGCCGTGGAACGGGCAGGTGAAAGTGGTGCGGTTGTCCGTTTTGCGGCGGCACAGCATGGCGCCGCGGTGCGAACAGGCGTTGACGATGCAGTTCAGCTTCTCGTCTTTGTCCCTGGTGATCATCACCGGCGTGCGGCCGATGTATGTGGTGAAGTAGTCACCCACGTTGGGGATCTGCGACTCGTGGGCGAGGTACACCCAGTTGCCTTCGAAGATGTGCTTCATCTCGAGTTCGAAGATCTCCTGGTCCGTGAAGATCTCCCGCTTGGCCCTGATGATGCCGTTCTCACGGTCATCGATCACGGCGTCGGCAAGGACCTCGCGGGCATGGGTCAGATTCTCGGTCAAGGCGTGCTCCTTCATTGGAGGGTGCTGGACGGCTGGGCGGGAGGTCCGGGCCGGCATCAATGCCAGGGATGGACTCTGAAGCCAATTCTTCCCACCCGTGACAGGACTCACATCAGGCAAACACCTAGGGTCGACCAAGGGTGTATTTATGTATCGATAATGACCAAAACCGTGCATTATCGATATTTGTAGCGTCCTTATTCCCGTGCCTACGATGAGACCGACATCACGCAACGCCGCGTGGCAGCGGGTTACCTGCGCTGCAAGGCAACGCGGTGGATGCAGGAGAAGCTTCCTGCCCCTATTCAAAGACGAAGGTGGAGACCGCCATGACTGAGATCCAAACGGATACCCGGAACGAAAACGAGGGCACCGCCGTGGAGGCCGGCTCAAAGGCCACCGAACGCTTCGCAGCCTCGGGGAAACTCGCACAGCTGGAAGTACCCAAGGAAAGGGTTAGCCTGCTGGCAGGAGCCCTCATCAAAGCGGCCAACGACCTCGTTGTTGAGCACCAGGTCACCTACCAGGAATACAACGCGCTGAAAGCGTGGCTGATCAAGGTCGGCACCGACGGCGAGTGGCCACTGTTCCTCGACGTCTGGCTTGAACACACCGTTGAGGACGTGAACTCCCAGGACCGTCCCGGCACCGTGGGCACTATTGAAGGACCGTACTACGTACCCGGCTCCCCCGAGCTCCAGACACCGGCCACAGTGGAGATGCGCGACGACGAGCAGGGCACCCCGCTGCGGTTCACCGGCCGCTTCACTGACACGGAGGGCAACGCCATCCAAAATGCCCAGGTGGAGATCTGGCATGCGGACAGCGCCGGCTTCTACTCGCAGTACGCCCCGGGCCTGCCGGAATGGCTCTTCCGCGCCACGGTGAAAGCAGATGACGACGGACGTTTCGAGATCAATACAATGCGGCCTGCCCCCTACCAGATACCCACCGACGGGGCCTGCGGGCAACTCATCAGCGCTGCTGGCTGGCACGCATGGCGCCCCGCGCATATCCACATCAAGGTTTCTGCACCGGGATACCAGCCCGTAACCCAGCAGCTTTACTTCCCTGGCGATCCCCACAACGCAGACGACATCGCATCGGCAGTCAAGCCCGAACTGATGCTCGATCCGCGGCCGCGCACGGACGGCGCAACCGGTGAAGAAGTAGTTTATGACTACGTCCTTGCCAAGCAGGGCCAGACGAAGTAAAAGATCCCGGTTCAGCACCCGCACCTGTCCATGGACCAGGTACATCTGAGGCGCTCCAGGGCCATCGGCTCCGGAGCGCCTTCGGTCTTGCCGGACATCCATCCCGCTTTCCAGGAGCCTGAATGTCGCAATCCCGCCACGACCCATCCTCCGTATCCCGGTCCGGGGGCATGCTCGACGCCAAGCCCGAACCCCTCCTGGAACGCCCGGGGGTCCGCCCCGCGGGAGTCCACAGTTTCTTCCATGACGTCGGACCTACCTACGTAGCCAACGGCGTCATAGGCCTTATTTTCGCTGCCTCCGGGCCTATTGCTGTCACGCTTGCTGTCGGAACGGCCGGAGGGCTGGGTGAAGCCCAACTGGCATCCTGGGTGTTCGGCATTCTATTTTCCGGCGGGGCAGCAACCCTGGTCATGTCGCTGCTGTATCGTCAGCCCCTCGGCTTCGCCTGGTCCATTCCCGGCACGGTCCTGCTGGGTCCTTCCCTTCAACACCTGTCCTTTCCGGAAGTCGTGGGAGCTTTCTTCACCTCGGGTCTGCTGATCCTGGCACTGGGCATCAGCGGCGTGGTCCGCCGGATCATGGCCCGGGTGCCAATGCAGATCGTCATGGCGATGGTGGCCGCGGTGTTCCTGAAGTTCGGCACCGACATTGTTGCCTCAACGCAATCCAATCTGGCCATAGCCGGCCCGATGGTGGCGGTGTTCCTGCTGCTCACTGCCGTACCGGCCCTGGGACGCTTCCTTCCTCCGGTACTCGGTACCCTCGTGGCAGGTTGTGTGGCTGTGGCCGTGAGCGGCCAGTTCGTCCTCGGCAAGGCAGGACCCTTGCTGGCTGCACCGGTGTTCACCGTTCCAGACTTCACGTGGGCAGCCCAACTCGAACTGGTCCTTCCGCTGGCACTTACAGTCTTGTTCGTCCAGAACGGGCAAGGTATCGCCGTCCTCCGCGCCGCCGGACACCGCCCACCCGTCAACGTCTTCGCAGTTGCTTCCGGAGCCTTTTCGGTGCTCAACGCTGCCTTCGGCGCAGTCTCAGCGTGCGTCACCGGACCTACAAATGCCCTGTTGACCTCCTCCGGAACCAAAAAGCGCCAGTACTCGGCCGCCGTCGTGTACGGCATGCTGGCCCTTGCCTTCGCCGTACTGGCACCCCTGCTCACCAGGCTGATGCTCGCCACCCCTAAGGAATTCGTCCTGGTCCTTGGCGGAATCGCGATGCTGCGGGCACTCCAGCAGGCGTTCGTGACCGCCTTTTCCACTACCTTCACCCTGGGCGCGCTGGTCACCTTCGTGGTGACGATCTCAGGTTTGAACCTTTTCAACATCCACGCGGCCTTCTGGGGCCTGGTCATCGGCTACGCGGTGTCCAGGCTGCTTGAGCACAGGGACCACCTCGATCTCTAGCGTTCGGTCAGCCCGCAGCGTCCTGCCCACAGCCCCCCACACACACGGGCAACGTCACGGCCGCCGCGGGTTGCAGGCTGCCTGCAGCAGCCTTTCCAGCCCTGAAGCGTCCACTGGGCGGGGGTTCGACGGCGGCAGGTGCGGCATGATCAGAGACACGGCTTCGGGTATCTGGTCCTCGGAAAATCCGAGACTGGCGAGGCTCCGTGGCGCGTCAATCGCCTCGTACAGGCGGTCCAGGCCATCGAGGGCCCCTGGCTGCCCAGGGCGGCTGCAATGCGGGTTTCGGCCCCGGATGCTGCCGCCAGATTGAATGCTGTGACATGGGGAAGAATTACGGCGTGCGTTTGCGCGTGTGGGAGGTTGAAACGGCCACCCAGTACGTGACAGATCTTGTGATGCATCCCGGCGCCCGCAGACGCGAAGGCCGCTGCCGCCAAATAAGCACCACTCAACATCTGTTCCCGGCCCCCTACGCCGGAGGGGTCATCCTTCACCATCGGCAACCCCCCGGCAAGCAGCCGGATGGCTTCCGTAGCCAATGCCGCGTTGACCGGGTGGGCGCGGGGCGCCCACAGTGAGTCGATGCAGTGCGCGAGGGCATTCAATCCTGAGGCCACGGACAGTGCCGCCGGCAGCGAAAGGGTGAGGTCGACGTCGTAGATCACCGACTCCGGCAGGACACGGTCGTCTACGCCTGTCACCTTTTGTGTCTTGCCCGCGGGGCCCTCCGTGACGCCCCAGACATTGGTGGCTTCCGAGCCGGCATAGCCCGTTGGCACCGCGACAATGGGAAGTCCCGTGGTCAGCGCGATGGACTTTGCCAGGCCGATGGCCGAACCCCCACCAATGGCCACGAGAAGGTCCGCCTTATGCGATGCCGCGGCCTGGCGCGCTGCCTCGGCCGCCGCGGCCGGGACGTGTTCGATGACCTCGTGGTAGCGCGAGGCAACTTGCACGCCCTCAATAATGGCTTCCGTGGTGGCACTCTGCCGGCGGCTGGAGATCACCATCGCCCTGCGGGATTGGAGCCTGCCTGCTTCGGCAGAAACGTCCGCAGCCGCGTTGCCACTCCCGAAGAACACGCGCTGCCGGGGAGCCGCGTACTCGAATCTTAGGGTCATTGTCCCTCCAGGGAGCGTTGTAGCGGGGTGGATCGGATGTTTCACAGGTTAGCGCGCAGGATTGATCACGAAGTCGGCGGCGGAAACGAAGGTCCCCGCCGATGCAGCCAAATCCCTGCATCGGCGGGGCAAGCGGCATTAGAGACGCCTGACTCCGATCGTGTGGTCGGTGGTGAATTCGGCAATTGCCCAGTCGCCGTTGAACCGCCCGAGCCCGGAGTTGCCCTCCCCGCCGAACGGCACGTGCGATTCGTCATGGACCGGCATCTCGTTGATGTGAGTCATACCAGCCTTGACGCCACGGGCGAAACGCACGCCGCGTTCAATGTCCTGGGTGAAGACGGAACTTGAAAGCCCGAATTCCGTGGCGTTCGCGAGTTCCAGGGCGTGGGCTTCATCGTCGGCCTTGATGATTCCCACTAACGGTCCAAATATCTCCTCGCGGGCAATCTCCATGTCGGGCAAGACGTCGGCGAACACGTGGGGCGGCACCACTCTGCCTGTGATTTCGCCGTCGAGGACGGTGCGTGCACCCTCAGCCTTGGCTGTCGCGATCTTTGTCTTCAGTCCTTCAAGTTGGTTGTCGTTGACCACGGGACCTACCAGCGTCTGCGCGGAAGTCGGGTCGCCGAAGGGGACGCTTGAGGCCGCGGCGGTGAAACGCGTTACGAATTCGTCGTAGAGCGGGGCCTCAACAATAATGCGGTTGACGGCCATGCAGATCTGGCCCTGATGCAGGAATTTGCCCAGCACGGCAGCCTCAACCGCAGCGTCCAGGTTTGCGTCTGCCAGGACCACGAGCGGCGCGTTACCGCCGAGTTCCAGGGCTACGTGCTTAAGGTGTTTTCCACCGGCGGCAAGCTTGCCGACGTTCTGTCCGATCGGCGTCGACCCCGTGAACGAAATCAGCCCGGGTGCAGGATGCGTGACGAAGTCATCGCCGATCTCCGATCCGGCCCCCACCACCACGTTGAGCACTCCAGGCGGCAGGTCGGCTTCCTCGAATACCCGTGCGAGGATCAACCCTCCTGTGATGGGTGTGTCACTGGCCGGTTTGATGACGACGGCGTTCCCCAGGGCAAGTGCCGGAGCCACCGAACGCTCGGACAGGTGGAGCGGGAAATTCCACGGGCTGATCACGCCGACGACGCCGATCGGACTGCGGTAGACGCGCAATTCCTTGCCCGGCGTGTTCGATTCGACAATGCGGCCGTGAACGCGCGTTGGGAAGGACGACGCCTCCAGCGTAATTCCGGCAGCAAGGGAGACCTCGACCTGGGCCTTGGCCACAGCGGAGCCTGACTCATTGACCAGCCAGTCGACAATCTCTTCTCGACGCTGTTCAAGGATCTGGGCTGCCCGGAGAATCACCTGCCGGCGCGCAACGGGAGTCTGGGCGGCCCAGCCTTTCTGGGCCGATTCGGCAGCACGAAATGCCTCGTCGAGGTCTTCTTTGTTGGCCTGCCGAATGAACGCCAGGACCGAGTCGTCATAGGGATTCGTGACTGTCAGCGTCTTGTCTGACCTCCCGTCACGCCACGTCCCGCCGATGAACTGCTGGCTCACGGGCTGGCCGGCGAAGGTCGCCGTGGTCTCCAGGGTGGTTGTAGTCATGGTTAATGTCCTAAGGAATTTGTGTGTGGGAGAAGTGGACTTGGGGGCGGACCCCTTCCGGGTCCGCCACGTGGCTAGAAGACCAGGACAGGCTTGATGACTTCACCGGATTCGGAAGCCTCGAAAGCGTCATTGATGTCGGCAAACGCAAAAGTCTTGGTCAACTTCTCCAGCGGGAACTTTCCCTGCTTCCAGAGGCGGATCAGCTGGGGAATGAATACCTGGGGCACGGAATCCCCCTCGATGATGGTCCGGAAGTGCCAGCCTTTGAGCAGAGAACCACCCACCTCAAATGACACTTCCGTCCCCGGAGCGGGCGCCCCCACAAGGGCCGCCGTGCCACCGGTGCCCAGGATGTCTGCAGCCTGGCGCAACACCGACGGAATGCCGGTGGTGTCCAGCGCGTAATCGACGCCGCGCTCACCGGTGATCTGCGCTATCTGTGCTGCTACGTCCGCGCTGCGGCTGTTGATCGTGTGCGTGGCCCCCAAATCCTTGGCGGTGGCGAGCCGGGACTCAACGATGTCCACCGCCACGATGGTTGTTGCCCCAACGGCGGCGGCCGCCATGAGGGCTGCGCACCCCACCGCGCCGGTTCCAAACACAACAATGCTGGTACCGGGACGCACACCAAGGGAGTTGATCACAGCCCCAGCCCCTGTCTGCAGGCCACAACCAAGGGGCCCCAGCAGTTCCAAGGGGAGCTCGGAGTCCACCTTGACCACGCTTCGCACGGCGACGTTAACGTGCGTCGCGAAAGAGGATTGACCAAAGAAGTGCGAAGAGACTGCGGATTCGCCGTCGTTCAAGGCCGTGGAGCCATCGGGGCGGGTACCGGCAAAGTTGCGGCCGAAGAATTCGCTGCAGTACGCAGGCCGTCCTGTCAGGCATTGCCCGCATACTCCACAGTAATTGGCGGATAGAACCACAGAGTCTCCGACGGCGACCGAGGTCACCAAGGAGCCGACCGCCTCCACAACTCCTGCCCCCTCATGTCCCAGAACCGCCGGCAAGGGCGTGGGGTAGACCTGGTCTCGGACGATTGCGTCGGTGTGACAGACGCCCGTTGCTACGACCTTCACCCTGACCTCATCCGGGCGGGGCTCATCAAGCGAGAGCTGAACGAGTTCGAAAGGGGCTTTGGGCGCGGTGGCCAGGGCAGCAGTGACCTTCATTGAATTGGCTCCTAGGGATGGGCATATGGTGAGAGGAAGTTCTCGACGCACCGCCGCACGCTGCTCAGGACCGTTGGGAGCTTTCCGCGGCCGGGGATCCGACGCTGGGCCCTCGGTCCTCAAGCATCTGCGGTACCGGAACAGTCCGTGCGTCCGGGGCGATGCCTATACTGTGACACGTAGCACAACAGGTGGGGTTGTCCGCAGACGACGCGAGAGTTGTCCATTGGCGCCACTATCACCGGACACAAGGAGGTGCCGTGCATGGCTGCAAGTCTGATAGCTGACGCCTGGTATCACGATATCGAGTCAACGTTCGGCGGCCTTGAAGTAACCGGCCTTGGCAGTTCTGCCGTGAAGGTTTCCGGCGCAATGGCGGTCAGGGAATTTGGCCAGGTGGGTGTCTATGGAATATCAGGCACTCCGCAGCAGCTCGTGCGAACAGACCGCACAGTGCGTCAATCGCCGACGGAATTGCTCAAGGTCTGCACCATGCGCCGGGGGCGCTGCATCATTGAACAGTCCGGACGCGAACTGACGGTCTCTCCCGGGGAGTTCGGCCTTTACGACACAGCGATACCCTATCGACTCACTTTCAGTGGTCCGTGGGAATGCGAGGTCATGACCGCACCCTCGACTGTCTTGGGCGCCCCGCGTGCCGCCATAGACGAAGCGAGGGCGCACCCTTGGTCGGCTACAGCTGGGGCCGGCTCGCTCCTGGCCCAGTTCATCAGCGCCTGCGCTTCCATGGCCGGCCCCGCGACGGCGGCATCGAACCATTTGGCCACAGCCGGCGGAGCCCTTTTGGCCAGCGTCGTCCTTCAGGACTATGAGCCCGCCTTCGAGGATATGGCTGAGGTGCTTCGGCATGAAATCGAAGCCCATATTAATCGAAACCTGCAGAACCCGGACCTCGGCCTGAAGCAGATTGCTTCCATCCACCACGTATCCGTGCGAACAGTTCAGCGTCTGTTCGCACGGACGGGACACGGGCTTACCGGCCTGATCCGGAAGGGCCGTTTGCAGGCTGTCCATCGTGACCTTGCTGATTACCGCACTGCCCATCTCACCATCGCCGAGGTGGGGGCAAAATGGTGTATTCACGATGCCCAGTGGCTCGCCAAAGCGTTCAAGACCGAGTTCGGCATGACCCCTTCGGAGTTTCGAAAATCCGCCGCGGCAGGAATCTCCGCGGACACCGGATCAGTGAACAAGGGACCCAAGGCAACGCGTCAGACATAGCGTTACCGCGCAACCCGTGCGTCGATAGACGTGCCTGAACACTGCATGACGCGCCGTTATAGGGGTCCGCGGCTATATCACGGGTTCGGCGCCGAAAGCCCTAGCAGCAGCAGGTCTGCGCCTATCGGCTCTTCGTTGTCGGTGCGGAACCGGGCTCAGTACCTGCCCTCGCCTCATGCAGCGTCTTTGCACCACCCGGGGGCCGCAACAGGGCCGGACGTGTGGGCTCTTCCTCGCGTAGCGGCTCTGTTTCAGTGAGATGATCGGCTGAGACATGCGTGAGCCAGTGGTACGTCGCGGTTCCATCAGCCTTCCAGGCCAACTCGGCCCGAGTCAGTTCACGGACCACACGTGCGGGACTACCGTGAGCGAGGTGCCGGGCTGGGATCTCTGTGTTCGAGGTAATCAAGGATCCAGCGCCCACAAACGCTTGCCTGCCGATGACCGCGCCATCAAGGACGATAGCGCCAATACCGATGAGGACATCATCGCCCACGTGGCAGCCGTGCAGGACGGCACCATGTCCCACGTGCCCGTTCATGCCTAGTTCCGTTAGGCGTCCCGGAAAAGTATGGACAATACACCCGTCTTGCAGGTTTGCCCCTTCCTTCATAACGAACCGCCCGAGATCTCCCCTTAAGGAAGCTTGTGGGCCGACATAACACCCCGGGCCCACAATGATGTCTCCGATGAGACTCGCGGTCGGGTGGATATATGCCGTGGGGTGCACAACGGGCACAACATCACCAAAAGCGTAAACTGGCGGGGCCATAAAGGACTCCTCTATATAGTGCCGTTCGCCCCTGCTGGACGGGGCCAGTGATACTGAGAAGTTTAGGGAATCGGGATCGCGCAACCGGATCCGCGTGGGCCCCGGAAATTACCAAGGCTCCCACTCCAGCAGTAATGGAGCGGCCCCCAACGCTGCTGGAGTCCCTCACCCCTGGGTGCACGCGGAAAATCATGCCGTTTGCCTTACTGACTCCGATGGAGAGGTAAACGTTCCACCGCTGCTTGTCATTCTGACGTGTCCCATGATCGCTGGGCGGGTCCTACGCGCAACCAGGGCGCTAACGCGCCGGCCCCGAAAACGAAAACTTCGGCAGACACCGCATGGATGAAGTCCCCCACGGTTGAAGTTTTCGTCTCCGTTGCCGGTCCCCCAAGTTGCACTACGGCCCCACAACCCAGCGGCTGGTCCCCTATCAGAACGACGCCCACAACCAACAACCGCAAAATTCACGGCCACACACAGGGTGAAGGGAAACCCGGGGATCATGGAAAAGCTCACGATCAAGACACCGTCAGACGTACTCAGCTTCATTGGGCATACCCTAGGCTTTTGGCCAAGGGAAAGCCTGGTCTGCATCACCCTGAACGAAGACAGCATCGGAGCCACGCTCCGCATCGACCTCCCCCGCCAGGCTGGCCAGGAACTCCCCTACGCGCGCACCGTCGCCCACTACCTGGCGAGCGACACTGCCGCGACGTCCATCCTGTTCGCTGTGTACACCAGCGAACACTGCGGACCCGGAGAGCCAAGGCCGCACGCCGGCACCATCGCCGCGCTCACCGGGGTCCTTGCCGAACGGGGCATCACCATCCGGGACGGGCTCTTCGTTGGAGACGAAACCTTTTCGCCCTACGATGGCGACCCCGGCACTGACGTGGCCCTCCCTGTCAGCTCGACCCAGACCAGCGCGATCAACGCTGAATTCATTTACCGAGGCAGCTCCATCGAACGGGCTGACCGCATTACGCTCCCCACGAGCACCCAGGAAAAAGCCAAAGCGGCCGCCGTCGAACGTTGCATCGACATTATTCGGTCCTTATCCGACGGCACCGCGCTCATGCAGGCCCGCAAACTTTGGGCTGGCTTGCTCGACGCGAAGACTTTCCCAAACGATGGCGAATGCCATGCCCTAGTCGCAAACCTGCAGTTCCCAGCCATTCGTGACCGCCTCATCGCAGACATTCCGGGACTGGACGAACCAATGCAACAGGTCCTGTTCGCACAGACTGAAGAGGCCCCGAAGTGGTCACGCATCGAGTGGGCGCAGCAACTGCTCCTGCACGCCTACACACGCACCAGTCCCCAACACGCAGCACCCGTACTCACGGNGGTCCTGTTCGCACAGACTGAAGAGGCCCCGAAGTGGTCACGCATCGAGTGGGCGCAGCAACTGCTCCTGCACGCCTACACACGCACCAGTCCCCAACACGCAGCACCCGTACTCACGGCCATCGGCTACATCAACTGGTGGGAAGGACGAGGCAGCAAAGCACACCAATTCCTCCAACTCGCCCTCGACACCGACCCGGCCTACCGCCTCGCCCGGCTCAGCGACCAAATGATCGGCTCGGGCATCGTCGCCGGCTGGAACATGAACAAAGAAACTGCCTACAAGGCGCTGCCCTTTGACTTGCAGTGAGCTGCTTGGTTCTCCAACGCCAGGAGCGCCCGCTCCCACGCGCACGCAGGTTCTGGCCAACGAGAATGTCTTCCCCGGGGACCGCCCACCGGGAATGGGAGCGGCAGTTAAACTTCTTACGGTATTTCCGCTGTTGTCAGCTCTCGGAGTCTCGCCCTGAGGCGGCCGGCCATATCCAACTGGGTTGGCATCAACAGCCACTGGACCTGGAGTCCATCGACGAGCGCGATGATGTCCGTTTCCAAGCCGTCCAATTCAATATGCGGCCTTATGAGCGAGCGGCTTGCCAGGTTCCCGAGGGCAGCTTTGGTGCGTCTGAGGGCTCTCTCGTACCGCGCCACAAAGTAGTCGTGAGCCGGATGGCCGGCATCGGACGCCTCGGTGGACAAGACGGCGAACAAACTTATGATTCCCGGATTTTGCGCGTTATGTTCAATTACCCTGATAAGCCTGCTGAAGTACTCGATGCCGTCAGAGCTTTCCTCCGGCGCATTGGCGAAGAAAAGCTCGTCATCTTTTCGGTCTCGTTCTTCGAGTACTGCTTCCAGCAGGGCTTCCTTTGTGGGGAAGTAGTGCAGGAGGGCTGTGCGGCTCACCCCGCAGTCGGCGGCCATTTGCAGCATGCTTGCATTTCGATAGCCCACGGTCGCGAAGGCATCGAAGGCCGCCTGCAGGATTTGGGCACGCCGCCATTCACTTTTCGCGTAGGGGCCCCGCGCGCCGGCCTTCTTGGCGGTTGTGTCCAACATTGCACCAACATCCCATCATTCGGACGACCCCACAACTCGAAGGCCCTCACAGCTCCGGCGCCGGCCGGTTTAGGGTGCGGCGACGGCGGAGCGGCATGCCCCGCGAACATCTTTCCAAAAAAGTCTACTTGAAAATATATACAACTGTAAGTTTTCATGGGTATCATCAATCCACGCGGTGATCCACAGGGGTATCACCCACTAATGAAGGACCATTGATGTTCCGATGGAAGACCGCCTCGGCGGCCCTGGCCATTGCCGCCCTTGCGCTGACCGGGTGCTCCAGCCCGGGCTCGGAATCAAGCAGCAACTCCGGAGGCACGCTGACACTGGCCAACACGTTGGCCCCTACGACCCTCGACGCCGCGGGCTCGGGTTGGGCCGTCATCTCGCCTTATTACCAGGCGGCTTACGACACCCTCTTGCGCGCTACGACCGACGGAAAAATTGAGCCGTTTCTCGCCGAGAAATGGTCCTACAACGCGGACAATACGGCGCTGACCCTGAACCTTCGGAAAGACGTCACGTTCAGCGACGGAAGCAAGTTAACCTCTGCCGTCGTCAAAACAAACCTTGAGCGTTTCCAGAAGGGGACGTCGCCGGACGCCTCGTTCCTTAAGGCCGTCCAGAGCATCGAAACTCCCGATGACTCGACTGTCGTGCTTCACCTGTCGGCACCCGACCCCGCCATGCTGAACTATCTGGCCCGCGACCCGGGTCTTATCGCCAGCGGCGATGCCATTTCAAAGGACCCCAAGAGTCTGGCCACGAACCCGATCGGTTCCGGGCCGTACATCCTGGATACCAAGGAAACAGTCATTGGCACCAGCTACGTCTACACGAAGAATCCGAAGTACTGGAATGCCGGTGTCCAGCACTACGACAAGCTGGTCATCAAGGTGATGGCAGACGCAACAGCTGCCCTTAACGCCATCAAATCGGGCGAGGTGAACGGCGTTCGCCTCCTCAACAACAACAACCTCGAAGAGGTCAAGGGCGCAGGCTGGACTGTAAACCAGAACGAGATGAATGTGTTCGGCATGCTGCTTCTTGACCGGGCAGGCACTTCGAACAAGGCCCTTGGCGACGTGCGGGTCAGGCAGGCCATCAACTATGCCTTCGACCGCAAGGCACTCCTCAAGGCCCTGCAGTTCGACAACGGCACCGTCACCGAGCAGGTATTCCCGAAGCGCTCTGCAGCCTTTGACGCTGACCTGGACAACCGCTACGCCTTTGATCCCCAGAAGGCGAAGCAGCTTCTGGCCGACGCCGGATACCCGGACGGGTTCACTTTGAACATGCCTACGACAGCCAGCGTCGGCGCAACAACCTGGACTCTGCTTGGCCAGCAACTCGCAGATGTCGGGATCAAGGTCGCGTTCACGGACGCCGCCAGCAACTTTGTCTCGGACATCCTCGCCCCGAAGTACCCTGCGGCGTGGATCGGCCTGGAACAGCAGTCAGACTGGCAGCTGATCCAATTTATGGTCTCCCCCACCGCCGTATGGAACCCGTTCAAATATGCGGACCCCAAGGCCGACGAGTTGATAAAGCAGGTCCAGGTGGGCGACGAAAGTGCCCGGCAGACGGCGGCCAAGGACCTTAACAAGTACATCGTGGAGCAGGCTTGGTTTGCTCCCTGGTACCGCCCAAACAACAGCTTCGCCACGGATTCAGCCACTTCCGTGAAAATGCTGCCATCCAACGTTTTCCCGGCCATCTACGACTTCGAACCGAAGAAGTAGTGGTACTGCGTCCCCCTGCCAGCAGGGGGACGCACTCCAACTCTCAGGAACAAATAACATGCTTGGATTCATTATTCGCCGCGTGATTTCCGGCGTGATTCTGGTTTTTACGATTTCAATCGTCGCGTTCACACTGCTGTATCTCGGCGGTGGCGACATTGCCCGGCGCATTCTGGGTGAGAATGCACCCGCGGAGACCGTGGCCAAGAAGGTCCAGGAACTCGGCATCGACCGTCCATTGGCTGTCCAGTACTGGGACTGGTTGAGTTCAGCCATCGGAGGCAACCTTGGCCGGTCCTGGTTTAACGGGGAGATGGTTTCGGCAAGCGTCTCCAACCGGCTGTCTGTTACGGTCTCGCTTGTTATCGGGGCCATCGTGCTTTCCGCGATCGTCTCCATTCTCCTGGGAGTTCTGGCGGCGCGGCGCGGTGGGTGGATCGACGGCCTCGTGCAGTTGGTTTCAGTCATAGGGTTTGCCATTCCCAACTTCCTCATTGCACTCTTCCTGGTCGTGGTATTCGCTATCAATCTGCACTGGTTCAAAGCGACCGGATTTGTTCCCTTGACCAAGTCGGCCAACGGCTGGCTCGCCTCGGTGACTCTGCCGATCGTGGCGCTCTCGTTGGCGGCTATTGCCAGCGTTTCCCAGCAGATCCGAAGCGCGGTAGTCGATGCAATGTCACGCGACTACGTCCGGACCCTGCGCGCCCGGGGGATCGGTATCAACCGGGTCATCTACCAGCATGTCCTCCGCAACGCAGGCGGCCCCGCACTCGCCGTCCTGGCACTGCAGTTTGTCGGACTTCTTGGTGGGTCCGTTGTTATTGAGCAGGTATTCGCCCTGCCGGGCATCGGCCAACTGACAGTTCAGGCAACGACTCTGGGCGACATTCCCGTAGTCATGGGAGTGGTCATCACGGCGGCCATCATCGTCGTCATCGTCAACCTTGTTATCGATCTGGCCCAGGCCGCACTCAACCCGAAGGTCCGTTTGTCATGACCATCATCAACCTCCCCCAGGCACTGCCGACACCGCAGGTCCGCGCTTCGCTGCTGCGGAGGCTGCGGCGCCGTCCCGTCGGACTTGCAGCCCTTATCTTCCTGGCCTTCGTGGGGCTCATCGCCGTGATCGGGCCATGGATCGCTCCACAGGACCCGAACAAAGCAGCCCTTGATCTGGTACTGTCTCCCGCCAGCCCAGCCCATCCGCTTGGAGCGGACAGCGCCGGGCGCGATGTTCTGTCCCGGCTGCTGGCCGCAACCCAGGTAAGCATTGCATCAGCCCTCGTCGCCCTGGTCACTGCACTGCTGATTGGGGTCATCGCCGGGCTTTTGGCCGGCTATTACAGCGGATGGTTCGACTCCGTGTCGTCGTGGCTCACCTCGCTCGTCATGGCCTTGCCCGCCATGGTGGTTCTGCTGGCTGCCAGGGCAGTGCTGGGTCCCTCGGTTTGGCTGGCGATGGTCGTCTTCGGCATCCTGCTGTCACCTGCCTACTTCCGTCTCGTCTATGCAGCTGTCACAGCCATCCGGCACGAGCTCTACATCGATGCTGCCCGGGTGTCCGGGCTCAGCGACTTCCGCATTATCAGCCGCCATATTCCGTCAGTCATCCGGGCCCCCATCATCATCCAGTCCGCGATCATCGCAGGCATAGCTATCGCAATTCAGTCCGGTCTTGAATTCCTCGGGCTGGGTGATGCCTCAGTTCCGACGTGGGGCCAGATGCTCAATGATGCATTCACAAACATCTACAAAGCTCCCACGCTCATGCTGTGGCCGTCACTCGCAATTTCCCTTACCTGTATTGCCCTGACGCTGTTGGCCAATGCCATGCGGGATGAACTGGAACGGACCGTCGTGACCCGGCGCCGCTCAAGCAAATCCACAGCCCGACGTTCCAGGACTGCAGCACCGGAACCATCCGGCCCAGACCACGAGACGATCGTCCACCCCGACGATCCGTTCACCGAAAAAAAGCCCGCTGCTCCCCTGCTGACCGTCCAGAACCTGCGCGTTGGCTACGACCAGCCGGACGGTTCGACACTCGAAGTCGTCCGCGGCGTCAGCCTTGAAGTGCGCAAGGGCGAAATCCACGGCCTTATCGGCGAGTCGGGATCAGGCAAGACGCAGACAGCCTTTTCCGTCCTGGGCCTGCTTCCCGCCGGCGGCCGCGTTACAGGCGGCACCATCGACCATCTGGGTACTTCCCTCCAGGGCGCATCGGAGCGGGTCTACAAGGACATTCGCGGACGCCGGATCGGATATATCCCCCAGGAACCGATGTCAAACCTCGACCCCTCCTTCAAGATCGGTTTTCAGCTCGTCCAACCGCTCCGGCTCAACCTGGGGCTGAGCAAGAAGGAAGCCACAGAGAGGGCGCTGGCACTCCTGGACCGGGTGGGCATTCCGAACCCCAAGCGCACCTTTGACGCGTATCCCTTTGAAGTGTCTGGCGGAATGGCCCAGCGGGTACTCATCGCAGGAGCCGTTTCTACTGACCCGGACCTCATCATTGCGGACGAGCCAACCACCGCCTTGGACGTCACCGTCCAAGCCGAGGTCCTGGACCTCCTGCGCGACCTCCAGCAAGAGCGCGGCATGGCCATGCTCCTAGTAACGCACAACTTCGGTGTCGTGGCGGACCTCTGCGATCGCGTCACGGTCATGCAAAACGGCGTCTTCGTCGAGCAGGGACCGGTGCGCACCATCCTCAACCATCCCAGCCATCCGTACACCCAGTCCCTGCTCAGTGCAATTCTGGACGAAGGTCCGGCACGGCCGCCTCTGGGCGCCTCTCCCATCGGAGGACGATCATGAACAACACGCTCCTTGAGGTTGAAGACCTCGTCGTCGCCTACCCAACCAAACGGCTCAGGGCGGCACCCTTCCGGGCCCTCAACGGCGTCTCGATCGACATCAAGCCAGGCGAGACGGTAGGCCTGGTTGGGGAATCGGGCTCCGGCAAGACCACCCTCGGCCGGGCGGTACTCGGTCTGGCCCCTGTCACGGAAGGTTCCATACGTTACAGCGGCCGCGATATCAGCAACCTGCACAAACGGGACCGGCGCAAGCTGAGCAGCGAAATACAGGTCGTTTTCCAGGACCCCTACTCCTCGCTCAACCCCTCTTTGACGATCGAGCAGATTCTGGCCGAACCTTTGACTGCGGCAGGGGTCCAGGCCGCTGCCGCAAAGGGCCGGGTCCGGGAACTACTGGGCCGGGTTGGGCTGCCCGCAGATGCGCAGTCAAGGCTGCCGCGCGAGTTCTCCGGCGGCCAGCGCCAGCGGATCGCCATTGCACGCGCCCTGGCTTTGGATCCCAAACTCATTGTTTGCGACGAACCGGTCTCAGCGCTTGACCTCTCCACCCAGGCCCGTGTGCTGGACCTGTTCATCGAGATCCAGGAACTCACCGGTGTCGCCTACCTCTTCATTTCCCACGACCTTGCGGTAGTCCGGCACATCAGTCACCGCGTGGCTGTCATGTACCGCGGCGAAATCGTTGAGACCGGTGAGGGGGACCAAGTCACCGCCCGGCCCAAGCACCCCTATACGCAGCGCTTGTTCCTCGCGGCGCCCGTTCCTGATCCGGACAAACAGGCGGAACGGCGCACAGCACGCAGGAAACTGCTCGCCGAGCAGGCAGACCTGGTCGAAGGAAAGACGGCATGATCGTCACTACACCCGCTGGCCGTGTGCGCGGAACAACGCGGCAGGACGGCACCACCGCATTCCTGGGGATCCCCTATGCAGAGCCCCCGTATGGAAAGAACCGCTTTCAGGAACCTGTACCCAAAGCCCCGTGGAAAGGCATATTGGAGGCGACGCGCTTCGGCGCAACGCCCCAGCGCAAGGCTCTGGCGGAGGTTACAACCATTCCGGAACCGTCCATCCCTGGAAATTCCACGCTCAATGTCAACGTGTTCACGCCTGCCCATGGTGCCGGGGAGGGTCCGTACCCGGTGTTGGTCTGGATTCACGGCGGCGGCTACGTCGCTGGATCACCCGCGAGCCCCTGGTACGACGGCGCAGCCTTCGCCCGTGACGGGGTCGTTACAGTCACGATCTCGTATCGCCTGGGCTTCGACGGCTTCGGATGGCTTCCGGATGCTCCAATGAATCGCGGCGTGCTGGACTGGATACAGGCCCTTGAATGGGTTCGCGATAGCATCGCCGCTTTTGGAGGCGACCCGGAGAACGTCACTCTCTGCGGTCAATCAGCCGGCGGTGGCGCCGTAATGACGCTGCTGACCGCCCCGCGCGCTCAAGGCCTGTTCCACAAAGCGGCGTCCTTATCGGGCGCTCCCGTCGACATTTCACTTGACCGCGCCAAGGATTACACGTTCCGTGTCGCGGAACGGCTGGGGGCGGCGGCCGAAAGCCGCGCCTTCGCTTCCGTGCCCGAGGAGGACCTGATCCAAGCGCAAAACTGGTCGCGGGCACCAGTACCCACGCAGGATGCCGTGGCATGGCTGCGCCAACTCGGGGAAGTCGAAGCGATGCTTCGCCTCGGGCCCGTGATCGATACTCAGTTGGTACCGGGGACGGTCGCGGAAGGCCTTGCTGCCGGACGGGGGAAGGATGTTCCCCTTCTGGTCGGCTCCACCCAGGAAGAATTCGGTCGTCTGCTTGCCGCACATTCGGATACCTTCGCCGCAATGTCTGCCCAGGAAGCGTTGGGAATCATGGGGGCGGACGACGCCGTCGCCAGCGCCTACTCCTCGTGCACTGCCGGAAACACGACGGCGGCCGTCGTGGGCAGATACGTCAGCGACCTGATGTTCCGTCGCCATATCCCCCGGTGGATCTCTCTTCGAGGCAACTCCCCTACCTGGGCTTACGATTTCACCTGGAAGTCATCGGTCAGCGGCGTAGCGGAACATTGCCTCGATGTGCCCTTCGTCTTTGACGTCCTGGGCGATCCGGACGTGAGCCGGGTGGCTGGCCCCAACCCACCACAGGAAATCGCCGATGCCATGCATGATGCCTTCGTGCGTTTCGCCCGGACGGGCAATCCCGGTTGGGCGGGCGCCAGCGGCACGGCACCGCACGTCCAAGGTTTCGACATCGACCCGTCCCGGACCGATGGATATGCAAGTGCGCGGATCGTGAGCGAAGCGCACCGCACCCCCCGCAACAGCGACGTCCCCATCCAAACGTAAGGTCGAAATCTGCCGCCAGTTGCGCAAGACCCATCCCTGGGCACATCACTGGCACTTACCGCCGACCGGCCAGCCCACAGCAGCCGGCATGTACCAAACCAACACGGGCCTGCACCGAGCGGGCCTCCCTCAACCTGCCCGGAGACTTCAGTGACCCACACAACAGATACACCCCCTGCACCCGCGCAGGTAGCAGCCATAACGACCGGAGCCGACTATTGGACAACCAACGGACTGCCGGACGCCGGCCTGCGCCGGCTCCGGATGGCTGATGGGCCGCATGGGCTCCGGGTTCAGGACGACGAAAATCCGGACCATCTCGGCATCGGGCGCAGCGAGAAGTCGACATGCTTCCCGCCCGCAGTAACCCTCGCATCGTCCTGGGATCCGGACCTTGTTGAGTCGGTGGGCGCGGCCCTGGGCCGGGAGGCCCGCTCCAAGGGCGTAGACATGGTCCTTGGGCCGGGCATGAACATTAAGCGCAGCCCGCTGTGCGGGCGGAACTTTGAGTACTTCTCCGAAGACCCGATGTTTACGGGCACCATGGCGGCGGCCATGATCAAGGGTATTCAAAGCCAAGGCGTCGGTGCCTGCGCGAAGCACTTTGCCGTCAACAATCAGGAGACGGACCGCCTGCGGGTGAGCGCGGACGTGACGCAACGCGCGCTTAGGGAGATCTACCTGCGTGGTTTCGAGATAGCAGTGCGTGACGCCAATCCCTGGGGTGTCATGGCATCCTACAACCGCATCAACGGCGTCTTCGCATCAGAGAACTCCTGGTTGCTGACGGATGTCCTAAGGGAAGAATGGCGCTACGACGGCGTCGTCGTATCAGACTGGGGCGCGGTGCACGACCCCGTGGCGGCCCTGAAGGCCGGGCTTGACCTCCGTATGCCCGGCAGGCCCGATGACTCCCGCATTGTCGATGCCGCCCAATCCGGAAAGATCGATAAAGAACTTGACCGGACGCTCACGCGGCTCAAAATTTTGGCGGACCGCACCCAAATGATCGAACAGGGCGAACAGCCGGATCTGGAAGCACACCACCGGCTCACCCGCCGTGCTGCGGCTGAGTCCGCGGTACTGCTTAAGAACGATCAAGCCGCCTTGCCGCTGGAAGCAGCATCGATGGAGCATGTCGTATTCATCGGGGAGCTGGCCCGAACGCCCCGCTATCAAGGGGCGGGAAGCTCAGCAGTCAATCCAGTCCGGGTCGTCTCAACAATCGACGCGCTGGTGGACCGGTTCGGGCGGCAGCCCTTGTTTTCCGCCGGCTACAGGTTGGACGGTGTCGACGACGACGGGCTGGTCGAGGAAGCCGTGGCCACCGCGGCGACAGCGGAAACGGTGGTCCTCTTCCTCGGTCTGCCGCCCGCCTTCGAATCCGAGGGCCGGGACCGGGCCGACATTTCGCTGCCCGCAAACCAACTTGCCCTCCTGGACCGTCTCGCCGCGGTCAATGACCGCATTGTTGTCGTTCTCAGCAACGGTTCGGCGGTAACGACGGCCGAATGGCGGGACAAGGCGTCGTCAATTATCGAGTTCTGGCTCACCGGTCAGGCTCACGGTGAAACGGTCGTCGACGTCCTCTTTGGTGACGTCAATCCTTCGGGAAAGCTGGCGGAAACCGTTCCTGTCCGCCTCGAGGACACGCCGGCGTTCCTTGATTTTCCGGGAGAGGAAGGACACGTCTCCTACGGCGAGGGTATCTACGTGGGATACCGGTACTACGACACCCGCGACATCAGCGTGGACTTTCCTTTTGGGCATGGTCTCTCCTACACCACCTTCGAGTACTCGGACCTGCACGCGGCCGCTTTCGATGCGGATTCCCCTCTCGCCTTCACTGTTTCACTGACAGTGAGCAACACTGGGACGTATCCCGGCGCCGAAGTCGTCCAGGTATACGTGGGCGGTTCCCAGGGCACCCTTTCCACGCCAGTGCGGGAACTCAGGGCCTTCCAAAAGGTAAATCTGGAACCCGAAGAATCCGTCCGCCTAAGCTTCGATGTGACCCGCGAGCAGCTGGGACACTACAGCACCGAACTGGAACACTGGGTCTACGACGGCGGTCCCTGCACTGTCGAGCTCGGATCATCTTCCCGTGATATCCGCCTTTCTGCCTCATTGGATGTCCCGGCCAACCCGGTACCCCGTCCCCTCACTGTCTGGTCCACATTCGGAGAATGGGACAGCGACACCGACGCCGGCCCGCGCCTTGCCAGGCTCATTGAAGGACGCGGCGGTATCCGTGGCCGGATGGGAGATCTACTCAAGGACGAGACAGGCAGGGCGAGTGTGCTCGCGTTTCCGCTTAGGGCCCTAGTCGAGTTTCCCGGGTTTCCGGTCGACCTCGACGACATCGAGAAACTTGTCGCATCGTCGATTTGAATCATCCACAGCGCATGAAGAAAACTGAAGCGGGCCACACCAGCGTCAGTGCTTCGCAGGGACCCGGGCCTGCGCCGGGAATGCTCGAAGTCAATGTGGCAACACTTGCAGAGGTCGAACCGACATTGGAGGACGCCATCCAATCCGTCTCGCCTGCGGCGGTGCACTACGGTATGGGCATCCTGATCACCCGGATTGGGGTCGGCCGGTATGTCGTCCGGGCCCATCCTCATGTTCCGGAGGGGTTTGTCCGGCGGCAATGAAGTTTGCCGCCTGAACGCGATTGGTTGCGCCGCCGGCGGCCCGGCCGAGAGCGTGAGCACGCGAGGCACGAAGTGGCGCCAGGTCGAATAACCCGGCGCCACCTCGCCCGGGCCGCACGTACATCATGGTTAGCGCGGTGCGGTTTCCAGTGCACCGGCTACTGAGGGAGACTTCGGGTTGCCCAGCTGGCGGGTCTCAAGACGAACAGTCTCCCGCATGGTCAGGATCGTGACGGTCGCGACGAGACCGCAGACGCAACAGAAGATTGCCACTGGGACCCAGTTGGTAAGGTCCGGGCCGGCCAGTCCGGCGGCAATCGTGGGCGCGAAACCGCCCAGTGCGAAACCGAACTGTGTGCCAATGGCCATGCCGGACATCCGCACGCGGGTTTCAAACTGTTCGGAGAACACGGCGAGCCCCGCACCGCCGTAGGCTGAGTAGACGATGCCCGAGAGCAGAATGCCCCACACATACATCATGGTTACGTCGCCCTTGCTCAGTGAGTGGATAAACGGCCAAATCAGGGCTGCCGAGCCAAATGCGCCAGTGATGAAGACCGGTTTGCGCCCGATTCGATCTGCCAGAATGGCCCACAGGGGGATGCTGATAACGCCGAAGACATTGGCGATGATGAGCATCCAGAGCATGGTCGCGCGTGGGATGCCGATGGTGGAGACTCCGTAGTTGAGGGCATAGACGCTGAAGATGGTGCTGGTGACAGACACCAGTGCCGCAAACACGACCTTGATGACGTCAGCGGTGTAGTAGCGGAAGAGGTAGCGCAGGGGCGCTTTGTTGTCGTTGTCCGGGTGGGCGGTTTCCTCCGATTGCTCGGCCGCGAATTCAGGGGTCTCGCTCAGCGAGCGGCGGATCCACCAGGCGACCGCCATGACAACTATGCTCAGGAGGAAGGGGATACGCCAGCCCCAGCTGAAGAACTGCTCGTCCGGCAGGGCAGAGATGGGCAGGAACACGGCGGTGGCCAGGATGAAGCCGAATTGCGTCCCGCCGAGGGTGAAGCTGGAGAAGAACGCTCGGCGACCGTATGGTGCATGTTCCATGGTCATGGATGTGGCACCGGACTGCTCACCGGCCACCGCGATCCCTTGCAGGGCACGCAGCAAGACCAGCAGGATGGGAGCGGCGATGCCGATCTGCTCGTAGGTGGGCAAGAGTCCAATGAGGAAAGTTGCAGCGCCCATCCCGGCGATGGTGAGGAACATGACGATTTTGCGGCCATGCCGGTCCCCGATGTGACCCATGAGGAACGAACCGAGTGGACGCATCACATACGCCACGCCGAAGGTGCCGAGGGACACCAGGACAGCGCCAGTTTCCCCGAGGGGTCCAAAGAACAATCGGGGGAAGATCAATGCGGCGGCGCTGCCGTAAATGAAGAAGTCGTAGTATTCCAGGGCGCTGCCAATCCAGGCGCCTGCGGCAGCTTTGCCGGGCATCCGCCGTGGGATGGTGGTCTGCCCGTTGCCGGAGACCAAGTTGGGGGTGGGCATGGTTGTGCCTTTCCTTCTGAAATGGAGCTGAGAGCAGTGGTTTGGACAGAGGTAAGAGAACAGAGGTAAGAGAAGCGTGATCGATCGGCAATGATTGGTCAGGGTCTTGGCTTTGTACTGCCGCGCACAACGAGGTGGCATGGCACGTGCACGGGCTCGGTGGGCACGTCCTCGCCCCCGATCATCGCCATGAGCAGGCCCATCGCCCGGCCAGTGATTTCAGCGACGGGCAAATGGACAGTGGTCAAGGCGGGTTGAATGATCTGCACGGCCCAGATGTCGTCGTATCCCACGACACTGATGGCCTCCGCACGGGCACGATCGGCGGCGTCTAACACCCCAACCAGTCCCAAGGCAATCAGGTCGTTGTAGCACACCACGGCTGTCGCAGAGGAGGTCCTTACGTCTTCGACGGCGGCCTGCCCGCCGACCAATTGCGGAGGCTGGCAGGGAAGTTCGGTGAGGTCCATGTTCCTGCTTTGCAGCGCGTCCACGAGTGCGTCGTGGCGTTCCCGGGCGGAAAGAGTGTCCTGGTTGACACCGATGTAGGCCACCTTCCGGTGCCCCAGGTCCGCAAGGTGGTCAACTACCTCGACCATGGCCTCCCGGGCGGATGAGACCAATGCCGGAATGCCCTCGACGATGCGGTTAACGAGCACTATTGGGATCCCAGTTGCGATCTGGCGCAGTTCATCGTCAGTCATCTGCGGCTGAAAGAGGATCATCCCGTCGGCTTGCCGTCCCAACGCAGTGACGGCATGGCAGTCTGATTGAGATTCCGCGTCGCGGTCAGCGAGCATTACCGTCATCTCATGCCGCCGGGCGATTGCCTGGGCGGCCTTGACTGTGAGGGGGTGAACGGGGTTGGCGATGTCTGGTACAAACAACCCGATTTGTCCGTGTCGCCCCGTGGCCAGGGACCGGGCCGTGCGGCTGGGAACATAGCCCAGGTTCCGGGCCGTTTCCATAATCAGTTCCCGGGTCTCCTCTTTCACTGCGTCAGGACGCGAGAACGCCCGGGAAACAGTGGCTTTGGAGATACCCAGCTGCTGGGCGACGTCGTAGAGGGTGGTCACGGCCGCCTCTCCTCACTGATAACTAATGGCTTTGCAACCGGTTACTGTAACCGGTTGCATTTGGTTATGGTGACATGTTTCACTACTTGCGAACCATCTGTCAATACCTCGGTGCGGCGTGGGTCACACGCTCCCAACGCAATGAAAGGCCGCAGTATGCAACACCGAATGTCCGGTCCTTTGGCCGCTGGCGCCAGCGCTTATCCCTGGCCCGCCCCGAGGCGGGGTGAATTTGACGAGGCAGTCCTCGATGGCCTTGTTTATGCGGCTCCTGTCGGCTTTCGTCCTTTGTCCCTTGAACTGCGAGTCCCGGGAAGCGCTCTGGTCCGGAGCGCGCCGCCCTCCGGAACTGGTGGGGCGGCGGCCCCTGTTCCCCCGCCTGTGGTGGTCTGGGTCCATGGCGGCGGGTGGAACCTGGGAGGCCGGACCCGCCGATCCCCCAACCTGCAGGAACACTGGGTGGTCGAGCGGCTGGTGCTTGCTGGATTGGCCGTGGCGCTGGTGGACTACCGGCACATTCCTGAGGCGCCCTTTCCAGCCCCCGTGGAAGACGTGCGCGCTGCCGTGCGCTGGGTGAGAGCCCACGCAGAGCAACTGGGTTTGGACGGACAACGCATCGTTTTATGGGGGGAATCGGCGGGAGCGCATCTGGCGTGTTTGGCTGCGTCCATGAGTGACGACCAACTCGACAGCCTAACGGGCGTGGGCTCCCATTTCCGTGAGTACTCGGAACACTCCGCCGCGGTGCAGGCGCTGGTCGATTGGTACGGGCCGATGGACCCACCCGCTGGCGCCCCCGAAATCGAGACCGCTGAGGATGCTGCCGGAGCAAGGCCGGACCCTCTGGCCGGCAGTGATTGGACCGCTGAGCAGTTCTCCCCACTCGCCTGGGTGCACTCCGGGTTGCCCCCGGTCCTCGTGGCACACGGATCTGAAGACGAACTGATACCGGTGGAACAGTCCCGCCGCTACCGTGACGCCCTTCTTGCCGCGGGAGTCCGGGTGGAATACATGGAGACCAACGGCGGGCACGTCTTTGAAGGCGGTTCGGTGGTGCAGGTCCTGGAACGCACCGTGGCGTTCCTGCGCAACCGCCTGGACCTACCCGAGGCACCACAACTGGACCCGCAGACTGCCGCTGTTGAGGAAGCCATGATAGCTACCGGGCGTTTCCCTTTCTTTGACATCGATGATGCCGCAGAAGCGAGGGCACGCGGAGCCGAAATGCGTGACCAGTTCTATCCCCCGCGGCCTCAACCTATTGCCGGCATTCAGGATCTCGTGATCCCGGGTCCGTGGGGAGAGGTGGCGTTGCGGTTGCAAAGCCCCCAAGCAGCCTCCGACGTGGTGATCCTTTATGTTCACGGCGGAGGCTGGGTGCTCGGGGACCTCGACTCGCACCAAGGCACCGCTGCCCGCCTGGCCGTGGCAACACCAGCGACGGTGGTGCAGGTCGATTATCGGCGAGCCCCCGAGCACCCCTTCCCCGCAGCAGTGGACGATACCGTGGCCGCTGTGGAATGGGTGCACGCCCACCTGGCGGAACTCGGTGGGCGTCGGCTGGTGCTGGCAGGGGACAGTGCAGGTGGTAACCTCGCCGCCGCAACAGCACTGCACTGCCGCGACAATGGAATCCCTGTTGAAGCCGTAATGCTCCTCTACCCCTCCACTGATTGGACGGCCCAGCCAGTCGGGGGACTTGTGGCCACCTACGTGCCAGCAGGCCAGGACCTTACAGACCCCCGGCTGTCACCGGCGCGGGCTCCGTCCTTGGCCGGACTGCCCCCAATCATCCTGGGCGTGGGCGGACTGGACTTCCTGTTCGAAGACAACCTGGCCTACGTCCACGCCCTGCGTGGGGCGGGAGTTCAGGTGACCCTGCGGGTGTTCCCGCAACTCAGCCACGGATTCTTTAGCTATGCAACAGTCTCCGGTGCCGCCGACCGAGCCGCCGAGCAACTGTGCCAGGACCTCTCAGCACTCCTTTGGGGACTGGCCACCTAAGACGGCTGGCCAATGCCGGGCAACGGCCAGAGGTGTCAATTCCCGGTGATTTGTGGCAGAAACGTCCTCGTCCTAAGGCGCATTAGGAACAAACCCGAGCGCACTCTAAGAACGGCTCCGGACTCAGGCTACAGCGATGGCTCCTGAAACATGCCGTCGTAGTAGCGCAGGGTGCTGCGCTTGAACACCTCCGCGTAGACGGATGACCGAGCGGCTGCCACGCCGTCGCGGTTTTGCAGGTCGGCCAGGAGCGGCCCAAGGTCTTCGAGGGCGGTTACGGCTACCTGTGCCACCAGTTGGTCACCGGAGGCAGCGGCCCACCGCGTGACAGGGAGGCCAGCGATGTACTCCCCCAACGTTTTGCTCGATGAGCCTGAACACGTAACGGTGAGCAGGGATTCTACCGGGAAGCCGAAGGCTTCCAGGTCCACGACGGCCCTGATGAACACGATTCCGGTACTGGTCATGGAATCCAGGCGCCGGCTGACCGTCGCCTTGGAGACGGAGAGTTCAGAAGCCAGTTCATCCAAGGTTGCGCGGCCGTTACCGTGCAGGAGCATGGCCAGCATCCGGCTGGTCTCGTCAAGCGGCGGCCGGCCGCTCGCCTTGCCGGCAAGGCGGCCATCCTCATTCGGGTGGAGCGCCGCATACTGTTGTTTGGTGAGAACATCCGGCATCCAGCCGGACGGGGTGCGGAAGTAATCGAACAGCGGCATCAGGTTAAACGACTGGATCCCGTCCACCGCCGCGAGCCGATGGTAGAGCAGTTCTCCTAATCCGTCGGGGGCGAGGAACATGCCCGCCACAGCCTCATTCGCTCCCGATAGGGCGCTAACCCACGAAGACTCGTCCTGGTCGGCGAGCCATGAACATACGTTGCGCAGTTCCCTGGGAGTTGCTTGGACGCGGAGCAGGAAGGCAGTGCGGGAACTTACGGCTACAGGGTTGACGAACGCATTGATGCGTACCGCACCGGATTCAAGTAGCTTGTTGCCGCGGCGGGCCACCGTCCGTTCCTGTTGACCGAGGACTTCGGCAATCAGCCGCCAAGGGGCGCGGCCGTTGCGCACTAGTGCGGCCGTGATCTGCCGATCCAGGCTGTCCAACTGCTCCACGTCCCGTTCCTTCGTTGATTCTTCGGCCCCCTGGATGTGGCCCGGGCACGGCACCTCGGCTGCGGGGCGCCAGGGATGCCTGTCGCCCCGCAGATTCTCAGTTCCGGCCCAGAAAGGCTAACACTCCGGAAAGTGCTGCACCTGTTCCCACGACGACGGCGGAACGCGCCTCTGGAGCAAAGAACGGCGAGTGGTTGCCTGCCGGTGAAGCGCCGCCGTCGAAAAGTTCCGGTTCGAAGGTACCGAAAGCCCAGTAGACGCCCGGAACACCGATCGCGTCGCTGAGCAAACCCGCGTCTTCGGAGGCCATCCCCAGCGGGGCGTCAGTCACTACGTCTGCGCCGAAGTCCGTCGTGAAACCTTCGATGACGCGGCGGGTGGCCTCAGGATCGTTGTAGCACCGGGGAAAGGTGTTTATTTCGGTGATGGTGGGCTCAGGGGCAGCGGAGGCGGCGGCTTCGGCTGAAATAATCCGGCGGATTGCTGCCAGTACGGCTGCGCGGGTGTCTTCGTCCGGGGTTCGGACGTTGATCGAAAACTCAGCTGTTGCCGGGATAATGTTTTCCTTCAGCCCAGCGTGGAAAGTTCCTACTGAGATGACCGCCGGCGTGGATGGTGCCAGTTCGCGCGAGACGATGGTCTGCAGCCGAAGCACCATCGCTGAGGCGGCAACGATCGGATCTACGGACTTCTCCGGCTGCGAACCATGTGCCTGCCGGCCATGGACCGTGACCTTCCAGGAATCTGCCAAGGTAGCCATGTGCCCGCTCCGAATCAGGAGCGTGCCTTTGACCGCGGGCAGTACGTGCTGGGCCAGCACCACCTCGGGTTTTGGCGCCCGGTCCCAAAGTCCATCGCTGATCATTGCCCGGGCGCCATAGGCGGTTTCTTCGCCGGGCTGGAATATCAAAACCAGCGTCCCCTTCCAGAGCTCCCTGCGCTCCACCAGGAGGGCGGCAAGCGCGAGCGCGGCAGCAACATGGGTGTCATGCCCGCAGCCGTGCATCACGGGCACGGTGGTACCGTCCCGTTGCGTACCCGTGGCCTCGCTGGAGTATTCAAGGCCCGTCTCCTCGGCGATAGGCAGGCCGTCCGTGTCGGCCCTGAAGCCGACGACGGGACCGTCGCCGTTCGTCAGGACAGCCACTACCCCGGTGGCTCCGCAGCGAAATGAGTCGATCCCCAGGGCGGCCAAGTGGGTTTCGATGTAGGCGGCAGTCTCGAATTCCTGGCCCGAGAGTTCCGGATGGGCGTGCAGGTGCTTATAGACGTCTATGTATTCGTTCACAAATGATTCGGGAACGTCTACAGCTGCGGTGAGCCGCACGCTCGTGGTGATAGTCATTCAGAGTTCTCTTTCAGTGGGTGGTTTCGGAGATGGGAGCGGCGGGGTCAGCCGCTTCCCGGGCCTTGTCGGTTCCGGGTGTCGGGTTGTTGGACCGCGCGTACCACGAGACGACGATGGTGATGATGACGGCCAGCGCGGTGGCGTAGAACGTAAGCGCCGGGACCAAGGGCACCACCACGAAGACAATGACAGCAGCGACCAATACGGCCACGATCGTCGTGCGGCGGCTCTTCATGGCAAGCACGCTCTGCAGGACAACGGCCCCGAAGACTGCAGGGAGGATGTAGCCACGCGCGGTGGCAATCAGTGGTGCTGGGAGCATCCCGACCAGCCAGGTGCCCAGGACGCCCACAAGGAAAACCAGGGTGGTGATGTGGATGAGGACGGCACCGACAATGGCGCTTCCGGCAATGAGTTCCGCCCGACGTGTGCCCGGTTTCTCGCCCAGGTTGGCCTGTGCCACGATGGCTGCCGGGAGGAGCTTGTTGGCGATGTTTCCGATCAGGAAAGCCTGGTACATCGCCGAGCGGCCCAGTATCGGGAAATAGGAAATGGGTTCAATGATGGCTATGACGCCGAAGGTGGCCAACACGGCGACGACCGCGGTGACCAGCTCCATCCCTGTGATGCCCGCGCCAGAGCCGAAAGCTGCGTACAGCGCGGCTGCCAACGAAATGAGCAGACCCAGGCCCAGTGTGATCGGTCCCCAGATGGAGGTGGTGCGGTCAAAAGCTGCAAGTTCAGCGGAAGTTGTCTTTGACATCGGAGTGGCTCCTTTCGTGTGGTTCTCAGGCTGCTGTCATGAAGTAAGCGACCGCCAGCGCTGAGACTATGGCGAGGCCCAGACCCCACTCGCGCAGCCAAGGGCGGCGCAGCTTATGGGCCAGCAGCAGACATGCCCCCATGGACGCCGCCGATACGATCATGGTCACGAGATGCGTTGGCGACTTGACCACTTCCGTGAAGGCCAGCGTGAAGAACGCGCCAAGTAGCGCCGCTGTCGGCACCACAGCCATGACGGCCGGATTCACCTTGCGCAGCGTCGCGTCGCCCTTGCTCAAAATTGGAGTGAGAACCAGGGCCGAAAGCATCCAGGCGAGGCCACCGATGGTCATGGCGGCGAAAGCCAGGGCGAAGATCTTCTGGGTATAGGTGGGTCCGCCCAACTGCGCCCCCTGCGTGCCTGCAGAAATGCCGGCGGCGGCGACGTCGAACGCAGCCGAACCAACCAGGCCGATTCGGGCGAGCACTGCGGGTGTCCCGAAAAGCGGGAGCAGCGAAACAGCGATAAGCGCGACGGCAAGCGAAGGCCCGATCGCGGCCACAGCACCGGAACGGACAGAGCTGCTGACTTGGGCAGGCGTAAGCCCGACGGCCGGTGCCGCCTTCCGGATGGCCCGGAAATAGATGACTGATTGAAGGATGATGACGACAAAGACCCCTGCCGCCGCAGCCCAGAGGACTGGATGGTATATGAGGGGGGTGATGTCTGTAGAACGTGGATCGATAGCTGCAACAGGCACGGTATCTCCCTTGCGAGGTGAGTGCGGGATCTCTGAAATTTGTCCAAAGATCAAATAAATACTGGATACGGCGTCGCGATTTCTCATTTGTACCGCACTCAGTGACCACAAGTACATAGTTTCTTTGTTTCTTACGTATGTCCATCGGGACGCATGGGAGTAAATTCCGGTGCCGCGGCTACGTTCGAACCTTGGGAACGGTGGAAAAGCTCCTCACACAGCACAAACGGCCGAGCCAGCAGGCTCGGCCGTTCGCGTGTTGCAGAAGCTCTTCAGGATCTATCGGACGGAAAGTTACTCCTGATGCGTGTTGTCGGCATACTGGGCCGGGCGCCACCTGCGAAGCGGGGTGCGCGACTCGTAAGCCTGCGGAGACGGATAGGTCACGAGTTCGACCGTGCTGCCCCACGGGGTGCGCGCGTAGAGGTACCGGTTGCCCTCCCCTGCGTCACCCCCGGGAAGATCGCCAGGCGCGCTGAGCAGCTGCCCGCCGGCCTTTTCCAACCGGGTCGAAGCCTCCTCGATGTCGTCCACGTATACGCAGAAGTGCTGAAGTCCGTAGTCGCTCGGCACCACGGGCTCCCGCTGGGCAGCCCCGGAGTACGTGAACAACTCCAGGTTGGGTCCATCTCCGAGACGAAGCATACGGATGGCCTCGATCCTCGCCCCTTGCGGGATGCCCAGCCCAGCCTCGACAGCCGGACCCGCCAAAGGTTCGTCCAGCATGTCGTAGATCTTTTCGGCTCCGAACGCGTCCACGAAGAAGTCCGTGGCCTGTTCGAGGTCAGGAACTGTGATGCCGATGTGTTCAATTGCGCGGATGACCATTTGTACTCCTCCTAAACCTCAGCTGCGGCCCAGAAACCGGACTGGGTCGCCTCGTACATCCGGCCGCCCCTGAAGCGTGTGCCGATGGTGCGTATGCGTTCGCCGTCGACTGCCGCTGCCAGGAAATCGTTAGGTGTACGGTCCTGAGCCCACACCACTGTCCCTCCCGCAGGGGCCGGCTGGTCCGTAAGAATGTTGACGTTCCGGGAAGCGAGCAGTCCCCTCAGGTGATTGCGCTGCATGTCATTCGTGTCGAGCCCAACGTCCTCGCTGGGAGAGCTGAGCATAACCTTGCGGCCCTGCTCGGACAGCCACAGGGCCGCGAACATCGCTGTTTCAGTGTTTCCGTGCACGGTTACCTCCTTCGCCTCCGGCGCACTCCGGCCTGCCAGCATTTGCACGGCATCGATTGCCCCCTGGGGCGCACCGGCACTCTCGGTGCCGGTAGCGAGAAAGACTGTGTCGTACCCGCCCATGTCCGCTTCGGTGACCTCGGTTCCGAGCCGCACGTCGACCCCCGTGCGCTCCAGCTCGGCGCGGTAGAACTCAACAAACGTCGTGATCTCCTTGTTCAGGACCTCAGCTGCGGCCCAGGCCCGCAACTGACCGCCGATCTCCTTCTCGCGTTCCACCAGCGTTACTTCATGGCCACGGTCCGCGGCCAGAATGGCTGCCTCGCATCCGGCCGGGCCAGCGCCGACGATCAGGACCCGCTTGGCGAGAACTGCCAGCCGACGGGCTTCGGCTGCCCGCTTCTCCTGGGAGAGCGCCGGGTTGATAACACACTGCGTGTGCTGGCCATTGAACATCCAGCGCGAGATGCACTCGTTAACCGCCAGGCAGCGACGGATGTTGGACGTTGCCCCACGCCGGGTCTTCTCAACGATCGTGGGATCGGCCAGGCCTGCCCGTCCCATGGCGACGAAGTCCAGTTCACCGGCAGCGACGTCGTCGTTGAGTTCATCCAGCAACCAGACGAGACGCCCGACGCCGATGACCGGTACGGAGACCCGCTTCTTCACCTCTTTGGCGTAGTGCAGGAGGTTGCCTGGCGGGACCATGGGCAGGAGGACGTCCGCCGTGTCGTAGTTGCCGGCCGACACGTCCAAAGCGTCTACATACTTTTCAAGCATTTGGCAGAACGCCAGGCCGTCATCCAAAGAGAGCCCGCCCTCGTACGGCTCCTCGACACTGAGCCGGTACATCACCGGAAAGTCTGGACCGACCTGTTCGCGGACTGCCCGCACCACTTCAAGGGCAAACCGGGCGCGGTTTTCCAGCGGGCCTCCATACCCGTCCGTGCGTTTGTTGGTCTTGGGCGACAAGAACTGCCCCAGCAGATACCCATGGGCGCCGTGGAGTTCCACTGCGTCGAAGCCAACTTCCTTGGCGCGGCGGGCGCCTTGGGCGTACATGTTGATCAGGCCGGGAATTTCTTCGAGCTCAATGGCACGCGGCGCCGTTCCAAAGGCGCTGGTGATGCCCGCGGTCGGCGCAATCGGGGGCACATTGCCTTCGGTATTGCCCTGTGAATTCTGCCGGCCCGTGTGGTGCAACTGGACCGCAATTTTCGCGCCCTCATTGTGTACCGCCTCCACCAGGTCGGCCAGACCTGACCTGTAACGGTCATGGTCAATCCGGATCGGGTGCCCGACTGTACGGCCAACCTGCCAGTCCACAGAGGTGTTCTCGGTGATGAGCAGGCCTGCTCCACCGCGCGCCCGTTGCCGGAAATACTCAATGAGGCGGGGCCCTGCATACCCGTCGACCTCGGCATACTGCGTGAATATGGGTGACTGGACGAAGCGGTTCTTCAGGGACATCGATCCGATTCGCCCGGGCTGGAACAAAGCGGCGTGCTTCAGGGAACGCTCGCTAAGGGTACTGGTCATTGGGACTCCTTCGTCACCGTGAGGTATCTCCTCGCTATTAGCAAGTATTGGTCCCTCCCGGACCCAAAACATGCCTCCGTGTGCACAAAAATGTTCCGGATATGCACAAGTGGCAGCTGTCACATTTCGCGGCGGCCGTTCCGTGCCTCGCGGGGGGAAATTCCATAGGCAGCACGAAAGGCGCGACTAAACGATGACGGGTTGTCGAAACCGCACCGGTGGGCAACCTCGGTGACCGATACAGGTGCGGGCGAGAGCAGAAGCTGGTATGCCAGTTCACGTCGCCGCCGCATCAAAAACTCCCGGCAGGTTTCCCCTGTGCCTTCGAACAGCGCATGGAGGTACCGGATCGACACGGCATTTCCGTGCGCAATATCGTCTACAGAAAGACTGGAGTCGCCCAGCCGGGACTCGACAAAGGCTTTAACTTCCATAAGGCGGATCGCCTTTGTGTCGAGGACGATGTTGGTGGATGCGCCAATAGCGGAGGCTAAAAGATCGACCGCAATCCGTCCCGCCATCGCCGCTGAATCCTCGTCCAGATCCACCGCCCTGGTCGACGTGTGCAACCAGTCAAACAACAGACGAAGGCTGGGCGTGCTATTCAAGGGGCGTCCGACAAGTGATTCAAGGCGCGGCAACGCCTCAAGGCAGAGCTGCCGGGGCATGAAGAGTGTCGTTTTTAGGAGAGGTCCTTCGCTGAAGCACTCTCCAGGCAATACTCCGTCCCACATGACCGCACTGCCTGCTCCCACAACTGCCTGTCTGCCCCCCTGTGAAAACACTTCCCGGCCGCGCCTTACCAATAGGACGGCTGCGTAATCTCCGTCAGTATGGCTAATTTCCCGCTGGCCGCGCCGCCCTCTCATTCCGCCCAGCCGGCAATCCACAGCCCACAACCCACCAAATTCTGCCGCCCGGTGTTTCAACGCCGCGTCCCGAACCACATCCAACTGCCACGGCAGGTGGCTCGTTGAGAATTCGTCGACCATTTCGTCGTTCACTAAAGGCATCGTCGTCACCGACGTCATAGGGTCACTCCGTTTCCCTGCATCGGAGCAACCGCAGCAAAGTCGCCGGGTGGCATAATCCGACCACCCGACGACCGAAGCCTGCGGAGGCTCCACCTTCCGACAGTTGGAGTTGTATCAGTTCTCCGGATCGAGGACGAAGTCGTAGGTGACTTCCCGCCCATTGCCGTCCGTGCGGTCGGTCGGGGCGAGGATCAGTTCCGGCTTGACAGCTGAAGCAATGTCGTCTGCGACGTGCTCATCCCCCTGGAAGTACAACTGGGTGGTGATGAGTTGGTGGCCCGGAGCGGAGACCTTCAGGTGCAGGTGTGCCGGCCGCCAGGCGTGCCAGCCGGCAGCGGCAATGAGGGCACCGCAAGCGCCGTCCGTCGGAATCTGGTACGGGGCCGGCTGGATGGTGTTGATCTGGAATTTGCCGTTAGAGTCGGCAATCACGGACCCGCGAAGGTTCCAGTCAGGCAGGCCCGGCGCGAACTGGGAGTAGAACCCGAGGTCATCGGCGTGCCACAGTTCGATCAACGCGCCGGCCAAGGGCTGCCCGGCGACGCTCGTGACCTGGCCCTGGAACAGCAACGGCGTGCCCGGTTCGTCATCGCGCATGGGCAGCGTGGCCGGCGTGTTTTGAACGGGCGCGTTCGGGATGTAGTAGGGGCCTTCGATGGTTCCTTTGGAGCCGTGCCGGTTGGCGTTGGCAACTTCTTCGACGGAGTGTTCCACCCAGACGTCAAGGAAGAGTGGCCATTCCCCGTCCTCACCGACCTGGATCAGCCAGGCTTTGAGGGCGTTGTACTCGTCGTAGCTGACCTTTTCGTCGATCACGGTGTCGTTGATGGCTTTGATGATCCTGCCAGCGAGGGCGCTCACGCGTTCCTTGCTGGTTGCTGCAGCGACGTGCTTGTTTTCCCTGAAACGGGCTGTTGCGCCTGCACCTGAGGCGGCTGCGGTTGCCTGGGTTTCCGTGGTCACGGTGACTCCTTTGTCGTGGATGATTCTTCTTGCGCGCAGCACTCCCGCGGCAAACGCCGAGGGCAAGTGCCGGGCATCACACAGTGTGCGGCTGATCCAAGCGTAGGCGTCCCATTGGGCATATAGAAATACCTTTTTCTACCTGATTGAAACACTTTCCATATCAGTAGGCTTCGAGTAAAACGCCCGCCGTACAGCATAGGAGGCGGATATAGATCCGGATGCGGGCTTCCAAATCAGCCGCGGGTGATGCTCAGATTGGAGAAGAAGGCCTCGGTTCCAATGTCCACCCACAGGCCAATCTTCCCGCTGGCCGGCATGGCCTTGGTCTCAGCCAGAGCCAGGACCTCCACTCCATTGATGCCGACGCGAAGGCACTGGTTCCCCACTTCGATGCGCAGGTGGATCCACTCGTCCGGGCCGATGTCGGCTCGAGCCTCATAGCGGCCGTCGGGGTATTCAACGCGAAGACGTTCAAAGTCCCATTCGGGATAGGCGAAATACTGCACGGCGCGATTCACACGCGGACCTGGTGGATTGAGCTTCGCACCATTGAGCGGTCGAACATAGACAGACTCAAAGCGGTCAGCGTCGTCGGAAATTCGGTAGGCGATACCGGCAAAGGCACGCGCATAGTCGGGCGCGTCCGCAGTCAGGCGGCTCAATATGTCGACCTCAATGACACCGTTCTCGAACTCAGCCGGCAGCAGGACAAAGGTGGGCTGGTCGACGTAATCGACTCCGGGGACCCCCGCTGCCGCCTCGCCGGTCAGTGCCACCCGGAGGGCCCTGCGGCCCGCGATCTCGCCGGCAAATGCCGTAACGGATCTCAACGAAGCTCCCCCTGGCAGCCTGTCCAAAGGCAAAACAGTGCTGCCCGCGTTGACGTCAGTCATGAACGTGTCCTTTCACTGTGACCACAAGCTTGCCGGATACGGACCCATCCTCCATGTCCTGGTGCGCTTGGACGATCTCGTCGAACCTGTAAACCTTGCCGATGGGGACTGAGACGTGTCCGGCTTCCACGGCATCCAGGAATTCCTGCAGGACAGGTGCCGGAAGGTCTCTGGCGCCACCGGAATAGGCGGTCAACCGCACCCCGTTCGGAATGAAATCGATCGGATAGAAGTCCTTAACCGTCCACTCGTCTGACAGCATTCCGGTGAAGCAGACAGTCCCGTGGACAGCGGTAGCCCTTAGCGTGTCTTGAAGTGTCGGTGTGCCGACCAGCTCCACTGCGCCGCCGACCCCGCCCGGGAAAATTCCGCGTACCTGTTCGGCAATCGAACCGGAATCAATTACCACGTGATCCACGCCTGCGTCCAGGAGCGCCTGCCTTTTGGCTGGATTCCTGGTGGTGGACACCACGGTGATGCCGTGGCGTTTGGCGAGGACGGCCAGGGCCATCCCTATGGACGAAGTGCCGCCACGGATCAACAGGCTGCTGCCGGCCGCGGCATTTACGCCGACTGTCAGGGAGCCGTTTGCCGTTTGCAGCATCTCAGGCACGGCACCCAAAGTGGAGCAATCAAGGCTGCTCCTAAACGGGACCACGCTGGAGGCCGGCACGCTCACGTACTCCGCATAACCGCCGTCGAAAGTCCTGCCCATGCCGCCCATCAGCGCGGCGACCTGAGTGCCTTCGGCGACCTCACCGCCCGGAGCCTCTACTACAACACCGGTTGCTTCAATCCCCGGGATGCGCGGGAAGGATCCGAATGAACCCAGCCCCCTGCGGAAATGAAGCTCTGAACGGTTAAGGCCAAAGGCGTGAACCTTGATCAACACCCAACCAGGCCTGGCAACAGGCCGTGGCACTACCCGGATCTTGAGAGCTTCGGGCGCTCCAGGGCCGTCAAGGACGATTGCATGCATTTGCTCAGGCATGGTTACTTGCTTCCTTTGATTCGGTTTGCAGGTCACTCAGCTGAGGCGAACTGTCGGCCGCCGAAATTTCGGAATGCCCTCCCGCGGTTTCAGGCCCGCGGCGAATCGCGGGTATCGCGGCAACGCCGACAGCTGCAATCAGTACCCCGGGTACCAGTGACCACGTGGTGGTTTCAGTCAGCGACTGAACCACATAAGGCGCGATGCCGCCGAATATGGTGGTGGCAATCGTGCCGCCGATCGCCAGCGCGGTGAGGCGCCCCCTGACGACAAACTGCTCCGGAATTGCTGATGCGCCCACTGCGCTCAGGCTGCCGGCCAGGAACGAAAGAACCACGACGGCGGCAATCGCCAAGGGTGTAGAGGAGTAACCGGCGGCAGCGAACATAGGAACGGGCAGAAGAACGGCCGCCACCGCCAGGACGAGCAACGTCCGGCGACGCCCGTATCGGTCGGACAGCCAGCCGGCAGCCGGCGAGGCAACAACCACGACGGCGGCGGAAAGCGTCGCAAGGGCAAGCGCGGAAGATTCGGCCCAGCCCCGAACGGAAACCAGGTATGTGGGCAGGTAGACAATGCCTACGTAGTACGTTGCGGAGACAAGCCCGGAGATGACGAAGGTGCGGATAATGGCCCGCCATTGCCGCCCCACAACCTGCGGAATCGATTCCCGGGTTTCCTCTGCGCGGCTCTGCGCAAAGAGCGGGGTTTCGTGGAGGCCGGTGCGCAGCACCAGGATCATGGCAGCGAGTACGCCGCCGATGATGAATGGTATCCGCCAACCCCACGCATCCATCTGTGCCGCAGGAAGGGCGGCGATGGTGACGGCTGCGACGCCGGCAGCGAGTAGCGCTCCGATCTCGCTGGCAGCAGCGGCCAACGATGTCACCAGGCCCCGCCTGCCTGGGCTGCTGCTTTCCAAGAGGTAAGTCATGACACCGGTGTATTCACCCCCCACTGAAAAGGACATGAGGCACCTCAGTGCGAGCAGCCAGGCGGCGGCCGCTTCACCAATTTGCGCGTGCGTGGGCAGGACAGCCGTGCCTATCGTGGCCAGCAGCATCAACGCCATGGATGCCAGCAAAACGGGCCGGCGGCCCCAACGGTCCCCCACATATCCAAAGACGAGGCCGCCTACCGGCCGGAGAAGGTAGGAAACTGCAAACGTTGCCAGTGTCATGAGAACCCCCGTAGGGCTGTCACCGAAGAACACCCGTGAAAGGACGGCGCTGAGGTAAAGGAACAACGTGAAGTCATACCATTCCACCACAGTGGAGAAAACGGCGATAGCGAGCCGGCCCCGGGAAACGGTGGCTTGGGCCACAACGGGCATGGGCGAAGACGGCATGGGAGGATCCTTCGACGGCGACAACGAAACGATACCTCGAAACGAGGTAACCATCAGGGAACATTACCTCGTTTCGATGTATTCCCGTCCGCTAGCATTGTGGTCGTGCTCGAACTGATGATCCTGGGCTTCCTCGCCGAAGGCCCCCTCCACGGCTACCAACTCCGGCGCAAGATGAACGAACTCTACGGTTTCGCAAAGGAGATCAGTGACGGGAGCCTGTATCCCGCCATCCAAAGGCTCATCAAAGCGGGTGCCATTGTGCAGCGCATCGAGAATGGCCGCGCCGCCCAGCGCCACACACTCGAACTCACGCCTAAGGGCCGGGAAGACCTTCAGCAACGGCTTCGCAGCGCTTCGGGCGGAGATGTCAGCGATCTGGGGCGGTTTATGGTGATCCTTGCCTTCCTGTCCCAACTTCCCGACGTCGAAGACCAGCACGCGGTACTCGAGCGGCGGCTGAAATTCCTCGAGGCACCCGCCAGTTTCTTCTACGAAAACGGCAGGCCTTTGCGAAGCGCGGATATCCAGGACATCTACCGCCAAGGAATGCTGACCATCGGCAAGGCGGCGAGCCGGGCAGAAATTGCCTGGCTCCGCCGAACCCTGGGTGCCTCCGCGAAGTAGGATCCCCTCACCCAATGGGGGTTTCTACTGCTCCCCGACGGCCATGTTTATTGCCTCATATGCATCAATAGGGCCAATTTTGGTATTTCCCCTTGGGCAGCCTGGCGCCATACCGTGAAGACTCGCGGGATACGCCATCGGATTCACCCACGGCGGCCAACATCGAGGTGGGATGACGGTGGGCCTCCCCCCGATTCCGAGGCCAGCGGCACGACTGTTGCAGCTGCTGCGGACAAGCCGGGGAAGGACTCCCGCAACTCACGTGCACCCAAACAAAGGAGTTTTGAGCAATGGCTGGACGAGTTGACGGCAAAAGGATATTGATCACCGGCGCAGGCAGCGGAATGGGCCGGTCGGTTGCCCGGCGCCTGGCGGAAGAGGGGGCCAAGCTGACGATCTTTGACCTCAACGCTGAGGCGGCCAATGAAGCAAGGGATGAAATCGTTTCCAAAGGCGGTACAGCAATTTCGACTTCCGGCAACGTGGTCAACCGTGCGGACGTTGCGGCCGCAGTCGCAGCGGGCGTTGAGGCATACGGCGGACTGGATGTCATGTTCGCTATTGCCGGCATTATCAAACCCCTCCATTTCCTGGATGTGACGGAGGAAAACTGGCGGACCACCCTCGATGTCAACGGCCTCGGCTCCCTGATCTGCCAGCAGGAAGCGGCCAAACAAATGATTTCGCAGGGGACCGGGGGCAAGCTCATCCTCACGTCATCGATCGCAGGTCGCCAGGGATACCCAAACTTCGCCGCTTACTGCGCCAGCAAGTTCGCGGTCAACGCGCTGGTACAGGCAGCAGCCCGGGGACTGGCCGAACACCACATAACGTGCAACGCCTTTGCACCGGGCGTGGTGGACACGCCACTGTGGCGCAAGCTCGACCTCGACATCATGGAACTCGGAGACACTTCCGCGCCCGGGCAGGCTTTCAACGAATTCTCAGGGTCCATACTTGCCGGTCGCGCCGGCACGCCCGAGGACGTCACTGGAACGGCACTCTACCTGGCATCGGAGGATTCCGATTACATGACCGGCCAGGTCGTCATGATCGACGGCGGCATGGTTCTCGTGTAGCTTCCCGGAGCAAAGCCAACCCACCAAAGGCAGAGGCATCACCGACCCACCCGGCTCGGTGATGCCTCTGCCGTTAAAAGGCGGCACTAGATTATTCCGATCAAGACATCAATACTGCCCGGAATAAGTATTGGACCAGAGGTAATACGTAGTGGGATGGTTGATGCATCGACGAGCATTCAAAGGAGAGCCGTGACGATTCAAACCAGCCCAAACCTCGACTGGCCCGAGATGGCCGGTAACTACACGTCCCTTGATGAGGTTTCGGCTTCCGACGTCTTCGGCCGTAAGGGAAGCGGCCCTCTGTCCGGTGTACTGGTGGCTGATTTCGGCCGCGTACTGGCTGGCCCCTACTGCACCATGTTGCTGGCAGACATGGGCGCAACGGTTGTCAAGATCGAGAGCCCTGACGGCGACGAAACCCGGGCGTGGAAGCCTCCCGTCAGGGACGGCGAGTCCACGTATTACCTGTCGATCAACCGCAACAAGGGATCTATCGCCCTGGACCTAAGGGACGAGGATGATCGCAGGATTGCCCAGGACATCGCCCAGCGGGCCGACGTCATGGTTGAGAACTTCAAACCTAACTGCCTGGAACGGTACGGCCTGGACTATGATTCCGTGGCAAAAACGAATCCAGAAGTGATTTATGCATCCATCACCGGCTTCGGTACGGCAGGAGGTGCTTCACTTCCGGGATATGACCTGCTTGTCCAGGCGCTGTCCGGCCTGATGAGCCTTACGGGCGCACCCGATACCCCGGCGTACCGCTCGGGTGTTGCCGTGTTCGACGTGATCACCGGCCTCCACGCGGCTATCGGGATACTCGCCGCCCTTCATGAGCGGGCGCAAACGGGCCGGGGGCAGCAGATCGAAGTCAACCTCATGTCATCCGCGCTGTCCGGCATGGTGAACCAGACCGCCGGCTATCTGTTGAGCGGCACCGTCCCGACACGGCTGGGAAATGAACATCCCAGCATCTACCCCTACGAGCCGCTGCCCACGGGCGAAGGCGACATTGTCATTGCCATCGGTAACGATCCCCAGTTCCGCAAGCTGTGCCAAACCCTTGACCTCCCGCAGGTGAGCCTCGATGCCCGGTTCTCAACGGCTCCGGCCCGCAGCCTGAACCGCGAAGAACTCCGGCCTGTGCTGCAGGCGGCCCTTAGCAAAGCATCTTCTACCGAGTGGTTCGACGTTCTCACTCGGGCTGGAATTCCCTGCGCTCCGATCAACGACGTTCGCCAAGGGCTCGATTTCGCTGAACGCATTGGACTGGAGCCCGTCGTCACCATTGGTGAAGGCAGGGATGCCATCCCCACCGTCCGGAATCCGATCACTTTCTCGGAGACACCCGTCAGCTACGACCTCGTTCCCCCAGCCCATGACGGGAACCGGGACCAGGTTCTTGCCTGGCTTGAGACGGGAAAGCAAACCAAAACACACCGGCGGCCTGCATCCGCATCACAACGAAAGGTTCAACGATGACCACCACAGCCGACCGGCAGACGGCAACCTCTGATTACTTCCGGTTGGATGACGATCTCACTGCTGACGAGGTCGCTATCCGCGACAAGGTCCGCGCGTTCGCCGAGAACCGAGTACTTCCGGTTATCAACGCCTATTGGGAAAAAGCTGAATTTCCCGAGGAACTGCTCGAACCCTTGGCCGGGCTGGGTGTCATAGGGACCACTATCAAGGGCTACGGTTGCCCCGGCATGAGCCGCAAGGCCGCCGGAATGGTGGCACGCGAAATGGCCCGCGCCGATGGGAGCCTCAACACGTTCCTCGGGATCCATTCAAACCTCTGCATGGGCGCCCTTAACCTCCTGGGCAACGCCGAGCAGCGGGAACGCTGGCTCCCGCCCCTGGCCAGGATCGAAAAGACCGGCGCCTTCGCACTGACCGAGCCGGAACACGGCTCGGATTCCGTGGCTCTGGAGACCGCGGCCCGGCGCGACGGAGACTCCTGGGTGCTCACGGGCCGCAAGCGCTGGATCGGCAACGGCCACGCCGCCGACGTCATCGTCCTGTTCGCTCGAAACACGGCAGATGGAAACGTCAACGCATTCGTTATCGAAAAGGACGCCGCGGGCCGGTACCCCGAGGGCTACTCCCCCACGGTCATCTCCGGCAAGGTTGGCAAGCGTGCCATCCTTCAGGCCGACATCGAGATCACGGAAATGCGGATCCCCGACGCCAACAGGCTGGAATTGTGCCATTCCTTCCGCGACGTCTCCCGGGTGCTCCAGGCAACACGGGGCGGCGCGGCATGGGAAGCGGTGGGCCACGCCATGGCTGCCTTCGAGATCGCAGCTGACTACGCACTCAGCCGCCACCAGTTCGGAAAACCCATAGCTTCCTACCAACTGGTCCAGCACCGGCTGGCCAACATGCTCAGTGAACTGACCACCATGCAACTGCTCTGCACCCGCATGGCCGAACTCGCTGACCAGGACAAGCTCACCAACGCCATGGCCTCGATGGTGAAGATGGCCACCGCCCAAAAGGGCAAGTGGATCTGCAACGAAGCACGGGACTTGCTGGGCGGCAATGGACTGCTACTGGAAAACCATGTTGTCCGCCATATGACCGACATGGAAGTCGTCTCAACTTATGAAGGCACCGACTCGATGCAGGCCCTCATCGTAGGCCGCGACATCACCGGAATTTCCGCGTTCAACTAGACCGTCATCCGGCACACGACAGCACATCACACACCCATGATTGGAACACCCATGCCTGAGGCCTTCTTGATCGGCGGGGCACGCACCCCCGTCGGCCGCTACGGCGGCGCCCTGTCCTCCATCCGCCCGGACGACCTCGCCGCACTCACGGTGCGCGCCGCCGTCGAACGCGCCGGCATTGATCCGGCCGCCGTGGACGAGGTGATTCTCGGCAACGCTAACGGCGCCGGCGAGGAGAACCGCAACGTGGCCCGCATGGCCTGGCTCCTCGCGGGGTTCCCGGATACCGTCCCCGGCATCACCGTGAACCGCCTCTGTGCCTCCGGGCTAAGCGCCATCATCATGGCTTCCCACATGGTCAAGGCCGGGGCCGCGGACATCGTGGTGGCCGGCGGCGTCGAATCCATGTCCCGCGCACCGTGGGTGATGGAAAAGCCGGACAAGGCCTTCGCCAAGCCCGGCGCCGTCGTGGACACCTCCATCGGCTGGCGCTTCCCCAACCCCTCCTTCCTCTCCGGCGAACTCTCCCGCAGTGGCAAGGCCACCTACTCCATGCCGGAAACCGCCGAGGAAGTAGCCCGGGTCTACGGCATCTCCCGCGACGATTGCGACGAGTTCGCCGTCCGCTCCCACGAACGCGCCCTGGCCGCCATCACTGCCGGGCATTTCGTGGACGAGATCGTCTCCGTTCCGGTCAAGGGCCGCAAGGGCGCCGAAAACATCGTGGACACGGACGAAGGCCCCCGCCCCGGAACCACCCGCGACGTCCTCGCCGGGCTGCGGCCCGTGGTGAAGGGCGGCAGCGTGGTCACCGCCGGCAACGCCTCCACGCTCAACGACGGCGCCTCCGCGATCATCGTCGCATCCGAGGCCGCCGTTCAGAAGTACGGCCTCACGCCCCGGGCGCGCATCCTGGACGGCGCGTCAGCGGGCGTGGCCCAGGAAATCATGGGTATCGGCCCGGTCCCGGCCACCCGCAAGGTCCTGGAACGGACCGGACTCGCCGTGGGTGACCTCGCCGCCGTCGAACTTAACGAGGCCTTTGCTTCCCAGTCGCTGGCGTGTATGCGCGAACTGAAGCTTGAGCCCGGGATCGTGAACAACGACGGCGGCGCCATCGCCCTTGGCCATCCCCTCGGCTCGTCCGGGTCGCGGCTGGTCATCACCCTGCTGGGGCGCCTCGAACGCGAAGCCACGGACGGCCGGAAGCTGGGACTCGCCACCATGTGCGTAGGCGTCGGCCAAGGCACGGCGCTGCTGCTCGAGGGGCTCTAATGACGGACGTGATGTACGACGCCGGCACGGGCTTGGGTGCCACGGGTTTCGCAACGTTGCAGGTCGAGGAGCGGGAAGACCGATTGGCGGTCCGGCTCCACCGGCCAGAGGTCCGCAATGCCATCGACCAGGCCATGGTGGATGAGCTGCACCTGGTGTCCGCGTACCTGGAGCGAACGCCGAAAATCCTGATCCTTTCGGGCACGTCCGGGAACCCGGACACCGGGGCCAAGGGCATCTTCGCCTCAGGCGCCGACATCGCGCAGCTGCGCGAACGCCGCCGGGACGACGCCCTGGCCGGGATCAACTCCGGGATCTTCGACCGGATCGCCAAACTTCCCATGCCTGTCATTGCCGCTCTCGACGGGTACGCCCTGGGCGGCGGTGCCGAACTGGCGTACGCGGCGGACTTTCGAATCGGCACGCCGGACCTCCGGATGGGCAACCCCGAAACGAACCTGGGCATCCTGGCAGCCGCCGGCGCCACCTGGCGGCTCAAGGAACTCGTCGGTGAACCGGTGGCCAAGCAGATCCTGCTGGCGGGCAAGGTGCTGACCGGGCAGGATTGCCTTGCCGTCGGGCTCATCACCGAACTCGTGGACCCTGCAGCCTTGATGGATTCCGCGCACGCCTTGGCAGACACGATCGCCGCGCAGGACCCGCTGGCGGTCCGCATCACCAAATCCGTGTTCCACGCCCCGCGCGACGTCCATCCCGTGATCGACACCCTGGCCCAGGGCATGCTTTTCGAGTCCCAGGCCAAGTTTGACCGCATGCAGGCATTCCTCGACAGGAAGAAGAAGTAGACATGACCAACCCCGCAATTCCCGCCGGGCTCCCCCCGAAGGTCGGTGTCCTCGGCGGCGGCCGGATGGGCGCCGGAATCGCCCACGCCTTCCTGGTCAAGGGTTCCCACGTCGTCGTCGTTGAGCGCGACAGCGAGGCAGCGGACGCTGCACGCGGACGCGTCGAGGACGCCGTCGGCAAATCACTGGCCCGCGGCCTGGCCGGCAACGCAGCCGACTACACTTCCCGCCTGTTGGTCACCACGGACTACGCCTCCTTCGGTGACCGGGAACTGGTGGTGGAGGCCGTGCCCGAACTGTGGGACCTCAAAGTCTCCTCGCTGCGGGCCGTCGAGGCCGAACTCGGCAACGGCGCCGTGCTGGCCTCTAACACGTCATCCCTGTCCGTGAACGGCCTGGCAGACGAACTCGACCGTCCGCAGGACTTCCTCGGGCTGCACTTCTTCAACCCGGTCCCCGCCTCCACGCTCATCGAGGTGGTCGTGGGAAAAAAGACCTCCGAGCCGCTTGCGGCTGCGGCGCGCGACTGGGTGGAGGCACTCGGCAAGACCGCCGTCGTCGTCAACGATGCGCCGGGTTTCGCGTCCTCCCGCCTGGGCGTTGCCATCGCGTTGGAAGCGATGCGGATGGTCGAAGAAGGCGTCGCGTCCGCCGAGGACATCGATAACGCCATGGTGCTGGGCTACAAACACCCCACCGGGCCGCTGCGTACCACGGACATCGTGGGTCTGGACGTCCGCCTGGGCATCGCCGAATACCTGCATGAGACCCTCGGAGAACGGTTTGCACCCCCGCAGATCCTGCGCGAGAAGGTGGCCCGCGGCGAACTCGGCCGTAAGACCGGAAAGGGCTTCTTCGACTGGAGCCGATGAACTGCTTGAGGCGCTCAATTCTTACTTTCCGCCTCCCCGGGGAAGCTCGAGTGATACTCTAAACTCAATAATGAGCGAAGGGATGCTGTGGAAATCAACCAGCTGACCGCCTTTCTTGCCGTGGCGGAAGAACTGCATTTCGGCCGGGCCGCGGAGAGGCTCCACGTCGCCCAACCGCCCCTGAGCCGGACCATAAAGCAACTCGAAAATGAGCTGAATACGAGGCTGTTGGACCGGACAACCCGATCTGTAAAACTGACGTCCAGCGGTCGGGCTCTTGTGGGTCCGGCCACGGAAGTCCTCGATGCCCTGCGACGCGCCGAAGATGCGGTCCGGTCGGCGGATGGCGGGGAATCGGGGCTCGTTCGCATAGCCTTCGCGGGCGCCTCCACGCATCAACTGGTTGCGCGCCTGGCGCGTTTGGTGAGGGCACAACGGCCAGGTATACAGCTGGACCTTTCCAGCCAAAACTTCGCCCAACCGGCCATGACAAAGCTGGCGCAGGGCGAGACCGATGTCGCTTTCGGGCGGTGGGATGTGATCCCAGCCGAAATCGCATCGGAAGTTGTGCTGCGGGACTCCCTGGTGATCGCACTCCCCGACACACATCCGCTGGCGGGAGCGCGCCGCTTGGCGATCGCAAAGCTGGCCGCGGAAGCGTTCATCTCCTTGCCTTCCTACGAAGGCGCGGTGTTGCCCGACCGGCTTCGACGGCTCGCACGCGACAATGGCTTTGTTCCCAATGTCATCCAGGTGGCACCCGACACGCAGACAGCGTTGGCTCTTGTCAGCGCGGAAGTGGGGTGCCACCTGACGTTGGCATCGGTGGCGGACAGTGCGACCGATCCACACGTAGTCTTCGTTCCCCTGGCGGACGCCACCGCAGACGTCGACCTCAGAGCCGCCTGGCGCCCGAACGATACGAATCCTGCAGTGAAGGCAGTTCTGCAGGAAGTCATGAACCTGAGCAAGGTTTCCAGGAACCAGGTCACCGCGCGTGATGCGGAGTACTCACATGGTCGCCTCGCCTGAATCGAGACCGAGCTGACGGAGACGCCGGTAAAGCGTCGTCCTGCCCATTCCCAGCAAATCCGCTGCCTCAGACTTGTTGCCGCCGGTGGCATCGAGTGCCTTGATAATGGCATCGCGCTCAGCAGTCTTCATGAGCGACAGGGGGCGCCGGGGAGGCGCCTGCTGAAGATGCTTTGGCAGATGCCGTCTTTCGATAACGGAAGCATTGACCGACCGAACCAGATCCGTGACAGTCCTTGCCAACTCGGCCACATTGCCGGGCCAGCTCCACTGAACCAAGGACTGCAGCGCAGCCGGGGATATCGTGTGCCGCGACCCAGGATCCACTTCATTGAGAATCCTTGTCACCATCCCCGGAATGCGTTCGGGAGTTTGAGCCAGTGATGCCGTCCGCACGGTTATCCCCAGGGCGTCTATGAAGGCCTGGAGTCCTTGGGATGCGTCTTCGTTGAACACCGTGACCAAAAGGCTTCCGGAACGATCACGAGCTGCCCATCCCCTTTGCACCACATCCACGATCCTGGAGAACGCAGTGACGTCGTCGCTGCCGGCGTTTTCAAGCCTGCGCATAAGGACATCTTTGCCTTGCTGCAAAAGGGACTCGACCTGGTCCCAGGGCGTGGGCAATCCGGCCGACATCACGAACACTTCGGCGGGGCCCGATTTGCCCCATGTGGCTCGAAGGTCCAGGGCCGCCGTCGCCCGCCCAGTGCCGACTGGCCCTTCGATGACAGCGATCGCTTGCCCCGGGGCGGCCATGCGGGGACCTGACATGGAATTTGCACCGCTTTTCAACAGACCGGGCGCACCTGGTCCGCCGCGCAGTGATGGCTCCATCTCAGAGAAGTGAACAACAAAATGGACCCGCGGGCCGTCACTGACCCTCCGGGCCGTAATTTCGAGCATCGTCCCCTCGAGTTCACGCCTGAGCGTCGGCGAGGAAGACCAGTTATGGGCATTGAGCACTTCCCAAAGCATGACGTGGGAAGCAACATTCACGTACGGTAGGCCCGGTGTATTGGCGAGGATCGATTCGTGATCCAGCACGACAGTGGGGCGCTGGGAACTGGTAAAGCGCATGAACGACATAGCCAGCGCAAGGTCCTGCGGCCGCGCAGACGTTCGAAGTCTTTCCTCGATCTGCTGGCTGATCTCCCGCGCAAGCGAGAGCATGATGGGATTTGCCGCTTGAATTGGCCCACCTAAGGCGATCGAACCCACCACAAGACCAGCCGGCGTATAGATGGGCGCGGCCGCGCAGGCGTTTGTTGCCAACGCTTCGCTGTAGTGCTGGCTTCCCTTGACGAACACCGGCCGCTTTTCCACCATCGAGGTGCCCAGTGCGTTCGTTCCGATAGCGTCCTCAGAGTAGTCGAAACCCTCAGCGGCATGCATATTATCCAGGCGCCGGCGCTCACTGCTGTCACTGGTTCGCCTGTCGACGATGCTGCCGCCCCGATCGCTCAGGAAGAGGGTAGTTCCGGTGTCTTCCAGTTGATGCTGCCACCGGTCAAGTACCGGCACAGCAGCCCTGCCCAGGAGTGTGTCGGTATCAACGTCGCGGTACCGTTGCGCCGGCCCCGAGGCTTCAACTGCGCTGCCGATGGATCGGCGCCAACTACGGACGATAAGGTCCGGAACCGATTCGTCTGCCTGGTAGACCCCCGTCAGTCCGGCACGAATCAGTTTTTCACGTGCCTCCCGCACTGGATCAGTCATGTTGCACCTTTGCAGTTTCATCCCTCCCGGGCAAGCAAGCGCTGGTAATTATTGCTTTCCCGGTATCAAAGCCGGTATCGCGGGCCCCGTCCCAGTGTTTCAAGTTGAAACACTCAGCTGCCCTTCCACAGCCGCAGACTGGTTACACGAAGTGAATTATCTCACACCGTCCTATTAGCCGGAGGAGCACCATCATGGACAAAGTCGTCCCTAACGAGACCCAGCAGCTCGACGCACTCGTCGTAGGAGCAGGCTTCGGCGGCATCTACATGCTGCACAAGCTTCGCAATGAGCTGGGCCTTAATGCTGTAGCCATTGACCGGGCCGGAGGCGTTGGCGGCACCTGGTACTGGAATAAGTACCCGGGAGCCCTTTCCGATTCTGAAAGTTTTGTCTACCAGTACTCTTTTGACCGTGAGCTGTACCAGCAGACTCCGTGGGACACCAAGTACGTGCCCCAGGCTCAGATCCTCAAATACCTGAACGGGGTTGTCGACCGATACAGCCTCCGCCGCCATATCCAGCTTGAAACCGGAATGACGGAGGCCGAGTTCGACGAGGCTGCAGGAATCTGGACCGTTCGCACGGACCGCGGGGTTACCTTCCAGTCGCGATTCCTTGTCACGGGGCTGGGCCTGCTCTCTGCCACCAACCTGCCGAAGTTTCCGGGCATGGAAACCTTCAAAGGCCGCTTGGTCCACACGGGCGCCTGGCCCGGGGACCTGGATCTCACCGGCAAGCGGGTAGGTGTCATCGGCAACGGCTCCACAGGCAACCAGGTCATCACGGCCACGGCTCCGATCGCAGCCCACCTGACGTCCTTCCAGCGCACGCCGCAGTACAGCGTTCCTGCCGGCAACCGCAAGCTCACCGAACAGGAGCAGCGGGCCCACCGGGACAACTTCGAGGCCAACTGGGATCAGGTCCGCAACTCCTCTGTTGCCATGGGCTTCGAAGAAAGCACGGTCCCGACCTTCAGCGTTTCCCCTGAAGAACGGGAGCGGATTTACCAGCGGGTCTGGGAGGAAGGAGGCGGTTTCCGCTTCATGTTCGAGACCTTCTCGGATATTGCCACGGACCCTGAGGCCAACGAAGAAGCCGCGAAATTCATCCGTCGCAAGATTGCCGAGATCGTCAAGGATCCAGAAACACGCCGTAAGCTGACGCCCACCGATCTCTACGCCCGCAGGCCATTGTGCGATTCCGGATACTACGAAACGTTCAATCGGCCGAACGTATCCCTTGTCAACGTCAAGGAAAACCCCATCGAGCGGGTAACCGAAGAGGGCATCGTCACTGCTGATGGCGTCCTTCACGAACTGGACGTACTCATCTGTGCGACGGGCTTCGACGCCGTGGACGGCAACTACGTGCGCGTCAATATCCGGGGACGTGGGGGCGAAACCCTGAAGGAACATTGGGCTGACGGGCCGACCAGCTACCTCGGCATGGCAACCAACGGCTTCCCCAACATGTTCATGATCCTGGGACCGAACGGCCCCTTCACCAACCTTCCGCCGTCAATCGAGGCGCAGGTCGAGTGGATCAGCGAAACCATCGATCACGTCTCGACCTCGGGAACGGGATGGATTGAGGCCAAGGCCCAGACGGAGTCCGACTGGACTGAAACCTGCTCCGACATTGCCCACCAGACGCTCTTCCCCCAGGCAGCATCGTGGATTTTCGGCGCCAACATTCCGGGCAAAAAGCGCACCGTCATGTTCTACCTAGGCGGGATCAAACAGTACCGGTCCATCCTCTCCAACGAAGCTTCGAACAAGTACCCGAACTTCGCAACCGACGCGGACATCCTGACTCCTGCCTAAAGAAGGCTCCTGGCCGCCCGGGAAGGACAATGCCATCCATCCTTCCCGGGCTTCCCCAACATGATGAAAGTCTTTCAATGAAGAAATATGCAACTGTTGATCCCACCAGTGGAAACGTGGTCCAGGAATTTGACACCATGACCGACGCGGAGGTGGCGGCTTCCCTGAAGCGCTCCTACGAGGCCTACCGGTCTTGGCATGCGACCGACCTCGCCGAACGCTGCGCCCTCCTGCAACGGATAGCGGACCTGCACCGGCAGCACTCCATCGACCTGGCCAAGCTCATGACGCTGGAGATGGGTAAGCCCATTTCCCAGGCAAGAACCGAAGTCGAATTGTCCGCCGCGATTTTTGAGTACTACGCCACCTCCGGGGAACAACTCCTCGCTGACGAGGAACTCGATATCGCCGGGGCCGGCCGCGCCCTGGTCCGAACAGCGCCCATCGGGCCGCTCCTTGGCGTCATGCCGTGGAACTTCCCTTACTACCAGGCAGCACGGTTCATCGCCCCTAATTTGCTGCTGGGAAACACGATTCTGCTCAAGCATGCGAGCAACTGCCCGCAGCAGGCATTGCGGATCGAGGACATCATTCGTGCCGCCGGTGCGCCTGACGGGGTCTACCAGAACATATTCGCCACGTCGGGACAGGTGGCGGACCTCATCGCCAGCCCGGAACTGCAAGGCGTATCCCTCACCGGTTCCGAAAAGGCAGGCAGCGCCATCGGCGCACTGGCGGGACAGCACCTGAAGAAATGCGTCCTTGAGCTCGGAGGGTCAGACCCGTTCCTGGTGCTTCCCTCAGCCGATGTGGAAAAGGCTGCCGCCGCGGCGGCCGCAGGCCGGTTCGGGAATGCCGGCCAGGCGTGCACATCCTCGAAAAGGCTGATCGTCGACTCCGCGAATTGGGATTCTTTCCTTGACGCGTTCCTGGCAAAGGCAGCCGAATGGCAAATCGGTGACCCCATGAGCGAGGACACTCGCCTCGGTCCGATGTCTTCCGCCCAAGCAAGGGCAGAACTCGCCGAACAGGTCGACGATGCGGTAGCCAAGGGAGCCACCGTCCACCTCGGCGGGTATATCCCCGAAGGCCGCGGTTCCTACTACCCGGCGACCGTCCTGTCCGGCGTCACACCGGACATGCGCGCGTACCGGGAAGAACTGTTTGGACCAGTAGCCGTACTCCACCGGGTGAACTCCGTCGATGAAGCGATCACACTGGCCAACGACTCGCCCTACGGCCTCGGCAGCGCCATATTCACGAACGACGAGAAGCAGGCCGCCTACGTCACCGACCGCCTGGAAGTGGGCATGGTGGGAATCAACACCACCATCAAAAGTGCTCCCGACCTGCCCTTCGGTGGCGTCAAGAGTTCGGGCATCGGCCGGGAACTGGGCAAGTACGGCCTGAACGAGTTCGCCAACAAAAAGCTTGTCCGCACCATCTAAAACTGGACACACATTCGAGGAGGCGCAATGCGCGCAGCGGTGTACTACGGCAAAAACAAAGTCGAAATTGAAGACGTCCCGGAACCCACTCCAGGCGAGGGCCAAGTAAAGATCAAAGTCAGCCGCAATGGCATCTGTGGCACCGACCTCCACGAGTATTACGACGGCCCAATCTTCATCCCGCCCAGCGAGCCGCATCCACTCACAGGCAAATGCCTGCCCCTGACACTGGGCCACGAATTCTCCGGGTTGGTCACGGAAGTCGGCCGGGGTGTCACCAATGTCCATCAAGGTGACCGCGTTGTCGTGGAGCCCATCTACCGGTGCGGCGAGTGTCGGCCCTGCAGGACGGGCCTTTACAACCTGTGCAACGTGATCGGTTTCCATGGGCTGATGGCAGATGGTGGCATGGCTGAATACACCGTCGTCCCGGTCAACCAAGTCCATAAGCTTCCCGACAATGTCTCGCTGGAAATGGGGGCACTCGTCGAACCGATGTCCGTCGCCTACCACGCAGCCACCCTGGGGGAAGTCAACGACCAAAGCAGGGCACTGATCTACGGAGCCGGCCCCATCGGCATCGGCCTCTGGTTTGCCCTGCGCGGAATGGGACTCACAGAAATTGACGTCGTCGAACCCTCTGAGACCCGCCGCAAGTCCATCGAGGCCCTCGGTGCCCGCACCCTGGACCCAACAAAGGAAGACGTCACGGCCCTCATAGCCGACCGGACCAACGGAGATGGAGTAGACGCCGCCTTTGACGCTGCAGGAGTCGCCCCCGCTGTTCAGTCAGCCCTCGAATGCCTCGGGGAACGCCGCCCCCTCATCAGCGTGGCCATCTACGAAAAGCCGCTGCCAACCCCCCTGATCAACCTTGTCCTCAGGGAACGCCGCATCCAAGGCACCATCTGCTACACCAGCGCCGACTACTCCGCCGTCATCGACCTCATGGCAAAGGACCACTACAACACCACAGGATGGGTCGAAGACATCCCCCTCACCGGAGTCATCGAAGACGGCTTCGAGCAACTCCGCGCAGGCAGGAAGATGAAACTGCTTGTGGACCCCACGAGCTGAACCCAGCGCCACGCCTTGCGTTGATACGGGATTACCAAGGCTGGGCCCGCCACTGCGGGCCCAGCTTTTCCTCTGCGCGGGAATAGAATACCTCGAATCGAGGGTTTCAGCTTATGGTATTCCAACCGATCCCCCTAGCCATACGAAACAGGAGACTCCATGGCCAACGTTCCCCTTACTGCCGGCAATACAGCACTACTGCTGGTAGATCTTCAGAATGACAACGCCCACCCGGAGGGCGCTTTCGCCTCCTTCGGGGCAGCCGACCACGCCCGCGAGCAGGGCTTGGTCCCCCACGTGCGGCAGTTGCTCGAGTGGGCGCGAAGCAATTCAATGCCGGTCATCCACAACCGCATTGTGTTCTACCCTGGCGGCAAGTATGGCGGCACCAATGCCCCTATCTTCCAGATGATCGGCCCGGAGTCACTGAAGCTCGGGTCCTGGGGCGCAGATGCCTTGGAAGGTTTGGAGGCGCTTCCGGACGAGCCCGTCTTGATCCGCAACCGAATGAGCAGCTTCAACGGCACCGGCCTGGATGTGCTGCTGCGGAACGTGGGAGTAAATACGGTTGTCGTGGCAGGAGTTTGGACCAACATGGCCGTGGAACACACGGTTCGTGATGCGGCGGACCACGGCTATCGAGCGGTCCTCGCGACGGACGCAACATCAAGCATCAACGCAGACTGGCACGGGGCGGCCCTGTCCTATGCCTTGACGAACATCGCCGAGTTCCAGACGACCGCGGAGATTACCGGGGCAACGCTCCACGTATAGGGCCTGGCCCCTCGGCAGGTACAGCGGACTTCCGGGCCAGGGGCAAGACCTCTGGTGCCGGGCTTACGACCGCATTGCCGCGGAACAAGAAGCGTGGCCAGCCAAGGGCAGGCCACGCTTCTTCGCGCCTCCAGGATTTCGTCACAAAAAGTCACCAACCACGGGCTTGTGGCGAAGCGCACACCGTGAAGGAGCTCGTACAGTCCTTTTGGGTCAACCCGCTAAAGCACCGCGACTACGGGTTTGCCTGGTGGTCAAGGTTCCTGATCTTCCTGTCCAGCTTCATGTTCACTTCATTCCGCCTTCCCTTCATCGTGGACCGGCTGCACCTTGAGGCAGCCCAGGCAGCCGGCGCAGTGTTCATGGGAGTGCTCGTATATACGGTGGCCCTGGTGCCAGCGAGCTACCTGGCCGGATGGTTGTCCGACCGCACCGGCCACCGAAAGCTCCCGGTCGCTGTGGCGACCGCCCTTTTCGCCCTCGGTACGTATGTCCTCGTCCACGTGGAAAGCGTTGAACAGTTCTACCTCGTCGAGGCTTTGCTGGGTGTCGCCTTCGGCATTTACGCAAGCGTGGACATGGCCTTGGTGCTGGAAGTCCTCCCTAACGCCAACAGCACCGCAAAGGATCTGGGCGTCTTCAACATGGCCAATGCAGCGCCGCAGTCCCTGGCGCCGTTTGCAGGCGCGTGGCTCCTGACCGTCGGGGCAGCGGCAACACCCAACTATGGCCTGCTGCTGGGTGCTGCTGCAGCAGCAGCACTCGCTGGAGCTCTCGTCATCCTGCCCATCAAGGGAGTTCGGTAGCGCCGCCCTGTACGCCCCGGCTTCCTTCCGGCCGTAGGCTGTTATGGATTGCACGCGTACCGGACAATCTTTGAGCTCTTCCGGCGCCTCGCGTGAGGCAATCCTCACGTCCATTCCAGAGACGGTGGCGGTCCGCTGAAGCAGCGGCCCGCCACCGTCGCGGCACATCCAGGAGACATCATGCAGGCTGCCACCGCTGCCCGTCCGCCACGCCGCCCGAGCGGCCGTCCGAAGGGAGCTGATGGCACCATTCGCCGTGAGGAGATCCTCACAGCGGCCACCCAGTTGTTCTCCGTAGAGGGCTTCAGGGGGCTAACAATGAGCGCAATTGCCCGGGGGCGCGGAATGAGTCTCTCCGGCTTGGTGCACTACTTCCCCACCAAGGATCTCCTTTTGCAGGCCACCATGGACCGCCGCGACGAAGTGGACCAGGCCCGCATTGCGCAACCTGGGCAGGCCCACCGTAGGGGCTGGGCGTATCTGGAATCCCTCGTCGAACTCGTACGGCTCAACCAGCAACAGCAAGGGATTGTCCGGCTGTTCACCACGGTCGCAGCTGAGGCAGTGGACCCCCAGCATCCAGCAAACGCCTGGCTGCGGAGCCACCATCAAAGTTCGGCCCAGCGAATCCGGCAGGCGTTGGGCGAAGCCGCGGAGAACGGGACACTGGCTGAGGACGCGCCCGTCGATTCAATTGCCCGCAGCCTCATCGCAGCCATGGATGGGCTGCAGATCCAGTGGTTGTCTGATCCGGGCTACCCGGATATGGCCGAAGATTTCGAGATGTTGGTGTCCACAATTCGCCACCGCTGGGGACTGCCACACACCCCGGACTCCTAAGCTTTGGCAGCAAACGGAAGTGGGCGACGACGGTCGAAACCGCCGCCGCCCAGCCGGCACGATCCGGATCAGAAGATGATGACCGGTTTGATCGTCTTGCCGCTTTTCGAGTCCTCGAAGCCCTGGTTGATGTCCTCAAGCCTGTAGTCGCCCACCAGCTTTTCAAAAGGAAACCGCCCTGCCTGCCACAACTGGATGAGCCGCGGAATGAAGACCTGGGGCACGGAACTGCCCTGGACCACGGTCTTGAAGGTCCAGCCTTTTACCAGCGACGCGCCAACTTCGAAGGCGACTTCAGTACCGGGCTTCGCCGCGCCGACGAGCGCGACTGTTCCGCGGACGCCCAAAGCATCGGCCGCCTGACGAAGCAGTGCAGGAATTCCAGTGGTATCCACAACGTAGTCGACCCCGGCACCGTCTGTAATCTCACGCAGCCGCTCTGCCACGTCCTCCGTCTTGGAGTTGATGACGTGCGTTGCCCCAAGTTCCCGGGCGAGTTCCAAGCGTGAGTCGTGGATATCCACGGCGACAATGGTGGCACAGTCCGCCACTTGCGCTGCCATGACTGCCGCACAACCTACTGCCCCCGTGCCGAAGACAACGAGCGAGGACCCGATTTCCGGTTTGAGTTCATTCAGGACGGTGCCGGCACCGGTGTTAATGCCGCAGCCAAGCGGGCCGAGGTGCTCCAGGGGGATATCCTTGTCCACGCGGACAACAGACTCTTCGACGACGTTTGCGTACGTGGCAAAGGACGACTGGCCAAAGAAGTGGGATGAAATAACCTCGTCGTCCTTGCTCAGGGACGTCGCACCGTCCGCCCGGCGCCCACCGAAGTCCGCGGCCATCAAATTCTCGCAGTAGGCCATCTGGCCGTTGCGGCACCGCTTGCAGTGGCCGCAATACGCAGCCGCCAGGACCACATGGTCGCCAGGCACCACGGAAATGACCGAGTCACCGACTGCCTCGACGATGCCGGCGCCCTCATGCCCCAGCACCGCTGGCAATGGGGTGGGATAAACACCATCACGAACAAGGGTGTCGGTATGGCAGATGCCGGTGGCCACCATCCGAACCCGGACTTCATTATGGCGCAGATCGTCCAGTTCCAGCTGTTCAATCGTGAATGGGGCGCCGTTCCCGCGTGCTACAGCAGCAGTTATCTGCACTGCAATCTCCTTTGTCGTAGTCACAGGAATGGCAACCATCCCCGTGTTGCGGAACCGCTATATGCGTTTCGCACGGCGCCGCGCTCTGGTGCGCGTCGCCCTTCCGAGACGTGTCTGAAGCAGTAGGAGCCGGGGCACCGCAAAGTACACCGCGATGGGCACCACCACCAGGGTTAGAACGAAAGCGCGCAACACAGGGTGCAGTTGCGGAGCCAGCGCCCCCAGGGCGCACATGCCTGCAGCGGCCATCGGAAATATGGCCAGCCACGTTACGACTGCGCGGACATGCACGGATGCAATGCCGGTTGCGTGACGGTGATGCATGTCCGTTTCATCGGCGGCAAGAGCCCTGCCCTCGTGTTCCATTCAGTCTCCAAACGTTCGGTTGGACTAACCGTAGGCTCACCCCCGTGAAATTGCAAACGGTCAGTTGGAGTTAGGATGTAGGTATGGCATGGGACACGGACGCAACAAAAGCGAAGCTCCTCGATGCAGCCATTTCGGAGTTTTCTGACCGCGGCTTTTCGGGTGCCCGGGTGGACGACATAGCCAAGAGGTCGGGATGCAACAAAGAGCGCATCTATTTCTACTTCGGCAACAAGGCAAAGCTTTTTGAGGCAGCACTCACCCGGGAACTCGGCTCAGCGCTGGGCGATCTTCCGATACGGGGCTCTGGTCCAAAGGCAGTTGCCGAGTTCGCGGGTAGCTACTTTGACTTTGCCACGAGCCATCCATGCCTGGCGCGCCTTGCCGCCTGGGAGGGCCTTGAGCGGGATCATCCGGTCGGTGCCGACAAACGGGCCGTACATGCGGCAGGCAAAGTGGCGGAACTCCGCGCGGCCCTTTCCGGCGTAAGCCAGGCTGCCGCCGAGGACCTCCTGCTCACCATCATCACGTTGTGCCATGCATGGATGACGAGCCAGAACGTCCATGTCGTCATTACGGGCAGCCCAGATCAGACCCGCCGACGCTCAGCGATCATGCGAACCACCGAGCTTCTCGCCTGTGACGCGTCGGTAGTGAGCTAGGGATCGCACAAGGTTTGTCTGTTGGCTGGGGGCAAAACACAGAAGAGGTCGACGGCGGGTGGGCACCCGCCGTCGACCTCTTCTGTGCGAGGTGACGAACCTCAGGCAGTAGGACTGCCCATCATTGCTGGAACACAATGACGGGCTTGATGACCGTTCCCTTGGCCGAATCCTCGAAGCCCTGGTTAATCTCCTCAAGGGCGTAGTTGCTCATGAGCTTGTCCATTGGGAAGCGGCCTTCCTTCCATAGAGCGATGAGCTTGGGAATGAACACCTGCGGCACCGAACTGCCTTGAATGATGGTTTTGAACGTCCAGCCCTTGACGAGTGAAAGTCCGATCTCGAAAGTAACCTCTGTTCCCGGTTTTGCTGCGCCCACCAGCGCAAGGGTGCCGCGCAAGGCCAAGGCGTCCGCTGCCTTGCGGAGCAGCTCCGGCCGGGCCGTGGTGTCGATAACGTAATCAGCACCGCGGCCGTCCGTCAGGCGAAGGATCTCGTCCGTAAGGTCAAGTTCCTTGGTGTTGATCGCGTCCGTCGCACCGAGCTCCTTTGCTAGATCAAGCCGGGAAGTGTGGATGTCCACGGCGATGATACGCGCGCACCCCGCTACCCTGCCGGCCATAATGGCACCAGACCCGACAGCCCCGGTTCCAATGACCACAAGCGTGCTGTTCAGTGCAGGCTTCAACTCGTTGAGCACCGCACCGGCACCGGTTTGGATACCGCAACCGAGTGGTGCCACGATCTCCAGCGGGACGTCCGCGCCAATCCGGACGACGCTTTCCTCGACGACATTCGCGTACGTTGCGAAGGACGACTGGCCGAAGAAATGGGAGGAAATGACCTCCCCGTCCTTGCTCAACGCAGTAGTTCCGTCCGCCCGCCGGCCGCCGAAGTCAGCGGCGAAGAGATTTTCGCAGTACGCCATTTGACCGGAACGGCAGCGGTCGCATTTTCCGCAATACGCAGCAGCGAGCAGCACATGGTCTCCCGGCTGAACCGTCGTGACTGAAGCCCCTACTTTTTCGACAATTCCGGCTCCTTCATGCCCAAGAACTGCCGGCAATGGGGTCGGATACACCTGGTCGCGGACAATGGCGTCCGTATGGCACACACCGGTGGCCACCATCTTTACGAGCACTTCACCTGGCCGGAGTTCATCAAGCTCAAGTTCTTCAATCGTGAGCGGCTGCCTGGGCTCGCGTGCCACTGCTGCGGTTACCTGCATGGTCATGACTTCCTTGGATATTGTTCTGATTCGTTGCCAGGGTGATTTGGGCCTAGAAGGGGTACTGCTGATCAGACTGCTCTACGGTGATCCACTTGAGTTCTGTGAATTCGTTGATGACCGCCCGGCCGTCGAACCGGCCGTAGCCGCTGTTTTTCATGCCGCCGTAGGGGGCCTGCGCCTCATTTTGGACGGTGGCCCCGTTGACGTGGACGTGGCCGGCCTGGATCCGCATGGCCACCTGCAGAGCCCGGGTGCTGTCGGCTCCAAAGACTGCGGCTGCCAGGCCGTACTCGGTATCGTTGGCCACCTGGACCGCCTCTTCCACGCCGGATACGCGGACTACGGTGGTTATCGGACCGAATGTTTCCTGATCGTAGATCGACATCTCCGGCCGGACCCTGTCCACAATGGTGGCAGGCATGGAGGCACCGTTTGCACGGTCACCGACTACGAGTTCAGCGCCCTTGGCCAGCGCGTCCTCGATGAGCCCGTTGATTCGCGTACCGGACTCTTCCCGGATCATCGGACCCACAATGCAGGCTTCGTCCGTCAAGGGGTCCCCCGCACCCAACTCCGCTGCACGTGCTGCGAACTTTGCAACGAACTCGTCCGCAACCTTGTCATCGACCACGAAGCGTTCGGTGGACATGCAGATTTGGCCCTGGTAGAGGAAAGATCCAAAGACCGCTGCATTGACCGCGCCATCAATGTCAGCGTCGTCAAGGACTACGAAAGGTGCCTTGCCGCCCAGTTCAAGCAGAACCGGCTTGAGGTGGCGGGCTGCCTTTTCGGCGATGATGCGGCCGACTGATGTCGACCCGGTGAAGTTGATGCGGCGAACTGACGGGTGGGCGATTATGGCCTCAACCACCGCATCCGAGTCTTCTGCAGTGCTGGTGATGAAGTTGAGGACACCAGCGGGGACTCCGGCCTCATGCAGCACCTCGGCGATGATGGCGTGGGTACGTGGGCTCGTTTCCGACGCGCGGAAGACCACCGTGTTGCCGCAGACAATGGGGTAAGCGATGGCCCGAGCGGCGAGCACGCCTGCTCCGTTCCACGGCGCCATGCTAAGCACCACGCCGGCAGGCTGCCGTACGGTCATTGACAGGGTGCCGGGCTTGTCGGTTGGAAGTGTCTCGCCCTGGATCTGGGTAGCAAGGCCGGCCGCCTCCCGGAACAGTTGGGCCGTGAGGAAGACGTTGAAGCCGGCCCAGAGCTGGGCTGCACCAACTTCGGACATCATGGTTTCAATGAATTCCGGGCCGCGGCGTTCCATGATGTCGGCGGCCTTGAGCATCACTGCCCGCCGTTCGCTGGGGCCCGAGGTGGACCAGGTGGTGAATGCCTTGGCGGCCGATTCCACCGCGTCGAGTGCGTCGTTCACGTCGGCTGCTGCACTCTCCGTCACGAGCGCACCCGTGACAGGATGACGACGTTCGAACGTCCTGCCTTCGCGGCCGCTCCGGGGCTCGTTGTCAATGATGAGTTGCGTCTGCAAGGTGACTCCTTAATAGATGTAATTCGGCACGAGCGGCGGTGCCGCCTGAATGACGGTGGTTAGTGAGGAATAGTGTTGGATGCGGCAGCCGGAGCGGACGCGTCTTCATCCGAAGTTGCTGAACGGCGCGGCACGGCCAGGATGGCAACGACGCCGATGGCTGCGGCCACTGCCCAGATCGAGAAATTGATGAAGTTGCCCAGGGCGGCCGCCACCAGCACCCCACCACCGGAGATGGCCAGTACGGCGCCGATACGCCCGACGCCCAACGTGATCCCGAGGGCGGTGGCCCGGGTGGCACCCGAGAAATACGTGGCCACGAAGCCGTTGACGAGGATCTGTGCGCCGACTGAACCGAAGCCCACCACTGCGACCAGGAAGTACATGGCGAACAGGGGCATTATCCCTGTGCCCATAAGGACCAATGCGACCCCGGAGCAGGCAAAAGAAATCGCGGTGACGTTGCGGGGGCCGAACTTGTCTGCCATCCGGGAGGACACGAGAACGCCCACCACGGCACCGATGTTGACCGTGAGAAGGAAGGTCAAGGACGAAGCCAGTGAGTACTTGGCGATGACCATGAGCTGCGGAAGCCAGGTGTTCAAGCCGTATACGAGGGTCTGCCCGCAGATGCCGGCCAATGAGAAAAGGATCGTTGCGACGAGGAGCTTACCCGTCAAGAGGGTGCGGAACCTGCCCTTCTCAGGCGCGTCTCCCACAGCCCGGACTGGCGGCAGTGGCTCAAGGCCGTAGTCGGCAATGATTTGCTCGGCCTGCGCCCTGTCACCTTTGGCTGCAAGGAAGGTAGGCGACTCCGGGAGAAGCTTGAAGAGCAATGGCACCACCACGACCAAGGGGATACCACCCAGCGCGAGCATGCCCTGGAACCCCAGCGACGACAGGAAAGCAAGCGACAGCAGGGCCGCCAGGATGCCGCCCACGGCGTATCCCGAGAACATCAAGGCATTGTTGAAGTTGCGGCGATGGGACTGGGAGAACTCGACCGTCAAAGCAATTGCGGTGGGAATGACTCCTCCCAGGCCCAGGCCGGCCAGGAAGCGGAAAAGGCCGAACAGTTCCGGGGTCGGAGCCCAGGCGGTCAGCAGCATCAGCAGTGAGAAGGCCGCGATGGAAGCCATCATGACCTTGCGGCGGCCGACGATATCAGTGAGGTATCCGATCAGGATGGCGCCGATGAACATTCCGGCCAGAGCGTAACTGCCGATTGCTCCCGTCTCGACGGGGGTGAGTCCCCAGGGCTTGTAGGCCAGAAGCTTGGGAACGATGGCGCCGTAGACGACCAGGTCGTAGCCGTCGAAAACGATAGCCAGGAAGCAAAGGAAAATGACTACAGCCGCAGATTTGCGCGGGCGAACCGAGGATGGGGCTGGCGATTGAAAAGCCATGAGGACTCCAGGTGGGATACACGACATTGTGGTGGTTCCAGAGAATTTGGGGGTCAGGTGTGACCTGACCCACAAACAAATGTAACATTAAACCGTTGGGCGTCAAGATCAAGTTGCATAAATCTTGACACGCCCACCAACAGGAAAGGTCGGGATCCCGCGCGGCTGATGCGCCGCCACCCTTCCTATACTTGTTGCACACTGGCTCGAGCCGCCCGAAGAGGCCGGCGCATAGATATGGAGGGTTCCGTGCAGTGGAAACCCAGAGCACTGATCCTGGACCTTTTCGGGGACTACCTACGGTATGCAGGCAGTGAGGTAAAGCTTGCTGACATCACAGCGTTGCTGGCAGTTTTCGACATCGAGCCTGCGACCGTGCGGGTCAACCTTTCCCGCCTGCGGAAGGAAGGCTGGTTCACCACCCGGCGCGTAGGCAGGGAGACGGTCTATGCACTCACGCCGCATATGCTCGACATCCTCGATGAGGGGCGCGAGCGGATCTTCCGTCGCCGGGATGACAGCTGGAATGGTCGGTGGACGATGGCCATCTACCAGGTTCCCGAGTCAGAACGCTCAGTCCGGGAGCAACTGCGGAAGCAGCTCGCCTGGCATGGCTTCGGCCAGCTTTCACCTTCCACTTGGCTCAGCCCTCACGACCTGATGGCTGAGGTCCGGGAAATTGCCGACGAAAACCCCTCCGCGAAAGTCGATGCCCTCTGGTGCGGAACCGGAGATCCCGCCAAAGACCGCGAGCTTGCCGCGCGATGCTGGGACCTGGACCAGCTCGGAAGGGATTATGAGCAGTTCCTGACGACCTACGCGAGCCTTAACGACGAGGCCGTCAATACTGCAAAAGATGGCCGCACGGCCCTTATCGACCGGATGCGCATCATCGGAGACTTTCGCCGCTTCCTCTTCCGGGACCCATACCTGCCCGCCGAGCTCCAGCCCAAAAACTGGCCAAGCAGTGATGCGTACCGGCTCTTCGGAGCTGCCCACCGGCAATTGGGGACCGCCGCCACCGAATACGTTTCGCGCATACTCGGGCAGTCAATCGGCCCCGGCCAGGAAGTCGCGGAGATGGCAGCTGCTGACATGTAACAAATACTTGACGGTGCGCGCCGATTGGTTACATACTTGTTGCCGAGACTTCTCTCACCGAATTCCCAATCCTTAGAAGGTGGCATCGATGGCACTTCGCGTAGCCTGCATTGGCGGCGGTCCCGGCGGACTGTTCTTCTCAACCCTGTTCAAGCAGACCGTCCCGGACGCCGAGGTCGTACTTTTTGAACGCAACCAGGCCACGGACGCCTTCGGCTTTGGTGTGGTGTTTTCCGATGCCACGCTGAACCGCATTAACGATGCGGACCCTGTGGTCCGGGACGGACTCCGCGACTACGGCACCCACTGGGAGGACATTGAAGTCTGGCTCAAAGGTGAACAGAAATCCTTCGGCGGCAACGGCATGGCCGCCATCTACCGCAAGACGCTGCTTAAGCTGATGCAGGAACGCGCCGCCGAAGTTGGTGTCGACATGCGTTTTGGCCAGTACGTCCCCGACCTGCAGCAACTGGCGGACTTTGACCTCATCGTTGGTGCAGATGGCGCCAATTCGTCCACTCGCGAACAACTGGGCGAGAGCTTGGGCCACACCACCGAAACAGCAACCGCCAAGTTCATCTGGTTCGGTACCACGTACAAGTTCAAAGGACTTACCTTCGTTCATCGGCAGAGCGAATTTGGCAACTTCGCTGTGCATGGTTACCCGATCAGCGAGGACCTCAGCACTTTCATTGTTGAAACGGACGAAGACACGTGGCGCAAGGCGGGCCTGGACGAGTTCGATGCGAGCCAGCCTCCGGGCCCGTCGGACCTGAAGACGCAGCGATTCCTTGAAAAGCTGTTCGCCGAAGACATCGCCGGGGAGCCTCTCGTAGCCAACAACTCCCGGTGGGCCAACTTCCGGACCCGGCGGACGCGGACCTGGCACAAGGACAACGTCGTCCTTCTGGGGGATGCCGTCCACACGGCACACTTTTCCGTGGGCTCCGGCACGAAGATGGCAATGGAAGACGCCATCACCCTGGTCCGCGAAGTGGCCGCCCACCAGGATGACCTTGAGCAGGCCTTCACCAATTATGAGGCAGAACGCCAGCCTCAAGTTGCCAAGATCCAAAACCAGGCCCGCGGTGGCCTCAGCTGGTGGGAACACTTCGCCAGGTACTACAACTCCTTCGACCCCACCCAGTTCACCTTCCATTTCTTCTCCCGCAGCATCGACATCGACAAGATCCGCATGCGGGATCCGGAGCTCGTTGCCTCCGCGGAACAGGACTGGCTGGACAGGCACGGGCATGCGCCCCTTGAAACTCCGCTTCGCGCGGGAACGACGCAGTTTGGCGGCCGCTCGTTGACCCTCTCCACAGAGGGCACGGGTATGGCGCTGTCCGGACCGGGCGGAAGCATCGCACTGGTTACTGATCCGGATCAGGCCAACATCAACACTGCCCTGCTGATCACCGCGCCGGAAACGGAATCCGGGCTCAACGCCGCCTTCGCGAAGTTGCCTGCAGAAGCTGCGGCTGTTGTAATCCAGGGCGGCAACGCATTCACCCGGATCCTCCTGTCAGAGGAGGCACGCCTCGGACGCGGCCTGACCAGTATCATCGTTGATGATCGGGGGCCGGCATCCAACCTGACTTTGGTGCTCTCAGGCCGTGCTGACGCCGTAGCTACGGCAAACGTGGGGGCCACCGATGCATAACCTGTCTGCCCTCTTCGCTCCCCGGGGCATCATCGTAGTCGGTGCATCGTCAAGCCCCGAGAAGCTAGGCGCTGTCATGGCGCAATCCCTCTCAAGCTACAGCGCACCCGTTGAGCTGGTGAACAGCAGGGGCGAGAACGGCATGCACACCAGCATCGCCGAGGCTGCTGCGGCGATTCCCGGCGGCCCCGATCTCGCGGTGCTCTGCGTCCCGGCCGGCGTTACGGCCCAGGCATTGCGCGACAGCGCCGCGAATGGCGCCAAAGCTGCCTTGGTGTGCGCAGGCGGTTTTGCTGAAGCAGGCGGTCCTGGTGTCGAATACTCGGTTCAGGTGGAGGACGCCGTTCGTGACACCGGCATCCGGCTGCTCGGCCCGAACACCTCGGGCTTCTTCGTGCCTGGGCGCAACCTGCGGGCCAGCTTCGTTCCAGGTGTTGCTGACCTGGAACCGGGCGCAGTGGCAGTTGTGGCCGCCAGCGGCGGCGTCAATCACGTCCTCGCGTTCCACCTGCAGCGTTCCGGTGCAGGCGTCAGCCTCGCCGTCGGTATCGGGGCGGGAACGGACATCACCGCACCCGACGTACTGGACTACCTCATCAGCGATGAGCAGACGAAGGCAGTTGCCCTTCACTTGGAAACCGTCTCCGATGGGCCTGCCCTCGTAGACGCCGTTTCCCGCCTAACCGCAGTGAAGCCCGTCGTTGCGCTTGTTGTGGGCCGGAACGATGTGTCTGAATTCGCACAGTCGCATACCGGCGCTTTGGCCACATCGTGGCGGACTACACGTTCAGTTCTCAAACAGGCCGGAGCAGTAATTGTCGACGACGAGAACCAGCTGGTCGCCGCCGTCACCGCCCTGGCTGGCCGGCGGCTTGCTCCGGCTGCCGATCCAGGAGTTGGACTCATCACGGGGCAAGCGGGTCCAGGTCTGCTGATTGCAGATGCCCTTCACGGCGCCGGCGTGTCCGTGCCACGGCTTGCCCAGCCGACTCAGGACCTCATCGGCACGCTCTTACCGCCCCTGACCTTCCAGGCCAACCCTGTCGATACGGGACGGCCCGGACCTGGCTACGAGAAGATTGTTGCTGCGGTCGCTGCTGACCCCGCAGTCGACGTCGTAGCCCTGTACGGGCTGACCGAACCGGTGGCCGATCTCCCCCTTTCCGTCGTGGAGTCCGGCGCTGCAGGTTCAATGCCGTTTGTAATTGGCGTGGACGGACCGGAAAGCGATCTGGAACGCGCGCGGAAATCAGCCCAGCAGCATGATCTGCCTTTGATCTCCGGACCAACGTCGCTGGCCCACGGCCTCATCGCCTTGGTTAACGATTCACGGGGACAGTTCATCCGGTCTGGAGCCGAAACCAGAAGCTTCACCTGGCCGGATATCCACGGTCCATGGGATGAGAATCGCGCAAAGGACCTGGTCGGCGCGCTTGGCATCAGGACGCCGGCACGGCGGAGCTGCGCCAGCCGCGCCGCAGCGCACGAAGCCTTGTTGGAGCTCGGCAGTCCGGTAGCGGTCAAGCTGCTCGACGCCGCGGTCCTGCACAAAACCGAGATTGGCGGCGTGCATCTGGGAGTGAAATCCAGTGAAGACATGGACCGGGCTTTGGATGCCTTGGAGGCCGCCGATGCACACGAATTCCTGATTGAATCCATGGCCCCATCCGGGATTGATTTAGTCGCAGGCGTCCGTCGGGATCCTGTCTTCGGTCCGATTGTCGTTCTTGGCCTGGGTGGCACTGCGGCCGAAGTCTACGCCGACGTTGCCATCCGTTCCGCTCCCCTGTCAGATCGTGCAGCGGAAGCCATGCCCAACGAATTGCTGGCTCGTGAGCTCCTCTACGGCTTCCGGTCCGGGCCCATGCTGAATATAGCCGAACTCTCTGGCGTGTTGGTCAAGATGGGGGATGCACTTGTATCCAACGACGCAATCGCCGAGATCGAAATCAATCCCCTGCGCCTGACACACGAAGGACTCGTGGCGCTGGATGCCGTAGTGATCAATGTCGAGGAGGACATGAAATGACAAGCCACACCAGTGAGGGAACCACCCCCTGGCCGGCAGACCTTGCGGCCGAATTCCGCGCCAGGGGCTACTGGGAGGACCGCGCCCTGGGAAGCTACATTCTCGAAACGGCCGACCGCTTGCCTGACAAGGTCGCGATTGTCGATGGCGACGTTCGGCTCACCTACGCCGACCTGGCCAACCGGATGGATGCCGGCGCGGAGCGGCTTCTGCAGCTCGGCCTTCGGCCGGATGACCGTGTGATGGTCCAGTTGCCCAACGGCTGGCAATTCGCGTTGCTGACCCTGGCGTGTTTCCGTGCCGGCATCATCCCGGTAATGGCACTGCCGGCACACAGGCAGTACGAGCTCTCCTTCCTGTCGGAGCTTTCCGAATCGCGGGCCATCGCCGTCCCGGACAAGATCAAGGACTTTGACCACCAGGCGTTGGCAGAGGATCTGGTGGCTGCAATTCCATCGCTGGAGACGATCCTCGTTTCTGGTGCTGCCAATCCCATGAATGTCCGGCTCGAGGAAATCCTGGCACCGGGCAAAGATCCACAGGCTGCCCGCGCAAGACTTGATAAAAACGCACCCTCGCCTGATTCTCCTGCGTTATTCCTGCTTTCAGGTGGCACAACCGGCCTGCCAAAACTGATCACCAGGACCCACAACGACTATGCCTACAACATCAAGGCGACGTCCCTGCCGACGGGCGTCACTGAAGACACCGTCTACCTGGGGACCCTGCCAGCGAGCCATAACTTCCCGCTTGCCTGCCCCGGCATACTTGGGATCCTTTTCGCCGGCGGCCGCGTTGTTATGCTTCCCAGCCCGGAACCGCGGAAGGCTTTCGCCGCGATCGAACGGGAGAAGGTTACGCTTTCAACGGCTGTTCCGGCGGTGGCCCAACGCTGGATCGAGTACCAGGAGGAAACAGGCGGCACCCAGCTGGCCAGCCTTGAAGTGATTCAGGTCGGCGGTTCCAGGCTCCCGGATGAGATTGCCCGAAAGGTCAAGCCAGTCCTCGGCGCAACGCTGCAGCAGGTTTTCGGGATGGCTGAAGGGCTGATCAACACAACACGATTGGATGATCCGGAAGACGTTATCTGCACTACGCAGGGCCACCCCGTGTCCGAAGCCGACGAAATCCGAATCGTGGACGAATTTGGCAATGACCTTCCCGACGGTGTGGCAGGGTCCATCTTGACCCGCGGTCCTTACACGCCAAGGGGCTATTACAAGGCTCCTGAAGCAAATGCCCGTGCCTTCACCCCGGACGGTTGGTATGCGAGTGGGGACATCGTGGAGCGCCGGCCCGACGGAAACCTCATTGTCCAGGGCCGTGACAAGGACATGATCAACCGTGGCGGGGAAAAGATCTCGGCTGAGGAAATCGAAAGCCTCGTCTATCGAATCGAGGACATCACCATGGCGGCGGCGGTCGCGATGCCCGATCCGGTGCTGGGCGAAAAGCTCTGTCTCTACATCACGGTGAAACCGGGCACCGAGGTAACGCTTGAACAGATCCAGCAGATGCTCCGCGAAACTGGCATCGCTGCGTTTAAGATCCCCGAACGCCTGGTGGTCGTAGACGAACTGCCGGCCACAAAGGTCGGCAAGATCAATAAGAAGGAACTCCGCGCGGATATAGCAGAACGGCTTGCCACCGCCAGCGCCAACTCAAAGTAGAGGATTGCCATGACTGAAAACATCACCCATGAATCAGTTGCTGCCAGCCACGCATTGCCGGAGCCAACTCCGGAGGAGGCTGCCCAGCTTGAGCAGCTGTACCGGGATTTCGGTAAAGAGAACCTGATTCCGTTGTGGACGGAGATCGGGGACCTGATGCCGATGGTCCCGTCGCCCAAGGCGGTCCCGCATGTGTGGCGGTGGGATGACCTGTACCCGTTGGCTGCCCGCGCCGGGGACCTGGTGCCCGTGGGCCGTGGTGGGGAACGCCGGGCGATCGCCCTGGCCAACCCGGGCCTGGCCGGCACCCCGTACGCCACCCCGACGCTGTGGGCAGCGATCCAGTACCTGGGCGGCCGCGAAACAGCCCCGGAGCACCGCCACTCGCAGAACGCCTTCCGCTTCGTCGTCGAGGGCGAGGGAGTGTGGACCGTGGTGAACGGTGACCCGGTCCGGATGTCCCGCGGTGACTTCCTGCTGACGCCGGGCTGGAATTTCCACGGCCACCACAACGACACCGACGAGCCCATGGCCTGGATCGACGGCCTCGACATCCCGTTCGTGCACTACGCCGACGCCGGGTTCTTCGAGTTCGGCACCGAACGCGTCACCGACGAGGCCACCCCGGACATCTCCCGCTCCGAACGGCTGTGGGCCCACCCCGGACTGCGCCCCCTCTCCGGCCTGGAGAACACCACGAACTCCCCCATCGCGGCGTACCGGTGGAAGTACACCGACGCCGCGCTGCGCGAACAGCTGCTCCTGGAGGACGAGGGCCACCCGGCCACCGTGTCCCAGGGCCACGCCGCGATCCGGTACACCAACCCCACCACCGGCGGGGACGTCATGCCGACCATCCGCGCCGAGTTCCACCGGCTCCGTGCCGGCGCCACCACCGAAGCCGTCCGCGAGGTGGGCTCCAGCGTGTGGCAGGTCTTCGAAGGCACCGGCACCGTGACCCTGAACGGCGAAACCCGGGTCCTGGCCAAGGGCGACCTCTTCGTGGTCCCGTCCTGGGCCGCGTGGTCCCTGCAGGCCGAGACTGAGTTTGATTTGTTCCGGTTCAGCGACGCCCCCATCTTTGAGCGCCTGAACTTCAACCGCACCTACATCGAAGGACGCACCAAGTAATGAAACTCCTCACCCTCCGCACCGCTGACGGCACAGGCAACGGCAAGAGCACGACGGCGGTCCGCCAGGACGGCGACACCCTCACCGAAATCCCGGGCTTCTCCGACGTCGGGGCCCTCCTGCAGGACTCCGCCTGGGAAACCATCGCGAAGGCGGCCAACGGCGCAACGCACCCCTTGGCCGGCGCCGACCTTGCCGCCGTCGTGCCCTCTCCCGGCAAGATCATCTGCGTGGGCCACAACTACCGCAACCACATCAAGGAGATGGGCCGCGAGGTCCCGGAGTACCCCACCCTGTTCGCCAAGTACGCCGAATCCCTGATCGGGCCCAACGATGACCTGGCCCTGCCGCAGGAATCGGACACCGTGGACTGGGAAGCCGAACTCGCCGTCGTCATCGGCAAGGCCGGCCGCCGCATCCCCGAAGCGCAGGCCGCGGACCACATCGCCGGGTACGCCGTGCTGAACGACATCAGCATGCGCGACTACCAGTTCCGCACCATCCAGTGGCTGCAGGGCAAGACCTGGGAGAAGTCCACCCCGTTCGGCCCGGCCCTGGTCACCAAGGACGAATTCACCCCCGGCCCGCTGATGACCTCGGCCGTGGACGGCGAAGTCCAGCAACGCACCCCCACCTCGGACCTGGTGTTTACCCCGGAATACCTGGTCTCCTACATCTCCACCATCATCACCCTGAACCCGGGCGATGTGATCGCCACCGGCACCCCCGGCGGCGTGGGCCACGCCCAGGACCCCAAGCGCTACCTGCAGGAGGGCCAGGTCCTGGTCACCACCATCGAAGGACTCGGCCAGCTGACCAACCGCGTGGTCAAGGAAGCCTGATGGTCGCCCGCCACGACCAAACCACAGACCCGCGCCTGCAGGAAGACCTCCTGCAGGCGCGGCGTGGCACCGCGTTCTTCGCCCGCAAGCTCAACGAGCTTTCCGATGCAGAGCTCGACGGCGGCACCCGCCTTCCGGGGTGGACGCGCCGGCACGTCGTAGCGCACGTGGGCTACAACGCCCGGGCCATCGCGCGGCTGGTGGAATGGGCGGCCACCGGCGTGGAAACACCCATGTACCCCTCCCCCGAGGCCCGCAACCATGAAATCGACTTCGGCGCCACCCTCTCCCCGATCGCGCTGCGGCACCTCTTCGACCACTCCGCAGTGCACCTGAACGTCGAATGGCGCGACTTGCCCTCCGACGCCTGGCACCACAAGGTCAAGACCGCCCAGGGCCGAACCGTCCCCGCCGAAGAAACCGTCTGGATGCGCACCCGCGAAGTCTGGATGCACGCCGTGGACCTGGACAACGGAGCCAGCTTCAGCGACATCCCCGCACCGGTCCTGGAACGCCTGATCAAGGACATCACCGGCGCCTGGCACACGCGCGGCACCGACACCGGACTCCTCGTCACGGTGGACGGTACGGACCTGGCGTTTGGCGATGCGGGCACCGCTGACCCAACGATCATCACCGGGCCGCTGCCCGCCGTCGTCGAATGGGCCGCCGGCCGCGGCAACAGCGGCGTCACCGCCACCGGCCCGGGCACCACCGAAGGCACCCCCGCAGCACCGAAATGGATCTAGAGCGAGGGGCTTTTGCGATGACGAGAATGCTGATTATTGGACCTCCCGGTTCAGGAAAAGGAACGCAGGCGGAGCGGATTTCAGAGCGCCTCGGCGTTGTGGCCATCTCCACCGGCGACATCTTCCGTGCCAACGTGAAGAGTGGCACCCCGCTGGGCGTCAAGGCAAAGAAGTACATGGACAACGGCGACTTCGTCCCGGACAGCGTAACCAACATGATGGTCCGCGGCCGCCTGGGCGAACCCGACGTCGAAAATGGCTTCCTGCTGGACGGCTACCCGCGCACCACCGCGCAGGTGGACTACCTGGACGCGATCCTCGCTGACGCTGACGAGAAGCTCGACGTAGTCCTGCAGCTCACCGCCGACGACAAAGAGCTGGTGCACCGCCTCCTGGGCCGGGCCAAGGAAACCGGCCGGAGCGACGACAACGAAACCGTCATCCGCCACCGCCTGGACCTATACCACGAACAGACCGAACCCGTGGTGACAAAGTACGCCCAGCGCGGCATCCTCGCCCAAGTCGACGGCGTCGGCGGCATCGATGAGGTCACGGATCGCGTCATGCCGGCCATCAAGGCAGTACAGGCCATCTAGCCTTTAAGCGAAATGGCGCCGGCATCCGCTTATGCGGGTGCCGGCGCCATTCGTCGTTTATGAGTTTGGCTGCCGCTTAGGCCAGGGCTGCCAGGGTACGGTTACCGTTACGGCCAAAGAGCAAAGCGTCGACGGAGAAACGGCCTGCCCCGACGATGGCGAGGGCTGCGGCGCCGGCCGCCAGGACGAGTACGAGTTCGTAACCACCTTTGTCAGCGAAGATTCCGGCCGGGGCGTGCACCAGGAAGAGGGCGCCAAGCATGTCCAGTGCCAGGAGGATGGCCACGGGACGAACCAGCACGCCGACAATGATGGCGGCGCCCCCAAGGAGTTCCAGGAAGCCGATCGCCGGAGCAACCAGCTGCGCGGCCGGTACCCCCATCTGTGCGAACGCTGCCTGGGTGCCGGGGATGGTGTAGTCGAAGATCTTCTGCCAGCCATGGGCGAAGAAGATAACGCCCACAACGAGGCGCAGGACTGTGCGGGCGATGGTGGACTGGGCGGCAGCGGGCTGAATCGGAGAAGTCATGGTGCGGTCCTCTTTTCTCGCCTTCTGAAGCCTGCAGTAGCGGTCTTCAAAAGGAATAAGTTGATGTTTCAAGTAAAAGCCTATGGCACATTACTTGTCGCGTCAACTATTTTCACGGGGCCCACTTTGGCACCGCCCCTCCTATAGCCAACTCACTCAGGTCCGTCATGCCGGCGGTACAGAGGGGCCATCGCCGCGTCAGGGTCGAGCTTCCCCAATAGGGCATCGGCAATCCCCCGCAACTGACCGAGCTGCTCCGGCGTGAGTGCGTCGATGACGTTCCGCCGGACGTTTTCCACATGCCCGGGCGCGGTCTCGGCAATTTTGCGCTGCCCCCCGTCGGTGAGGCGGGCGTTGGTTGCACGCCGATCCTCGGGGCACGGAAAGCGCTCCACCAGGCCGCGTGCTTCAAGACGCTTTACGACGTGGGACAGGCGCGCCAGCGCGGCGCTCGTCTGCGCTGCCAGATCTGTCATCCTCAGCGTCCGCCGCGGAGCTTCCGAAAGCATGGCGAGCACGTAGTACTCGAAGTTCGTCAGATCCGCGTCGCGGCGGAGCTGGGAGTCAAGCGCATTCGGCAGCAGTTCAACCACCGTATACAGCCGTACCCAGGCGGCCAATTCATCCCTTGTAAGCCATCGTGTCTCCATGCCTTCATTCTTCCCCAAATTGGTTGTTGCAACAACTAACTTCGGGCGCTACTATTTAGTTGAAGCCTCAACCAATGGGGCCTGCACACAAAGGAGACCGTTATGACTGCAGTAAGCATCCTCGGACAGGGCAACATGGGCTCGGCTATCGCCGGCATCGCAGAGAAGGGCGGCAATACCGTCCAGGTCCTCGGCAGCGGGGACACTGACAAGACCATTACCGGAGAGATTGTCGTTCTGGCTGTTCCCTACCCGGCCGTGCAGGAGATCCTGGCCCAGCGTGCCGAGCAGCTCGCCGGCAAGATCATTGTTGACATCACGAATCCGCTGAACTTCGAAACCTTCGACTCCCTGACCGTGCCGGCCGATTCCTCAGCCACCGCCCAGATCCAGGCCGCGCTTCCCAACTCCAGCGTAGTGAAGGCGTTCAACACCACCTTCGCGGCCACACTGGCCTCGGGCGAAATCGCCGGGCAGCCCACTACAGTGCTGATCGCCGGGGACGACGCGGACGCGAAGACCCGGCTCGCCGGGCTCATCTCCGCCGCCGGGCTGCGCGCCATCGACGCCGGATCGCTGCGCCGGGCACGTGAGCTGGAGGCAACGGGCTTCCTGCAGATCGCCCTTGCCGCCGGTGAAAAGATCGCCTGGACCGGCGGCTTCGCCGTCAAGGCTTAAACAGGCAGTCAACCCGACTCCGCACCACCGTGCTTTCCGGGAACCGGCCGGCTAAGAGGCCGGCTCCCGGACCACGGGCGCGGCTTCCGTACCGAGAAAGAACCACGTTCCGATGCCAGTCTCACCCGTCCGGCTGAACCATGCTGTACTCTTCGTCACCGACCTTGCCAGGGCCGAGCGCTTTTATACCCAGCTCTTCGGAATGGAAGTCGTCGCCCGCGAACCGCGCGCCAACGCGTCCTTCCTGAGGCTTCCGCGCTCCGGCAACCACCACGACCTCGGCCTCTTCGGGGTAGGCGACACCGCGCAGCCCAAGGTGCGTGGCGGCGTCGGGCTCTACCACCTTGCCTGGCAACTGGACACCATCGAAGAGCTGGCGGAAGCCCGAAGGACCTTGGAACATGCCGGCGCGTATACAGGTCAATCCAGCCACGGGGCCACGAAAAGCGTCTACGGGGCGGATCCGGACGGCAACGAGTTCGAACTTATGTGGATGCTTCCCCGCCAGCATTGGGGCGAGTACGCGAACACCGCGCCCGTTGAGCCGCTGGAGCTCGACGACGAACTGCGCACATGGTCCGGTGTACCCACCGCTGGCCGAATCACCGAAACTAATCCTGATGAGGACAACCAATGAATAACGCCTTCGACGAACCCACGGTTGTCTGGCACACCCCTGACACCACCGACCGTCCCCTGGTGGTGCTGCTGCATGGACGCGGCGCGGACGAGACCGGCATCATCGGTTTGGCCGGACACCTGCCAGCGGGCCCGTCGTACGCCGCTGTCCGCGCACCGATTCCGGCCGGAGGCGGCTACGCCTGGTTTGCCAACCGTGGAATTGGCCGTCCGGTAGCGGAGTCCCTCAATCAGACGATGGCTTGGTTCCGCAAGTGGCTCGATAATGTCGCACCTCCGGGTCGCCAGGTAATACTCGTCGGCTTCAGCGGCGGCGCAGCATTTGCCGGAGGTCTGCTCCTGTCCGATCCACAGCGTTTCGCAGGCGCTGCCATCCTCTACGGAACATTACCGTTCGACGCCGGCGTCCCCACTTCACCTGCCCGCCTGGCCGGGGTGCCGGTCTTCGTTGCCCAAGGCGAAGCGGACACTGTCATCCCCCGCGAGCTCCTCGACCGAACGTGGACCTACCTGCTCGGTGGTTCCGGCGCACCCAGCTACGCCCGCCGCGATCCCGGCGGCCACGGCCTCACCAATGCCACCGTTGCGGAGCTTGGCGGCTGGATCGCGGAGCGTTTGCACTTCCTCGCCTCCCGCGGCACTCTGCCGTCCGACGATGGCACCTGGAGCGCCTTTCCCGACGGCGCGCTCCCGGTTCGTTCCGGCGCCCGCCCCGATGTTTCCTGGTCGATACCGCAGGAGCAGCGCTCCGACAATAGCCCGCGCCACGTCCGGGAGCGGCTCCTGGACCGTGTCCTCGCCTTGCCCGGGGTAACTGCACGCCAGTCAGCCATCTCTGTGCCCGGTGCATCAGGGTTCATGGTCGAACGCGACGCACGGGCGCCGCTCGACGCATTCCTCGTTCCACAGGCCGGAGAGTTTGCGCACCTCCACCCCGAGTACGATGGATCACTGCATACGGCCCTGCCTCCGGCTCTTGCCCGCGATGCCATAGCCAAAGGTTGGGGCGTGGCTCATCCCCTGGCCGGGATCCGGCTTGCCCGGGGAATGGTCATGATCTATGGACCACGGAACGACGCTGAGCTTGATGTCGTCACCGGAATCCTGCAGGCAAGCCACGCCTACGCCACGCTCCCCGCAGGCAGCGGGAACGCCTGACATTCCGCGGAGCCATGGCCAGAGACGGCCATGGCTCCCTGGCGCCTAGCTCTGGCGGACAGCAGCCCTCACGGTTTGCGAGAGGTGGATCGCCCTCGCATCCGCGCCGCCCGGCAGTTGCATCTGGAGCGGGATATAGCCAAAGCTGATGCCGTACAGCGGGTCAGCGTAGCCGAGCGCCCCACCGGCACCATCATGGCCAAACGCCTGGTAGCTGCCAAAATCAGAGCCTGGGTGGGGCTTCATGAAAACGACACCGAACGACGCCGGGAAATTCAGGACCCTGTCCACTCCCCACACCTGCTGCTGCCCCATCGCCGCAACAGTATCGGAGTCTACGAGGGCATCCCCCGTCAGGCCAATGGCTGCTGCGTAAACCTGCGCCAGCCCCCTTGCCGATCCGATACCGCCAACTGCGGCAGGGCCAGCCGCCCGCACTTCGCGGCGATTGGGTGAGTAGGGACCCAGGTTTGGCGGTACAAGGCTGTTGACACCGTTGAACATCAGGGCGCCAAGACCATCCGGCGACATCTGGCTTGCGGACATGATTTCAAGCTGTTCGGTCGTAGGTTGCGCGGGACGTACTGCTTCGAACCGATCCTCTTCTGATTCCGGCAGGCCGAGCCAAAAGTCAATGTCCCGGGGTGCGCGGACGGTGTTCTCGTAGAGTTCCTGCAACGTCAGGCCCGTAATCCGCCGCACGAGTTCCTCGATGACGGATCCGATGGTCAGGCCGTGATAACCGAAGCTTGATCCCGGGCGCCAGTACGGCCGTTGCGCCGCGAGTTTGGGGGCCGCGCGGCGGGAGTCCAGTATGTCCGCGGTTTCCAGCCCCGCGTCAACGTTGATCAGTCCAGCCTGGTGCGACAAGAGCTCGCGGACAAGCACCCGTTCTTTTCCGTTGGCGCCAAATTCCGGCCAATAGTGAACCACCGTTTGGTCAAGGTCCAGCTGTCCTGAGCTGACCAGCGTCGCCAGGGCTATTGCGGCGACGCCTTTTGTCGCCGAGAACGTTCCCGTCAACGTGTCGCGGTCCAGGCCGTCTCCTCCGACCAGATCAACCACGAGGTGGTCCTTCCAGTACACGGCCAGCTGGGCGCTGTAGTTGGGGTCCTCGGCGAGATAGGCATCAAACTGGGCCCGTACGTCCTCGAACCCGGGAGCGACGGTGCCTGTGGACTGGCTTTTGGCAGGAGCCGTGACGGCTGACATATGGTTCGGACCTTTCCTTGGAAACTAGTGGGGGGCCGGCGACTGGGTGTCCGGTGCTGCCGTCCCGGCGGCACCGCGGAGCCAGGCGAGCATTTGCTCAACGGAGTGTTGGGCTGGTCCTGTGTGGGGATGGTCCAGGTGTCCGTGCATGCTGTCCGGTTCCATCTCCATGCGGACTGGCACTCCTGCGGCTTCCAGTTGGGCTGCGAAGAGTTCCCCTGAGGCGCGCAGGGTGTCAGATTCGGAATTGATGATGTAGACGGGGGGAAAACCCTTGACGTCGCCCTCCCCGGCGAACGCATGCGCGTCCTTGAAGGTGTCCTCACTGCCGGCGAAATTCAGGTTGATGTCCCGGATGAAGTCCGGCCCGAAGGCAAGGTCAGCGGGAACGCCGGCCATCTTCCCGCGAAGGTCCTCGTTGAGCGGGGGAAGCTCGGCGTGGACGAGGGGGTATGCGAGCAGCAAGGAAGCAGGCATCTGCCCGGATTCGTCCCTTAGCCGTCCCGTCAACGCGGCAGTCAGCGCGGCGCCGGCGCTTGCCCCGCCAAGGTGAAGGTCTCCCACAGTTCGCAACCCCAGAGATTCAAGATTCTCACTTGCCCAGCGCCAGCCGGCGAGTATGTCGTTTGACGGGGCCGGATACTTCACGCCGTGAAGGGCCTTGCGATAGTCAAGTGACAGCACCGAAATTCCGTGCGAGGCAAGGTAGAGGCTGACCCAGTGCGCCTCCGGCATGTCCAGGTCGCCGGCAATGAAGGCTCCACCGTGGACCCAGACGAGGCCAGCCAGGGCTTCGCCGGGAGAACGGTACAGGCGTCCGGGGACCCGGCTCTCGGGGGTCGGGACATCAATGTCGACTGCAGATACAGCGGCCAACTCCGGATAGATGGACACAAGTGACTGGTGGTCTGTGTCAGTTCTGGGGTCCGGGAAGGGCCCGTTCAGCTCCAGGCTGCGGATCAGCTGGCCGGCCATTGATGTACTCGGGATTTGCGTGCCTGTATCTGCCATGTCTTTGTCGTTCCTTTTCTTGAGGGGCCCTAGTCCTGGACAAGTTCCAGCGTTGCCTGCAGCGGGGGTTCGTTGACGGAGCTGCCGATGCGGAGGGTGTACATGCCCGGCTCGTAGGTCCAGCCGTTGTCCCAGTAAGCAAGGAGCCGGGTGGGTACGTCCACACTGGCTGTAACGGTTTCGCCGGCTTCTGCCCATACAGGAACGGAGGCGACAAGCCATCGGATAGGGCGGTCGACGGCGGAGTCTGGCCTTTCCGCGTATACCTGCACGACGTTCTTGCCGGCGCGGGCGCCGCTATTCGTAAGTGTGATGGTGACTGGAAGAGCTGTATCCGCCGTGGCTGTGGCCGGGGCATCCACGGAATCCAGGTTCCAGTGCGTGTAGCCAAGTCCGTACCCGAATTCGTATGCCGGCGTCCTTTCGGCCTTGAGCCAGGCACGGTAGCCGATGTGGATTCCTTCGTCGTAGGTGAGGGTCCCGTCGGCCTCGGGCGTGACATTGATGACGGGCACGTCCTCCTGGCGTGCGGGCCATGTGGTGGGCAGTCGGCCGCCGGGTTCGGCTTCCCCCGTCAGGATGTCGGCAAGTGCATGGCCGAACTCTTGACCCCCGAAGTAGCCGATCAAGGTCGCCGCTACTTCGTCGCGCCAAGGCATCAGGACAGGAGAACCGGAGTTCACGATAACGACAGTGCGGGGGTTGGCGGCCGCCACGGCGTGGACCAAACGGTCCTGCATGCCGGGGAGTTCGAGGGAGGAACGGTCGTATCCCTCGGACTCAACACGGGAATTGGTGCCCACCACGACGACGGCAACGTCTGCAGCGCGCGCAGCTTCCACTGCCGCGGTAATGAGGCCGTCGGGGTCCGCATTGTCGGCTTCGGTACCAATCGTGATTCCGAGCGTGTTCGATAGGGCCCCTGCCGTCTTGCTTGTGAGTTCTACCCGAATGTCGAGTGGGGTGCCCTCGGCCACGTCCACCGGGACCGAGGCTGCTGGCGGCGCGAGCAATGCGGCCCCAAGGTCCGTTCCAACAGCTTCAACCGTGGCTTCATGGACAAGTACGCCATTCACGAAAATACGGCCATGCCCCACGCTGGAGAAGCCGAGCCGGATGGTGCCGGACTCGCGCGGGGTGTAGATGGTGTGGAACTGAACCGTCGATGCTGTCGAGATGGGCGCGTCTCCTCCGAACCAGACCAGCGCCGTAGAGCGTCGGTCCTCGGCGAAGAGCTCGTGACCGTTGGCGTCCAAAAAGCTGACTCTGATGCCGGGGGCTCCGGTGACCGGATTGGTGATTTGTTCCAGGGGGAATTCCGCGATCCCTTCCTGCACTACGGCGCCAACGTTGTAGCTGACGTTGTCTGGACCGAAAGCAGCGCGGATCCCGTCGAGGGGCGTGACTATTCTTTCGGGAACCACCGTGGCGGAGCCACCGCCCTGTGTGCGGGCGTAGCGGGCGTTGTGTCCGATGACCGAGACCTTTCGGACCGCGGCTGGATCCAGCGGAAGCAGGCCGTCGTTTTTCACCATCACGGTACCGGCAATAGAGGCTTCCCGGGCGAACGCGACAAGGTTCTCCCGGTCCGCGGGTCCGGGCCGTACGGCCTCGAAGCCTTCCAGGGCACCCACCCGGGCGGCGAGCTGCAGGATCCGCAACACCTTCCGGTCGATCGCGGATTCCGGAATCCGGCCGGCTTCCACCGCCGCGACGAGGGCTTCACCCCAGGGTCCATCCGGCCCCGGCATAACAAGGTCTTGGGAAGCGGCGGCACTGTCGATGCTTCGGACTGCAGTCCAGTCGCTGATGACCACGCCGTCGAAACCCCATTCGCTGTTCAAGGGGGTTTCCAGAAGATCGTTTTCGGTCGCGGTGACGCCGTTAATGGAGTTATACGCACTCATCACCAGCCACGCTTTCGACTCAACGATGGCCTTTTCGAATGCGAGCAGATAAAGCTCCCGCAGTGGCCGGCCCCCCACCTTGACGTCGACGGTGAACCTGTCAGTTTCAGAATCGTTGGCCACGTAGTGCTTGGGGGTGGCGCCCACACCATTGCGCTGCACACCTGACACGTAAGCGGCCGCCAGCTCGGCTGTCAGCACCGGGTCTTCACTGAATGCTTCGAAGTGTCTTCCCCCCAGCGGGGAACGGTGCAGGTTGATCGTCGGCCCCAGGACCACGTCCACTCCCTTGCGACGGGCTTCAACAGCCGACGCCGCCCCAAGCCGGTCGGCGATGGCCGGATCCCACGAGGAGCTAATGGCGGCAGCTGATGGAAAGTTCATGGACGGCTCACGCTCGTCCCAGACTTCACCGCGGACGCCCGTCGGACCGTCTGAGAAGAGCATGCGCCGCAGCCCGATCTTTTCGAGTGGCCAGGTAGTCCAGAAATCACGTCCCGTCAGCAGTTGGATCTTTTCCGCAAGTGTCAGTTCAGCCATCAGGGACTTCAGTCGTGCGTCGGTGCTGTGGTCGGTTTTTGCTGCGTCGGTGAGGAGTTCCATGGTGGCTTTCTTGGCTGTTCTTGCGTTGATGTTCTTGCTGTTTTTCAGGCTACGCCGGCCTGGAGGTCCTGCTGGTGCTGGAGTTCCAGGAGGCGTACTCTGTCGGCCCGGTGTTTGGCCTGCCGGTCGGGATCGGGAATCGGAGCGGCCATGAACAGCCGCTGCGTGTAGGGGTGTTCGGGCGTGCCGGTGACCTGTTCGCCGTCGCCCCATTCGACGATCTCGCCGTGGTACATCACGGCAACGCGGTGGCTGAGGTGCCGCACCACGGCGAGGTCGTGGGAGACGAAGAGGTAGGCGACACCGGTGCGTTCCTGGATCTCGATGAAGAGTTCCATGACGCGGGCCTGCGTGGAGAGGTCCAGGGCGGAGACGGGCTCGTCGCAGACGATGAGCTTTGGATCCAGGGCGAGGGCCCTGGCGATGGCGACGCGCTGGCGCTGTCCGCCGGAGAATTCCCGCGGCAGCCGGTGCGCGGCGCCGTGCGGCAGCCGGACCTGGTCCAGCAGTTCGGCCACGCGCTGGTTGGCCGCCTTGCGGTCCACTTTGCGGACGGTGAGCGGTTCGGTGAGGATCTGCTCGATGGTCATGGAGGGGTTCAGCGATGTGTACGGGTCCTGGAAAACCACCTGGATCTCGTTGCTGAGTTCCTTGCGCTGGGCGCGGGTTGCCTTGGAGATCTCCTCGCCGCGGTATTTGATGCTGCCGCCGGTAACGGGCGCCAGCCCCAGCACGGCGCGGCCCAAGGTGGTCTTGCCCGAGCCGGACTCCCCTACGAGGCCCACAGTCTCACCCGGCCGGATGTCAAGGGAAACGCCCTTGAGCGCCTTGAACTGTTCCTTCCGGAAGCCCTTGAGCGGATATTCGACGACGACGTCCTTGACGTCGAGCAGGGTGTCGGTCATGACGTCACTCCTTTCAATTCCTGGGGCTTGGCTAACTGCGCTGTGCCGGTGGCCGGGATGTACTGCCCGCGGGGGGCGGTGTCTTCGAGGATCGCGTCTAGCAGCTGGCGGGTGTACGGGTGCTGGGCATCGTTGAAGATGGCCCGGACAGGACCGGTTTCCACCACGCGGCCGGTCTGCATCACGGAGACGCGGTCGCAGAGGTCGGCCACTACCCCGAAGTTATGGGTCACCAGGATGACGCCCATGTTCAGTTCGTCCTGGAGCTCGCGAAGCAGGTTCAGCACTTCGGCCTGCACCGTGACGTCCAGGGCGGTGGTGGGTTCGTCGGCGATCAGCAGGTCCGGATTGCAGGAAACAGCGCCGGCGATCAGGACGCGCTGTGCCATACCCCCGGAGATCTGGTGCGGGTAGGAATTGAAGGTCCGTTCCGGGTGGGGAATTCCCACCTTGGCCAGCAGTGACAGGGCCCGCTTGCGGGCTTCGGCCTTGGAGATTCCCAGGCACACCCGCATGGGTTCCATTAACTGGCTGCCGATGGTGAACGCGCCGTCCAGGTTGGACATGGGTTCCTGCGGGATGTATGCGATGCGTTTCCCGCGGACCTTGGTCATTTCCTTCTCGGAGAGGTGCGCCAGGTCCTTGCCCTCGAAGAAAATTGAACCGCCCGTGATACGCCCATCCTGGGGCAAGAGCCGGAGGATGGAGAATGCCGTCTGTGTCTTGCCGGAACCAGATTCGCCCACCAGGCCGTGCACCTCGCCGCGCCGGACTGTCAGGCCCACGTGGTTCACCACCTGGGTGGTGGACCCGTCGGGCTGGTCGTAGCCGACTCCGAGGTCCGTGACTTCCAGCAGCAATTCGCCCGTGTCTGTGCCCGGCTCTTCGGGATGGACGACGGCGTCGTCCCCGCGCTTCCCGGCGGCGCCTTCGGCGCCGGCTGCTGCAGCCGCTGCCGCGGCCTTGCGGCCCTTCTTCACCGGACCGCTGCTGCGCTCCAGCTCGTCGCGCATGGCGTTGGCCAGCAATGTCAGGGCGATGCAGACAAGACCGATGACCAGGGCCGGCCACAGCACCAGCGTGGGTGCTTTGAAGATGTTGATGAAGCCGTCGTTGAGCATGCTGCCCCACGTGGGGATGCTCCGATCGCCCAGCCCCAGGAATTCCAGTCCGGCCTGGATGGCGATGGCGATGCCCAGGACCATGGCTGACTGTATGATGACCGGTGCCCGGACCACGGTGAGGATGTGGCGGCCGATGATCCTGAAGTCGCTTAAGCCGGAGACCCGTGCCGCGTCCACGTAAAGTTCGTTGCGGACTGCGGTGACGGACGCATAGACAAGCCGGAAGAAAGCCGGCGACAGCAGCACACCGAAGATCATCATGGACAACCACATGGAGGGGCCAATTACTGCGCGGGCCGCCAGCAGGACCACCATGCCCGGCAGGGCCATCAACAGTCCGGTGAGCCATGAGGAGACCGCATCGAACCAGCCGCCGTAGTACCCGGCGATGAGCCCAGCCGTGACGCCGATGACCAGCGCCACGGCGAGAGCCACCACGGCGCCGGCGAGGCTGAACTGGCCGGCGAAGAGCAGGCGGCTGAAGACATCGCGTCCGGCGCTGTCGGCCCCCAGCAGATGCCCGGATCCGGCCTTGGCCAGCACATCCTTGAGGGTGGCCTCGTTGGGATCGTGCGTTGCCAGCACTGGGGCCAGGAGGGATGCCAGTGCCACCAGGAACAGGACAAGCAGCGATGCCGCACCTGTCGGGTGTGCTACGAGCTTGCGGAAGAGGGAAATCTTGGCTGCCGTGGTGGGCAGTGCGGGAGGAGCGTCGATCATGACAGCCGAACTTTCGGGTTGAGCCAGCCCTGGGCCAGGTCGATGATGAGGTTGACGGTCACCACGATGGCAGCGGTCGCAAGCACGACCCCCATCACGACCGGGATGTCACCCTGGCCGGTAGCGGCAACGGTGATCTGCCCGAGGCCGGGCAGGGCAAAAATCTGTTCCACGATGACGGCGCCGCCCAGCAGTCCAATGAACTGCACGGCAAGTACAGCCAGGGCCGGTCCGCCCGCGTTGCGCAGCACGTGCTTATAGACAACGCGGTTGAAGGACAATCCGCGGGCGCGCAGCGTGCGAACGTAGTCCTTTCGGAGCGCATCAATCAGTGAACCGCGGACCTGCTGCACCACGGCGGCGATGCATCCGATGGAGAGGGCGATGATCGGCAGGGTGACCGTCGCCGCCCAGCCGCCAAACGACGTCGTAATGGGTACATACCCTGTGGCCTTGAACCACTTGAGGTTGAGCGCGAACAGGGAGACCAGACCCAGCGCGATCAGGAACCCGGGGATAGCGAAGCCAAGGACGCCCACGAACTGGACCACGCGGTCGATCCAGCCCCGGCGCACTGCTGCCCAAACAGCCACGACTACCGAGATACCGGCAGCGACGATGGTGGCGCCGAGGACGAGGGAAAGCGTGACCCAAACCCTGCTGCTGACACCGGTGCTCACGAGCTGTCCATTGAACCAGGAGCGGCCGAGGTCGCCCGTGACGGCGCGGGTGATCCAGTCCCAGTACTGGACAACGAGGGGACGATCGAGACCCAGTTGGCTTGCCTTCATGGCAACCTGAGCATCCGTGGCGGTGGGACCCACGATACGGCGGGCGATGTCTCCGCTGCCTGCGTACAGCAGGAGGTAAGCCACAGTGGTGATGACGAACAGCAGGAGAACACCGGCGATTAGGCGCCGAAGCACGAATCGGTACATTTGAAAATCCTTTGAAAAGGTTCCTGAGGTTGCCGGACCGGGCAATGTCGCCGGTCCGGCAACCGTTCGCTACGAAGCGGGCGTAAAGGACCAGATGTAGGGGTAAACGTTGCCCGTCTGAAGCTCGACCTTGGTCTTTGCGTCAGTTACGAAACTGTTCTGTGGGCGGTACCACGGGGCAAACCAAGCCTGCTCCACGATGTACTTGTTCAGTTCCTTCGCGGCCGATTTCTGCTCGTCCGCCGCACCCAGGTGGATCTTGTTGATCAAGCCGTCAACCGTCGGGTCCTCATACTTGTAGGGATTCCACGCTGAATTCGGGGCAATCTTCATGTTGATGAGCTGCCAGTCCGACTGTTGCTCCAGGATCATGTAGCTCGCGGCGTACTTTGCTGCCAGCAGATCGGCAATGAAGTTGTTGCCTGCGTCGACCGTCTCCACTGTGACTCCCACTTCCTTGAGCTGCTGGGTGATCAAGGTGAAGATTGAGCTGTTGACGAGCGGGGTGGACGGCATTTGCAGCGTGAAGCCGTTCGCGTAGCCCGCGTCGGCCAGAAGCTTTTTGGCCTTGGCAGGGTCATAGGCATAGCGGGAGTCCAGGGAAGCGTCGTAAGCGTCCGAGGATGGCGGGAAGACCTGGGTCGTGGTTGTTCCGCGGCCTTGGTTGACAGCATCCAGCAGCGCCTTTGTATCGAAGGCGTAGTTCAACGCCTGCCGGACCCGGACGTCCTTGAGGGCGGCGTTGGTCTTGCCGGCGCGGTCGAACAAGATCAGTCCAGTCCAGTTGCCCTCGAAAGTGTTGTTCTTGTAGCCCGCCGCTTCGGCCTCCTGGATCATCGAAATGTCAATGAGGGAGCCGTTGAGCGTTCCGGCCTTGACGGCATTGAGGAGTGACGTCTGTTCCGGGTAGACGTTCAGCACCATGTTGTCGTAATGGACCAGGCCTTTGTTCCAGTAGTCAGGATTGCTCTTGTACGAGTATGAGGTCCCGGTGACTGTGGCTGCGGTATCCAGGAAGTAGGGGCCGGATCCGACAGGTTTGGTGGCGATATCCGCGTTCCCGAATGATGCCGGGCTCTGCATGAACGATGCATCCTTGGACAGGTAGCCGAGGAATGCGGGGTCTGGGGCCGAGAGGGTCAGTTCCAGGGTCGTGCTGTCCACAGCAGTGGCTGTCTTGAGTGCTGCCAGGAACTGGGCGTCTGCCGACGTTCCTGCTTTGAATCGCTCCAGGTTTTGTTTTGCTGCGTCCGCGTTGAAAGGGGTGCCGTCGGTGAATTTGACGTCGTCGCGGAGCTTCAGGGTCAGGACGGTTTTGTCGTCGTTGTACTTCCACTCGGTTGCCAGCATGGGTACCAGCTTTCCGCCCGGTTCCATGCGGAGCAGGGTGTCGTACACGGCCTGGTAGAAAGGCGAAACGTTAGCAAAGTCGGAGTCGGCAGCAGCAAAAGATTTCGGCGCCATGAGGGTGCCCAGCGTCAGCGTTTGCGAGGAGTGCTCCGCAGTGCTTTCCCCACCTCCACCGCAGCCGGTGAGGCTCAGGGCAACGGCGGCAGCAAGTGCGGCCATGCGTGTAGGTCGGAACATCATTGGTCCCTTTCACGGTCAGTGGCGTCCACCATGGACAGCCATTGAAAGAGACCTTAACACGAAAACAGACCAAGCGGTATGTTTTCACTGCAGCTTTCCAAATCTTGCTAAATGTGACGCGCCGCACAGACATTGATGCCCGCCCCGGCGTGCCTGGTCCAAGGTTGTTAGAGTTTCAAGATGACTGAAACAGCGACCACTGCCGCCGCACGTGAACCGCGGCGCGGCCGGCCGCGCGGAACCTACGCCAAGACGGAAGCACGCCGTCAAGAAATCCTGACGGCTGCCTTCGAGGTCTTTTCGGCTTCCGGCTTTCGGGCAGGGTCGGTCCAGGACATTGCTGACAAAATCGGTCTGACGAAGACCGGCCTCCTCCACCATTTCCACAGCAAAGAGGCCCTGCTTGAGGCTGTCCTGACCCTTCGTGATGAAGATTCGTGGGCGGCTGCCGGAATCGTCACCGACAACGGCATGGAAACGCTGAATGGCATCGTACGGCTGATGCAGTACAACACGTCCGTTCCCGGGTTGGTGTCGCTCTACTGCGTGTTGTCTGCCGAGGCAACAGACCCGGAGCATCCCGCCCACGAATACTTTCAGCGACGTTACAAATGGGCGCTGGGAGTTTGCGGACAGGCATTTTCCGATTTGGACCGGCGGGGTAAGTTGCGGCACGGGCTATCACCCACCGCAGCCGCACGGCAACTGGTGGCACTCATGGACGGGCTGCAGGTGCAGTGGTTGCTGGACAACAACTCTGTGGACATGGCCGGTGAGTTAAAGAACTTCCTGGGTTCCATCACTACCGAAGAGTTTTAGTGCCCCCGGCAGGAACGTATTCCTGCCGGGGAACCACACCGTTTTACGGGGCTGCCCTCAAGAAGGTGAGCAGCTCGCGGTTGAACTCTTCCGGCTCGTTCCAATGGGGGCAGTGGCCGCTGTTTTCGAAAACGGAGAGGGAAGACTTGGGCATGGTATCTGCCAGCCACTGCATGCCTTCAAGCGGGAAAGACGGCGAGAAGCGGCCCGTGGCTACCCAGGACGGAACATTCACGGTCGGTGCAACGTCCCGCCAGTCTGCTGTGAAGTGATCCACCAGGAGCGGAAGTACAGCGCCGTCGGGAAATTGCGTGAGGCCGCCCACCTCGGAAAAGAGTTGCGCTACGTGGGGCGGCGCTGGAGGCTCAAGTGCCGGATTGCCCCATTGAAAGCGCCCGTTAACGGAATCCCACACATTGGCCCAATCGACGGACCGGACACCCCAGGCCCACGATTCGTCGTTAACGATTTTTGGCGACTGATCGATTGCTACGAACGCGCGAACGCGGTCCGTTCCGTACAGGTCGAAATATGCGAGACAGACGGAGACGCCCAAGGAATGCCCAACGAGGGCTACCTCGCCAAGCTCCAGATGCTCGAGCAATTCCCCGACGTCCTTGCCCAGGCGGGAGACACGTTGACCGCTGCCCGGGAAGTCTGAGCGGCCGTGGAACCTAAGGTCGGGCGCAATGGTCCTGTAACCTGCGGCGACCAAAGCCTGGCGCTGGAAGGCCCAGTGTGCCGCCTGGCAGGTGAATCCGTGAACAAGTAACACCGCCGGACCGGAGCCGAAGTCATCGTAAACCAGTTGTGCGCCGTCTGAGGTTCGAAAGGACCTTGTTTGACCAGTCATTGCTGCCTCCTTGGGCAATCGGTCGAAAGTGATGAGGTTGTAGCTCTAAAAAGGAGACTCCAAAGGCCGGGCTGATTCGCGGGCAGCCCGGCCTCAGGAACATCCGGCGCTTTCAGCCCGGAGGTGGCGTTTCAGCCGAAGACCACGCCGCCGTTGACGTGGAGCACTTGTCCGGTAATTGTGCCGTTGCCCGGCGCCAGGAGGAACGCGATGGCTGAGGCAATCTCCTCAGGCTTGGAAAGCCTTCCGAGGAGGGACATCCCGGCGATTCGCTCGCGATCTGCATCGTTCAAAACATCAGTCATCGGTGTTTCAGTCGCCCCGGGAGCAACCATGTTCACGCGCACCTGATGGGGCGCAAGCTCACGGGCGTATCCGCGTACCAAGCCGATGAGCGCAGCCTTTGAGGTGGCGTACGCACCGTTACCCATGAGCCCGCCTCCTGTGAAAGCTGCGGCGCTGCCAAGGACGACCACCGACCCGAGCCGGCCTGCGCGTAGAAGGTGGGGCCCTGCGGCCGAGATCGTGTTCTGGACTCCGATGACATTGATGTCGAGTACCCGCCGGAATTCGGCAGCATCGATGTCCAGCAGCGCCGACCGGCTGACTATCCCGGCAGCGGCCACAACCCCGGTCAGTCCGCCACCTGCCGCGAATTCGTCGGCTGCGCGGCGCATGGCCCCAGCGTCCGTGACATCAGCGGCCACGGCGACATGACCTTCTCCGTCCAACGTCGCCACTGCATCTGCCGCGGCTGACGGGTTCACGTCGACAATAGCTACGCGTGCGCCCCGGGCCGCAGCCTGGCGGGCACAGGTGAGGCCGATGCCGGACGCACCGCCGGTGATGAGGACAGCTTCAGCTGTCCCGGATTCGTGGTCATTCACGTCAATTACTCCTGAAGATTCATGTTTAGAGGATCGCCATTGCGTTGGCCGGGCTGCCAACTCCGCCCAGCAGGTTCAGCGGCTGGGCCGTGAGGAAGACGTCATATCGGCGTCGGGCGGCGCAGGCAGCTGCCAGCTCATCGAGCGCCCAAAGCTCGCCAATGCTCAGCCCGAGCAACGGGATCAGGATACGGTGCAGCATCCCCGTGTGGCTGGAGGCAGGCATCGCACCTGATAGTTCCGCCTGGACGGTGAGTTTGGAATCCGTTGCCGGCCAGGCTTCCAGCGCGATGTTGTCGGACGCCGCCACCGCTACTTGATGGTCCCAAAGCCACGCGGCCGATTCTTCGGTTTGGCTTAGGCCCGGCGAGCGGAGGGCGCCGTCCGAGCGGTTGGCGTCCGCCCGGATGTGTTTGAGCCATCCTGTGCGGATCATGATGATGTCGCCCGGCCGGATGGTGCTCCCCTGCCATTCAAGCGTTGCATCCAGATCAGCCACCGGAATTTGTTCGTTGGTGGCCTGGTCGATCGGGCGGCCGACCGCGTCCCGGTAGGCACCGACGTCGATGAGCAGGCCACGGCCGGCGATCCCCCGTTCGGCCACGGCCTGTATTCCGAGGCCGGGTTTTCCCGCCACCAGCCCGTTGGGATCCGCGTCATTGTAGAAGCCGTGGTCCGGATGCCCGAAGTGTCGCAACCCGTCAATTTGCGTCGACGCCTGAAGGAACAGATTGTCGATCCGGTCGTCGCGGTGGAAATCGTTGAGGCCGAACACAGTGTGTTGAATCGAACCGCGGTGGGCAATGATGGGCGGCTCGAATTCCGTCAACGGCAGGTTGAGCGGTATGACTTCGCCCGTCAAAATACTCTGACGGGCTTCAAGGACACGGGCCGGTGTGAGGTGGTTCAGGGTGCCCAGCTGGTCGGCCGGGCCCCACAGGCCCCAGGCCGTTCCCCGCAGCCGGTCGGGGCGATCAAACAGCTGGTCATACCGGGGAAATTCCCCGGCCGGGGAACGGCGTGAAGCTTGATGGGTGGTCATCGGGTGATTAGGCTTCGCCGTCCGTCATGACCTGGTGGATCTCGATCATGTTGCCGGCGGGGTCAGTGAGGAAGATCTGGTGCCAGCCTTCGACGGACCAGATGCCCCAGTCGTCGAACGGGATGTTGTTCTCGGTGAGGCGTGCCTTGATGGCCTCGATGTCATCGGTCCGGAACGCAAAGTGTCCTCCGATGAGCGGGTTGACCGAGTGTCCCTCCTGGGCTGCGAGGTACGGCTGGCGCTGGGTGGCGTGGATCTGCAGTTCGTTGGGGTCGCCGGCTTCGTAGAACTTGGCGGCTGTATCCCACTCGGCGTCGCCGTCGATGTCGTTGTCTGCATTTTTGGACGTGGCGATCATCTTGGGCGAGGGGAGCTGGTTCAGTCCCAGCGCCTTTCCGTAAAAGTCCGTCAGGATCGACATGTTGTCTGAAGTGACGTTCACGTGGTGGAGGCGAAGATAAGCCATGATTTTTTCCTTTGTGGTGTTGAGTTGGATTTCAGGGACAAGTATGACCGGAGTCAGAGGTCGACCCGATAGCGGGCCACTTTTTCCGGGTCGAGCTGGATGCCGAGGCCGGGGCCCTCAGGAACGCGCATGTATCCATTCTCAATAATGAGCGGCTGATCCAGGAGATCATCGGCCATGTCCAGGTAGTTGGACAGTTCAGCTGCCGAACGCGAGGTAATTTCCTGGGACGCACCGAAGACGAGGGAACAAACGGTTCCGACTTGCGCATCTATCTGGTTACCGATGACCGCTTCGAGGCCCAGCCCTTCGGCAAGGTGGGAAACGCGCAGCGAACCTGAGAACCCTGTTCGGGCGGTCTTGATGCTCACAGCGGTCGCTGCTCCCGCAAGGATTTCGCGGGTAACGTCAGCCGGCGTGGGCGCACTTTCGTCCGCGACGAACGGTACAGGACATTGGGAAACAAGCCAGCGCCTGCTCAACACATCGTCGGCGGGACAGAGCTCTTCCACGCGGCTCAGTCCCACGTCTTCGAGCTCCCGAAGTGCCCGGGCCGATTCCGCCGCCGTCCAACCGCGGTTCCCGTCGATGTACAGTTCCGCGTCAGGGCCTAGGGCTTCCCGGACCGCTTTGCACACGTCCACGTCCAGGTGGACGGGGCGACGCCCCACCTTGATTTTGAAGCTCGCAATTCCCAGCTTCTCCTTGAGCTCGATGGCCTCTGCGGCAACTGTGTCCGGATCATCGAACCCCAGCATGTGGCTGACCTGCAACGCATCAGTAAAACCTCCGAGGAGATGATGCACCGGTGTTCCGATGGTCTTGCCCCATGCGTCCCACATGGCCATGTCGATGGCGGCTTTGGCAGTGGGATTTCCTACCGTTCGAGCCAGGCGCGACCTTACCGCCTCGCGGTCGAGGATGGAGAGCCCGATGATGGCAGGGGCGAAAATCTTCTCGATAACGGCGACAATCGATGCCTGTGTCTCACCGTAGGTGTAGGGCCGCGGAGGGGCTTCGGCAAACCCGACCACACCGTCACTGGTGACCACTTCCACAAGCACATTGTCCGCTACATCGATCGATCCGCTGGCAAAACGCAGCGGCTTGCGGTAGGGAATCGCGTACGGGACTGTCCGTACTTCGACGATCCGTGGCGCAACTGCACGCTCACCCGCGGGTGTTGTTTGAGTGGCTGGTTGAAGTAACAAGATTTTGGTCATCCTTTGGTGTGGCTATTGGTGGAGGTCATCCCCGGGCGCGTGCCCCGGCAACATCTGTTTCGAGACTGGTAGTCCCACGGAGTCCGCCAGTCTTCCGGTCAGCCCACCCGATAAGGATGTAGACGAACACTGCAGCGAGGCCGAAGAAGCCTGACATCACCAGAAGGCCAGCGGAGCTCGAGCCGGTGAGATCGGTGAGCCATCCCTGAATGTAGGGGCCTACCAGGCCGCTGACGTTTCCGACAGAGTTGACGAGCGCGATGGACACTGCGGCAAGCGCCCCGGCATACACCTGGGCAACGGTCGCCTGGAAGGTGGACAGCGTGGCGAAGAAGCCCGCAGCGGCGATGCTGATACCGAGAAGTGACAGGAACGGGTTGCCGGAGAGCACTCCAATGAGGAGTCCGAGTGCTGCGGCAACCATGGGCAGGGTGAGGTGCCAGCGGCGTTCGCCGGTGCGGGAGATGCTGCGGACGATTACGAACATGACGATGGCGGAGAATGCCCACGGGATTGCCGAGACGTAACCGGATCCGACGACGTCCAGGTGGAACTGCTCTTTGACGATCGTCGGAAGGAAGTACGTGATCGACCAGAACCCGATCAGGATGAAGAAGTAGGTGATGGCGAAAGCCCACAGTGACGGCCGGCGCAGGGCAGCGGGAAGCTGCTTCAGTTCGTGCGCTCCGGATTCGGAACGTTGGGTGACATTCTCCGCCAAGTACGCCTTTTCCTCGTCATCCAGCCACTTGGCCTTCGCGGGGGTCGAAGGCAGGGCAAAGAAGATGACGACCGCAAGGATGATTGCCGGAATGCCCTCGATGAGGAACACCCAGCGCCATCCGGCCAGGCCGGCAACACCGTTCATGAGCATGATTGAGGAGGTTACGACGGAGCCCATAGCCAGCGCGACCGGAACGGCCAGGTTCAGCCAGGACATTGCCTTGGGCAGCAGGCGCATGGGGCACCAAAGCGCCAGGAAGAGCGCCGTCCCGGGCGAGTAGCCGGCTTCTGCAAGTCCGAGGAGGAACCGCATGATGTGAAGGCTGACCTCGTCCTGCATGAAAGCCATGCCCATCGTTACCAGGCCCCAGGTGATCATGATGCGAGCCAGCCAGACCCGGGCGCCTACCTTGGCGAGCAACATGTTTGAGGGGATCTCGAAAAGCAGGTAACCGATGTAGAAGAACCCTGCAGCAAGCCCGAATGTTGCTGCCGTCAGGCCCAGGTCTTTGGACAGGGGCCCTGCGATCACCCCAAGGTTTGCTCGATCGATGTAGGCAATGAACATGCCAAGCATGAGGATTGGAAGGACCTTCAGGGTCACTTTGCGGAAGACCCGAGCCTCAACGCTCAGATCTATGGAAGTGGTGGGGGTTTTCATCGGGACCTCTCTTCGTTGAGGGGCGTCGGAATTGGTGGCGCCTTCAAAAAGGTTAGTCAAGGATTGATCCGGTGAGAAATACCAATATTCTCTGATTTCATATGAGAATCAGAAATATAAGAGCAGACGCCAAAGCGGGACCTTGATGATGGGCTGGATCCAAAGAGGGCGATGCCACAAGGCAGACCTTCTCCCAAGGACAGCACCTACTGAGCCAGTGCGTGGACCGATTGTTTCAAATAGATGCCGGCCGGCCGTTCTTAGTGTTTGGCGGGCCCGGGGCGCAGCACTCATGCCACCGATCGGGGGGGCAAAAAATAAGTACCCTGCTGCGACGATCAGGGTACTTATCGGTTTCCCGTCAGGGCTTACCGGGGCTGCCAGCAGGCCGCACAAATGCCGTGGCCATAGGGGCGCTGGAATTGGCGTTACCTGGCGGGACCGTCACCACTCGGACGGTCATCAAGGCCCGGAATAAGCAGGACCTTGCATGCGTCCTGGGAGAGGACGTCGATGGCTTCATCGAAAGCAGAAAGAGGAAGCCGGTGGGTAATGAACATTGAAAGGTCAAGCTTTCCGACCGCTACAAGCTCCGCAATCTGGTGCCAGGTACCCCACAGGGCCCGCCCGAAGCTGCCAGTAAGAGTCAGACCCTTCTTAATCAGGTACGCTGCGACGTCCAACTCCATTGGCTTACCTGGAATTCCGACGGCTACCACCGTTGCTTCGCGGCGGACCGCTTCAAGCAGGGGCGGCAGCGCCGCCGGCACGCCAGAAGCCTCGAAGGCCACGTCAAATCCGAGCTTTTCCCCGGACAGCTTGCGGCAAAGCCCAATGACGTCATCTTCGGGAGAAAGAGCCACAGCTCCCAGCGCTTTTATCAGGCCCTGACGGTAGGAGTTAGGTTCAACGACGACCACGCGGCCGGCACCCAGGGCCTGGGCAATTGCAGCAATAAATAGCCCAACTGGACCGCCGCCGCTTATCACAACCTCAGCGCCTGAAAGGTCAATTTTGGACCGTTGGATGGCATGCATGGCGACTCCGGCAGGTTCCAGAAGGGCGCCCTGTTCTAAGGGGAAGTCTTCCGGTAATTTAAAGCAAGCGGGCGCCGGTACCACGAGCCGTTCCGCAAAACCCCCATCGAGATGCAACCCGAGCAACTCCATGTTCAGGCAGTTGTGGGCGTCACCGGTACGGCAGGGATAGCAGTCCCAGCATGCAACGTGGGATTCAAGAGCAACCCTGTCCCCCACCTGGAGCGACTCAACGCCCGGGCCAACTTCGATGACGGTGCCGGCACACTCGTGACCGAGAACCACCGGGATATTGAGGTTGAATGCCTGCGCCATGGGTGAGTATTCGTAAAGTGCCCGGTCAGTGCCGCAGACCGAGGCCGCGGCGACCTGGATCTTCACAGTTCCGGTAGAGACCTTCGGCTCCGCATACGAGGAGAAGAATTCCACTCCTCGCTCGGGCCTGGTCTTGACGACGGCACGCATAGTGGGGCCGTCATTGGAGATTTCCCGTTCGGAGGCACTTAGGGACGTCATTGTGAACCTGTCTGTTTATGCTCAAGGGATGGGGCACTCATGTGATGCTGCACCGGGCCGTGCACTACTCAGTGCTCACGCACACTGCGCCCAGTCCTCGCCAGCCCTGTCGAGTCATCGTCGGCTGGTCAGGGTGGCGCGGGGCGCTGGTCCTAACCGGTGCATCTCCAAAGCTAGTGTCAGATTGTTCGCAGCTGAAATACCAAGTTGGGCTTACCTGATAGCGAAACCAGAAAGGTCAGGAGTGGGCAGAGCGGCTTCCGACACTTGCAGCACGGCTGCAAGGGCCGGCGATGTGTCGTCCTTGCGCCATGTCAGCGTGGCGAACATGTGGCTGGGGTGAATGTCGTCCAGTTCGCGGTAGACAATTCCGACGGACTGCGCTGGCGTTACCGAACTCAATGTGATGGTGATGCCTGCACCCGCAGCAACGAGTGCAAGCGCAGTAGCAGAATCCGGAGCGACCTGGGCGATCTTGGGCCTGAAGCCCGCGGTGATACACAAAGCGAACATTGTGGCCTGCAGAATTGAACCTGTATCGGCTGGCAAACTCACAAACTCCTCGTCATGCAGGTCCGCCAAGGAAAGAATCGGCTGGCCGGCCCGCGGATGGCCTTCCGGCAGCGCGCACAGGATCTTCTCGACTTCTACAACCCGGGACTCCAGTTCCTTCTGCGGCGTGGGCAGTCGCGCGAAAGCGAGGTCGAGAGATCCCTCAAGGAGCTTGTCCAATGCCGTGTAGACGTAGGTCTGGGATTCCAGCTGCAGCTCGATGCCCGGGTGGGACTCGCGCACCGCTCGGGTGAGAATTGGGAGGGCGCGCTGACTCGAAGCGCCGGCGAACGCGATCCGAACGCGTCCCTGCTCTCCCGCAGCGATTGATTCGGCCAGGTTCTGGACGGCAGAAACTTGACTGAGTACCTTACGCGCCGGGATCAACAGCCTGGACCCTGCATCCGTAAGTGCCACCGTACGGGTGCTTCGTTCGAAGAGCTGGACGCCCAAACTTTGTTCCAGCTGCTTGATGCGTGCACTTAGCGGGGGTTGCGACATGTGCAGCCGGGCGGCCGCCCTACCGAAATGCAGCTCCTCGGCCACCACGGCAAAGGCCTCAAGATCCTTTACTTCCACTTCCTCGCCCCTTCGCAACCTGTGATTATTCCGAATTCCAGATCATTTTACTCCGCATTGGTATCGCATGGCCGCGTTATCCACCCTTCTTTCCGGGCATACTGAAAAGAACGCGTTGCACCGCCGCAACCAAGTTCCGCGCATGCCGACGTGCGTGGAGGAAGGAAAATTGTCATGGTAGAACGTCTCCTCGTTACCGGGGGTGCCTCTGGAATCGGTCGTGCCATTGCCTCGCACGGGCTGGCGCAGGGGTGGGAGGTCGTGGTCATAGACAAGCAGCCCACGGACCTCGGCCGTTCAATCACTGCGGATCTCTCCGACGTTGACAGCACAGCGGAAGCCCTCGAGGCTGCCCTGTCGGAAGGTCCAATCACTCGGCTGGTCAACAACGTCGGCGCAGTTTTCCCCGCCCCACTCCGTGAGCAATCCCTGACCCAGCTCGATCAATCACATGCGCTGAACCTTCGGTGCGCCATACAGTGCACTCAGGGCGTCCTCGACGGCATGACGGAAGCCGGGTTCGGTCGGATCGTCAATATGTCCTCGCGTGCGGCACTTGGAAAGGAACTGCGCACTGCTTATGCGGCCGCCAAGGCCGGTCTTATCGGGCTGACCCGCACCTGGGCCTTGGAACTAGGCCGAGAGGGAATCACCGTTAACGCAATTGGACCAGGGCCCATCGCCACGGAACTGTTCATGAAGGCGAACCCGGAAGACTCGCCGCGGACAAAGGCCATCGTTTCATCTGTTCCCGTGGGAAGGCTCGGCCAGCCGGAGGACATAGCCAACGCTGCAGGCTTCTTCCTGGACGAGCGCTCCGGCTTCATCACCGGCCAAACCCTGTATGTATGCGGTGGGCTCACCGTCGGAACAAATCCCGTCTAACACCCACCTCGCCCAGCCAAGCCACATGCAGCGGGCAGTGCTGCTAACTGGCCGGTGCGTTGCCTGCGTGGCCACGGCCAATTTGTAGCAGGTGCCGCGGTGCCAACACTTGCCCAAGTGGGCAGCTCTGAATGACAGAAATAGATTGAGATGGATAGGACCATGAATCAGGCTTTTGTGTACGACGCCGTGCGCACCCCGTTCGGCAAGTTCGGCTCCGGCCTCGCCGCTGTCCGTCCGGATGACCTTGCCGCGCACGTGATCAAGGAGTCCGTGAAGCGGGCACCGGGACTGGATGTTGAACGGATTGACGAGGTGGTGTTCGGCAACGCCAACGGCGCCGGCGAGGAAAACCGGAACATCGCCCGGATGGGCACGCTGCTCGCCGGTCTCCCGGTCTCGATCCCGGGCACTACGGTGAACCGGCTCTGCGGCTCCTCGCTGGATGCCGCGATCATCGCGTCCCGCCAGATCAACGCCGGCGACGCCGATCTGATGCTTGTCGGTGGTGCCGAGTCGATGTCCCGTGCCCCCTGGGTGCTGCCCAAGACGGAGAAGCCGTATCCGGCCGGTGACATGACCCTGGCCTCGACCACGCTGGGCTGGCGCCTGGTGAACAAGGCGATGCCGAAGGAATGGACCATCTCCCTGGGCGAGGCCACCGAGCGGCTCCGCGAGAAGTACGGCGTCACCCGCGAGGCGCAGGACGAATTCGCCGCGAACTCCCACAACCTCTCCGCCGCGGCGTGGGACGAAGGGTTCTACGACAACCTGGTCACCCCGGTCCCCGGCACGGACCTGGTCCGGGACGAGGGCATCCGCCCGGGTTCGTCCGCGGAGAAGCTCGCCGGCCTGAAGACGGTGTTCCGGGCCGAGAACGGCACGGTCACCGCAGGGAATGCTTCCCCGCTGTCCGACGGCGCCTCCGCGGCTTGGATCGGGTCCGAGGCTGCCGCCGGGCTGCTCGGCCTGGACCCGCTGGCCCGGATCGCCGGCCGCGGCGCGCACGCCAACGACCCTCAGTACTTCGGCTACGCCCCCGTCGAGGCGGCGAACAAGGCCCTCGCCAAGGCGGGCATCGGCTGGGACCAGGTGGGCGCCGTCGAACTTAACGAAGCGTTCGCCGCGCAGTCCCTGGCGTGCATCAACGCCTGGGGCATCGACCACTCCATCGTGAACCGCCACGGCGGGGCCATCGCGATGGGCCACCCGCTCGGCGCCTCCGGCACCCGCATCCTGGGCACCCTCGCCCGCAGCCTCCAGGCTTCCGGTGAACGCTGGGGTGTGGCCGCGATCTGCATCGGCGTCGGGCAGGGCCTGGCCGTCGTCCTCGAAAACGTGTCTGCTTCAAATGGAAAGGCATAAGCCATGCTGAACTTTGTTGATTCGGTCCAGGAGGCCGTGGCAGGGATCAAGGACGGCTCCACCGTGATGATTGGCGGCTTCGGCAATGCCGGGCAGCCCTTCGAACTGATCGATGCCCTGCTCGAGTGCGGCGCCACGGACCTGACCGTGGTGAACAACAACGCCGGGCAGGGCGACCAGGGCCTGGCCCTGCTGATCAAGGAAGGCCGGGTGAAGAAGATGATCTGCTCCTTCCCGCGGCAATCCGATTCCTGGCACTTCGACGCCAAGTACAAGGCCGGCGAGATCGAGCTGGAACTCGTGCCGCAGGGCAACCTCGCCGAGCGGATCCGCGCGGCCGGTGCCGGCATCGGCGGATTCTTCACCCCCACCGGCTATGGCACCATGCTCGCCGAAGGCAAGGAAACCCGGATCATCGACGGCCGCGGCCAGGTGTTCGAGACCCCCATCCACGCCGACGTCGCCCTGATCAAGGCCCTGAAGGCGGACGGGAAGGGCAACCTGGTCTACCGCAAGACGGCCCGGAACTTCGGCCCCATCATGGCCGCCGCCGCGAAGCACACCATCGTGCAGGTGTCCGAGATCGTGCCCACCGGGGCGCTGGACCCGGAAAACATCGTGACCCCGGGAATCTATGTCAACAGCATCGTCAAGGTTGCCGGCAGCGGCCCAGGCACCTCCAACACGGCAGAAAAGGCGGCCTGAGATGAGCATCACCCAAGAGAGCCTCAAGACCTCCGAAACGCCCCTGGGCCGGGACGACCTCGCCCGGCTCGTGGCTAAGGACATCGCACCCGGGTCCTTCGTGAACCTGGGCATTGGCCAGCCCACCCTGGTGTCCAACTACCTCACCGAGGAACAGAACATCACCCTCCACACGGAGAACGGGATGCTCGGCATGGGCCCCGAAGCCAAGGGCGAGGACATCGACGAGGACCTCATCAACGCCGGTAAGATCCCCGTCACCGAGCTGCCGGGTGCGTCCTATTTCCACCACGCGGACTCGTTCGCCATCATGCGCGGCGGGCACCTGGACATCTGTGTCCTGGGCGCCTTCCAGGTCTCCGCCACCGGTGACCTCGCCAACTGGCACACCGGCGCACCCGGGGCGATTCCCGCCGTCGGTGGTGCCATGGACCTGGCCACCGGCGCCAAGGATGTCTTCGTGATGATGACGCTCCTGACCCGTGAAGGTGCCTCCAAGATCGTGGACGCCTGCACCTACCCGGTCACCGGCGTCGGCTGCGTCACCCGGGTCTATACCGACAAGGGCGTCTTCCTCACCGGCCCGGACGGCGTCACCGTCCGGGAAACCTTCGGCTGCACCCTCGAGGAACTCCAGGACCTGGTGCCCGTCCCGCTGAAGGCCACGCCCGCCGCCGGATGAGCCTGCGCCCGTCACCGCACCTAGGATTGGTAACCATGATTGACGCCGCAGCGGGTTCAGGCGACGCGAGAGCGCGTCAGCCGTGAACGGGCACGGTCGCGATCGACTCTCCTTCGATTCCCAGCCGTCGGCGTTCGCGTTGTTGGTTGGCGAAGAGGAAGCAGAGCAATCCTGAGCCGAGGGTGAGGGCGCCGGCAAACGCGAATGCGGTGGCATACCCGGTTGCCGCGGTCTGCGACCCGCCAATGATGAAGCCGGAGACGGCTGGAGCGAAAAGTCCTCCCGCGGTGAAGAACGCGATGGCAATCGAGAGGTTTGCTCCCCGCTGGGCGGCGGTGGTCAACTCCGAAACAATCAAGGGCGTGATCACGAAGAGGGCCGGGGCCGTGCCGAAGCCGACCACCATCAGACCTATTGCCACTACGGGATTTGGCGTGTATACAGCGCCCAGGAGCGTGGCTCCCGAGAGGATTGTCCCTGCTCCAAGCACCCATGACCTGGACCGCCGGGTTGGCACGCCGCGGATGTGCAGGCGCTGGGTCAGTGCACTTAGTCCGACGGTGGCAATGGCTCCCCACGCTGCGGGGAGCGCAATAAGTGTTCCGGCCTCTTGGCTGGTCACCTTGAGAACTGTCTCGAAGTAAGCCGGTCCCCAGGACATGGCCACAGTAAATGTCCAGTAGGCGGCGAACGCCGCCAGGACCGAGAAAATCCACGTCGGGGTGAGAATCGTCCGCAGGTAGGGGACCCGTGTGGAAGAGTCCGGTGCGTCGTACCTGGCCTCCTGTCCGGACGTCTCGTTACCAGCACCGTCAAGGGCGATCTCGGCGGCGTGGCTCGTGTAGGGGCCTTCCTTGCCTGCGACCAGCCAGATGGCAGACCAGATAACTCCTGCCACCGCGAGGGTTCCGAAGGCGGCGAGCCAGCCATACTGGCCGATGACCCAGGCAAGCATTGGGGCGACGATTACGATCCCGAGGGTGGTGCCGGAACAGGCCAGGGCCGCCGGTGTTGCCCTTTTCTTCTCTGGGAACCATTTATAGATGCCGTGAAGGAGGACAGGGGCCAAAGGCCCCTCACCGGCTCCCAGCATGAGCCGGCCGATCCACAGGGCGGGGAGGCTGGCGGACACGATGATCGGTATCTGGGCCACCGACCACAGCAGGCAGAGTGTGAGCATTATCCACTTGGTGGGCACTCGGTCGATAATCGGGGCCGCTACCAATTGCGCGATGCTGAAAGTGAAAAACATGGCACTGCCGACCAGGCCGAAGGCCTCGGGTGATATCCCCAGGTCCCGCATCATTGGCACGGCTGCCAGTCCGATGACTGCTTTATCCGCCCAGTTGAGGGTCATGAGAAGGAACATCAGCGCGGTCACGAGCCACACGTAGCGCCTGCGTCTGGCCGGAGACCAGGAGGCTGGATCCGAGCGCTGCGATGCGCCGGGCCGGAGCGTCGACCGGGTGGTTTGGGTGTGGTGGACCATAGGAATCTACTCCTTCGTAGACGGTGAAATGTTTTGTCCTTCGGCGCTGCCTCAGGAAGGACGGGGTGCAGGGACGTGCCCAAGGGTGAAGGCATCCAGGTCATGCCCCACCGACACCCGCCCTGAAAAGCCCTGGACCCTGGAGAGCCAGTCGTCGTCGCGGTGCGATGCGGGGGCGAGGTGGGAGAGGATCAAATGCCCGACCCCTGCACGCTCGGCGATCGCGCCCACAGCACCCACCGGTGTGTGGGATTCAAGAAGGTGACGCTGCTTCGCCAGGGCAGCCGGGTCATCCCGTCCTTGGAAGAGGTCTCTGACCCATTCGGGATCAATGACTTCGTGGACGAGGATGTCTGCCCCTTGAGCCAGACGCATCAAGTTCCCGCTCGGCGAGGTGTCCCCTGAGAAGACGACAGACGCGTTCCCGGTTTCCAACCTGTAAGCGAATGCCGGGAACACGGGTGCGTGCTGAACAAGGGTGGCCAGCACGCGTACGTTCCCGTCGTCGTATACCTCAAAGGGTTCCATGGCAGGAGCGACGTCGGTGTCAGGGTCGGCGAGCACCTCCGGGGGCAGTGCGATTTCCTTGACCTGGAGTATCGTCGCCGGGCTCGGTCTTAGGCTGTCTCGGACGTTGTCGTTCAGGTCGGAGGCGAATGCCGCCAAGAGGCCATTGACCATCCCGTGGGTGCCCGGCGTGGGATCTGCGGGGTTCACGACGGCAGGTTCGTGGACAGCATGGGACGCCAAGGGCTGGATCCGGCCACGCGGGCCGGGCCCGGTCACAGTCACGGGGTGCGCGCCTCGACCAAGCCCTTCACCGAGACCGAACGTCAGGAGCTCGGCTAGCCCCACAGTGTGGTCAGAATGCAGATGGGTGATGAAGATGCTTCGGAGAGCCTCCAGACCGGAAAAAGCCTGGCCCTTGGCACCTCCCACATGAGCCTCGGACAAGCGCCGGCCTGCTCCCGAGCCACAATCGACCAGATAGACGGATCCTGACACGACAACGGCACTTGCAATGCCTGCCCTCGGAGTGCCGCCGTACCATGTCCTGCCCGCTGCAGTACCCAGAAGAATGAGCTGATCGTCCGATTCGTTGTTCATAGAAATCTTTCCGGTTGATATTAGCCGCACTGCTTAGGGATGGATGGAGCCGCCGTTGACGTGAAGGGTTTGTCCTGTCATCCACCTGCTCCGCTCCGACAGCAGGAAGGTGACCACATCGACGATGTCATCGGTGCCTGCGAACCGCTGAAGGGCCTGGGAAGCCAGTATGGAATCGCGCTGGGCCGGCGTGAAAGTCCCACGTGGCACTTCTGTCATGACCAGTCCCGGGGACACCGAATTGACTCGGATCCCCTTGTCCCCAAGCTCTTTCGACATGGCGTGGGTCATGCCGTAGACGGCGCTTTTGCTTGCCACGTAGTGCGCGTAGCCGGGCTTGCCCATCCATACCGCGTCGGATGAAATGTTCACGACGCTGCAGGCATCGGACTTCTCCAACAACGGCAGCAGGGCGGTCACCATGGCCCACGTGCCCCGAACGTTGACGTTCATCACGAGGTCCCATTCCGCACTGTCGATTTCCCAGAAGGGCTTCAGCGTCAACGATGAAAAGACGGCGGCGTTGTTTACCAGCCCGTCTACGGCTCCGTAGGTCACTTCCAGTTCCGCAGCGAAGTCCTTGCAGGCTTCGAGGGATGACACGTCCACACGGTGCGCGGTTGCGCTAAGGCCGCGGGCCCGCAGCTCATCGGCCGTGGACGTGACTGCGTCGAGGTTGATATCGCATAGTACAACCCGACCTCCCTGCGCTGATATTTCCTCCGCATAGGCGCGGCCGATTCCCTGCGCTGCGCCAGTTATGACGACCGTCTTGTCGGCGAACTCACCATTCATGATGTAACTCGTTTCTGTGTAAAGAGGGTTGCTTAGCCGAGGACGAACGGATCTTTGCGGGCGGAACCGAGGTTAACCCACACGGATTTGGTCTCCGTGTAGTCGAGAACAGAATCCACTCCGTTTTCCCGTCCCATCCCGCTCGCCTTGAACCCACCGAATGGGACACTAGGGGCCACCGAGCGGTAGGTATTAATCCACACCGTTCCGGCCTTGACTCGTGCGGCGACCCGATGGGCCCGGCGAATATCCGCTGTCCAGACGCCCGCGGCGAGCCCGTAGGCGGTGTCGTTTGCAATCCTGACAGCCTCTCGTTCACTATCGAAGCCCATGACCGTCAGGACCGGACCGAAGACTTCCTCACGGGCGATGCCCATCGAATTGTTGATACCGCTGACGATTGTCGGCTGTACGAACAGCCCCCCGCGCGCCGGGTCGGCTCCCCCGCCGATTTCAAATGTGGCACCCTCCGCGGCCGCTTGGCTCAACATCGCGATGACGTGCTCGTATTGCTGCCTGTTGGCGATTGGTCCAAGCTGTGTTGCAACGTCCATAGGGTCACCTGTCTTAATGGCGGCCGTGAGGGAAACGACGCGCCGGACCAGGTCATCGAGGATCGAGTGGTGGGCCAGGAGCCGGGAACCGGCCATGCAGGTCTGCCCGGCAGCGGCAAAGATGCCTGAAACGATGCCTGTGGCGGCTTCGTCGAGGTCGGCGTCGGCGAAGACGATCTGGGGGGACTTGCCTCCCAACTCCAGCGTGACGCCGTTGAGGTTTTCGGCGGCGGCCTGCGCGACTGCGCGGCCCGTCGACGTCGAACCCGTAAAGACGACCTTGTCCACCCCCGGGTGGCCCGAAAGGGCAGCTCCGAGGCGGGGATCGCTGCTTGTGACGACGTTGAACACTCCGTCGGGGAATCCCGCCTCGTGGACCAGTTGGGCGAACACGAGGGTCGAGGCTGATGCATGCTCCGATGGCTTGACCACCACTGTGCAGCCTGCAGCCAAAGCAGGTGCGAGTTTGAAGGCCAGGAGCAGCAGTGGCGCGTTCCATGGCGTGATGGCTGCCACGACTCCTACGGGTTCGCGGCTGGTGTAGACGAGATGATCCGGGTTGGGAGCCGGGATGGTTTTGCCCTCAAGCTTGTCTGCAGCGCCGGCGAAGTAGGTGAACCAGCGCGAGAGCGAGCGAACCTGGACGATCATCTCGCGGTAGAGCTTGCCGGAGTCTGCCACCTCGGCCTCGGCCAGTTTCTCTGCGTTCTGGCTGATGAGCGTCGCCAGCACCCGGAGCAAGTCCGCGCGCTGAAAGCCGGTCATGGCACCCCACTCGCCCTCAAGTGCCGCGCGTGCGGCGTTGACAGCGTCATCGACATCCTGGGCCGTTCCCTCGGCGACGGTGGCCCAAGGCTCTTCAGTGAACGGGTTAATCGTGTCGAACGTGGCTCCAGTGGAATTCTCCCGGAAGCGCCCGCCGATATACATGGGATAGCGCTTCAGATCCAAAGCTGTAGTGGTCATTTCTTCCTCCGATACGGATGACTGGCGTGCGGACCATCTGTGGAACAGATCGAAGTCCATTGACTTGGGGATCCCGCCCGGTTCCGACGGAGTACTGCCGGGGAGCCTTGCGGTGATGTAGACCACAGTAGGCCGCCAGTTTGGGGCAAATCTTCGGACCGGCAGCGGAAATGCAGACGCCATATTCAGACACCGTGTCGGAATGCCTGAGGCTTGGATTACTGTGATGGAGTGGGTGATCCTTCAGAGCTGAGCGACTTCCTAACCGAGCTTTCCGACGCTCTGGGGCGCCGGCTGTTCGTGCTCGACGATCGCTTCCGCGTTGTGGCCTACACGTTCCATCAGTCAGAGGAAGAACGGTCGCGCCTGTCGTTCGTCCTGGCCCACAGCGACAACTGGTACCCGCTCCTTAATAGGGTCGGGGACCTTCACATATCCACAGTTCCCAACCTCGGCGTCCGCGTCCTCGTTGCCCTGCACAGCGAGGGGCGATTGGTGGGATATGTGCTCCTTATCCTGTCTGACGACGAAGTCATGCCGCCCCGGGAACTCGACCTCATCAAGGAGCGGGCTCCGCGCCTCGCATTGACGCTTGCAGCCCAAATCCGGCATGAAGAGGGCGTCCAGGCACGGGCGAAGCTCCTCCTTCAAGACCTGCTTGGCGAAGACGGTCGTCGACGAGCCGCTGCGGCCGAGGCGCTCCTGCATGAGCGCCTTGTAGGCCGCGCCAGTCAGTACTGCGCGATGGTCTTGGCGGCGCCCCCGAACGCAGACAGCGCCCTTTCGTCCCTGGCAGCCAGGGCGGCAGAGGTCGTCCTGGATTACATCCGGCGGTTCTCAACTGCATCGGTGGTTGGAGCAGGACTTGACGAGGGAGTCGGCGTGCTGATCTTTCTGAGGCGGGTTGTCCGCGGCCGCGCCGAACGGATCCTTGACCGCGCCGATCTTCGGGCGGTACGGGTGGGCATCGGCCCCATGGTGGAGGGGCTCCACGAAGTACACCGCTCCTATAATCGTGCTTTGGACGCGTGGCGCGTCGCCTGCATGGGAGCCGCCGGACCGGCTGCTGCCTACTGGGACGACCTGGGGATCGACAAGATCCTGCTGCGGCTCCCCCTCGACGAAATCACGCTGGAGGATCTTCCTGCAGGTCTTCAGCGGCTACTGTCATCGAACCTGGGCGAAGTGTTCGTCCATACCTTGGACTCCTACCTGAGAATGGGAGGAGACGCGCAGCAGACTGCCCGCGTACTCAACATCCACCGCTCCACCCTTTACTACAGGTTGGGCCGGATCCGGGAAGTCACGGAGTCCGACCTCACCGACGGACTCACCCGCAGGGAACTACATACCGGCCTGAGAGTGGCCGAGCTTGCTGGTTTGCTTTAAGGCCTCCGCTGCCGCGATGTACGAAAAGGTGGCGGACATGGTGTCTTCGCCTCCCGAGGGGTGCCCGGGCCATACACTCCCGGCGCCCCGTGATCAGCTTTCCACTTCGAATATCCGGAGGCGCAACGGCTCGGGAACGGTTCGTCATGCGACGCTGCCGCTCTGGGGCCTCGGTATTCGCATCCCTTGACAGCCCTCCATTAGTACAGAGGAAATCATGGTGCTTGGCCGACCCTGCGGTTCGCCCCGGAGTCCAGGGTCTCCCCAGGTCAACGCCCAGAGCGATTCATCGCACAAACCCCGCAGGTCTGAGCCGGAGGCAGCACACCCTTGTGCGAGCAGCGACAGCGTTTCGGCCGCGATCTGGAGGGCGTCCGGGCGTCCGCCTCCCTGGGCGCGACCTCGACATAAACGCCTGGCTACCTAGCCACCCGCCGTCGTCGAATTCATCCATTCGGGGACTGGAGTCAGCATCGGCGAGGCAGCGCCTCGCCGATGCTGAGCTACGGCAGGCAAGGCCGGTCAGGCAAGGCCGATCTGCTGGTAGAAGGTCTGGTTGTTCCAGAACAGGAACTCCTCGTCCATGAGCCCCTGACGATTCCAGATCGAGATGGTCGCCATGTTTATGGCACAGCGTTTCCCGGTCGGGATGAAGCCGCCGCGCCCGTATCGGTGACGGTCGAAAACCGAGCCATTGTGACGGCTTGGCGTCTAGTGGTCGACTCTTCTATATCTGTCAAGCCGGGTTCGTCGCATCTACCGTGCCGCGCTGAGCGTGCGGTAGATGCGGCGGGCCAGGTAGCGTTTGATGCAACGACGAATTTCCTTGTCTGTACGGCCCTCGGCGCGTCGCTTCTCCACGTACTGGCGGGTTTCGCCGTCATGGGTCATCCTGACGATCGCGACCATGTGTAAGGCACTGTTCAGAGACCGGTCACCGCCCCGGTTCAACCGGTGCCGGACAGTGTTCCCGGAGGACTCGGGGATCGGGTTTACCCCGGCCAGCGAGGCAAATGCTGCCTCGTTGCGGACCCTGCCTTCGTGCGACCACGCGGTGATGCCCTTTGCAGCGCTGATCGCCCTGAACCCCGTCTCCTCCAGCAACGGTGCGGCCTCGCTGACCTTCACCAGATCGTCCAGCTGGTTCTCGTTGTCCGTGAGTTGCTCATCCAGTGCCAGGACGTGTTTGGCCAGCCGCACGGCCTCGACTCGAGCGATGGACAAGGAAAGCTCTTCCTCGCGGGAACGCCACTTTGAGATTTCCGTGATCTGGGAGTTTGTGAGCTTCTGGCGGGCATCGATGCCCAAGTCGTTGCCGCGCACCAGTGCGTTGAGCGCGTTGACCGACCGGGTCCGGTCCTTGCTCATGGATCCCCGCGCCGTGACCAGGATCCGCACGCACTGGCGGACCCCGTCATGAAGGCGTGGTCGGCGCAGCTTGTCCACGGGCAAGGGCAGAACGGCCATGGCGATCCGGTGGGCGTCCAAGGCATCAGACTTACCCACGCCCCGGCTCTTCTTGGCATCCATCCGCGGGGCCTCGGCGACTGGGAATCCGTGGGCAGCCACGGTGCCGGCGAGAATCGCACCGTAGGATGCGGATCCTTCGATGACCCAGAGGGTGTCTGCGTCAGCGTTGGTGCGGCGTGCGACCCATTTAATAACCCGGTTGATCCCGGCCGCGGTAGTGGGGAATGACTGCGTATCCAGTAGTGCGCCGTTGGTCGCGTCGAGGATGGCGTAGACATGGTTTCGGGCGTGCGTGTCGACACCCACGACAAATGGATGGGCATGCGCGACGATAGACATGGCGGTCATTCGTACCTTCCTCTTCACGGATGTAGTCATGGCCGTCACCGGCCGGCGCCAGTCCGGGTAGAGGTCACCAAAGGAACAGCACTGTGATGGGCCACGCCCCGCAAGGGGTGGGCAATCTTCTGATCAAGCTACCGAGGTGGGCCGGACGGATGCCGGCCGGACCACCCCGATGGACGGACAAGTCGACCGAATGACACCTGGGGTCAGTTGCAACATGAGTCACGTCCACGGGGTGGAACGGGCCGATAACTTATCCTGCCAGCCAGTCCCAGACCAGCTACAAACAACTCTCACAGTTGCAACACCTGAGCTTTTAGGAGTTGCAATGGGGAGAGATGAAAAGACCAAGAAGGTCGCGGGGCGCCCCTCCAAAGAACGCTGCAGGGGCTCACTATAATCAGCTGATGAAACAGGGAATGGGCAACTCTGAGGCTTGCCGGATTGTGGAAATCAGCCGCAGTTCAGGCACTCGGTGGCGCCACGGCCACTCCGTTGTTCTGAAGTCAGGAGACATCAAGAGGGTTGCTCCGATCTCGCATCAAAGGCCGGTCGTGATCTCGGCCCGATTTCTCTCCGAGTCGGAACGAATCACGGTCGCGGACCTCCTGCAAGGTCATCGGATGGCGCCGTTCGAAGGTCTTTCCTTCGCGTCCGTCTCGGGGTTGGTTGTCGATGATGAGTTGTGTTTGCATAATGACTCCCTAACTTCTGTAGATGGGCGCTGGCGGAGGATCCGCCCTATAACAGGCGTTGATAAGTGGATGCTGTTGCTGGATGCGGTGGAACCGGCAGGGGCACGAACCGCCAGCGTTGCTGCAGCGGCCGCGGAGGTTTCGTGGTTTCTGGTGCAGGAGCTGCGGGCGCAGAGATGCGGTTCGGACGTAGACAGCCGCAGCCACGATCGCCAGCGAAGAAGTTGGTGAAACAGCCGTCCGGTGCGGCCGCCCGTATGGATGATTGTCGGCCCCGATGCATCCGGTTCCGGAGGTGTTCCGGAATTGGAGGTCGTCTTCAGGAGCCTAGTGACCTAGATCTGTGCACCTGAGGGATGGCCCCTCAACGCTGGAGATCGTTAATGAGAGGACTCGTGCCATTACCGGTTCGGCAAGGTCTTCTAGCTCAATTCCGCCAAAGCACTCGCCGTAACTCGCAGTTCGTTTAGCAGCTCTTTGACGCGCGTCTGGGCCAGACGCTCGCTTGGCGCTGCGACAGCCAGCGCATACGTTGGACGAGTTTTGGCCTCTACAAGCACCGCGACTCCACTGATGCCGGGCTCGCCCTCGCCAAAATTCGTGGCATAAGCGCGTTTCGCCGTCTTGCGAAGCTGTGTCTGGAGCTCTTGCCGGGTGGCAATGCTTTTCTCGTTTGCCTGCACCAGTTCCTCTGATGGGTAGGTTTCGAAAAGTTTTTCTTCCGTCAACTGCGAAAGAAGAAGCTTTCCTACGGAAGTGCAATGAGCCGGCATAACAGCACCGAGACGTGACCCTACCCTCACTGGGGCTTCGGACTCGACGGACTCAACAAACACGACCACTGGTCCCTGAAGTATTGCGAGGCTGACCGTCTCGCCCACCCGTTCACTTAACTGTTCCAGGTAGGGCCGGGCGAAACTCCAACGGGTCTCCGTGGGCAGCAGCGCATGGGCAATGGCCATCAGCTCAGGACCCGGTTCGTAGCAACGCGTATTTGTGTTCTGCATCACCATCTGACTCACTTCCAGAGTCGTGAGAAGCCTATGGGCGGTCGAGGGGGACACGGACAACGATTCTGCAACGTCGGAGAGCCGAAGCTCACGGCGTTCTTTGAACAGTGCCAGGAGCCGGCCAGCGTTGGCGACTGACTCGATCGGGTAGCGGGCGGCTTTTGGCTGCAGCACGTCAACTGACACTGACAAACCTCCTTGTTTTGTTCCTTCTCGCCTGGCACCTCAATGGAAGACGAGTCCCAGGAAGAGTTCGACCGCCATCTCCTACAGACCGCCCGAAGCTTTCTGAGAGGTGGTGCTTTACAGCGTTGTCGCTTGAGCCTACGCCACCTCACAGCGCCCCGCTACCCTTTTCAGAAATTTTTTCCGCAAGAAAGTCTTGTGCAGAAAATAATTCTGCAAACCGTTGACACCGGCTCGTGATGCGCCTCACTGTATGTACTACCAACGCGGTGACTTACAGATAGGACTAGCGTGAAACCACTTATCCTCGGGTTGTTCCAGACAGTGACTCCAAACGGCACCTCTGGTAACAGCTGGCGGCACCCCGACAACACGACAACCAACTACCGGGACCTGTCCTATTGGACTTCCTTGGCCCAACGGGCTGAGGCGGCCAAGCTGGACTTCATTTTCCTGGCCGACTCCTTCGGCTACCCCTCGCTCAACGGAGTTGTTCCCGAGGAGGCCATTCGGGACGCCGATCTCTCGCGATCTGACCCCCTGGTATTGGTGTCCGCCTTGGCTGCAGCCACAGAGCGCATCGGACTGGTCCTGACAAGTGCCACGTCCTTTGATTTGCCGTATTCCAACGCTCGCCGCTTTGCTACTCTGGACCACTTTTCCAACGGCAGAATCGGCTGGAACATCGTTACAGGCTCCTCCGCGGACACCGCGGCGGGATTATTCGGGTTGGACGTCACCAAACACTCCGATCGATACGCCGTAGCGGACGATTACGTGGATCTCAGTCTCACCTTGTGGGAGGGTGCGTGGGAGGACGGCGCCGTGAAGGCCGACAAGGAATCAGGACTCTATGCTGATGCCTCGATGGTCCACCCCGTCGATTACGACGGTCCCTACTTTTCCTGCCACGGCATGTTCACGGTTGAACCGACCCCCCAGCGCACTCCCGTCCTCTTCCAGGCGGGGACATCAGATCGGGGCAAGGAATTTGCTGCACGGAACGCTGAGTGCGTATTCCTGCAGGGGACTACTCCGCAGGCCGTGGCCGCGAACGTTAAGGACATCCGGGAGCGGGCAGAGGCCAACGGACGGGATCGGAACTCGATAAAGATCCTTGTGGGCGTCACGCTGCTCACCGACCAGGATCCCGAGCGGGCAAAGCTTAAGGCGGAAGAACTCGCGGAGTATTCGTCCGATGTGGCCGGAGCTGTCCGATTTGCCTTCAACACCGGTATTAACCTTCTTGAGCTCGAACCTGACTCCACGCTTGAGGGCATGACCAGCGAGGTTGGACAGTCCAACATTGACCGTTACCAGGCAACGCCCGACCGCCCCGCCGCAACGGTGCGTGAGATTCTCGACGAGTTCCGCACGCGGGGCCTGCGCGGGCTCATCCTTTCCGGAACCCCAGAAGAGGTCGTCGGGAAAATGACGGCCTACGTGGAGGAAACCGGGATTGACGGCTTCATGATCGAGTCCCACATCAGTCCCGGCACTCACGATGACGTCTTCGAGCTGCTCTTGCCGATTTTGCGTGATAAAGGTTTGTTCCGCCAGGACTATGAGGAGAGCACCCTGCGTGAACGGCTGTTTGGTTCCGGGCAGCGCCATCTCCGGGAGGATCACCGCGGGTCCTCCTTCCGTGCCGGACTGAAACTTACCGCGTCCGTCTCATGAGCACGACGACTTCCCTCGCTCCCCCAACGTTGCCTGCGGCTCCCGCCCGGATGCGACCACGACGCGCAGCAAAACGTCAGGTTGCCCGGACAATCGCCGTTCGATTCGCTGGCGCGGTCTTCGTTATCTGGGGCGTCGTTACGGTGACGTTCTTCCTCTCACGCATCGTGTCTCCATCACCCGCGACGCTCCTCGTCCCCGCTGATGCCACTCCCGAAATTCGAGCGGCTATCGAACACCAGCTCGGCCTCGACCGGCCCCTGTGGGAGCAATACCTGCGTTTTCTTCAGTCATTAATGCAAGGGGACCTGGGGACTTCGTTCATGACCGGCAGGCCCGTCACGGAGGATCTGGCCTCCCGGCTGCCGGCGACCCTGGAGCTGGGCACTGCCGCTTTGGTGATCGGCATCATCATAGGAATCCTGCTGGGCGTGGTCGCGGCAGTACAACGTGACCGCATTCTCGACCACGGAATCCGTGCCCTTACCGTCGCCGCGCTTGCTATGCCGCAGTTCTGGCTGGGTCTAGTGCTGTTGTCACTGTTCTTCGTGAGTCTGGGGCTTCTGCCCGGGCCGATCGGCCGGTTGCCCTTTGGTGTCGCTCCGCCACCACCGGTTACCGGCTGGTACCTTATCGACTCAGCCCTGGCTGGGCAGTGGACTACTTTTGGAGTTTCTGCGACCCACCTGGTCTTGCCCGTCGTAACCCTGATGTTCGGTGTGTTTTCACCGATCACCCGCGTTACCCGGACCGCTATGGTGGGTGCCCTTGATAGCCCGTACGTGCGAAATGCCAGGGCCCTTGGTTTCCCGGACCATGCCATACATTTCAGGTACGCGCTCAAGAACGCTGTACTGCCCGTTATCACGATGATCGCCAACGCTGTTGCCTTTGCCTTCGCAGGGGCGGTGCTTGTCGAAAGCGTGTTTGGCTGGCCGGGTGTGGGCCAGTACGCGCTCAACGCCATCCAGCAATCCGATTTCCCCGCTTTGCAGGGCTTCGTGCTCTACTCCGCGGTCCTGTATGTGCTCATCTACACGGCGGTCGATGTCGCGTACCGCCTCGCTGACCCGAGGATCCGAACCTCATGACCATGATCCGCGCAACTCCCCAGGCGGAAATAGCCGCCCCGCTTCGTAAATCACTACGTAGTCGATTCAACGCCTTCAACCTACCGCTGATGCTTGGCCTGCTGCTCATGGGAGTGCTCGTGCTCACGGCGGTACTCGGGCAAATGTGGACGCCCTTTGATCCCAAGGCCACCGGTGTAGGCGTCCCCTTTTCGGCACCGGATGCCGTCCATTGGTTCGGGACCGACGCCGTCGGTGCCGACATTTTCTCCAAGACGCTTGCTGCAACAGCAACCGATTTCGGTGTCACGCTTATCAGCGTTGCCCTGGCCTTTGTAGCCGGGGGCCTGACAGGTGCGCTAACCGGTTTCCTGGGAGGCGCCTTTGACACAGTAGTGATGCGCCTGGTCGAAATACTTCAGGCCTTCCCGCCGCTGCTGCTCGCGATGCTCATCGTGGTGACGACCGGACCCGGCATAACGAATGTCGTCATCGTGATCATGATCGTCGGCATACCCGGTTATCTGCGGTTGGCCCGGGCAGAAGTGCTCAGCCAAAAGAACCTGGAGTACGCTGACGCGGCACGAATGGTAGGCCATTCAGGTGCCGGAGTGCTCTTCCGCCACCTGGTCCCCAACACACTCAGCCCTCTGATCTCCTTCGCTGCAATCAACGCGGCGTGGGTAGCCATCATCATCTCAAGCCTCGGTTTCATCGGAGTGGGCATTGAACCCGGCAGCCCCGAATGGGGGTCCATGATTGCTGCCGGCAGGCACGACATCGAATCCTGGTGGATCTCCCTCTTCCCGGGACTGGCGATCATCATCCTTGCCTGCGCCTTTTACCTCGTGGGCGATGGCCTGACCGACAAGGAGCACACTCCATGAGTCTTACAGCAGAAGTCCCTCACATCAGGATTGAAGGGCTCAGTGGGGTGTTCCGTTCCAGGAATGGATCAGAGCACCCGGCCCTCCATAACGTCTCATTCAACGTCCCGCGCGGCGGTGTCACAGCAGTCGTGGGTGAAACGGGCAGCGGCAAGTCACTAACGGCCCTGAATGTCCTCGGTCTCACCGCGGCGGGTTTCAAACGCACCTCCGGCCGCATCGTTATCGATGGCCAAGACATCTCGGCATGGAATGACAAACAACTGCGGACGATCCGCGGCCGGGTCATCGGCACAGTGTTTCAAGATGCCAAGGCTTCGCTGAATCCGGTCTTCACCATCGGCCGTCAACTTGAAGACGCCGCACGGCTCAACAGGACCCTCACTCGGCCTGCTGCCCGCGCCCTTGCAGTGGATTCGCTGAAGTCGGTACAAGTCTCGGAACCAGAGCATCGGATGCGGCAGTACGCCCACCAAATCTCCGGCGGCATGGCCCAACGTGTCGCCCTCGCCCTTGCCCTCGTCCGGCGTCCCTCATGCCTCATCCTCGACGAGCCCACTACCGGTCTCGACGTGACGATCCAAAGCGAAATCATCGACCTCGTCGCGAAACTCACTGCAGACGAAAACCTCACCACGTGCCTCATAACGCACGACCTGGGGGTCGTCGCCCAGATCGCCTCCCGCGTCGTCGTCATGCGCTCCGGACGCGTCATCGAACAAACCACCACGCGGGAATTCTTTGAAAACCCGCAACACGAGTACTCAGCACGGCTGATAGCCGCGAGCAGGCTCGGAGAGGAAAGAACCCGATGAGCCAGGCCCCCAGTCTCGTTGTCGATGGCCTTCGAAAGAGCTTCCCCGCCCGCTCAGGACGGGAACACGGAGAAATCATAGCTGTCGATTCGATCTCGTTCACAGTCGCCCCCGGCCAAACTCTTGCAGTAGTCGGCGAGAGCGGCTCGGGGAAATCGACCCTGGCCAAATGCATAGTAAGGATGATCGATCCGGACACCGGCGACATCATTGTCGCCGGCACGAACATCGGTCACGGGACACTCCGCCGCGCTGCACGCACGGTCTACTCCGATATTCAGATGGTGTTCCAAGACCCCCACGCCTCACTGAACCCCCGCATGAAAGTCGGCGCAATTCTCGACGAACCGCTTCGTCTGCACACGCACCTCTCAGCAGCAGAGCGGCAAGAGCGCGTCAAGGAACTGCTCCGCCTCGTCGAACTCCCTGAGACGATGGCACACCGGTTGCCCCACGCCCTCAGCGGCGGCCAGCGACAGCGGATCGGGATTGCCCGGGCCATCGCCGTGCAACCAAAAGTGATCATCCTGGACGAACCCACAGCATCACTGGACGTATCAACCCGTCGTCAAATCCTGGACCTGCTCAACGGCCTTCAAGAGCGCACGGGAATAGCCTACGTACTCATCAGCCATGACCTGGAAGCGGTCCAGTACATGGCCGACAGCGTCATGGTGATGTATCTGGGCCGCGTCGTTGAGGAAGGCCCCGCCACCGAAGTGCTCAAAAGCCCCTCCCACCCATACACCAGAGCACTGCGGGACGCCTCCCCTGTCGCTTCCTTGACCCAGCATGTACGGGAAATCCGCCTGGCCGGCGAAGCCCCCAAGCTGATAGGCGCCCGCAACGGCTGCGTCCTCGCAAGCCGATGCCCACTCGCCATGGACTCGTGCCGCGAGCACACTCCAACACTGGTCACAGTCGCAACAGGACACCGGGCCGCCTGCCACCTGCTAAACCCCTGACCTCACCAGCCCACCCCAACTCTCAACAGTCAGTTGCCACACCAATCCGAGGAACCCCATGCCCATTTTGAACCCAAAAACCTCGAAGAAGGGCATCGCCCCACTTCTTATCAGTGCCCTCCTGATAGCGCTGTCCGCCTGTACACCACAGAACACCGCCGTCAGCGCCGCAAAGCCTGAATCAATCACCGTCGCCTGGCCCAATGATGCGACCACACTTGATCCGGCGTGGTCGGCCACAGATCAAAATAACGAAGTCTCCATGAACGTGTACCAAACCCTCGTCGGGTATGAATACAGGGACGGAGATGACGGCTCAAGAGTAGCCCAAGGCCTCGTGATTACCCCCGGCCTGGCCGAGAAGTGGACCATTGACGGCTCAACAGCAACGTTCCATCTCCGTCAGAATGTGAAGTTCTACCCGAGCGGAAACCCGCTTACTGCAGCAGACGTCAAATTCTCTCTGGAACGCAACCTGGGTAAAACCGGAGGCCCCGAATTGACCAGCAGCGGCATCTATACGCCACAACAGATCGAGATTATCGATCCTGCCACCGTCGCACTCCATTACACGGACGCCCAAGGAAGCCCGGCACCCGCCTCCCCCGCGTCCCTGGCCGCTCTCCGCTTTGCCACCTACGGCATCGTCGACTCCGCCACAGCGCTCTCTCACGCTACCACCAGCGACCCCGATGGCGGCGCCTGGCTGGCCCAAAACGTCGCCGGAACGGGACCCTACTACATTGACAGCCGGACCCCTGGCCAATCGCTTACCCTGAAGGCCGTCCCCGGTGCCTGGAGCGGCGAGCCTGCCTTCTCCACCGTCCGCATCAACGTCGTCAACGACGCGAACGTCTCCTCCCTGCTCAAAGGCAACACGGTGAACGTAGGGCTCTACGGGCTGACACCGAAAGACGTCAACTCACTGCGCGGCTCAGGATTCCGCGCAGTTCACGCTCCAACCCAGAACTACCTGGAACTGCAGCTCGCTTCCGACACCGGCCCCCTCGCCAATCCGCTTGTGCGACAGGCCATCGCCCACGCCCTCCCCTACGACAAGATCGTGCAGCAGGTCTACTTCGGTGACGCCGAACGCTCCCTCTCTTTCGTCAGCCCACATGCCTCCGGATACACGCCGTCCTGGCAGACCTACGGCGACCCCCAAAAAGCACGGCAACTCATGGACCAGGCCGGCAGTCCTAGCATCAACATCACCCTGCAATACAGCAACGAAGCCGCCACCTACGAATCCACGGCACTGCTCATCAAAGACGCACTGGACAAAATTGGGATCAAGGTCACCCTACAGTCCCAGACGACGAGCACCGTCCTATCCTCAATCCTTGCCCGCGGCTCCGGCCAAACAGCGACCCCGGCGGCCGACATGATCCTGTTCAACATCTCCGTCTATCTCGAAGACGCAAAAGCGCCAACCAACCTCTGGGCAACCTCCCATGGCGTCCTTAACTTCTCACACTTCTCAAACCCTAAAGTCGACGAACTCCAAAAAACGTGGGCATCCCAGGGACCGGGCAACGAACGCGACAAGGCCTACAGCAGTATCCAGGACATAGCCGCCGACGACGCATCATTCCTGCCTATCGCCACCATAGGCCGGTCAATCGTTACCGTCCCGGGCATCACCGGGATCACCTTCCAACCAGAAATCGGGGTGCGCTACAGCACCCTCGTCCCAAGTAAGTAGGTACCAACGATGAACACTGCAACACAACCCGCAAAGCACAGCTCCAGCATTGACCCGCGCCACTTCCGTGACACCCTCGGGCACTACGCCTCCGGGCTGACGATCATTACCGGTGACGACAACGGCGAACCCCTGGGATTCACCTGCCAATCCTTCTACAGCGTCTCAGTTGAACCACCCCTCATTTCGTTCAGCGTCATGAAAACCTCAACCACATACCCCCGCATCCGCGAAACAGGAAAGTTTGCCGTAAACGTCCTCGCGCATCACCAGCACGCTGTCGCCAATCAATTCGCCCGATCCGGAACCGACAAGTGGGTCGGAATCACCTGGAACCCAACCGCAGGCGGCAATCCCATCCTCGCCGACAGCCTCATCTGGATCGATTGCACCATCCACGCCGAATACGAAGCCGGCGACCACTTCATTGTCGTCGGAGCAGTCAACGAACTCATCAGCAGCGAAAGGCACCAGCTCGAACCGCTCCTCTTCTTCAAGGGCCAATACCGGCATCTCAAGAACGGTGACTGAGACTGTTCGCCCATTCTCCCGACCGGAAGACACCCGCTCCAAGGTCGGGAGAATGGACACCTGCAGGTCCACCGTCACGCCAGACACCGCAGTCACTACCTAACGCGAGGCACCTGACAACACGGGATCGAACACCCGCAATGCTTCAGGGCTCATGTTGCCACCACCGGGCACGGCGCCGAATTCACAACTTCCCTCGCTTGAGGCCGTCCTATGAATGGAGATCTCCTACATGGCTGACACCCCGGCCGCACGTGCCGTTGCAGAACCAATAGCGCGGCACCGCTGGGCAGCACTGGTCTTTATCTCACTCGCCCAATTAATCGTCGTCTTCGACGCCTCGATCATGAACATCGCGCTCCCGCAGGCGCAGGCGGACCTCGGGTTCAACAACGCCGATCGCCAGTGGGTGATCACTGCCTACAGCCTGGCATTCGGGGCGCTCCTTCTGCTCGGCGGACGAATCGCCGACCGGTGGGGGCGATCCCGTGCGTTCTCCATCGGCCTGATCGGGTTTGGTATGGCTTCCGTGCTGGGAGGCCTTGCCGCCAATATCGAGTTGCTGCTGGCCGCCCGCGTTCTCCAGGGAGCATTCGCTGCGCTTCTTGCACCGGCGGCGCTCTCACTCCTATCGGCCACGTTCACCATTGGCAGCGAACGAGCAAAGGCATTCGGAGTCTTCAGCGCCGTCGCCGGCGCCGGCGGCGGCATCGGCATGCTCCTCGGAGGAGCACTCACAGAGTACGCTTCGTGGCGCTGGACACTCCTGGTAAACACGGTCTTCGCCGCCATCGCCCTCGCCGGCGCCGTCCGCTACATTCAAGAGACCGGGGATAAGCGCAAACACGAACGGCTCGACCTTCCCGGCATAATGCTGGCATCGGCCGGCTTGGCCAGCCTTGTGCTCGGCTTCAGTCGAGCCGAAACTTCTGGCTGGGGCCACGGTTCCACCATCGCCTCACTCGTAGCCGCAACCGTTTTGCTGGCAGCTTTCCTCATGGTGGAGCATCGCGCAGCATCTCCCCTGCTGCCGCTGCACGTGCTTGCGGATCGAAACCGGGGTGCGGCCTTCCTAAGCGGGGCACTGGCGTCAGCAGTGCTCTTCACGCAGTTTCTTTTCCTCTCCTACTATATGCAGTCCCTGCTCGGATTCTCCCCGCTGCTCTGTGGCCTGGCGTTCCTCCCCGTCGTGGCATGCCTCATCATTGGGTCCAGCTACGTTGGCCCGCCATTATTCCGCTGCATCCCAACCCGAGCCCTGATGGGAACCGGATACCTCCTCAGTGCAGCGGGCCTGCTCATGCTGACAGGGCTCACCACTGACAATGCATATGTAGCGCTCGTGCTCCCCGCAGGGGTACTGATAGGTATAGGCTCGGGGACTGCCTTCTTTTGCTCTATGGTGCTCGCCACCGATGGTGTTCCGATGAAGGACATAGGCGTCGCATCAGCCGTGGTTAATACGTCTCAGCAGGTTGGAGGCGCTGTAGGGACAGCCCTCATGAGCTCAATCGCGGCTGTGGCCGCGTCTTCGTCCGGTCAAGCCACCAGGCCTGCAGCGGTCCATGGCTACGCCACCGCATTCCTCTGGGCCTCAGGTCTGCTGCTGTTAGCGGCGATAATCGCGTTCACGGTGACCCGCCGCCAAGGTCCGAGCAACCTCCCAAACGACGCGCCCACAGAGCCCCAGGAGGAGCGGCTGACCACGAACATCACGGCCTCCAAGTGAGTCTTTGAGCCTTTGTCGAGCAGCAAGCTGCGGCATGTCATTTTGTTCGTTCAGTTCCCTCTGACAAGGGTCACTTTAGCGCTCTTTTTAGTCCACAAAAGTTGCATGAGGAGCATGCTATGAGCCAGGTCGTTACCGACGGAACAGATGCGCCGATCATCCCGCGTTCCCGTACAATCGTCGCGGTGGTCGTCGAATGGCGCGGAAAAATCGCCCTGTTCAGAAGAAGTCAAGAACTGACTCATGATAGAGGCCTGTGGCACTGTATGGCGGGTTCTAGCGGTCGTTGCAACACCCAGAATTTTTGGGAGTTGCAACGACCGTGTCGTCTTTAACGGAGGAAGCTGTCGGGCGGAGGAAGTACACGCCTGAGCAGAAGGCTCAGTTCTTCCTTGTGTTGGACCGTTGTGGGAGTGTGAGCGCGGCCGCGGTGGAGCTCGGCTTCAATCAGATGACGTGCTACCAGTGGGTGCATAAATCACGGCTCCCGGAGCGGGTCCCACGGGACCGTGAAGCTGGGCAGCGGAAATACACCCCTGATCAAAAGGCTGAGTTCTTCGTGGTGTTCGACCGGCTCAAGAGCACGACGCACGCCGCACGGGAGTTGGGACTGAACCTGGCAACATGTGCCGGCTGGGTCCGTAAAGCCGGGCTGAAAAGCCATGGGAAAACGGGGACGGGTCCGCACCCGGGCCGGGGTGAGTACTTCCGGCTGCGCAAGACCGGCGTGAGTCGGCGGAAAGCCGCCGCGGCGGTCGGGATACATCTGCGGACCGCCGAAGAGTGGGACCAAGGAATCCGGAAATCCAGCGGGCGACGCATTTACCCTGACGGCCGGGTGGTCGACTACAAACGTGGTGTGACCACCATGACCCCTCCCGACGGCGGCGTGGCCGGAACGACACCGGTCCCGGTATCCGCCTTGGAGAAACGCATCGACCCGCGATACCTCGACGTCAAGGAACGGGAGCTGATCCGGGACCTCCACGCAGCCGGGTCCTCGATCAGGGCGATCGCCCGTACTCTGGGACGATCGCCCTCAACGATCAGCCGCGAGCTGGCCCGAAATGCCGACCCCGGGATGGGCTACCTGCCGCACGGGGCTCATCGGAAGGCCACGGCCCGGCGGACCCGGCCCAAAAAAGCCAAACTCGCCGCTGAGTCAACGCTGCGTGAGTATGTGAAGGACAAGCTGCTCCTACGCTGGTCTCCGGAACAGATCAGCAACACCCTGGTCGAAGAGTTCCCCGACAACCCGGAGATGCGCGTGAGCCCAGAGACGATCTATCAAGCCCTCTACCTCCAAGCCAGAGGCGGACTCAAACGCGAGATACAGGCAGCCCTGCGCACCGGCCGGACCCGCCGCAAACCCCACATCACCGGGGAACAACGCACGCCCCGGTTCGTGGACCCCATGGTCATGATTTCCGAACGCCCGCCCGAGATCGAGGACCGCGCCATCCCAGGCCACTGGGAAGGGGACCTCATCACCGGCGCCCACAACCAGTCGGCAATCGGGACCTTGGTCGAACGCACTACGCGCTACGTAATGCTCGTCCACCTCCAGGACGACCACACCGCTGAAACTGTCCGTGACGGCCTGATCAAGACCATGTCCACCCTGCCGGAGCACCTGCGAGGCTCCCTGACGTGGGACCAGGGCGCGGAAATGGCAGGACACAAATCGTTCACCCTCGCCACCGACATGCAGGTCTACTTCTGCGACCCCGCCAGCCCCTGGCAACGCGGATCCAACGAGAACACCAACGGACTGCTGCGACAGTACTTCCCCAAAGGAACCGACCTGTCCGTCTACGGGCCCGAAGACCTCGAACACGTCGCCCAGGAACTCAACGGCCGCCCACGCAAAACGCTCGGCTGGAAAACTCCAGCCGAGCGTTTACGTGATTTACTTCTAACCACCTAACCAACAGGTGTTGCGACGACCCCTAGAAACCGCATATCACCGGATACCTTGAGAACGGCACGCCCCCTATACAACAGGCCGCCGACGAACTTATCGAAGAAACCGGCCTCCAGCCGGAAGACTTGCTCGAACTGCGTCAAGGACCGGACGTAGTCCTAAACGACGATCGCCACATGCCGTGGATGATATACACATTCATCGCAGTAACGAACCAGCGACGGTTGAAAATCGATTGGGAACATGATTCCTACCGGTGGACTCCCGCCAGCAAGACCAAGCGCTTCGGGAACAGAGTCTCCTGGCTGGACCCAATTCTCATAGCTACCGGACACATTCCTGCCCCGCGCCTCCTCGCGGCTGCGCCTTGCCAGAGGCGGTAATCACGCTCGACACCACTCCCCAGATTCGAATGAAGCCAAACGACCGCTTCATCGCATGGAGGCCACACTGGGGCCGGCCTCGATCGAAGAGCAGACTCTCCGCTGATGCGGGACCAAGCTGGACAACCCCACAATAAATCGACACGCCTTCAAGAAGCCGGGGCTGGCGCGTATTCGACGGGCCCAGCGGCCGATCTGAAGCCGATGCGCTCTGCGGTTTCGTCCAGGATGGTCTTCAGTGCTTTGGGGTCGTGGGCGAAGCGGCCCAGGAACAGGCCGGCGACGGCGGGACCGAGTTGGGTGATCAGGCCCGGCCCGGCGCTGCCGCCATAGATGACGCGGCTCTCTTCCTGCCCCGGGAGGCTGCGCAGGTGCTCGTCCAGCCCCGAAATGACGGCGTTGATATACCCGGGCGTGGCCGGCTCGGCGGCGCCGATGGCCCACTGCGGTTCATACGCCACGATGGTCCTGGCGGCGGCTGCCAGCGATGACGCGCGTTTGAGGATGCCATCGATTTCCGCCGTGCACTGGGCAACGGCTTCCTGAACGGATCCGCGGTGCAGTTCCCCGACGCAGAGGACGGGGGTCAGGCCGTTGCGGTAGGCCGCGGCGGTCTTCAGTCCGATCACGCGCTGGTCCTCGTCGAAGATCCGGCGGCGTTCAGCGTGGCCCACCTCGGCGTACCGGCCGCCGAGTTCAGCTACTGTTTTGCCGCCGACTTCGCCGGTGAACGCGCCCTCGTCTTCCCAGAAGATGTCCTGCGCTCCGGTGGCGGCACCTGCCGGACCGAGGATCCGTGCCGCTTCCGGCAGTGCCGGGAGGATGGGCAGGACAAAGAGTTCGATGTCGCCGCTTAGCACCGCGGGGTGGGCGAAGGCGATGGACGCGACGTCGCGGCAGTAGTCCACCGAGCGGGCGTAGCCGAAGTACATCTTCAGGCTGACGCCGATGATGGCCTTGGGCTTCTTAGCAGGAAGTGACACCTTCGTAGTCCTTAATCAGGGAAACTTTCTCTGCCGAGGCGGAGGTTTCGTCGAAGGTGTAGGTGAGCCATTCCCTGGCGAGGCGCCGGGCGAGTTCCAGTCCGACGACGCGCTGGCCGAAGGTGAGGACCTGGGCGTTGTTACTCAGGATGGCGCGTTCAACGGAGAAGCTGTCGTGGGCGGTCACGGCGCGGACGCCGGGGACCTTGTTCGCTGCGATGGCGACGCCGAGCCCGGTTCCACAGACCAGCAGCGCGCGGTCGGCCTGTCCTGCGGCGATGAGTTCCGCCGCCGCGATCGCCACGGAGGGATAAGGGGTGTGGCTGGTGGCGTCCACGCCCACGTCTGTGACGGACTCGACCAGGTCGGAGGCCTCGAGGTCGGCCTTGAGGGCTTCCTTGTAGTCGAAACCGGCGTCGTCGGCTCCGATGACCAGGCGCAGTTTGGCGCTCATGCGTTCTCCTTGATGGTGGTGTTCTGGCTGAGGGTGTTGTGGATGGCCCGGACGATCAGGGCCATGGAGACAGCGCCCGCGTCCGGGGTGCCCAGGCTCTTTTCGGCGTGCGGACGTGCCCGGCCCATCAGGGGCAGCAGGTGGGCGGTGTCCTCGGCGGCCCGCTGGGCCGCGGTTGCGGCGGCGTCCCAGGCGCTGGCCAGGGACTGTCCGCTCCCGACGCCGGCGGTGAGGGCATCCCGGAAGGGAACCAGGACGTCCACCAGGGTCTTGTCGCCCACCTTGGCCTTGCCGAAGTCCATGATGGCTGCCGCGGCGCCGGCCACTCCGGTGGCGACAGCACCGGCGTCGGGCGCTGTGCTGTCCCCGACCGCGTCACCGACGGCGCGCAGGGCCATGCCCCACAGGGCGCCGGACGTACCGCCGGCCTTGTCCGCCCAGGCGTCTGCGGCGAAGTAGAGGGTGGTGGCTGCCCCGGCGCCGCGGGCGACGGCGTCTGCCGCGGCCTTCACGGCGGCCCCGACGCCCCGTTCCATGCCGATGCCGTGGTCGCCGTCGCCGGCGACCGCATCGATGCGGCCCAGTTCAGCCGCGTTGGCGTCCACCACGTCCTTGGCCGCGCCGAGCGCTGCGAGGACGCGGGCGGCACCGGCGCGGGACGCGGCAGTCGCCTCGGGAATGGGAAGTTCGACGTCGGCCACCTCATCGACCGTCTCTTCCAGCGCTTCGGCCGTCACGGCACCGCGGCGGAAGGCCGGGGAGTCGGCAGGGGCGTTCCAGAGGGCCTCGAGTTCGTCGTCGAGCCAGAAGAGGGTCAGGGACGTGCCGGCCATGTCGAAGCTGGTGACCAGCTCGCCCACCTGCGGATCCACCGCCTGCAGGCCGGCCTCGGCGAGGAGCTGCGCCACGCGGCGGTAGACCACGAACAGCTCTTCGTACTTCACGCTGCCCAGGCCGTTAAGGATGGGAACCACCCGTGCACCGCGCACCTCAACGCCGGCCGGCACCTCGGTCAGGAGCTTGGCGACGAGCAGCCCGGCGAGCTCATCCGCCGTCGGAATTGCCGTTTCGCCGATGCCGGGTTCTCCGTGAATGCCCATGCCGACCGCCATCCGGCCCTCGGGAACAGAGAACAGCGGCTGGGGGGCTCCCGGCAGGGTGCACCCGCTGAAGGCCACCCCGAAGGAACGGGTGCGGTGGTTGGCGCGTTCGGCGATCTCCACCACCGCGTCCATTCCGTAGCCCGCTTCCGCGGCGGCAGCCGCCACCTTGAACACGGTCAGGTCCCCGGCGATGCCGCGGCGCTTGGTGTGCTCTTCGATCGGGGCGGAGGAGACGTCGTCGGTGACGGCGATGCTGCGGCAGTCGATGCCTTCCCTGCGCAGCTTCTCCTGGGCCTGGGTGAAGTGCAGGACGTCGCCGGCGTAGTTGCCGTAGCCCAAGAGCACCCCGGCGCCGTTGTTGGCCGCCTTGGCCACGTTGTAAACCTGCTGCGCCGACGGCGACGCGAACAGGTTGCCCATCGCGGCACCGTGCGCCAGGCCCTGGCCCACCAGGCCGGCGAACGCAGGATAGTGCCCGGAGCCCCCGCCGATCACCAGTGCCACCGTGTCCGGGGTGCTCTTGGTGCTGCGGACCACGCCGCCCGGAACGCGTTTGACCCAGCGTCCATGGCAGGCGACGAAGCCCTCGATCATTTCGTCAGCGAAGGCTGAAGGTTCGTTGAACAGGCGGGTCATGGGGAAAACTCCTGGACTTTATTGGGGACGTTCGCCATATGGATCCTGGCTGCGCCAAGAAATGTGCGGACTGTACTGGTTCGGAAGTCAACGACGTCCGGATGTAAACGCCAGCCGTAAAGCGGCATCTGATGAGACTTCACCGATCTGGAACCTATCCGTGACAGCGGCGCCAGGCACATCATAATGAAGTTGGTCAAAACCACGTCGGCTTCTGTACCCGGGGTCCAACTGGTGCTGAAGATTCAGTGCCGACATTTTTTGTACCGGGTCATCTGTGGAACTGACCTCGGCAAAAGGACTGCCGAGGTCTATTTGCCGATAAAGGATCGTGCGTGGGGAGGTGGGGTGAAGCAGTACTTAACCCCACCTCCCCAGCATTACTTTGCAGGCGGCAGGATGGGCGTCTCTTTGAAGTCATAGCTCTTCCACAACGCGTCCATCTCATCTGGTGTGAACCGACCTTCGCCGCCATTCTTGGTGACGAGGTCGAATCCCGTGGCGGTGACGCTGTCGAATTTTGCACCGTGACGTACGATCTGGTCCAGTACCTGCGCTCCCTGGTATCCCCAGCCGTAGTACTTTTGACCGACGAGGCCCTGAGCGAGGCCGTTACGCACGGCTTGCATTTCCGGCTGGATAGTGTCGAAGGCCACGACGGTCATGCCACCGTTCTTGGTTCGGTCGACCAAGGTGGGCAAGTTTGAGTCTTCAACGAGGAAGGGCCAAGGTCCGTCGAAGAAGAATCCGTTGATACTTGCATCACCCCTCAGGGTCGATTCCACGGCATCTACTGACTTGGGCACGTCGTCATTGCCCGGAACTGTCTTCACGATCTCGAAATCGACTCCTGCTTTCTTGAGTCCTTCTTCAAAGCCCTGATCCCGTTCGGTGAGGTTTTGAGAGCCAAGTACTCCGGTCAGGATGGCGATGCGCTGCTTGCCTTTTCCTTTTACCGCTTCTGCATACAGCTGCCCTGCTGTCTGTCCTCCGGCTTTGTTGTCGGATCCTACGTAAGTGAGGCGCTTGCTGTCGGGGCAGTCTGAATCAAAGGTGATCACTGGAATTCCGCGGGCTATCGCTGAATTGATTGCTTCGCAAACAGAGGGGCCGAGGCTCGATACCATCAGGCCATCTACTCCGCGTTGAACGTACGATTCGATGAGCTGTACTTGCGCTGCCGCGTCGGGCGCCGAGGGCGCCGTTACTTCGACTTTGATGTTGCCGATCTCCTTGGCGCGGTCCTCCATTCCCTTTTTGGCCGCTGTGACGCCGGCGTTGCCCAGCGCTTTGAAGATTGCGACGAAAGTTAGTTGGTCGTTCGGGCCCTTGGATTGGCTGCTGGCGGCTGGTGAACCGGAGCTGCATCCGGCCAGGACGAGCATGACAGCGACAGCGAGGGCAACTATGCCCCCATGCAGTTTGCGCCTTGACGTTGCGGGGTTTCTTTTCTGCATGGCTATTCTCCTTCGGATAGCGGTGATTTTTTCGGTGTGAACGGGTCAGCGAAGGGCGGTTCGTGTGCGGACCCGGTCGATGATGACGGCGATTACGATGACGGCGCCGATGACAATCTGCTGCCAATAACTGTCGACACCCAGAAGGGCCATGCCGTTGCGGACAATGCCCAGTAGCGCGGCCCCCCAGATGACTCCCGTTACGTTCCCGATCCCGCCGGCAAAGCTTGCTCCGCCGATGACTGCAGCGGCAATGATGTCCAGCTCGTATCCTGTACCGATGGTGGATTCGGCCACGCCAAGCCTGGCGGTGAGGAGTATCCCGGCAATCCCCGCGAAGAGCCCGGAAATGACGTATGCGAAGGCGGTGACGGTCTTGACTTTGACTCCAGATAGCCGCGCGGCCTCTTCATTTCCTCCGATGGCGTACAACTGCCGCCCGAAGACGGTCCGTGTCATGACCCACCACATGATTCCGGCCAGGACAAGCATGATGATGACAGGCATCGGTATGCCCAGGATAAAGCCCTGTCCGAGGGACTTAATGAATGGGTCCAGGCCCGTTACGGGGTAGCCCCCGGTGAGAGCCACGTCCGCTCCTCGGACAACGTTCAGCATGCCGAGCGTCACCATGAAAGAGACCAAACCAAGTCCGGCGATAAGTGATCCATTGAAGACCCCGACGGCCATTGCCGCGGCGATGCCGCCAAGGAGGGCCAGCCAAGTGGGCATTCCGGCACCTGACATCAGGGCGGTGACGATGCCGGAGAGTCCGATAACCGAGCCGGAAGAGATATCGATGCCGCGGGTCAGGATGACTACGAATTGCCCGATGGCCGCAATGGCGATGAAAGAGAAGGCCCGGGCGACGAGACTCAGGTTATCCAGCGTCAAAAATTGAGGAGTCGTGATGGACAAGAAAACCGAGACCAGGATTACCGATACGACAGCACCGGATGAGGGCGATGACAGAAACCCATTGGTTATTCTTTTGGCGCCGGCACCCGCGCTTGAAGAAGTGCCCTCGGTGATCGGGGGGGTTTTTACAATGCTCATGACACGCTCTCCAATTGGCTCGCCAGCTTGAAAATGTAGGCCTGCGAGACTTCTTCTTTTTCCAGGACGCCTTGAAGACGTCCTTCCGCCATAACTGCGATTCGGTCGCTCATTCCGATCAGCTCCTCCATATCGGAGGAAATGAGCAGGACCGCAACCCCTGATCGTGCGATTTCGTCGATCGTTGTATAGATTTCCTGCCTGGCGCCGACATCGACGCCACGGGTGGGCTCGTCAAGGATGAGCACCCGCCGCGGCACAGCCATCCACTTGGCCAGAACAACCTTCTGCTGGTTTCCACCGGAGAGCGTTCCAACCGCCTGACGATAGGACCTGGTCCGAACCCGAAACGAGCCGATAGCGTCTTCGGCCTTTCGCGCGAGCTGGCGCAGCGACAGGACACCCCCGGTGCTCCACTTTCCGAGATTGGGTAGTGACAAGTTCATTTCGATGTCCTGTCCGAGGACGAGCCCGTCACGCTTCCGGTCTTCAGGGATCAACCCGAGCCCGTACTTCACTGCGTCGCGCGGGCCGCGAATTTTGCATTCCCGCCCGTCAACTCGTATACGTCCGCGTTCGAGGGGGTCGCAACCGAAGACGAGGCGGGCCAGTTCCGTGCGTCCTGCTCCAACCAACCCCCCCAGACCGAGGATCTCGCCTTCACGGACTACGAGGTCGATGTCCTGGACTATTCCCCCGGAGATACCTTGCAGCTCAAGCGCAACTGCCCCAACGTCGGTTCGTTTGGTCGGGAAAAGGGTCGTCAGTTCGCGGCCGATCAGACTGTTGACGATCTCTTCCTTGGAAGTTTTCCCATCGTTTGGGTCATACTCAGCCACTTTGTTGCCGTCGCGCATCACAACGATGCGGTCGGCAACAGCGAAGGCTTCTGGGATCCGGTGTGTCGTAATCACGACAGCGAGCCCGGCATCGCGCAGTTTGTGGATCAAAGTCATCAGGTCTTGCGCCTGCTCTTCCGGCAGCGAACTGGTGGGCTCGTCCATGAGAACGACGCGGACTTCGTCCTGAGCCAGGGCCTTGGCGATTTCGACCTGTTGTTGCTGGGCGAGGGACAGGCGGCCCACGAGGGTGCGGGCATCGACCTTTGAACCAACCTGTTGAAGTGCGTCCTGCGCTTGGCGTGCACTGGCCTTGCGGTCCACGACAGCGGCAAGTCCTGGGCCTCTCGCCGGTTCCCGCCCCAGGGCGATGTTTTCCGCAACGGACAGATTATCGACCAAGTTGAGCTCTTGGTGCACCATGGCAATACCATGGGACCTTGCCTGACTGACAGAACCAATGCTTACCGGCTCGCCGCCAACGGTGATGTTCGCCGAGTCGGGACTGTAGACGCCGGCGAGTACCTTCATCAGGGACGATTTTCCTGCTCCGTTTTCCCCGAGGAGTGCCACAACCTCGCCCGGATACAGCTCCAAATCAACGTTTTTTACGACGGCGACGCCGCCGAACGAAACACGCACATCAGTCGCCGAGAGTACCGGGACTTTGCGGAGATCTTCAGTCCGCGGCATAACGTACCCCCATCTGCCGGCGAATCTCGTCCATGATCCGGAGAGTTTTCAACGTAAGCGCATGCGGAACAACGGGGCTTTCGCCTAGGCCCGCACGGACGCAGCGCGCCACTTCAAGGGCTTCGAATCGCCATCCCATCCCGCCTTCTACCGCCCCAATGAAGTCCTCAACCTTTTCGCCGTGGGCGGGATTGCCTTCTCCAAAAGTGACGATCCGTAGATCCGAGGGAATCATATAGTTGTAGCCGAGTTCGATTCGCCCGCGCGTGCCATTCACACTGGCGCGGTTCGATGATTCAGTGGACAGCGAAGTGTTGATGATCCCGTGTCGTCCCGCCGCGTCGCGCAGGATTGCAGAGGACTCGGCGTCGACCCCTGTGCCAGTGAGTGTCCCGAAGGCACTGATGTCTGTGATGTCACCCAAGAGGCTAGCGACCAAGGACACCGGATAAACTCCCAGGTCCAGGAGCGCTCCTCCGCCCAGGGCCGGGTCGAACAGGCGATGCTCGGGGTGGTCGGGGTCAAAGCGCAGCCCATGATCGGCGGACACGGAGACGATTTCTCCGATCGCCCCGGATTCCACTACGTCCCGAAGCTTCACCATGTGCGGAAGGAACCTCGACCACATGCCTTCCATCACGAACACGTTTTCCCGCATGGCGAGTTCGAAAATGGACTCGGCCTGCTGTGCATTCAGTGCAAACGGCTTTTCGACAAGGACAGGTTTGCCCGCACGAATCGCCAGTTCCGCCACTCGCGCGTGTTCGCTGTGCGGCACAGCTACGTAAACAAAGTCGACCTCCGGATCCGCCATCAGGTCCTCATACGAGCCATGGGCTCGCATCGGGCCCCGCTCGCTAGCAAAGCGTTCCGCCTTCGCGAGATCCCTTGAGCCGACTGCCGTGACGGTCGCTTCATCAGTGAATCCAAGGTCCCAGGCAAACATTCCGGCAATAAATCCTGCACCGGCGATGCCCCAGCGATTTTGCGTCATTGCAATTTCCTTTCGATGTCTTACCGACCGGGCGGCTGTCCCGGCGACATTAGTTTCAATTGTGTGGCCTTTGGCAACTGGATACTTGTCCGTCAAGGACTCGATTTTGACTGCCCGAGACAAGCGGCGTCGTGGCCTACGCGGGTTGATGACGCTGTCCCGTGCAGGTCAATCATCGCGCGCCTACCGTCTTTGCGGGGGCCTGACGGAGGAGCAGGAATTTCAGGCGAAAACGCGGCTACCGGCCTCAAGCTGGTGCGTGAAGTCCTCCACGCGACGGGGTTCACCTGCCCTGAACTTTCGGGGGGACTCACCGAAGCGAGCCTTGAATAAGCGACTGAAATGGGCCGCGTCTTTCAGGCCCCATTGCGCTGCAATGGCGCCCACCGATAGGTGGTGGAAGTTAGGGTCCTGAAGATCCCGCCTGCAGCGGTCTAGCCGTCTCTCGCGTATCCACAGGCTCACCGTGGCGCCTTGAGCCCGGAATGCACGATGGAGCGTCCGGGTTGAGACGTTTAGCCGCGTCGCCAGGTCCTCAGCGTCCAAGGTTTCATCCCATAACCTATTTTCAATAACTTCGGTAGAAGCCGTGAACAGGGCATGCACATCGCTGCGTCCCGTTGAGGCTTGCTCAGCACAAGCCATGCGAACGATCGCGGTGACGTGATCACAAACTCGCCGTCCATGTTCGCTGAACCCGTTATGGTCATCTTCAGCCAGTCCGCGGAGGACGTGGGCCAAAATGCCGGATGTCGATCCGCGACGGACACTAATGAGGAGCCTGCCAAGTGATCCCGTTGGAAAGGAAAGGTCCCCGGCTCCACCCGGCAGCAACACGGCAATGGTCCGTGAGACATCCGGGACCGTGATGGTTAGGGATCCGGAACTACCAACCACGAGCATGCGGTGTTCTTCCAGGAATTCGGCAGAAGAGCCGACACTCGCGGTTGCTGTTCCGCGGTCCGTCAAAATGACCCAGACTCCGTCCGGCCAGTCCGATCTTTCATCCAGCAACCATCTTCCCCGGCCCAGCCGGTGGATGCTGATGGTGCCCGACGCGCGCTCCATCACTACCTCCTCGTAGTTTGGTTACAGGTGTAAACACGAATATAATTACACGTGTAACTAGGTAGGTCAAGGGATAGGTTGATAGCCAACTGTCGTCCCCAAGCAAATTTCTGACACAAAATTCACAGAGCCCGGAGCCGTGTACTAAGTAGTCTTAGGGGATGCCCTGCTCACGGGGGACGGAGGTGAGGAGAACGGTGAAAGACGAACGCGAGGGCCGCCGTCGAGCCACGAGCACCGATGTTGCCCGCGAGTCGGGGGTTTCCAGGGCCACCGTCAGCTACGTGCTTAACGACACACCGAATAAGCACATATCGCCGGCCACGCGCGAACTCGTTATACGGACCGCCCGCCGCTTGGGCCATGTCCCCAACCCTCAGGCGAGAGCTCTAAAGACCGGAAACAGCAACATTGTTCTGTGCCTCGTACCAGCGCTGACGCTGGGATTCGTGTTTGATCACGCCCTTGATGCTCTTACGAGAGAGCTAGCGCGCCGAGGGTACGTCCTATTAGTTCATCGCATTTCTCAACGGGTGGATTCCCGGGCTGTTCGCGACATTTGGAAATACCTGACTCCGACCCTGATTGTTACCATCGGCGGGCTGCCGCCTGCAGAGACAGCGGCTCTTGAGGAGCACGCCCCTGCCCCGGTGGTGAGCGATTACGGAATTGTGGAGCATGGGCGCATCGGTCAACTACAAGCAGACTATTTGATTGACCGGGGTCACCGCCGTATCGGCTTTGTCATGCCTAGCGACCCAGCGCTACACGCCTACGCGATGGATCGGGCGGCGGGCGTAATGCGGGCATGCGAAAAGGCCTCCCTTGCTCCCCCTGTTGTCACGACCGTTGAAGAATCGTTGAAGAGCTACGCCACTTGCCTTGACGTATTCGAGCGTTCAGGCGTAACCGCGGCGTGCGGGCACAACGACGACGTGGCGCTAATGCTCATTGAAGCCCTGCGAGCTCGTCGGCAATCCGCGCCCGAAGACCTGGCTGTTATCGGATCAGACGACATTCCGCTTGCCGAACGGGAACTCACCACAGTTGCCTTGAACGCGGAGGTGTGTGCTGCCAGTATCACCTACAAAGTACTTGTCGCTCTGGAAGCCGCCAACAACGTATCCGTCAATGGCCAAATGCTCACCTTAATCCGTCGAACGTCCGCCTGAGAACTCTTGCCTCCTGTTCGGGCTCTTTCGGCTCTATGGCCCGCAGATCTTCGCCCTCTCGTAGAAATCTGTCAACGCTGAACAAGAAGAGGTCCCCGGCGTACAAGTATGGCTTCCCACAAGTAGCGACCATTGAGGTGTGTCAGCAGTAACAGCGCCCGCCGGCACTTCGTCCAGCGACCGTCACCCAGGGCAGCCATGCGTTCGAAAGCGAGGCGAGTTCAATTCGTCTGCCGCAGAAGCGGCGTTCGACCCCTTAGGCAGCAGCTCACCCAGACGCAGACGGCATTCTTCTGAGGGGCTAGAGCCTGCTTCGGGCGACTGTCGTTTAGGCAGTTGACGAAGCAGAAAGGAGTCTTGTTGCTCCAACCATTCGGGATGACGGCCGGCGGCACCGAAATTTTAAGAAGCAGATTACCCAGATCAATAGATATTGGAAGGACAGTTTAATGAAGGAAATTAGAGTCGCACTTATTGGTGGTGGCGGATTCATGGGTCGCGCGCATAGTTTGGGCTATTCCGTCGCCACTCAACTTTCGGACGTAAATTTCCGCGTGAAAAAGGCGATGCTTGTCGACGTCAATGCGGACACCGCAGCGCTGGCGGCCAGTGCTCTGGGGTGGGAGGCCAGCTCGACGGACTGGAGGTCAGTAGTGGCCTCCCCTGATATCGACGCAGTAGATATCGTTACGCCGCCAGGACTCCATAAAGAGATCGCTCTGGCGGCCATTGCGCACGGCAAGCACGTCTTTTGCGAGAAGCCGATTACCAATGACGTCCCGGGGGCTCTTGAGATGTGGGATGCTGCCCGCGAGGGAGGGGTAATCAACCAAGTAGGCTTCAATTACCGCCACATTCCCGCAATCTCCCAAGCCAAAGAACTTCTGTCGTCCGAACGGCTGGGAACGCCGCTCCAGTTCCGCGGAACCTATCTTCACGACGCACTCTTCTTTATAAGTGACTTCGGATGGAGGGGCAGTAAGGCAACAGGCGGCTCCGGAGCGACAGGTGACATCGGTTCGCACCTTATTGACATCGCCGAATACCTCTGCGGTCCCATTGCACGGGTTTCTGCGCTGCAGGTCAGCCGCGACCGGTCCGACGCCGACGGTGGCTGGCTCGACAGCAAGGACAGCGCCGCACAAAATAGTCTCGACGAAGCCGCGACATGGATCGCTGAGTTCGAGAACGGCACTATCGGCACTTTCTCGGCCGGCTTCTATTCGCCAGGAAAGAAGAACGCACTTACGTTTGAGGTTGACGCTACACGGGGCGGCGTCGCCTTCGACTGGAACAACCCCGATCAACTTGTGGTCGATATGCTCGATGATCCCGCAGACATCGCAGGACCGCGTACCGTCGAGGTGGCACAGAACGTTCAAAAAGACGTCTGGTACCCCGTGCCAGGCCTTGGCCAGGGCTACATCGACGGAATGGCCCTCCAGCTACGTCGATTCCTCCAAGCCATTGCAGACGAAACACCTGCGCACCCGAACTTTGGGGAAGCGGTCCGCATCCAGCAGATCATCGATGCGATTGAACAGTCAGCCACCACAAACGCCTGGGTCACCATGCCCGACCGTCCTAAGGGAATCTGATGAGCACCAACCGCCGCATCAGACTTGGGACAGACCTGATCACATTCTTCGACCTTTCATACTGGGGCATTGCCAAAGAGACCTCATATGAGGAATGGGTCCGCATCGTTGAGGCCGACCCCCACCGCTATTTTGAAGGAATGTTCGACGGATGCGTCGAGGCGGGTGTGGAAGGCATCGAATTTGCACCGCCACCTGGCGGACTCACTACAGCACTGGCGGCGTATGGATCAGCCGCCAGACTCGCGACGGCGCTTCGTTCGCGGAAACTCACGGTCAGCTCAAGTTTTACCTTCGGTGCGCCTCTGATTCTCGGCGCGATCGAAGATGAGGGGTACCGGTCCACGGCTGACGACGAGATCCGCAGACACGCAGATTCATTGGCTGAACTCGGATGCGGGCTCATCGTCATGGGGGCTGTACCACGTTCATCCCTCACCGGAGGTGATCCAAATGGCGTTGTAGACCGATCAGACCTCTCCCGGGTAGCCGAGCAACTAGACCTGCTTGGCGCCGCCGCCGCACCAGCGGGCGTACGCCTTGCACTACACACCGACGCCTACTCCGTCTGCTCGCGGTTGGAAGACATTTCGGAAATCCTCGCGCAGACATCTGCGGACACCGTCTCACTCTGCCTTGACGCAGGACACGTCACTCTCGACGGCGGTGACGCTGTGGAAATGCTGCGTGTCCATGTTGATCGGGTTCCGATAATGCACTGGAAAGACTGCATCGGCCCCCTCGACGGGGCCAGGCTAAAAGGTCCAATCATGGAACGCCATGCCGAAATGTTGACCTACTTTCGCGTTCTGGGAACCGGGATCGTCGACTGGATGGAGTGGCAGCGTGTCCTGAAGGAAGCTAGGTGGTCTGGCTGGGCAATCGCTGAAATCGATATGTCCCCCGATCCCATCGGTGAGATCCGTTCTGGCATCGACTTCTTCGAGCGCAAACTTGCGCCCATCCACAAGTGAGCCCGTGATGCGTCGCGTCGTCGTCAATGGGTACACGACCCAGGGGTTTGAATCACTCGCAGACGTTTTCGGAAGGCTGGGATCAACTCAGCCAGCGGGTGGAGCAGCCCTGTGCGTCTATCAAAACGGGAAATGCGTGGCGGACTTGTCTTTCGGAGACTACTCAACTTCCTCACGCCAAGTCGTCTTCTCTGTCTCCAAATTATTGATTGCAATTGCGATCCACAGGGTCGCGGAGCGAGGTTCCCTGAATCTGGAAACTCAACTGGCCAAGGCCTGGCCGGACTTCGGCTCGGCCGGCGGGGCGAACATTCTTATACGCGACGTTATGGCCCACCGGACCTCGCTGGCCGCACTCAACATTGCCATAACGGCCGAAGATGTTCTGAACGGCGGCGACCGACGCGCTGTCCTCAACGCCGCACCTGGCGCCCACCGGACGGAGAGCCACGGCTACCATGCGGTGACCTACGGGACCATCCTCGAAGCAGTCATCGAAGAATCTCTCGGGATCAGTGTCTCCCAGCTCCTTAGGGATGAAATTGCTGCGCCACTCGGTGCAGACGTGAATCTCGGCGCCGGGGTGTCCGACGTTCATCCCCTGTTGTTCTCGGAACCAGCCGAGGTCCTCATCCCGGGCCTTCCCGCCCAGCGACGGGACGGTCTCCTCGCGGCCCTCGTGAATGACCCTGAACTCTTCAATTCAGCTGCCTTTCTGACGGCAGGACTTGCATCTATGGGAGTCGTCACAACCGCGGCGGCGCTGGCACAGGTGATGGCATCCACAGTGGGTGATGTGGGTGGCGTCCGGCTTCTGGCCCCAACGACGCTCGACGGGATGATTCAAGTACGCTCGGCCGGTGTAGATAAAGTGCTAGGGGTTTCGACAAGTTTCGGATCTGGTCCGCAGCTCGCCTTTCCTCGCCTGCCGATTGGTTCCAGGGCCTTTGGACACGAAGGAGCCGGAGGCTCTGTGGCTTTTGCCGATCCAGGGCTAGCCCTGGGAGTGGGATTTTCAACAGACCTGTTCCCATCCGCCCCGGGGGCAAGTCCCCTTTTCCTAGGGCTCCTTCCAACGCTGAAACAAGTTGCGCGCGCGAATATCGAAGGGTCCTGAATTGTCCGAACGGAAGGGCTGGCACGCGCGAGTCACTACCGCCAGAGTCCGCTGTCGCACGACCAACCCACCGGCTCCAAAGCTCAACAGAGCCGCCAACCAACCCAACATTCGCCCTTCGGCAGGCCGAGCCGATACTTCGTTTTCCCGTCCCTGCTGGTCAGTTTCATCGGCCAGTCGCTGATCTCCCACGCCGGTGTTTCGGTGCTCACCGGCTCCTGGACGTCCTAAGCTCCGGCAGGCTGTGCGAGGACAGGCTTGGGCAGTTTGTCGGCTCTTCGTGGAGTGAAGCACCGGCCTGGACGACTGGTTGGATCTCTGACCGCGATGCTCGCCGCCGGCGCGGTGAAAATGCCTCGGATCTGGACATCCTGCGGTCCTCGCCCAGGTTCTTCGGTCAGCTTCCCTCGAACGCGACGCGGGGCGAACCCGTGACCGTGTTTGTAGGTGCCAGCGACGTCTTTCTTATCGGAAGCGACGTTTTCCCTATCGGAGTGGGTCACCAGGGTCGCGTCGATGTCGATAACGAGCGGGACGGCGGCGGTTACGGCCAGCGCCGGGCTTCTTGCCCCGGCGGCCTTCCAGACCCGGGTGCGCAGTTCCCGGGCGATGGTCTCAAACCCGTAGCCGAACAGCTTCGGGTTCATGGCGGTGCGTTCGAAGAACCGGGACACCGTCGGCTCTTCGCGACCGCAGGGAAAATCATCACCCGCGGCCGCCGCAACCAGCTCTTCCTTCCGGAATCAGCGCAGGAGAAGACCTTCAGAAACTGCTCCTGCAGAACACCCGTCATCTGAGACAGCTTCTCCCTGCCAGCTCAGGCTGAGCAGGCACCGACCCAGTCCCGACGACCAGCCTCATCGCTGGAAGTGGAACCGGCGCCGAAACCAGGCGACCCGACAGGCCACAGCCAACTGCCCGAAAACAGAAAACAGAAAACAACCGCAGTTCAACAGCCGCCACCAACCTGTCGCCGTTCCCGCCTGCCATGAAAAATTGAGGCCAGCTCGGCCGTTTATTGTGCCGCAGCCATCCATCGGAGCCCTCTTGCCTGGCCTTGTGGGCACACGAACCGTGGATCTTCGGGTTATGTAGCTGTCGCTGGACGGATGCGTCCGCTTACTTCGCCGAATTCGATAGGGGTTCCGGAAGGGCCGGGGGCTGTTGCGCGGATGACGATCTCATTACCGTCTTCGAGGAACCGGAAGTCGCGGCCACCTGGAAGGAGCAGTGGTTCGGTCCCGTTCCAGCTCAGTTCGAGGAATGATCCACGCTGGTGTTTTTCGGGCCCGGAGACTGTCCCGGAAGCGAAGAAGTCTCCAGAACGCAAGCTCGCACCGTTGACGGTCATATGGGCGAGCATCTGTGCTGGAGTCCAGTACATCGAGGCAAACGGGGGGGTGGACACCAGATCCCCGTCTACGAAAACCTCAAGGGAGATGTCCAGCCCAAATGGGGGGCTTGAATCGTCGTTCAAGTACTTTGCCAGGCCTTGTTCTCGTTTTGGAGGCTTTACAAATGCCGAGGCAAGGGCGGCCATCGGCATGACCCACGCGGAAATTGAAGTGGCAAAGGATTTCCCGAGGAAGGGACCCAAAGGTACGTATTCGTAGGCTTGAATGTCGCGGGCGGACCAGTCGTTAACGATGACGGCCCCGAAAATGTGCCGTCCGGCGTCTTCGATCTTCACTTCGCCGGCCGGAGCGCCGCCGCCAATGACGAATCCGATTTCTGCTTCAATGTCCAGCTTTCTGCTGGGCCCAAAACTCGGTTGCCCGCCGGGCTCCGGTCGCAGACCTTTAGGACGAAGAATTTCAGTACCGGAGGGGACGATCGTCCCGGCACGGCCATGGTAGCCGATGGGCAGATGCTTCCAGTTCGGCGTCAGTGGCGCCTGATCGGGCCGAAAGATCCGTCCCACGTTGGTCGCGTGATGTTCTGAGGCGTAGAAATCCACGTAGTCGGCCACGGTGAATGGCATGAAGAGCTTAACGTCGTCGAGACTATAGATCTCAAGGCCTGCGGCGACCCCCGCTGAAGTGACTTGCCGGGTAATCAGCAGGCGCAACTCGTCCCAAACTTCCCGGTCAGCCTCAAGGAGGGCATCCAGGTTAGGCCCCCCTACAACGCGCAAGAGTTCCGGCGACCCGCCGCGGTCGATCTGGACCAGGGCGGCAACATCCAGCACCTTCTCGCCGATCCTCACCCCCAACCTTGGGCCGGCACCATTGGGCGCGAACGATGCGTAGGGAAGGTTCTCGACGCCGAAGCCAGGGCTGGAGTATTTGTAGGCAATACTTCCCGGCTCCACCAAATGGGAAGCAGGTCTAGAGATCATGACTGGACCGCTTTCTGTAAGGAAATTGCCAATGCGCTGGCTCCGGGTGACAGTATGTCCATCTCTTCCAACGTCTGAAGGGGCTCTGTGATACTGCAGGTGCCAAAGGAAATGAAGCTCTGGCGCCAGTCCGGGGAGACGCTGGCGAACATCTCCGCGAGAACAGCCTCGTTTGTCTGTTGCAGCACGGATTGGAGGGTGGCCTCCGTTGCCCCGGACCGTGCCAGGGCCGTGGCTATGCTGATGTTTAAGAAGCCATGATGGGTGAAGCCCGTTTCTGGGTCCGTGTACCGCGCTGCCCGGTGAAGACCGGCGGTGAGTTTGAAGGGAACTTGTTCCTCCGTAGCCGCGGCGAGAACGAAAGCTACCTGCGCGGGGGTCGGAAAGAGGTCCGGTTCGATGCCGCCTGTGCGATATTTCAGCCGGACACCGGTTCCCACGAGCATTTGCAGCGCACCCCTCTCGATTTGGTCTGCTGCGAGCTCGACGTAGAGCTGACACGGTTCTGTAGTCGAGGCAGCACTCAGGAGTTCCCCAGCCCAGTCCTCGTCTAGTGGGCTGGTCTTAAGTTCGATTGAAACGATGTCGATGAAAGGTCGGGCTGAGGTGACAGCCGCAAGGGCATCTTTTAAATGTCCTGCAGGAGTGACGATGCTCGCTGTTATGGGCCCGGCTGCGAGGTCGAGCCCAGTTGCTAACTGTCTGGCCTCGGAAAGGTCCTTCAGTGGTAACACCAGAGGCCCGACCGCTGCTGCAAGCGCGGTCTGGCGGCGGGAGATGTAGCCTCTCAAGGCCGCTTCCAGTGGTGCGCGACCCGGCGGGAATACGGCTGCGTCATCGAAGAAGTGGAAAAACGATTCTGGCAAGGCGTAGTCAGTCATTGTTCCAGCGTCCACCCGCCCATGAGCTTGCGTAGTGGCCATCGTCGGATTTTACGGCTGCCTCACCCAAATCAAGGGGCCGGAAAGTATCGACCATGACGGCAAGTTCGTCAAAGTACTCCATGCCGAGGCTCGCCTCTACTGCTCCAGGCTGAGGGCCGTGCGCGTGGCCACCAGGATGAATCGAAATTGACCCCTTGTTTATGCCTGAGCCCTTTCTGGCCTCGTAGTCTCCATCGACGTAGAACATGATTTCATCCGAGTCGACATTGGAATGGTAGTAAGGCACCGGGACGGATTCCGGGTGGTAGTCCACCTTTCGTGGCACGAAGTTGCACACCACAAAGTTGGCGCCTTCGAACACCTGATGCACGGGCGGCGGCTGGTGAACCTTCCCGGTGATCGGCATGAAGTCGTTGATATTAAACACATACGGGTAAAGACAGCCGTCCCACCCAACTACATCGAACGGGTGCTCAGGGAGTATATGGACAGTACCCGCGAGGCCGTTGGGACCATGGCCCCGATGCTTGATGTAGACCTCGACGTTCTGGCCTTCCGCCAACAATGGCTCCTGGGGGGCGCGGAGGTCACGCTCACAATACGGTGCGTGTTCCAAGAGCTGGCCATGCTTTGAGAGATACTGCTTCGCGGGACCGATATGGCTGTTGGCCTCAATGAAGTAGAGCTTCGCCACTTCGCCGGCTTGGATCACCCAGCGGTGAGTCGTTGCACGCGGGATGATGATGTAATCACCTTTAGTCACGGGCAGGACGCCAAAGACGGTCTCGACAACGGCGGAGCCGTCTTCAACGTAGACACATTCGTCACCGGTGGAGTTCCGGTAAAGAGGCGACGTCTGACCGGCCCAAGCGTAGTTGATGCGGACGTCGTTGTTCCCTAGAACCAGCCGACGTCCGGTGACCGCGTCTACAGTGCGGGCCTGATCGTCTGCGAAGAGGCCGTGGAGCTTCAAGTGACGTGGCAGCAGTGGCGCGTTCGCCGTCAGGGACTGATCCGGCAGTTCCCATACCCGCGCTCCTACGAGCGCAGAGGGAATATTGCGGTGATACAAGAGTGAAGAATCTGAGGAGAATCCTTCCTCACCCATTAGCTCTTCGTAGTAAATAGCTCCCGAATCAGCCCGGAACAGTGTGTGTCGGGTCTTCGGAATTTTTCCTAGTTGGCGGTAGTAGGCCACGTGAGATTCCTTCGATTATGGTTCGTGCGGTGGAGGTTATAGGTCAAGCGTCAGTCGGTCGCCACAGGAGCGGGAGCAGCAGGTGAGCATCAGGTTGCCTTCCTCCCGCTCGGTTGCGGTGAGAACTGCATCGCGATGGTCGATGTCTCCGCTGACTACGCCCACCTGGCAGGTACCGCAGAGGCCCTCTTCGCAGTCGCTGGGCACGTTGATTTTGGCTGCTCGCAGGGCCTGCAAGACGGTTTGTGTGGCCTCAACCCGCACGGTGATCCCTGAATTGTTCAGTTCGAGGTCAAAGGCGCGCTCGATCGCGGGGTCCAAATCTACGAGTCTGGAGGTGAAGTGCTCGATATGCAGCGTATTGTCAGGCCAGTCAGCGGAAATGCACTCCAGGTCAGCGATCATCCGTTCCGGACCGCAGCAGTAGACTTGAACGCCTTCCGGGACATGGGCCAGGAGTGCGGCCATGTGGGCCCGTCGTCCTTCATCGCTGACCCACAAGTGAAGCCGGTCGCCATGAATTGCCTCCAGCTCTTCGACCATGGCCATGGAAGTCCGGGACCGGCCGACATAATGAAAATCGTAGGCCGCTCCACGCCGCTGGGCATCGCGTGCCATGGCGCTGATTGCGGTAACTCCAATCCCCCCGGCGATAAAGATGTACCGCATGGCGTTTGTATCAAGGCGGAAGTGGTTCCGCGGGCCGCGGATTTCCAGGCGGGAGCCAATAATTGCCTCGTCGTGAACCCACGCCGAGCCGCCACGGCCATCGGGTTCGCGCAGCACTGCCACTTCCAGACTCATCCGGTCCGTGGGGTCCCCGCATAGCGAGTACTGACGGGATTGGCCAGTGTCACCGCAGACGACATCGATGTGCGAGCCTGGGCTCCACGCTGGAAAGGGTTTGCCGTGAATGGACTCAAGCCGAAGCCGGACGACACCTTTGGTGAGTTGCGTGCGGCGTGTGACCACTACCGGACGGGTGATCTGCTTCGTGGCGCCCGGCTCGATGCTGACCGGGGCGGAAACCGTGAGGATGGAGGGGTCTGCGCGTTCGGGATTCAGCTCCGGGTCCCAGGAAACTAGGAGGTGCTCCGGGCCGCGGAAGGAGGTATTGCGGACGTAAGAAAAATTCTGCGGGCTGAGCTGCAGATGCGGGATCCGACGCGTCAGCTCCTCAAGGATGATCTGCAGTTCCATCCTGGCAAGGTTCTTACCCATGCACTGGTGGGCACCGTATCCGAAAGTGAGGTGCTCGGAAGCGCCCACCCTGCGGATGTCCACCATCTCTGGATCTTCGAAGTATCGCTCGTCGTGGTTTGCCGAAGACTGCATAATGAGGAGCTTGGCGCCCTTCGGGATCTGGACACCGCCCACAGTCGCGTCCTCTGTCGCGATGCGCCTCCAGGCAGAAACGGACCCGTCAACCCGCAGACATTCCTCCACTGCGTTGGGGATGAGGGTCGGGTCAGCGCAGATCTCCTCCCAGACCTCGCGGTTTTCCAGCAGCAGCTTGACCGCGTTGGTTGCCGCGATGGCTGTGGTCTCGTGCGCCGCTACGATGCCCGCCATCATCATCGAATGAAGAAACGAATCCGTGACGATTTCAGGGTGCTCGGGCTGCATCCGGAGGGCGAACTTCATCCAACCCGGGCCGTCCGGGTTACGGCGCATCTTATCCAGCACTTTGCCGGAGTACTGCCAGAACTTGCCCACCGCCTCAGCCACCGCCACCTGCTCTGCAGGACGCGGGCGGCCCCAGATATTCACTGTATGAGCAACGGAGTACTGCCGCAGCACGTCCATGTCGTCCTCAGGAACGCCTAGGAAATTAAGGGCAACGGTAAGTGGCAGCTCGAAGAGCATCTCATCAACCAGGTCCGCTGCCCCTTTGTCGATAAATTGGTCGACGAACTCGCGGGCCAAGCGACGGACCATCGGCTCATGATGTGCCAGGTGTCCGGGTTCGAACGGCTCGATGAGCAAACGACGACGTGGCATATGCGCTGGCTCATCCTCGTTGACCAGCGTGCGCTTCAACCCAAAATCGTAGGAGCTGAGTACGGCCTTGGCCTCATCGCTGGCCGGGGTAATGTTCTCCAGCGCCACGGACGGGCTGAAAGTGATGTTGTCGCGGAAGATCGCCTGCACATCGTGGTACCGCGTAACCACCCAATAGCCAAGCTTTGGACTATAGAAGATTGGCTCCTCTGACCGCGCCCAGGCGACGTAGGCGGCCGGATTCTGTTGGTACCCGTCACTGAAGGGGTCAAATTCCGCTGCTCTCCCCGTGACTGGGCATCCGCTCGAGCCAGAGTCCTTTATTGAGGTTGCGCCCGTCATCGGGCACCTTTCCATTTCCTGGACCACCATCGCTCCATATTTACTAATAACGAACAAGTTGTTCTATTTATCGGACAACTATAATGTAAGGGTTGTTCGAACATGCCGTCAAGGTTTTGCCTCCACGTACCGCAGAGAGTCAGTTGGTCCCGTCCGTATCTCGCGGTGAGCCTTAGCTCCCGATCTATGAAAGGAAAGGACTGCCCGTGACCACGCTTCAGACACTCGACCGCGGGATTCGCGCCCTGTCGGTCGTCGCTGCCAAATCGGGGGGCATCTCGGTTGCAGACCTGTCCGCCGAGATAGGTGTGGCCCGCGCTATCGGCTATCGACTAGTGGCCACGCTTGAGGAGCACGGGCTCCTGACCCGGGATCCGGGCGGACGGATCTACCTTGGCGCTGCCATTCCCGCGCTTGCTTCAAGATACTGGCCAGGCTTGTTCTCCTTGGCCACCCCGATCCTGCAAGAGCTTGCCGACCAGACGAACGCAACCGCGTTCCTGTCTGTAGCGGAACACGACGAAGCTGTCGCAGTACTATCCCTGGACTCCTCCGCAACTTCCGTTCTCCGGATTGGATATAGGGTTGGTAGCCGACACCCCCTGACTCGAGCTGCGGCAGGTATCGCCATACTCGCTGCACGTCCTCCCGCGCCCGATGATTCGCCCGAGGTGGTCACTGCCCGAGCGCAGGGCTACTGCATTACTCACGGTCAACTACAGCCGGGTGCCGTTGGAATTGCCGCTCCCCTGCGGCTCGCTGGATCGCTCATCGGCGGACCCGAAGCGTCCATCGGTCTCGTTGCCCTACAGGACTTCAACGCGGAGGCCGCCAGCAGTTCACTCTTGGAAGCAGCACGCAAGATCAGCGCTAAGTAGCTGACGACCCGGTCGACGCTTCACGGAGTTGCAGGCCTTCCAGTCGATCCATTCTCTGCCTGGCCATTCAGATCTCCAGTCGGTTGCGTCAGACCCCAACCTGACACGTCCAAGACTACTTACAACCGCAGAAAGCAGTTGCTGTCTACTCTGGCCGCCAGAACAATCGGAATCGGTTCCTGACTCCAGCGCGAAGAGGTAATGCTGCCCCCGCCCTCAACCCGGGACAATTCTCAATCATGGTTTATCCACCGCTACTGCTGCTGCCAGGGAGCTACTCCAACGGCTCCCAATCCCCGGTCGTGGATAGGGCAATTGCATTCCGCCAACGTCGGCTCAAAGTCACCCGGGTGCGCATCGTTCGACAGGCACGGCAGTGTCCGAGCCTAGAAAAATTGACGGACCGTCCATTATCGACGATAAATGCGGGAGTAGAGAAGTAGCTGCGAAAGTCCCCTAGCGCTGGGTCCCTGGCGCGCGCACCGCGTGGGCTCCCGACGCAGACCGTCAAACGGCGATGTCAGTTGCTAGAGCGATTCCACGGATTCCCGCGGTGCCAGTATCGCCCCGACCTTGGGCTGCTCAGCGCGGCCGCAGATACTACCAAGTGCGGTATCCGTAACGTGTTGGTGGCAACATGCTTTGGTCGCATGTGATTCCAAAATCTGTGCACTGGTGATCTGAATTCAGCGTCTAGCCACCTCCGGGCTGTCATGTGAATCTTCTAACAGTGGTACCGACAGCCCCACCCGCACGACGGGCCGGCTGCTGTTGTTAGCCGCTCTCTGAGCTTACGCGCACGAAAATTTGGAGTGACCCTGATGCAAGAAATCGATGTTCCTGTCTTGATTGTCGGTGCGGGACCCGCGGGTCTGACCACCGCGCTTGCGCTGCGTCAGTATGGGATCCAGTGCCTGCTCGTGGAAAAGTATTCAGGTACCGCTCACACGCCACGCGCGCACATCATCAACCAGAGGACCGTCGAAATCATGCGGCACTTGGGCGTGGATAAGAAGCTCATGGCGGTAGCGACGCCTCCCGAGCTGATGCGCAATAACCTATGGATCACGACGTTGGCGGACCCTGAAGTCGGACGTCTGGAAGCGTGGGGCACCGGGCATGACCGTGCGGGCGACTACGCTGCAGCAAGCCCGAGTCCCATGCTCAACTGCCCACAAACAGTCCTCGAACCACTGCTGATGGACGCAGTACGGGAAGCTGGCTGCGACGTGAGAATGCGGCACGAATTCGAGTTACATGAGGAAGCAGCGGACGGGGTCATCAGCATTGTCAAAGACCTTGAAAACCGAAAAGTTCTCCGAATTCACTCGAAATATTTGGTAGGTGCTGACGGGGCCCGCGCAACGGTCCTGTCCCAAGCCGGACTCACAATTACGGGGGAAACCGCCATTGCGCACGCTCTCAACATCTGGTTCCGCGCGGACCTTACGAAGTACCTCGCACATCGACCTGGCGTTCTTGCCTGGAACCTGGCTCCCGGCCCGCTCCCCACTGGCCGTCTTGGAACACTGATATGCCACCGCCCCTTTACAGAATTTGTACTTGCCATCAACTACGATCCGGCAAACGAAGACCCTACGGCATTCGATAACGAAGCACTCATCGCCCGTGTCCACGCCGTCATTGGCGACAATGACGTAGAAGTTGAAATTTTGGGGAGCGCTCCGTGGATCGTGAATGCCCAGGTCGCCCCCAAATACTCGACTGACCGTGTTTTCTGCATGGGTGACTCTGTACACCGCCACCCGCCAGCCAACGGACTAGGACTCAACATGTCCGTGGCAGATGCCTACAACCTGTCGTGGAAGCTGGCGTTGGTCCTGAAGGGCAAAGCCGGGCCTGGCGTACTGACCACATACTCCGCAGAGCGTCAGCCAATTGGTGCGGTTGGGGTAGCACGGGCCCTGCAAAGCCGAAAGGAATTCGCAGCCGTGTCTGATGCGCTCGGTTATGAACAGGGGCAAAGCGTTGCGGAGGGACAGCGACGGCTCGACGAACTCACCCAACCCGGACCGGTCGGTGACCGGCGGCGCAGATTAATCCGCGAAGCCATTTCGCTGACAAACTACCAGTTCAATGCCCACGGCATAGAACTGGGATATCGCTACCGCGCTGGAGCACTCATCAATGATGACTTCCCTCAGGCGCCTCAATCCGATGATTCGCAACTCTACTATCGGCCCACGACTGCACCGGGAGCCCGCGTGCCCCACGCCCGGTTAAGTCATGGCGGTTCGGAATGTTCAACGCTTGACCTGGTCGAGGGAACGCGCTTTTGCCTGCTTACCGGCTTCGGAGGTGAAGGCTGGCGTGAAGCAGCCTCAGTAGCAAGCGCCACAACCGGCATAGACATTGATGTTCACCTCATCGGCGATCCCGAAGGATTCCGGGACATTTACGGAGAATGGGCACTGCGGCGCGAAATTGGTGAGAGCGGTTGCGTTCTGGTGCGCCCGGACCGTCATGTTGCCTGGCGCTCTGAACTGTACATGGCTGAGGCTTCCGATGTCCTAACACGTGCGCTCAATCAGATACTTGCCCGGACTGCCGTTCCACAACTCATCGGCGACCCGCACTGAACACGAGGGCGGCAACCAACTCAGGCGACTTGACTGCGGGGCCCGTGCGCCAGGCGCACATCCGCCGACTGTAGAACCCAAAGCAACACCACCAAATCAAAGGAGATTGACGTGAAAATTGGACTGTTCTTTGCACCAGCACACCCGCCGGAGCGTACCCTGGAGCTCGGTGGCTATAAGCGCATGTTCGACTGGGATCTCTCAGTTATCAAGCACGCCGATATGTTGGGCTTTGAAGAAGTATGGTACGGAGAGCACTACACCCACATCTGGGAACCAGTCCCTTCGCCAGATCTCATCCTGCAAACGGCCGCGCGTGAAACCACCAACATCAAGCTTGGCGCTGGCACGTTCCTCCCGCCCTTCCATCACCCAGCCGAACTAGCTTCGCGTATCTCCTACCAGGATCAGCTCCTTGAGGGGCGCTACATGGTGGGATTTGGTGCAGGGTCCGTACCAAGCGACCTCAAGATGTTCGGCATCGACGGCTCCACTGGCGAGCATCGGGACATGAACCGCGAGGCGGTTGAAATCATCGTCAAGTACTGGACGGAAAACGGGCCCTGGCGCTACGAAGGCAAGTACTGGACATGTGAGAAAGTCGCTCCGGATGCTTTCAGCATCGTGCCCGGCACGCTCGGGGATCACCTCCACCCGTTTCAGAGTCCACACCCGCCCATCGCAGTGTCGGGACTCAGCCCGAACTCCCCGTCGCTGGAATGGGCCGGTGAGATGGGCTACCTCCCTATCTCGCTCAACATGAATAACCGCTTTATGGCCGGGCACTGGGAGACTGTCGAGCGCGGTGCGACGAAGGCCGGCCGGGTGGCGAATCGGGACGACTGGCGCATCGCACGGGAGGTGTTCGTCGCCGACACGGACGAAGACGCGCTTGAGAACGTACGCAACGGTTTTTACGGCAGGTTCTACCGCGACCAGTTGCTGCCCGTGTTCAAAAACCTCGGAGGATACGCAGACAACTGGAAGCATGACGACTCAGTAACCGATGACGAGCTGACGCTCGACTACCTTATCGAGCATATGTTCATCGTTGGTTCTGTCGAGACGGTCACCAAGAAGTTGGAGGACATGCAAAGGGAGTCCGGCGGATTCGGCACGCTTCTCGTGGAAGCCATGGATTACGAAGACCGGAAGGACGCCTGGTTCCACTCGCTGGAACTTTTGGCCACCAAGGTTCTGCCCCGCGTGAACGCCGCTGAACTCGCAACGGCTCGGTAGGACGCCAACCTTGAAGAATCCTGGTGGCTGCATTTACTTCCATGAGTGCAGCCACCTGAAGCGGCGCTCCTACACGCCCGTTTCCCCTTCCACAGCCCGCCCCACCGAAGTCCTTGTCCAGAATTGAGAAAGACCATGACTATCAACTATCAGATCGATGCTGCCTATCCGGAACCAAACTTCGATATCGCACAGCTTGCCAGTGTCGAGATGTTCTCCCCACGAGTCGATGAGAGCGTTTGGTTCTTCACGGAACTTCTCGGCATGTCGGTGTCCGGCCGCGACGGTGATTCGGTTTATCTCCGGGCTTACGAGGACTGGTATCACCATTCACTCAAGATCACCTATCGTCGCGAGCCTGGCATGGGCAGAACCACGTGGCGCAGCAGTTCCCCGCAGGCTCTTGGCCGCCGCATTGATGCGCTGGCAACCAGTGGAGTTGCCGTCAACTGGCGGGAGGGCGATCTTGGACAAGGTCCTACCGTCGACTTCGTATCACCATCCGGACATTCCCATTCCATCCTTTGGGAGGTCGACTACTTCAAGGCATCCGAAGAACAGTCCTCACAACTACTCAGCCGGCCGCAGAAGCGTCCGCTCAAGGGTGTCCCCGTTCGACGGCTCGACCACGTCAACCATTTGGTCGACGACGTCACAGAGAACCGCCGGTTCCTGCAGGATACGCTCGGTTTTCGTCTCCGTGAGAACATCGTGGTTCACGGGCGAGAGGCCGCCGCGTGGATGAGCGTGAGCCCCCTGGTGCACGAGATCGCCAACCTTGCCGACCGCACTGGCCACTCGGCAAACGGGCAGGGCGGCCTCCACCACCTCGCGTTTTGGTACGGCTTCCCGCAGCACCTGCTCGACGCTGCAGATATGTTCACCGATTACGGCCTGACCATCGACCTTGGCCCTGGAAAGCACGGAGCGACACAGGCGCAGTTCCTCTACGTATTCGAGCCAGGCGGCAACCGAATCGAGCTGTTTGGCGACACGGGTTACCTGATCTTCGACCCCGCGTGGAAGCCACTCACGTGGACAGAGGACAACTTGGATAGATCGCTCATTTGGTACGGGTCACCCCTCGCACGCGAATTCACCATTTTCAACGACCCTGTAGCTGGCTGATGCGGCGCGCTCATCAGGCGGGACGGCCCGAGATCATGCTGGCTCTGCCATGATCTCGAAGATCAGGACAGATGTAAGGGACGCGGTTGCCGGTATCCCTATGGGAGCAACAATCATGATTGGCGGTTTTGGCCGCGCCGGGCAGCCCATCGAGCTAATCGACGCACTCATTGAGCAGGGCGCCGGTGATTTGACCATTGTGAGCAACAACGCCGGAAGCGGTGACACCGGTATCGCCGCGCTCCTTGCTGCGGGACGGGTGCGAAAAGTTGTCTGCTCGTTCCCGAGGCAAAGCGACTCTTGGGTATTCGACAGGTTGTACCGGGCAGGCGAGGTCGAGCTCGAACTCGTACCTCAAGGCAATCTGGCGGAGCGTATCCGTGCCGCGGGCGCCGGCATCGGCGCGTTCTTCAGCCCGACGGGCGTAGGCACGGAGCTTGCAGCCGGGAAGGAGCACAGGGCGATCGGCGGACGTGAGTACGTGCTGGAATACCCTATCCATGCTGATGCCGCCCTGATCAGTGCATTGCATGCTGACCGTCATGGCAATTTGGTCTACCGCAAGACGGGTCGAAACTTCGGTCCGATCATGGCGACCGCCGCAACCACCACAATCGCCCAAGTGGACACCTGTGTTGAATTGGGTGCGCTGGATCCTGAAACCATTGTCACCGCCGGGATCTTCGTCGATCACGTTGTGGCTGTCGGCGAGCGGTCCTGGCTCGCCGACGGCCGCTTCGTCGGAGGGACTGACCCGACCGGGATACCCCTGCCTCCGAGCACAAAGGAGATATGTTGAGACGCCTGCCCACCCGCAAGGAACTCGCAGCTCGCATCGCTGAGGACATTCCCGAAGGCGCCGTCGTCAATCTCGGCATAGGGGCACCCACCCTTGTGGCGAATTTCATCCCTGAGGGTCGGGAAATCATTTTTCATAGCGAAAATGGGATGCTCGGCATGGGACCGGCGCCGTCAGCCCGGCGGCTGGATCCCGACCTTATCAACGCCGGAAAGCAGCCAGTCACGGAGAAGGCCGGCGCGGCCTATTTCCATCATGCCGACTCTTTCGCCATGATGCGCGGAGGGCATCTGGATTTATGTGTCTTAGGCGCGTTCCAAGTCTCCGAGAACGGCGACCTCGCTAACTGGTCGACCGGGCAGCCCGGCGCTGTCCCTGCCGTCGGTGGGGCCATGGACCTGGCTGTGGGCGCGAAAGAGGTCTACGTCATGACCGACCTCTTTGCCAAATCTGGTGAACCGAAGCTCGTCGACAAGTGCTCCTACCCGCTGACGGCCCCCCGCTGCGTCAAGCGTATCTATACCGACCACGCCATTTTTGATGTGACACCGCACGGCTTCCGTGTGCGTGAGATATTCGGGAGGCTAAGCCCACTTGACCTTGAGGCCAGGACTGGGCTGAACTTGCACGATTGACAACTCAAGGCCGCCTCTATGGAGCAGGATGACACCTGCGTCCGGACAGCTGTGCCGCACTCAACGTCCCATGTGATCCACCCTGGCCTAGGGGAAACTGTATGAGCAATACCGCGACTATTTCGGGCGATGCGACGGCCATCCCGCACTCCCGAACCGTCATAGCCGTTGTCGTTGAATGGCGGGGAAAGCTCGCCCTGTTCAAGAGAAGCCAACGCGTTGATCACGACCAAGGCCTTTGGCACTGTATTACTGGGTTCATGGAAGAAGGAGCATCTCCGAATCAGCAGGCTGCGCAGGAACTCCAGGAAGAAACGGGTCTCCGAACGGAAGACTTGCTCGGCTTCCGTCAAGGCCAGAATGTCGTTGTCATTGATAGTCAGCAATTGCCCTGGATGATCCACACCTTCGTGGCGATCTCGAGCACACGCCGAATAACGATTGACTGGGAGCATGACGCCTACCGGTGGACTTCGGTGGGGAGAATCAAACGCTTCGCGAACCGGGTGTCCTGGCTTGACTCGGTACTCAGTGCGACGGGATATGTATCGGACAATGCCAGCCCGCCCCAACTACGCTAAGAGTTGATAACTCCCTGCGGGCCCACGAAAAGTGCGGCACTGTCTGTGATATCATTCCGCAACGTCTAGGACCTCGATGAGGAGGTCATATCGGTTGCCGATCAGACGTTCGTAAAGAAGGAATCAAACATGGACCTACGGCAGCTCCGATATGTGATTGCTGTGGCCGAGGAGGGCGGCTTCCGCCCAGCCGCACGCCGGCTCTATACGGCCCAACCGCCCCTCTCCACCGCTGTCCAGCAGTTGGAGTCCGAGCTGGGCGTGAAGCTTTTCGAACGAAGCACCCGAGGAGTCATCCCTACGCAGGCGGGGTGGGCGTTTGTCGATCGCGCCCGCGAGATTCTCGCGCAGGTCGATTCAGTGCGCGACGCCGTGCGGAGCAGCGTTGGCGTTCAAAAGACCATACTTAGAGTGGCCGTGCTGAACGGGGAACTTGCTGCCGGCGAGCTCACCTCGCCGATCATCCAAGCCCTTCGCAACGGATTCGAAGGCGCGGAAGTCGTCCTTCACGAAACGACATTTGTCGACCAAGTAGAGGCATTGCGCACCGGCGAGGTTGATATTGCCTTCGTCCGTCCCCCAATTTCCGGCACAGAATTTGCGGTCCTTCCCATCGCCCAGGAGCCCCGGTGCCTGATAGTCGGCAGCCAGCACCCCTTGGCTGAGGCCGGGCAACTGACTGCAGACGAGGTACTACGATTACCGATGCTCGGCCTGTCTGCTCCGCCCGAGTGGGCCAAGACATGGCAGCTGGACGACCTCAGGGGCGGTTCGCTTCTCGACGCCTCCACTGGACCGGTGCGCACCGTGTCCGGCGCCCAGCTCGCGCTGACAACCAGCAATGCTGCCATAACCATGTCGAAGTCGACGACACGGCTCTCGCCATCGGCGGGCGTCCGCTCTCTCGACGTTGATGGCCTGTCGCCATCGGTATTCTCTGTCGCCTACCGCCGTTCAGACACCCGTCGGATAACTCAGAAAATGATCGACGTCGTTGCAGCAGCCGCGAGGCAGCATATAGACCTGCTCCCCGAGGGGAAACTCCTGGTCTAGGGATTGCCCCTTGGGGCGCCCATGCGGCTAGTCCGGGAGCCGGATGATCATTTTTCCGATGTTGCCGCCGGCGTAAAGCAGACTTACCGCCTCCGGGGCACTGTCCAGCCCGTCGAGCACATGTTCGTGGTATCGAATCGCGCCACTGGCCAGGAGAGGGACGAGGCGGGCGAGGACTTCCTCAGACTCATGGGCATGGTCCTGCAGGAGGAATCCCGTCATGCTGGCACCCTTCGTGAGGAGGTGCCGGTGAACGCGCGGGCCGGAAGGCCATGAATCCCAGGACTCGATAGCAGCCGTTCCGCAGACCACTACACGGGCGCCACGTGCCAAGTGCTGCATGACCGAATCACTGATAGGCCCGCTCGTGTTGTCGAAATACACGCCGACGCCATGCCCGCATGCATCTTCAAGTTCCGTTTGGAACTCAGGTGCCCGGTAGTTCAACGCCACGTCGAAGCCGTAGTCGTCGACGCAGACATCCACTTTTCGCTGGCTGCCTGTAATGCCGACGGTGCGGCACCCCGCCAGCCGGGCCAGTTGCCCGACGACAGAACCCACCGCCCCGGCCGCCGTAGAGACAACGACGAGTTCACCCGGAAGCGGACAGCCAACACCAAACAACCCTAGCCATGCGGTAATGCCATTGGCACCGAGCACGCCCAGTGCAAGTGACGCTGGCAGGGATGTGTTGACCCTGCGCACATCTGCCGTTTCGGAAACGAGCGAATACTCCTGCCAGCCGAATCGGCCGACCACTTGGTCACCGGGCTGCAGACGGGTCTGATTGCTCGCGACGACGGTGCCGACGGCTGATGCTCTCATCACACCTCCGATGGGGACAGGCGCCGCGTAATTTTTCTCATCGCTGACCCAGCCCCGCATGGCAGGGTCCACCGACAAGTATTGGTTTCTGACGAGGAGTTGGCCCGGCTCCGGATCGTCGATAGTCGAATGCCTAATGGCGAAGTGTTCCGGACGGGGTATTCCGCTCGGTCGCTTTGCCAGGATGATTTGACGATTTTGTCGGCGCGCCATGATCCACGTCCTCACACATTGAATATGGCCAGCGGCAATGCTGGCCTTTAGTTGATTCTCTGGTGGGAGGCAGAGCGCGTCCAATACTTCTAGCGGATCAGCCGGGATATCAGAACGGTGGCACCACAGCGATACGCGCGCGGTTGCAGGGCGATACGGAATCGCCGTCTAGTCGGCTTTCCTTGGCCGTGCGAGCCTGAACGTGTCGACACGCCCGTCGACGGACGGCCAAGCCTTCCACTGTTGCGGGACTCAAAGGAGAGAACAATGACGATGACCAAGTCCAGGACAACGACGTCGAAATTGCACACCGTTGACGGTGATCCAATGTTCGTACGCAAGACCTTTGCGCAGTTCCCATCAGGCGTGGTTGTGCTTGCAACTGAACAGGAGGGCCAGAAGCATGCCCTTGTCGCGTCTTCGTTCATGGTGGGGGTTTCACTGGAACCCTGTTTGGTGGCCGTCGCTGTGCAAAAGTCGTCCGAGACGTGGGCTTGGATCAAGAACTGTCAGTCTGTCGGCGCCTCCGTCTTCAGCCAGGGCCAAGGAAACCTCACGCGTCAGCTCGCAAGCAAGGACCGGGCTGCCCGCTTCGAAGAAGTTGCCGTCGAGGTCGACGACTCCGGCGCGGTGTTCGTCGAGGACGCTTCGCTTTGGTTCGAATGCGTGCTCTACAACGAACTGGACGCGGGCGACCACTGGATAGCCCTCCTCGAAGTTAAACAGATGGGGGTCTCGGACAATGAGCCGCTCATCTGGCATGGCGCCGGTTTCAGGGGCCTTGCAAAGCCAGGCTCAATCGCCTCGTCGTAGCTTCCAGCTCACGCCGATTGCTTCGCTGCGGCCTTGAGCGCCAGCACACCGAAGAGCAAACCCAGCAGCAACACTCAAAGGAGAGAATCATGAAGCTCGGACTATTCCTCATGACTGGCCACCGTCCATCACAATCCCAGGCCCCCGGCGGATACAAGAAGGGCTTCGAATGGGACCTTGAGATGATCAAGACGGCTGACCGTTTGGGCTTTTCGGAAGCGTGGGTGGGAGAGCACTTCACGAACCTCTGGGAGCCGCTTCCGTCGCCCGACTTGTTGATTCAAGCCGCATTGCGTGAAACGAAACAGATCGTATTGGCGGCAGGGGCCCACGTTCCCGGTTTCCATCACCCCGCAGAACTCGCAGCGCGCATCTCCTACCAGGACCAGCTGTTCGAGGGGCGCTACATGGTTGGAATCGGGTCGGGCGGAACTCCTACAGATGCCCAGATGTTTGGCATCGACATGTCAACAGGCGAGCACCGGCGGAAGGCAGCCGAGGGGCTGGAAATCATGCGGAAGTATTGGACTGAGGAGGGACCATGGCGCTTCGAGGGCGAGTACTGGACCTGTGAGAAGGTCGAAGCCGATGCTTTCGCAGCGGTTCCTGGTACGCTCGGCAACCACCTGAAGCCCTACCAGGAACCCCACCCCCCTATCGCCGTCGCCGGCCTGAGTGCAAACTCGGCTACCCTGAAGTGGGCAGGCGAGGAAGGATTGCTCCCGATTTCGCTGGGCATGAACACACGTTTTATGGCTGGCCAGTGGGATACATACAGCACTGCGGCCGAAAGCCGAGGACGCACAGCGGACCGGAACAACTGGCGTATTGCCCGCGAGGTCGTGGTCGCTGACACCGACGAAGAAGCCCTTGATATGGCTCGCAATGGGTACTTCGGCGAGTTCCTCAACGAATTCCTTCTCCCAATTTTCAAGTTCCTCGGCTATAGCGAGAACTGGAAACACGACGACGCCGTCAATGCTGCTGAAATTGACCTCGAGTATCTCCTGCGGCATCAGTTCCTCATCGGATCGGTCGAAACGGTCACCGAGCAGCTGCTCAGTATGCAGGAGGAAACCGGTGGCTTCGGCACGCTTCTCATGGAGGGCGTCGACTACGAGGAGGACAAGGACCGATGGTTCCGCTCCATGCAGCTGATGGCTGAGGAAGTCGTGCCTGCTGTAAATGCAGAACTAGCAAAAAAGGACTCGCCTTTGGGGGCCGTGGCGTGAATCGTGCAGTCATAGATCCCACCGCCGCAGTTTCCAGAGATTATCAGAGGCCTGGAACGGCAAATTCCAACCTCGAGCGAAGCTCAACACGGTACATCACCGTGTCTACGGGAGACATCCACTACCACGATGTAGGCCAAGGACCAGTGCTCGTGCTTCTACACGGCAGCGGCCCCGGCGCGACGGCATGGAGCAACTTCGGTCCGAACATCATGACGCTGTCGAGTCAGTTCCGGGTTTTGGCCATCGACATGCCTGGCTGGGGTGAATCCCATCCGATGCGGGTACGCGACCGCGACCATGCAGCCACCCTCGTCGAAATCCTCGACAAACTGGAAATTGAGCGTATCGCCGTCGTCGGGAATTCAATGGGAGCGGTTACCTCGCTCGCGTTTGCGGCGCGCTATCCGGAACGTGTCACTCACGTGGTAACAATGGGGGCCGCAATGGTTGGTCAGCGCATGCTGTTCGGTCCGGCCGATGGCCCCTCTGAGGGGTTAAAAGTCCTGTTCCAGGCCTACCGTGATCCCTCTCCGCAAAACATGGCGCGACTGGTCGACGTCATGACTTTCGATTCAGGCAGCGATTCGCAAGACGTTGCGATCGAGCGATCGCGAAATACGCTGAAGTATCCGCAGCATCGAGAGAATTTCGTTGCCGACCTCGACGAGCACCTGCCGATCATCCTCAAGCCGGCCACCCAGGACGAGATCGCGAGAATCAAGGTGCCGGTCCTGCTGATTCACGGCAGGGACGATCGCGTTCTGAACGTCGAACACTCGCTACGCCTGGTTGGTGCCATCGAAAATGCCCGGCTGGTGATCATCAACCGGTGCGGCCATTGGGTGCAACTGGAGCACGCCGATGAATTCAACCGGACTGTGGCCTCGTTCATTGCTCAGCAATAGCATCTGCCAGTCGGCGCCACAGCACGATTCAGCTGTCTCGATTCTGCCCGGCACGACCGGAAATCTAAGAATGTATGGAGGTTCTTGTGAGTCGCACCGTCAAAGCCGTCCTCGAGCATTTCGCTGGCGAACTGCTCGAAGCAACCGAGTCGCTGGTGCCGGTAGCTCCGTTACGGGACCGGTTCGAGGGAATGACGCTGGCAGATGCTTACCGCGTCCAGACTGTGCAGCTCGAAAACCACCTTGCTACCGGGCGGGTGCTGGCTGGACGGAAGGTCGGCTTAACATCCCTGGCCATGCAGAAGCAACTCGGGGTGGATTCTCCGGATTTTGGCTTCTTCTTTGAGGACATGGTGCATCATGATGAGGCCCGCATTCCTACGGCCCACTTCATCCAGCCCAAGGTGGAACCGGAATTCGGTTTTGTTCTGAAGGAGTCCCTTGAGGGTCCGGGTGTCACGGTGGAGCAAGCCGCGGCCGCTGTCGGTGCCATCTACCCTGCCATCGAAATCATTGACTCCAGGATCAGGGACTGGGACATCAAACTGGTCGACACGATCGCCGATAACGCCTCCTGCGGCGCTATCGCCGTCAGCGCCCAGCCGCTGGAGCTGGATCCCGCAGATCCCACTGGTCTTCTGGACGTCACCTGTTCGCTGGTGATCGACGGCGAAGTCACCGGCGCCGGCACCGGCACGGATGTAATGGGCAACCCTGTCGCTGCACTCGCCTGGCTGGCTAATGTCCTCGGCGAGCAGGGTGTGGCTCTGGAAGCCGGTCAGCTGATCCTTCCCGGGTCCTTCACCAAGGCCGAGCCAGTAACCGCCGGAAGCACCGCTGTGGCGGACTTCGGTCCGTTGGGCAAGCTCACCATTCACTTCATCTGATTCCGCCAGGAAATACCAAAGGACACCACCATGGCAAAGAAGACGGCCGCGATTGTCGGCTCAGGAAACATCGGCACTGATCTGATGTTCAAAATCATGCGCCACAGCACCAACCTCGAAGTCAAGTACATGATCGGCGTTGACCCCGACTCTGACGGGCTCGCCCGCGCCGCCCGCCTCGGCATCACTACCTCCGCCGGGGGCGTGGACTGGCTCCTGGCCCAGGACGAACTCCCCGACTTCGTGTTCGAATGCACCTCCGCAAAAGCCCACGAGGTCAACGCCCCCAAGTACAAGGACGCCGGGATCCATGCGATTGACCTGACCCCCGCCGCCGTCGGACACTACCTCTGCCCCGTGGTGAACCTCGACGCCCTGCAGGATGTCCTGAACGTGAACATGATCACCTGCGCCGGGCAGGCCACCACCCCCATAGTCGCCGCGATCTCCTCCGTCGTCCCCGTTGACTACGCCGAGATCGTCGCTTCGATCGCGTCCAAGTCCGCCGGGCCCGGCACCCGGGCCAACGTGGACGAGTTCACCGAAACCACCGCCAAAGCCCTCGAAGAGGTCGGCGGCGCCAAACGCGGCAAGGCCATCATCATCATCAACCCGGTGGAACCGCCCATGATCATGCGCAACACCATCTACGCCGCGATTCCCGCCGACGCCGCCGAACCCGGCGAGCAGCAGGACAAGATTACGGCTGCGATCCACGACGCCGTCACCAAGATTCAGGACTACGTCCCCGGCTACTCCCTGCGCGTGGACCCCCAGTTCGACACCGCCCGCGAGGACTGGAACGGCAACGGCCGGGTCGGTGTCTGGGTCCAGGTCAAGGGCGCTGCTGACTACCTGCCTGAATACGCCGGGAACCTGGACATCATCACCGCCGCCGCCACCCGGACAGCTGACCTGCTCGCAGAACGCATGGACGCCGCCACCCCGTCGACACCCGTAGGAGCATAACCATGACCGCGACAAACGGCCTGAGCGTCCGGCTTACTGACACCACCCTGCGTGACGGCTCCCACGCCATGAGCCACAAATTCACCGAAGAACATGTCCGTACGATCGTCCGGGCCCTGGACGACGCCAAGGTCGAGGTCATTGAAGTCACCCACGGTGACGGGCTCGGCGGTTCCTCCTTTAACTACGGTTTCTCCCTCACCCCGGAACTGGACCTCGTCCGCGCCGCCGTCGACGAAGCCAAAAACGCCAAGATCGCCGTCCTCATGCTTCCGGGCCTGGGCACCATTCACGACCTGAACCAAGCCCATGATGCCGGTGCCACGGTGGCCCGCATCGCCACCCACAGCACCGAAGCCGATGTCTCCATTCAACACTTCGCTCACGCCCGGAAACTCGGCATGGAAACCGTCGGGTTCCTCATGCTCTCCCACCGCACCACACCGGAAAACCTCGCCAAACAGGCACGCACCATGGCCGACGCCGGCTGCCAGTGCGTCTACGTCGTCGACTCCGCCGGTGCCCTCATCCTCGAAGACGTCTCGGACCGCGTCACAGCGCTCGTGACCGAACTCGGCACCGACGCCCAGGTCGGGTTCCACGGCCACCAGAACCTGTCCTTCGGCGTCGCGAACTCCGTCTACGCCGCCCGCGCCGGAGCCCAGCAAATCGACGGGACGCTCCTCGCCCTCGGCGCCGGCGCCGGGAACTCACCTACAGAAGTCCTCGCCGCCTCCTTCGAACGCCTGAACATCCACACCGGTGTCGACGTCCACGGCGTCATGGCCGCTGCGGAAGACATTGTCAAACCCATCATCACCCGCATGCCCATCATGGACCGCGCCTCCATCATGCAGGGATACGCAGGGGTCTACTCCTCCTTCCTCATCCACGCCGAACGCGCCGCCGAACGCTACGGCATCCCTGCATGGCAAATCCTCGAAGAAATCGGCAAAGCCGGCTACGTCGGCGGACAAGAAGACATGATTGTCGACGTCGCCGTCCAACTCGCCTCCGGCACACGCGTCGCTTAGATCACCGCCCAGGACAGATTATCATGACCAGCCCCTGTACAACGTCGTCTACGGGGCCCATCCACCGCGTCATCGCAACACAAATGCTTCCTCGGCGGGGAGTCCCTGAACGTCAAGGGACTCCCCGCTCCGCTGTCTACGCCGGAGCGATCGGGCCTCTCGTGTGCAAGCAGTAGAATTCCCTGTCGCAGTATCACCTCAGTTCCAGCAAGTTTAAGAACGGACAGTTCAATCATGACGACCACAGTTGATCAGCGTGCAACGGTCTCCGATTACTTTATGTTGGATGACCGCCCCGCACCCGAGGAGATCGCCGTTCGGGACAAGGTCCGTGCATTCGCCGAGCAGCGTGTCGTGCCTCGGCATCCATTCCAACCCTGCGTGCGAGCCCTGAACATCCTCGCTAGCCCCGAGCAAAAGGAACGTTGCCTCCCGGCCCTGGCCCGCATTGAAATGACCGGAGCCTCCGCCCTGACCGAACCCGAGCATGGCTCGTACTCCGTTGCCCTGGAGAACAGCACCGCCGCGACGGGGACCACTGGATCCTGAACGGCCACAAACGGTGGATCGGCAACAGGCACCTCACGGACGTCATGGTCCTCTTCGCCCGTAACACCGGGGACGGGAACGTGAACGCGTTCGTCATCGAAAAGGACGACGACGGCCGATACCCGACGCGCTACTCCCCCACCGTAAGCACCGGCAAGGGGGAACGCGCCATTTTCCAGGCCGACATCGTCATCGAACAAATGCGCCTGGCCGCAGTCAAGAGCCTGGAAGGCTTCCCTCGTTCCGTGACGTGTCCCGCTTGCTCCAGTCAACCCGTGGCGGGGCGGCCAGGGAGGCGGTTGACCAACCCATTCTCTTCTTTTGAGATCGCCGCCGACTACGCCCAGACCCGCCACCAGTTCGGCAAACCCGTTGCTTCCTACCAGCTGGGCAGTCACGGTTGGCGAGCATGCTCAGCGAGCTGACCACCATGTAGCTGCTCAGCACCCGCATGGCCGAACTCGCAGACCGGGGCCAACTCACCGTCGCCCAGGCTTCGACGGTCAAGTTGGCTATAGTCCAGAAGGGCAAGTGGATCTGCAACCCGGCACGTGACCTGCTCGGCGGCAACTAGCTCCTACTGGAAAACCATGTCAGCCGCCACATGGCCGATATGGAAGTCGTCTCTACCCAGAGAGCACCGAATCCATGCGGGCACTCATCGTGGGCCCTGACTTTACCGGCATCCCCGCCTTCAAGTAACTCGCCCCATCGGATACATCGCATCGCGGCAGCAAGACCGTGACGAAAACTCGCGTGAAAACGAACAAAGGAAAGCAACAACATGGCTGAGGCATTTCTCGTTGGCGGCGCCCGCACGCCCGGGGGCCGCTGCGGCGGCTCCCTCTTCTGCACGCCGGACGACCTCGCTGCACTCACGGTCCGCGCCGCCGTCGAAGACGCCGGCATTGACCCGGCCACCGTGGAGGAAGTGATCCTCGGCATCGCCTAGGGCGCCGGCGAGGAGAACTGCAACGTGGCACGTGTGGCCAAGTTGCTCGACGGCTACCCCGGACAGTGCGCCCGGCACACTGATAACCGGCTCTGCGTCTCGGGCCCGTCAGCCATCATAATGGCGAGCCACAGAATCAAGGTCAGCGCCGCGGACATCGTCGTCGCCGGCGGGTGGAATTGATAAGCCGTGCCCCGTGGGTGATGGAGAAGCCGGGCAAGACGTTCGCGAAGCCCGCCGCCGTGTTCGACACGTCCGTCGGCTGGCGTCAGACATTTATTAAAAGGGCTAACTTTGGCCAGAGTCTTCAGGGTGGGATGCAAAACAAAATGGTGCTGTTCAACATCGCCGACTGCTGTCCGTCGGATCCCCCGATGTCCTTACAAGCGGGCTGACGGATTGAGCTCGAAGGGCATGATTTTTCGAAGAAGGCTCACATGAGGTTGACCAGTGCAACGTAGCTCAGCGTCCCCAGGCCGACGCTTAGAAGCGTTCGCCGCCCGCCAAGAAAGTGTGCGGCAGTAGTCACGGCAACCCCGAGCAACGCAGGCAGCAAGTGCCCGGGATCCGCGACGGCCTCGCCGCGCAGGGTGGATGCGGCCAGAATGACGAGGATGCCTGCCGGCAACCAGAGCGCCAATTTCCGGACTAAGGCTGATTTACGAAGCGGCCGCAGGGCCGCGAATGGCAATGCCCGGAGCGCGAGCGTGATAGTGAAGACGAACACCAGAACGGCGATGATGTAGCAGGTATCAGGCATTGTGGGCTCCATTCCGACGCGCCAGCGTGTAGCGCCCAATCAGCAGCGCGACGAATGTCAACAGTCCGGCGAACGGGGCAACGTCAGGCACCGTTGCAGCTGCCGCAATGAAAGCCGCAGCCCCCAACATGAGCGAGGGAAGCTGCTGACTCAACATCACGGCGTCGAGCGTCAACGTGACGAAGAGCGCGCACAGGGCAAACTCAAGCCCTTCGATGCGGGCTGGCAGCAACGAGGCGATGGCGATTCCCGCGAGTCCGCCACCCACCCAGTAGGCCTGGAACGCCAATTGCAGGCTGATCAGTCGGCGGCCGGTCCACGTCCCTTTTGACGCTGCCGTGACGGCATAAGCCTCATCGATCATTGCGTAGACGGAGTACGCCTTGGCCCAACGCGATTTCACCACGTGCATAGGGAACGAAAAGCTGTAGAAGACGTGCCGAAAGTTGACCAAAAGTGTTGTCAACGCGATCGTGCCCAGCGGGGTCATCTCCTTCATCATCCCGACGAGCAACATTTCGAGGGAACCCGCGAAGCCCGCCAAGGACAGTGCGGGGGCTACCCACCATGGCAGGCCAGATTGGACAACAAGAAGCCCGAAGGCGATTCCGAGCGGAAACATACCCAAGCCGGCCGCGAAGGAATCCTTGAGGCCTGATCGAATCTCGTCGATAGGTCGGGCGGCGAGTGGGGCGATGAGAAGAGATGAAGTTTGTAGAGGTTTGTTCACGTCTTCAATGCTCCCTGAGTGGCCAAGCCATGCGATTGCCAATATTGCACAAATTAGCGGTCTTCATGCAATATTTATTTATGGATAAGATTGATCGTGCAATAATTGCCGAACTACTGCGGGATGGGCGTATTTCCAATGTCGATCTTGCGGACAAAGTGAACCTCACCCCGGGGCCATGCCTTCGGCGTGTGCAACGGCTCGAGGAGTCCGGGACCATACTCGGATACCGGGCCGTCGTCGACCCCGCAGCACTCGGCCGGACGTTCGAAGTCATCCTCGATGTCGACCTGAACGCTTTCGACCGCCACAGCGTCTACGGCTTCGAGGACGCCATGGCGAACTTCGACGAGGTGACCGAAATCCACCGAATGTTCGGTTCCCCCGACTACTTCATCAGAATCGCCGTCAACGACCTTGCAGCCTATGAAGAGTTCCTCAGCGAACACATCCTGACCTTGCCGGGAATCCAGAAAGTCGCCTCGCGTTTCACCATGAAAACAGTCAAATCCCCGACCTGACGGCGTAAGCGGATGTCTCCTAGGCTAGTTAGTTCGAAGAATTCAACGTCCAGCAACAGCATCGCGAGCCTACTAACTCAAGGTTATTGGCAATTACGGGGGCACATCGTTCACGGCAGCCGCACCGACGCAGCAGAATGTGGAGCAACAGCGCACGTACGTAGCGCTCAGCCCGGCCTTTGCCTCCGATATCCAGTATGCAGGGGCCACTGCACGCGAAACGTTACTGCCGGACACGAAACCCCCGTTTAGGGAACCAAATCTCTGGTCAAGCCGGCCGCGCTCGGAGGCCTGCCTGACCAGTCGGGGCATTCCCTCAATCGCCTGCTCGGCGCTGAGAGATCTGACCTAAACTTCCCTTCTAACCATGCTGAGATTTGCCCACGGCCGGAGCCTACTTCCTCGCCGTAGGCGGTGGCAGCACAGGCCAGGATCACCCGGAGATCGGCGTACTGTTTGACGAACTTCGCCGTTTTTCCGCCGCGTACGCCTGCCATGTCCAGCCAGACCAGAACTCTTCCAGTGGTACAACCTCGGATTCCAAGTCATCGAGTTTGGCCCGGAGCCCGCGGCAACGACAACGGTAGACGCCACCGAAGCCTACGGCCAGTGATTCGATGCCCTCGGCGCCGACGCCCTACTCGTCCGTCCCGATTTCTATATCTACGGCGTCGCCCAGACTGACGGCATTTCCGAGCTGGTAAGGGACTTTGGCTCCGATCTGGGCGCACGCGTCGAACTTGTGGAATCCTCCTGCCTAAGCGCTGCCAAGCGATGACACCCCGTTAGGTCTTCGGCAGCACATTGGCGCTGCCAGAGATCCGCCACACTATCGAGGAGTCCCTTGCCCGCTACTGCAGAGCAATGGACAACCAGGACCCGGAAGCAGCCGCAGCCCCGCTCGTAGACGCCGAGCTGCACTTCAAGAACAACCCGGCAGTAAGCGGCAGCAGCGATATCACCTCGTTCTTCGCCTCCATCTTTCCCCACCCGCCCCGCACCCGTCACCTCGTCACCAACCTGACCCTGGAACCGGGCACGCACTCCATCGAATACAACGCGATCTATCAACGCTGGTCCGTGGCCGACCCCGCGGCCCTGTTTGTGAAGCGATCGGCCGCTACACCGGCCACTTCACACACACATCAAACAACCTCATCTGGTCAGATCACCGAGTCAAAACGAACTAAATACCAAGGCACAATAACGTGCCACCACTTCCCCAAGGACCCACCATCACGGCAACCCATGCGGACCGCTCCACCCGGCCTTACCTATCGAACGCTGTGGTAGTCATCCTCTGCATGCTCGTCACGGTCATGGAAGGCTACACCTGATTGTCTTCGGCGCAGTCGTACCCCTCCTGCTTCAGGGGCCCGGCCTCGGCATTGAACGAACAGACGACCAGCATCGTCGGCGGCGTTGTCTACCTCGGCGTACTGGCGGGTGTCATGCTGGGCGCCCTGTCGCGCCGCTTTGACCACGACATTGGTCATGCCGACCCGTCTCAACGCCTGGTATGGGGCACGCTCTATGAGGAAATATGCCGCGCACTGGCCATCGGCCTCCCACGCGCATCCAGATACGCAGCAATGGCCCTGACCGACATCGGCCGGCACCGGCATGAGCTGACAGGCATAGCCTTTGCCTCTGATCCGGACCGTTCCGGACCGCCAATCAATATCATCATCTGTCAGCTCTGCGACTTCACGGGCCCGCAGACCCAAGCGAACCAGTAGCAGCAGTGGCGCGCCGCCAAGGTGGTCGCACTGCCAGTCAGAGGACGCCCAGGTTTCCGTATTTCCGTCCGCGGGCTGCCAACAGTTCGGGAATGGGGACGCCCGCCACAGACGCGAGCTCGTATTCGATCGCATGTGCCATCCGGGTGCAGAACTCGCGGGGTTCTCGTGCGGCGTCGTCGCGTTCGTCCACGATGTGGTCCACCAGGCCGTTGGCGTAGAGGGATGCCACGTTCACGCCCTGTGCCTGCGCCATGTCAGGGGCGAAGACTGTGGTGCGATGAACGATTGCGCTTGCACCCTCGGGCGGCAGCGGCGAAAGCCAGCTGTGCTGCGCCGCGATGGTGCGGTCCGCCGGCAGCAGCGCCAACGCCCCTCCCCCGCTACCCTGGCCCAACAGGACCGAGACCGACGGTGATTCGAGTCCGATCAGGTCATACAGCGACCGTGCAATCTCGCCGGCCAGTCCGCCTTCCTCCGCCTCCTGCGACAGTGCGGCGCCGGCGGTATCAATGACCGTGAGCAGTGGCAGACGTAGTTCCTCGGCGAGCTTCATCCCGCGCCGGGCTTCCCGGAGGGAGCCTGGACCCATGCCGGGTGCGTCCTTCCGCAGTGGGCGCGAGTGGCCCAGGACGATGCAGGATTGGGTGCCGAACCGGGCCAAGGCGAGCAGCAGCCCGGGATCCTTCTCCCCCTGCCCGGTTCCGTTTAGGGGCAGCGTGTCGGTGACACCGTACTTGAGGAGCTGGCGGAGGTCCGGCCGCCGCGGCTGGCGGGAGATTCCGATGGAGGTCCAGGCGTCGACCTCGGCGGGGCTGACGGACAGGGTGGACGGGGCGGCTGGCACTGAGACGGTGTACCGGCAGGGCATGAGGATGCCCAGTGCCCGGTCCACCAGGTCAGCCAGGTGGGCTGGGTCCACCACGCCATCGATCAGTCCTTTGTTGAAGAGGTTCTCCGTGACCTGCACGTTGTCCGGGAACGGTTCGCTGTGGAGCGCTTCGTACACGCGGGGGCCAAGGAATCCTAACAAAGCGCCCGGTTCGGCAACGTTGATGTGCCCCAGGGATCCCCAGGATGCCATGACGCCCCCTGTGGTGGGGTGACGAAGATAGACAAGGTAGGGAAGCCCGGCCTTCCGGTGGGCCCGTACAGCGCCGGTGATCTTCACCATGGACAGGAACGCGAGCGTCCCTTCCTGCATCCGCGTTCCTCCTGAGGCGGGGCCGGCCAGCAGCGGCAGTCCCTCCGCGGTAGCACGCTCGACGGCGGCAACAATCCTTTGGGCCGCCGCATGGCCGATTGACCCGGCCAGGAAAGAGAAGTCGCTGACAATCAGGGCCACCCGTCGGCCGCGGATGAGCCCCGCGCCGGTGATCACGGACTCGTCGACGCGGCTGCGCTCACGCGCCGTGGCCAGGTCGCGGGCGTACTCCGAGGATGTCACCGGCTGCTCGGGCTCTGTGTCCCATGAGACAAACGAACCCTGGTCCACCACCGCGTTCAGCAGTTCGGCGGCAGTCAGGTGCCGCACCTTTTCTGTCGTCGCCATGGCTATTTCACCCCGGGCGCTGCGGCCAGGCCCAGCCATTCCCGGATCGCCGGCCCGTCTTCATCGAGTAACGGTGGCGCGTCGTGTTTGGTCAGGGTGGTCTCCGCGGTGTCGCCGGGTGCGAAGAACCGCAGTGGCGGGCCGGGCAGGCTGACCTTGCCGAGCAGGGGGTGGTCAACGTCCACCACGAGGCCTTGGGAGGCAACCTGCTCCCAGGCGTACACCTCGTCCAGTGAGCGGACCTTCCCGGCCGGGATCCCGGCGTCGTTCAATTTCTGCAGCAGTTCGGACGCGCCGTAGTCGGCAAAGACGCGTTCGACGGCGGCAATCACCCCGGCCCGGTTCCGCACTCTTTCGGCGTTGCTGGCAAAGCCGGGCGCGGCGGGGTCCAGGCCTAAGGCGGCGGCGAAAGAGGCCCAAAGCTTTTCGCTGCCCACGCTGATCTGGACGCTGCCGTCGCGGCATGCGAACAGGCCATAGGGGGTAATGGACGGATGGTGGTTTCCCTGGGCCTGAGGCACTTCGCCGGCTACGGTGGTGCGCGTTCCCTGGAAGGCGTGCACGCCGATCAGCGATGCCAGCAGCGACGTGCGCACCACCTGGCCGCGTCCGGTCCGCTCCCGCTCCACCAGCGCTGCGAGCACGCCGAACGCACCGTTCATACCGGCCAGCAGGTCCGCGATAGGCACGCCCACACGCTGCGGGTCGTCCGGCCCGGAACCGGTCAGCGACATGAGCCCGGCCTCGCCCTGGAGGATCTGGTCATAGCCGCTGCGCTGGGACTCCGGCCCATCGTGCCCGAAGCCGGTGATGGACAGGATCACCAGCCGCGGGTTGAGTTCGTGCATGGCGGCGGTGGAGAAACCCAGCCTGTCCATCACGCCGGGACGGAAGTTTTCGATCACGACGTCGGCGCGCTCCAGCAGCCCGCGGAGCACCGCCTGGCCGTCCCCGCTCTTCAGGTCCAGTGTGATGGACTCCTTGTTGCGGTTGCAGGACATGAAGTAAGTGGACTGCAGGTCGTCCTCGGGGCCCACGAAGGGCGGCCCCCAGCCGCGGGTGTCATCACCGGTTCCGGGGTTTTCCACCTTGATGACGCGGGCACCAAGGTCAGCCAGCATCATGCCGGCGTGCGGTCCGGCCAGGGCCCGGCTGAGGTCGATGACCGTGTGGCCCGCCAGCGGGCCTAGTGGGTTGTCGGTTCTGTTCATTCCGCGGCACCTTTGCCGATGAGCAGGCTAGAGGGCCGGCCTGACGCAGGGACTGTGACAGACGGCAGGATGAGCTGGACCCTCACCGCAGTGCTCCCTGGATCTCGCGGGCGGCGGCGTGGCGGGCTTCGTTGCCAACGATGGTGTTGCGCAGCGTGCCGATTTTCTCGACCTCAACTTCGACGGTGTCCCCGGGCTGGAGGAGCCACTGGGGGGTGCGTGCGTAGCCAACGCCGGAGGGCGTTCCGGTGGCGAGCAGGTCACCGGGGCGAAGGGTGAAGGTTTTGGAGATGTGCGCCAGAGTTTCACTTACGGTGTAGACCATCTCGGTGGTGTTCCCGTCCTGCACGGTCTCGCCGTTGACTCGGGTCTGGACCCGCAGGCCGTCGCGCAGGTCGCCGACCTCAGCAGCGGGGACCATGGGTCCGACCGGACCGGAAAGATCGGCGTTCTTGCCCAGGATCCACTGTGAGGTGAGTTTTTGGGCCCGGCGGGCGGTGAGGTCGTTGAAGACCGAATAGCCGACAACAGCGTCGAGTGCTTCCTCCGGTGAGGCGTCCACGAGGGTGTCACCGACCCAGGCGACGATCTCGCCTTCCCAGTCCAGACCATCTTCCCCGGATGGGACAGGAACCGCGGCACCGTCCACGGTGAGGGACTGGGTCCACCGCGCGAACAGGGTCGGGTGTTCGGGAAGTTCCTGGTCCTTGAAGGAGCCTTCGGCGACGTGTTTGAGGTAGTTCAGGCCAATGCAGATCACGCGGGCGCCGGGCAGCACCGGCGGGACGAACTCCACACCGGCGGCGGGCAGGGTTTCCCCGGATGCCTCTGCTCCAAGGTGCCGGGCCGGTGCGGCCCAGAACTGCTCCAGCCCGGCCAGCACGGAGACGGTCTGCCCGTCCTCGGAGAGTGCGGCGACCTCTACGGGTCCAGCATTGCGGCGGATACCGACGATTTTCATGGGTCTTCCCTTCACGCTTCGACAGCCACTGTCAAAAAGAGCTAAAACGTTCGCACCTTTTGTGCTTCAATAGGAGCATGACACAGATCTCCGGCGCCGTACAGCCCGCCGTTCAGCATTCCGGGACACCTCATAATGCTGCGGCTGCAGGATTAAATCTGGCCGCGCCCCGTTCGCGGGCTGAACATCTGGCTGCCGCCCTGGAAGAGCGGATCCGTGCCCAGGGTCTTGAGCCGGGAACCCTCGTGGGGACTCTGCCGTCGCTGCGGGAAGAGACCGGTTATGCCCGCGCGACGGTCAGTGAAGCGGTCCGGCTTCTGCGGGAGCGAGGGGTGCTGGAGATCCGTCCAGGCCGGACCGGCGGCCTGTTCGTCGCCGAAACCAGCCCTGTGGTCCGGTTGCGCCACACGCTCCTGACGGTCGGGGAACAGCCTTCTGCCGTGATGGATGCTATTGAACTGCGGGACCACCTCGAAGAACTGATTGACGTCGGGGCTGCCCGATGCCGCACCGACGAGGACCTCTCGGAGCTGCGCCGTCTCGTGGCCAGCATGGAATCCTCCGCGGGCTGGGACGGGTTCATGCGGGCGAACTGGGCGCTGCACGAGAGGATAGCCTCGATCTGCCCGAACGCGATGGCGCGGGCGGTATACATCGGCACGCTTGGGCATCTGTCGTCGTCGGCTTCATCACGCTTCGATGAGGATGAAGCCGCGGCGGCGGCCTACAGGGCTGACCGTCTGCGGGTGCACGCCGAACTCGTGGAAGCGATCGCCAGTGGCGACATCGCCACTGTCCGGCAGGCCGTCACCAACCACAACCACTGACCCGATTACCCGAGCACGAAGGAGTGCGCCCATGAGCACAGCAGAATTCCGCCAGTATCTTTTCCCGCAAGGCCATCCCCGCATCGAGGATGTGAAGGGCCTCGATGCGTACGCCTACCGCCAGGAGGCCCGGACGGAGGGGACCTTTACCGGTGAGCTGGTTAAGGGGTGGACACCTCTCTACCTGAATGAATTCCGTGGAGTCACGGAAGATGGCCTCCTGCGGGAGGGCCTTTACCCTTTCGCACCGGCATTGCCGGGCGAGGAGGCCCCGGTTGCCGCCATGGTCGAGGCAGCCGAGGCTCTGCTGGCCACGCTTTCCGCTGAGGACCGGGACAAGCTCACCTACCCGGTGGATGCCGTGGAGTGGCAAACCTGGGCCAACCCCGAATTCATGCAGTTCGATACAGGCCTCAGGCTCGAGTGCCAGCCCCGGGACGTCCGTGAAAAAGCTCTGGCGCTTGTAAAGGCGTCCCTAAGCCCGGAAGGCTATGAGCTCGCACACGGCATGATGCTGATCAACGGTTTCCTGGGAGAAGTCGTGGGACTCCAAAGTGTCCTGAACGAGTTCAGCTACAACTTCGCCCTGTACGGGACACCCCACCAGAGCGCACCGTGGGGCTGGCAGTTGTACGGGCACCACTGCGCAGTGAACTGCCTTGTCGTTGATGGACGCATGTCCCTCAGCCCGGTCTTCTTCGGAGCAGAGCCCAACGAGATCGACGAAGGACCCCACGCCGGTACTGCCGCCTTCGGAGACCGGATCCAGCTTGGCACCAACCTCATGGCCGCGCTGCCCGCCGACCAACAGGCCGCCGCGACGGTCTACCAGCAGATGGTCGACCCGGCCATGCCGGAGGGACGTGTTCACCCCGGAGACGAAAGGCACCTTGCCGGCGCGTTCCAGGACAACCGGGTCATCCCCTTTGAAGGGATCCGGGTGGCGGACATGCCCGCCGAAGCACAACAAATCGCGCTTTCAATCGTCGAAAAATTCGTCCTCCCCTTGCCGGAAGGTCCCCGTGCGGCACGGATGCGCGAGGTCAAAGAGCACCTGGAGGAAACCTGGTTCTCCTGGATCGGCGGGCACAAGCCCGGCGATGTCTTCTACTACCGGATCCAGTCCCCCGTTGTCATTGCCGAACTTGACCATCACTGCGGAGTGTTCCTCGACTACCGCACGCCCAAACAATTCCATGTCCACACTGTTCTGCGGACCCCACACGGCAACGACTATGGCCGGTCCTGGGTCCGTCAATGGCAGGCAGCACATTCGGAGGTAGCCCGATGAGCATTCAACCCGCCGAAGCCAGACACCATATCGCAAATCTCCTGCACACGTACGTCGCCATCGCAGACCGCAAGGACGTAGACGCCGTGGTGGACATGCTGGGAAACAGCCACGTCCAGTTTCCCACTGCCACGTCCACGAATCCGGCAGGGGCACGTGAACTGTTCACACGATTGTGGAGCAGCCCCGACGGGCACCGGCACGACGTGAGCAACCTGATCGTCAACCCCGGACCTGAGGAGGGCCAGTGGCGTGCCTCTGCCCATTACACGCGATGGCTACTTACGGGCGGCACTCCACTTGTGCACACCCTTGGCCAGTACGAGCTCCTGGTGAACAGCGGGGATTGGTCCCTTCGGCACTTGACCGTCAGCCGCATCTGGACGGCCGGAACCTAAGAGGCAATGATGTTCCGGTGATGAAGCCGTGACGACCCTTTCCCGTGTCAGTCTGGTCCTGGACGCCCTCGCCGAAAGCCGGGGGCGTCTTAGCCTGTCTGAACTCGCTGCCCGCACAGGCCTTCCCCGATCGTCCGTGCACCGGACCATCCAGGACCTGGAGGACGAGCTTTACGTTGTCCGCACACCAGGCCGCCCCGGGTACGCCCTGGGCCCGGGCGTGCTGAAATTCGGCATGGCCGGCCATCTTCACCTGCTAAGCGCCAACCGCGGTCAGCTTGTCGCCCTGGCGCGGGCGACAAACGAGAACGCCGAGTTGGCCATCTTCAGTGGCCGCGAAGTTGTCATCGTCGACCAGGTAGCCTCCCCTGAGCGCCTCAAGGGTGTCACCAAGGTCGGCAGGAGCTTCTCACTACACGCCAGCTGCGTCGGCAAGGCCCTGCTGGCGGCGCTTCCACCGGCCCGGGCCGAGGACCTCCTCCCCCAGGAACTCGAACGATTCACGGACACCACCGTCATCAACAGGCTGGAGCTTCAGGACGAAGTGCAACTCGTTCGACGCGTCGGCGTGGCCGTGGACATTGAAGAACATGATCTGGGCATCTGTGCCCTCGCCACAGCAATGACCGGTCCAACCGGTGCACTGCAGGCCATCGCTGTCGTTATGCCGACAAGCCGCTTCGCCGCCAAAAGCCCCGCAGCCCTGGAGGCCCTGAAGGAGCTCAATCCGGTCATTGACCTCCCGGGTGCCAGGGAGCATTTGGAGCGCAAGAAGCGGGCCGGACTCGGTTGAGTCCGGCCCGCCTATTTGTGGCGGTTGTTGTGGACTTTTTTACCAGGGCCGCGGGATACTCATGCCCCGGTTTTCTGCGACGTAGAGCGGCGGCAGGATCCGTGAGAGGAACGTGAGCTGGTCGTAGGCGTGCTGGAGGGGGTTGGGCCCGAGCGCCTCGTGGACTTTGGCGGTGACTTGGTCAGGGGACATTCCGGTTCCGGGGAGGTCGTAGCCGAGCAGGATGTGGCTGCGTAACACCAGACCCCATTCGGTGTCCCTGCCGCTATGCAGCAGACGCCCGCCCAGCACCGAGCCGTCCTCTCGGCGCGGGGCGTCATGGCCGAACCCCATGTGCCCGGTAATCACCGTGGAAATGGCGCCGCTTTCACGCGCGGCCGAGCAGGCGGAGCGGTGAAGAACTCGGTCGGCTCCGGTAACTCTATCACATCTCGCCGGTGCATGCGTGCATATCAGTCTGTGCGGCGACGTGCAGGACACCGGAGTCAAGACGGCGGAAGCCTGTTTCGAGGGTCATCGGTGCGGGATCCAGCAGCCGGACGGCCCCCGGAACCAGCAGCCCTCCAGTACGTGCAGGGTTCAGTGGGGGTGTGCTGTAACAGTGTCATGCGGGAACCTCCGAAGGGAAAAGCGGCTCGCCATGGCGGCCCTGCGGGTGACGGAACGAAGCGTGAGTATTTTTCCGGTCAGCCACGTATAGGCCCGCCACCGCGACCAGGCACACAGCGGCAGCCGTCGCGAAGGTGCTAAAGGCATTGAACGATCCACCGGTGGCGATCGCGATCCCGCCTAGGGTCGAGCCGAGGAAGGCGCCGATGAAGGAGGTGCCGTTTGACCAGCCCAGAGCGGTTGCCCTGGGCGAGAGCGGGTAGATGTCGGAGGTAGCGGTGTGCACAGGGTTCATTGTCGAGGGCCCGCCGATGCCCATAAGCCCCCAGGCAACAGCCACCAGTGCCGAGAAGGGCAGGGCCAGGATGCCCACGAGCCCCAGAAGGTGCATGCTCCGGTGCGAACGGCCGCGAGGGAAGCCCCGTTACCCAGCGGTCGGCGATCCAGGCGGTCGCGAAGGAGCCGATTACAGCTGCCCCGGTTAAGACAAAGCTGAACAGCAGGGCTGCCTGCAGGTTCAGCCGAAGCCCGATCATGGCTTCGTCAACCCATGAGTTCAGGCCCTACCAGGCGACCATGTTCGCGATAGCACATCCAGCAAGGATCAGCGCCATCACTGCCCAGCGGCCCGAGAAGACGGCCCCAGCTTATGCCGGGTTGTCCAAGCACGGCCCGGCCACTTCGTCTTCAGTGGTGACCGGGAACTTCGTCAGAAGGACGGCAACCAGGATCGCGAGGGTACGGGCAATACCGATGAAGAACATCGGACGCCATCCGGAGGCCGGCAGCATAGGAACGGCGATCAGAGGCGCAACAACGCCGCCGAGTGGAATCCCGGCCATGGTGATGGTGACGACGAGGGATCCCCGACTCGCGGGAGCGTTGTTCCGTGCCACGGTCATGGCTGTTGTCAACGCTGCTCCGACGCCAAGACCGGCCACGAAGCGGCCCGGGCACCATGACGAGGCCGCCCGGGGAGAGCCCAGTCAGCGCGGCGGCTGAGGCGAACAGGGTCTCCAACTGGGCCGCACCTCCTTCGACGGCGTTCCATGGCGTTACTGGGGGACCAGTGTGTGAGCTGAACAACATAGCTGCCCTGAAATCAGGAAGAGTGTTTCTTCAGGCAATTGCTGTCCCGCAAATCGGGACACTCTGTGAGTCGAATCACGTTGAATTCCTTACGGTTGATGCAGTGATGCCTCGAAGCAGAGGCGTGAGATCGAAAGGTATGTCAATGAAGACCATCGGCGGCTCAGGCCTGCAGAGTGCAGACGTAACCATCGTCGGTTTCGGGCCCGTGGGGAAGCTGCTCGCGCTCCAGCTCGGACGCCGGGGGCACCGGGTGCTCGTCGTCGACCGCAAGGAAACGGGATATCCGCTTCCTCGCGCCGTGACGCATTGCTCGGATTTTGCGCGGATCCTGCAATCCGTGGGGCTCGCCCCCGACAGCATCCCTGACGTGACCCAGCCCTATGACGACATGTACATCTGGCGGAACGGTCAAGGGGAAACTCTTGTCGAGGTTGATTGGAGCGGGCGCGGGGAATCGGGTTGGTACAACACCTACTTCTTCAACCAGCCTGCGCTGGAGGACCGTCTTGACGCACTGGTCAAGGAACTGCCCACGGTCACCGTCCTCCGTGGTTGGGAAGCCGGGGACATATCCCAAGACAAGGACAGCATCCGCGTCAAACTGACCCGGACCAGCGACGGAGAACACGTTACCGCCTTGTCCGGCTGGCTTATCGGTGCCGACGGAGCCAACAGTGCGGTCCGCCAGCATGCCGGGATTGAATGGCATGACGAGGGTTTCTTTTACGACTGGCTCGTAGTTGACGTCAAGCCGGGACCTGGCCTCGATTTTCCCCACGTCGCCTCTCAGTTGTGCGATACCTCCCGCCCGGCGACGATGGTCCCCGGCGGGCCCGGGCGGCGCCGCTGGGAGTTCATGCGCCTCCCGGGGGAAACCCGGGAAGAACTCAACCGCACGGAGAAGGCGTGGGAACTGCTGGCCCCTTACGGCGTCACAGCGGAGAACGCGAAGCTCGAACGGCACTCGGTCTACACCTTCCAGGCATGCTGGGCAACCGAGTGGCGCCGGGGGCGAATTCTCCTTGCCGGCGACGCGGCCCACCTCATGCCCCCGTTCGCCGGTCAGGGGCTGGGAGCTGGCGTCCGCGACGCCATGAATCTGGCCTGGAAGCTGGCTGCAGTCGTCGACGGCCTCGCTGATGACTCTTTGCTGGACACATACGGCCCGGAGCGTTCCCAGCATGCCACCGCCTTCGTGAAGTTCTCAATAAGTCTTGGTCAGGTCATCTGCCTCACCGAGCCGGGGGAAGCAGCGGCACGAGACGGGCGCATGATCGCTGAATGGGGAACCACCCGGAAAGCACCGGCCCCTCCCCGCCCCGGGCTAGGTCTTGGCCTGCACACCGGCCCGCACGGTGGAGAACTCGCCATTCAGGGGCGGGTGGCCGGGCCCGGCAAGACGACCATGCTGTTGGATGACCTGCTGGGCGGCCCAGGCGTACTTCTCACAAAGCGCAGCTCCATGCTCACGGGCATCTCCTTGGAAGACCAGAGGCGCCTCGGGCTCATCGGGATCCGCCTGGCCAGCTTCGAAAAGGACAGCGTTGTCTCTGACGGCGTGGAGATCATCAATGACATCGATGGAACGTACCACCAATGGCTGGACACCCTCAGCACACCCGAGTCCCCCGTCGACGTCGTACTGATCAGGCCGGACTTCCATCTGTACGGGACAGCCACCGGCGTTAGAACCAAGGAGCTCACCTCGGGCTTCCTGGCAGGACTTCGCTCCCGGCATCTCGCAACCGCCTCTAAGGTGTGATTGATGCACCGCGTACTGGACTGGAGCGCTCTGCCCGGTATGGGGGTGGAAATTCGCCAAGACGGGTTCAGCGTCTGCCGTGGCCTTGTTGATGCTGTCACTCCAAACGGTGACATCCTTTGGGTCCAGCAACACAGCGGCGGCAGACGGCTCTACGACAACGCCTCACGCTACGAAGCGTGGACCGTGGAAGACCGGCCAGGCTTGGTATATAGGACCTCTACGAGCGGTACAGCAATTTCGCTCGGAACTTACCCGCCTCGCCCTTGACTGCGGCGGGGCAGAATGACGGCCGTCCGGGCCGTCGGAAATCGCAACGGCAACTGCCCCGCCGCTATCAGGAATAGTGTGACGGCGTCCTACAGCGGGCTTACCTGCACTCTGGCTGCCCCCGGTTGGGGCGTGCCTCACTGGACGAACTGCCTGTCGCCGGCGAATGTCGCGGCAATGAAGTCGTGTTAGGCATTGACCTGGTCCTTCCAGAAACGCCACCCTCTGCCGCGACTCGTACCAGAGGGCAACGATGTTAGGGAGCTGGCGGCGATCGGATGTGTGCCAGTGGCCGGTGACCAGCACCAGCCGGCGAGTTCGCGGGCGATAGCGACGTTGGCGATGACTGGACGCTTGCGGCGGTCGAGGTAGCTGATCCAGCGCTCGTGCAGGCGCCGGTTCCCGGCGTGACCCCGGGTTCGTGCCTCTGAGGTGGCTTCTTCCCAGCGGGACCGTATCAGCCGGGACGGGTTGTTGTAGGGTCGGCGGTGGTGCCAGGCGGCCTCGACAAGCAGCCGCCGGGCGTGGCCATTGCCGATTTTGGGGATGGAGCCCAATGACCGGGACGCGCCGGAGGCATGCTCTGCCGTGACCAGGCCCCGATAAGCGCCGATCCTGGAGCCTGTAAAGCGGTCCCAGTCACCGATCTCCACGGCCAGGCCAAAGGCGGTCAGCGTCGAGATGCCGCGCAGGCACGGCAGCGCACGGACCACGGTTATGTATTCACTGCTGCATACCATCCCTGTGATCGCTTCGTCGACGCGGTCACGGCGGTCCGAGATCTCATGCATCGCCTCAAGGGAAGAGTCGTAGGTCAGCTGCCGGTCCGGGGTATCGAAGCGCTGGCGGACCAGCCAGAGCTCATGGGCGCCAGTCCAGGCCCCTTCAGAAGGACCAGCCCCGGGGGCACTCACACGAACTGCCGCCTCCTGCTACATATCTCTAGACCAGCCAAAAACTCGAAATCCGATCGAGACCGTAGCCGCGAATCACGAAGGGCCGGGAGACCAAAATGAAAAAGCAGCCAGCCTGCAGGCCTATAGGTCTGGCGGGCCAGCTCAAAGGTTCCTATTCTTAAGAGAAGTTTAACGTTTCAGGAGTGGCCGTGGCTGAACCAAGCACCATCGCCCTGCGTGCTTTTGTCGCAGTGGCGGAGCACCTGCATTTCACGCGTGCGGCGCAGTCACTTCACATGACGACTCCTGCGTTGAGTCAGCAGGTCCATCGATTGGAGTCTCTACTCGGGGCGCCGCTCTTCGTCAGGTCTTCCCGACGCGTTGAACTCAGCGTGCAGGGAACTGAACTGTTGCCCCTGGCCAAAGAGGCTATTGACGCAGTCGACCGAATTCAGTACTGGTCCAACAAGCGCCTGGAAAAAGTACTCAGCGTAGGCTTTGTGCACGTGGGAGCACCGGACAGGCTGGCCGGCATCTTCACGGAGGTGCCCGAGCGTTTGGATGGCGCCCGCTTGGAGTTCCGTCATATCGACCGGGACACCATCCTTGGCGCGTTGCGTGACGGCAGCATCGACGTCGCCTTCAGCTGGGGCCCCAACTGGTTCGACGGAGTGACCACAAGGACCCTCTCAACGGCTCCCCGCGCAGTCCTCTTCAGCGCAGACACATCTCGTGATCTCATTCAGTCAAGCCACGACCAAATTTCCATAACTCAGCTGAGCAGTAAGCCGTTCCTCGTCCCGGCGTCCGCGGACGAGCGGTACACCAGTTGGGCGTTGGCGGATCCTCGTCCGGATGGCAGCCGACCTAAGCGCGGACCCCGTGTGCACAATCTGGACGAGGCATTGGCGATGGTGGTCACCGGATTAGGTGTCTGCCTCGTCCCTGAACCTGTGGCTCAGGCCATTCAACACCCTGGGGTGTTCTGGGCAACGGTGAATGACATTCCTGCGGTGACATTTAACGTATGCACCTGGCAACGCCCCACATCCTCACTGGGGGAACGCTTTGCCAGGCTAGTAAGCGCAGAATTCGCCCAAGACAGTACCGAACCCGATGCCGTAGGTGAGGGCTTACCGCGTCCAGCTGCACCCTAGCCAACAGCCGCTTAAGCTCCTACTCCAGGGCAACATGGCATGCTCCCGGTAAGCAGTCAAGAACTATTAACACGTAGTTAACGATCGCCGCCGATTTCGACATGGACGAAAAGTAACTGGTGTCACATGCTTTAGGTAGACCAGAATTCCTGAAGGGCTCTGGGACCACCTAGGTAAGGATCAAAGATGATCAACTTTTGGCTTGCTTCCCGTCCAAAGCCGGGTGCAGACCGCGACATGTTCGACTTTGAGTGGGGCGTAATTCATGTCGCCCTCATGCTGACAACCCCGAGCGTGATGGCGGGTTTCGCAAAATACTCCCAACATCGTGCCGTCGACAATGTACCGGATAGCTGTTTCCCTTATGGGCGGCATGAAAAGGGCTGGTATTCGATTGCGAACCATGTCATGCCGGATGTTCATGCTTTGGAAGCGATTTTCGGAGGAGAGGACTACCCTCGCCGGATGCAGCCGCACTCGTTTGGTGACAAGGAGTTCGTTATCGAACTCACCTCCGTGGTCACCGACCACTCATTTGGTCCCGGAATGAAGCCGGGCCATGGGGTGAAGGTCGTCAATTTCGTCGCCCCGGCAGAGGGCGTGGATCGTGACACGTTCGAGCATGTGGGACGCGGTGAGTACTCGGCGCGTATCGCTGAACTTGCCGGCGAGGGCGAAGACCTCCGCCGCTACGTGCAAAACACTCAGCTGCCCCTGGACGCAGCGATGTTCAAAGGCACCCTGTTTGAAGCGGGTGGTGTGCAGACCTACTCCGGAATCGAAGAGCTTTGGTTTCCCGACCGGGAGGCAGCACGCCGCTTCAGGGAGCGCCGGGAGGCTGACCAGAAGTGCAGGGAACTCGAAAGCAGCATTATTGATGCGGGGCGCAGTTTCTCTATGACGGTGGTAGAGCGAGTGGTGTGGGATTACACCGGCCCGGATGCTCTCCCGCGCCCAGCGGTGGAGACGCCCGGCAGTGTCGAGGCGGGAACGCTCGCCACGGAGCGCAATTGGGGGCAGTGGAATACAGAGATCCCTGCCAAGGATGGAGTACTGACATGACAGAAACGACTACGGCACGCACAGGCCCGGCTTGTTCAGCGGAGGAACAAGCCCAAACAGACGCACGCCTCGGGCGCACCTACCGCCCGGGCAGGGCGCCCTCCCAGCCTCTGCCCGGCGCGGAGCCTCACCCGGGTTTCGGCTACCGGCGGGAGGAACACGGCAACATGCTTATCGAACGTGACGTTGCCATTCCAACCCGGAGAGGGACCGTCTACGCTGATGTATTCCGGCCGCGCAACGCAACCCAGGTTCCGGTCATCGTGGGCTACGCACCTTTCGGTAAGCACCCCCACCTCGACATCGAAACGCTCTGGGCCGGGTCCGGCATCCCGTTCGAGACGCTTTCGGATTTTGTGCCCTGGGAACAGTTCGACCCCGTTCCCTGGACGGAATGGGGCTATGCCATCGCCATCGTCGATGGCGTGGGCAACTGGTACTCCGAGGGGGACGCGACCTACTTCACGCCTGAAGAGGCTTGGGCCGGTCATGACATTGTCGAGTGGCTCGCCCAGTGCGACTGGTCAACGGGCAAGGTGGGCTGGGGCGGAGTATCGTACTTCGCCATGACGGCCTGGTCTGTCGCGGCAACAAAGCCGCCCCACCTGGCTGCTATCCTGCCCTGGGATGCTGCCAGTGACTGTTACCGCGAGGCCTTCCTGCACGCTGGCATCCCTTCTTTTCCTTTCATCCACGGCTGGATGCAGCTCACCGGCACCGGCCAGCAACGCGTCGAGGACATGGAAGCAGGGATGCGCGACCACCCAACCTTCGATGAGTACTGGCAGTGCCGGGTCGCGGACTGGAAAGCAGTGGACGTACCCACGTACGCCGTGACCGAATTCCCCAACAACCTTCACCTGCGGGGAACAGTCGAGGCTTGGAGAGGCATTAGTTCTCCGGACAAGTTCCTCGAGATACGCGGGGATAAGGAATGGGAGGGCTTTTACCAGCCCGAGTCCGTCCAGCGCCAAAAGGAGTTCTTCGACCGCTACCTCAAAGACGTCGACAACTGCGTCAGCGAGTGGCCTCGGGTCCGCATCGGCGTGCGCACCCGCGAGGACCAGTGGACCTTCCGGGACGAAACCGATTGGCCCCTGCCCGACGTCACGTACGAGACATTGTGGCTGGACGCGGACGCAAGGGCACTAAACACCCAACGACCCGAAATGCCCGCGGCCGTATCGTATCCGTCAACTGACGACAACGGAGCCGCTACATTCGATATCCGCTTCGACGAGCGCGTTGAGATGACCGGCAACGCCAAGCTCAGGCTTTGGATTTCGACTGACCTCAGCAATGACGCCGACCTTTTCGTTGGAGTCGAGAAACTCGATCAGGACGGGAAACGGGTACCCTTCACGTTCTCCCAAATGTATGACGACGGGCCGATGGGCTTCGGCTGGCTGCGGGCCTCCCATCGCGCACTGGATGAGGAGCGGTCCACGCCGGAGCGCCCCTGGCACTCGCACGCCCGGCGGGACTGGCTTGTCCACGGCAAACCGGTGCCCGTGGACATCGAGATCTGGCCCAACAGCGTCCTTTTCGAACCCGGCGAGAGCCTCCGCGTCATCGTCAAGGGAACGCCCGTACAACGCTACAGCGGACGGTTCGAAATCGTCTTCGCGCCCCTGCACAACGCCGGCAACCACACGATCCACACCGGCGGAGAGTTCGACAGCCACCTCTACCTCCCCGTCATCAAACGCTGAACGGCCTTTGACTCACCTCCTGGAGGGCGGATATCGTCCGCCCTCTAGGAATACATACAGAAACATTTGACCGTGTTCCTCGCCAACAGGCCGCGGGTCATCACCCCACAACTCCCAAATTCTGGTCCACGGCGACAACTCGCCGACTCGCAGACCTTTGGCGTGCCCTTCGAACGGAAACAAGTCAAGGTAACCCGCCTAATTCCCGGGGCAGCAACCCGAGCGAACCGGCCCCCTCGCGGATCTGGTCATCACCAGGATCGGTAGGTCGACGATTCACCCTGTCCGACCAGGGCCACGGGACGCAACGTCGCCCTTACAGCTTCTTTTCAGCCGTCTCAGGAGCGCTTTCCCAATATCAGAGAACCAACCGAAGTGTCACACCCACCCAAAACTATCTTGCAAATCAAAGGAGATTTGATGACTACCATGACCTTGACCCGCAGGGCAGGCATTCCTGCGCTGGTAGGAATTGTTGCCCTCGGGGCTATTTTGTCCGGCTGCGCGGCCGTAGCTCCAGCGGGACAATCGCCGTCAGCGATTGAAACGGCCGCCGAAGGGCAATGTGGAAGCGTCCCGTCAACGCCGCTGAATGATCCGGAAGGGCTCATGTCAGGCATGGACGCTGCCGCCAAGGCGGCGTACACAGGATTCTCGGGGGTCCTCAAACCCAGTTTTTGGAGCAAGTGGAAGCCAGCCACGCCTCCGCCCTATGACGTCGCCATCGTTTACTCGACAGAAACTGTGCCCTACCAGGCAACGCTACTGAAGACTGTGAAGGAAGCGCTTGAGAAGAGCCCGCTCATTGGGAAAGTCACCGTGTCCTTCGCCGAGAACAGCCTTCCGACACAGCTGCAGCAGTTCCAAGCGGCTATCCAGGCCTCCCCGGACCTCATCCTCTATCAGCCGCTGGCGCCTGATCCTTTCGTGCCGCTCAGCGAGCAGGCAGCGGCGGCAGGCATTCCTTCCCTCACCATGCAGTCGGTCGTTCCGTCCGACAAGGTTATAAATGTTTCCCCTAATTCCTTTCTTCTTGGAGCCAGGCCAACAGCCGAAGTCGCAAAATTGATGGGGGGCAAGGGGACGATGCTGGGGGTTCGCGGTGTCAAGGGCGTCTCGATCGAAACGGAGACCTTTGAAGGAATCAAGAAGGTCCTCGAACTGTGCCCTGGGATCACTTTGGATGACTCTGTAGTCGGCGCCTATAACCCGACAACCGCAAAGACGGAAGTACTCAAGTGGCTGAGTACCCACCAGACCGACCTGGGCGGTGTCGTCCAGGCGTCCATCATGGGCAACGGAGTCATCAGCGCCTTTGAGCAGTCAGGCCGGCCGATGCCGCCCATGGCCGATGCCGCGGCGAGTGAAGGAAGCCTCGCATACTGGGAGAAGAACGCCCCCGAAGGCTATAAGGGTGCTGCAACCGGGCAGGGTCCTCAAGCCATGGGCAGTGTAATCGCTGATGTTGCCCTTCGGGTTTTGAATGGTGACGGTATTAAGGTGAACACTGTCCTGCTTGAGCCGGCGCTGATCACAGACCAGAATCTGGCTGACTGGGCTGTCCGTGGAGCCGAAGTTTCGTCGGGCAAGTCCGCGGAGCCGCCGGCCGGTACCTTTCCGCCTGCGGGCTTCATTGACCAATTTTTTGCGAAGTGACCGCGATGATGCTCGTAGACCCAGACAGCGACGGCAGCATGAGTTCGCAACTGGGGGGCAACGGATCCACCGCCGTGAAATCGGTGACCCCGGTACTCCGCGTTGAGCAGGTCTCCAAATCCTACGGCCAGACCCGTGCCTTGACAGCTTGTGATGTGGAACTGTTTCCCGGCGAGATCCTCGCCGTCATGGGCGAAAACGGCTCGGGGAAAAGTACACTCGTGAAAATCCTGACCGGGGTGCAAAATCCCGACGATGGAACGCTCTCAATGGACGGCGAGCGGCTGCGCCCTTTCTCCAACCCGGTGGACGGGATAAATGCAGGCATCGTCGCAGTTTTCCAAGAGGTACCCATCATCGAAAACCAAACCGTACTGGACAACATATGGGTTGGTTATGACGGAGTGTTCAGAAATAGGCTTCGAAAGGCTGAGAAGCGTCAAATTGCAGATACGGTGCTGGAGGAACTCTTGGGCCGACAGGTGGACCTTGACCAGCGCACTGAATCACTGTCGTTGTCCGATCAGCAGGCCTGTTGCATTGCCCGCGCCCTCGTCAAGAAACCGAGAATACTCATTCTCGATGAATCGACATCAGCACTTGATATCGCCACACGGGATCGTCTCTTCAAAACCTGCAGCCAGCTAACCGGCCAGGGCACAAGCATCATCTTCATCTCACATCGCATGGATGAAGTAACGGCCATCGCTGACCGGGTCACAGTGCTGAGGTCGGGCAGAACGGTCGGCCACTTCGCCCGCGTCGAAGTAACCCCCGAAGTCCTTGTCAGTTCAATGACCGGAAAGACGTTGTCCAAGACCGAAGAATCGGTTGACGTACGAACGGCAGGACGGGATGACAAAGTCCAGCTGGAGACGCAGGAACTCAAGCTGTCGGCATCGTCAAAAGGCATCAATTTCCGTTTGCGGAAGGGCGAGGTCGTCGCACTGGCGGGGCTCGAAGGCCACGGCCAAGACCACTTCCTCAGGGCCCTATGGGCCTTGGAACCTGTGGCCGGCGAGGTCGTCGCTTACACCAAGACTCAGGCCCAGAAGATCACTTCGCCCGCAGATGCCGTGAAGGCCTCCATTGTTTACGTTCCTCGAGACCGCCGGACGGAGGGTATCTTTGCCAATCAAGCCATTGGAGACAACTTCTCTATAGCAACGCTGTCGCACGACGTGCAGTTTGGTGTAGTAAAGCCGTCTCGGTCCCTAGGGCGATTGAAAGCCTTCAAAGAGACGCTAAAGATCAAAATGAGCAGCGACCGAAACCCCATAACAACACTCAGCGGAGGCAACCAGCAAAAAGTTGTCCTTGCCCGCTGGCTGGCTGCGGAACCGGACATAGTTCTCCTCAACGACCCGACCAGAGGAGTGGACCTCGGCGCAAAACGCGACATTTACGCTCTCATGAGGCTAATGACTCAGCAAGGCGTGTCATTCATTGTTCTTTCCACAGAAGTGGATGAAATCCTGGAAATTGCAGATCGCACCCTGGTTTTCCGGGAAAATAATGTCTTCGTAGAACTTGATCGGACGAGGACCACCAGAGAGAAACTGGTTTCGAGTTTCTTCGGACATGAGGATTCCCAGTGACAAGGACCAATAAAATATCGAGGTTATGGCAACGCCCCTACGCCATTGCCGCGATGCTGACAATAGCTCTGCTTGCAGCTAATCTCATCGTCAATCCCGCTGCGTTCTCGCCCCAATACATGCCGCAGACCATTGCTGCATTCGCACCCTTTGCACTGGCTGCCATGGCGTCAACACCTGCGATTCTCGGAGGTGGAGGCGGCATAGACATATCCGTGGGCCCAGTCATGTCGCTTGTCAACATCGTCATCGTCACTCTACTGCTGCCAAGCCAATTGCTGGACGGACCAGTTATGGGAATTACTGCCGCGCTGGTTCTCGGCCTTGGAATAGGGGCGCTGAACGGTGTCCTGGTCGCAGTGCTCAGGTATCAGCCCATCATAGCTACCCTTTGCGCCATGCTGATCCTCATCGGTGTCAATATTCGGCTCGCCCCTTCTCCCATGCAGGCCGGTGACAACTGGACAGACGCCGTCAACAGCTCCTGGGGCCCTGTCCCTGTCGCGGCAGTCCTCATTCTTGCTCCTCTTGCGCTTTGGGCGCTCCTGGGCAAGACGGCCTGGATGACAAACCTCTACTCGGTGGGCGGAAGCGACACCGCAGCCTTCACCTCTGGCGTGAATGTCACGGCCGTGCGGGTCGTTGCATACGCGACGGGCGGGCTCTTCGCGGGAATCGGAGGCATAGCGCTGACGGGAATCCTACGCTCGGGCGACAGTACCGTGGGCATGCAGTACACGCTGATCGCAATCACCGCCGTCGTACTAGGCGGGACTTCCATGACCGGCGGCCGAGGGGGCATGGGAGGTTCCCTCGCGGCGGCAGCGGCCATTTTCCTGTTCCAGATACTGCTCTCCGCCATGCGCGTGCCAACGCCCTGGCTGAACCTAACATACGGAGCAATGCTAATTGGAGCCATCATCGTGACAGTCCGGACCTCAACGGCTAACAAAACCAAAGGAAAAGTGGCATGAGCTCCCCCACCAACGCCGTCTCAACGGACAATCCACGGGCGAAAACCGGAAGGATCCGTGACGTTCTTACCCGGGGCAACGGCCGCGTGCCGATGCTGCAACTCGTTATGCTCGCGACGCTGATAATCCTGGGTGCTTCGCTCATACCCGGGTTTACCCGCTTGAACAGCGTCTACTCCATGCTGATAATCGCAAGTTTTCTTGGACTTGCAGCACTGGGACAAACGCTTGTCGTTCTTTTGGGGGGCCTTGACCTATCAGTGCCAGCGTTCATTGTGCTGAGCGCAATGTTAACATCCGAACTGTACGGTACCTATGGCTGGCCCTTCCCTGCCATTGCAGCACTCATAGTGCTCGTATCCCTTGTGGTCGGCGGAACCAGTGGCTATCTTTCCCACAAGTATCGCGTCCAACCACTCATAGTAACTCTGGGAGTTGGAACAGTAGTGACCGGGGCGACTCTTATTTGGATCGGCGGCAAACAGCCAGGCTCCGCGCCCGCCTTTCTTTCAAATTTTGTATCCCCCGTCGGCACAACCTTTGGTCTCAAAATACCCCCGGCTGTGGTGCTCTGGTGCCTACTTGCAGTGGGCATCGGATTTATTCTGCGGCACACAAAGTTCGGGAAATCTGTCTACGCAACAGGATCGAGTATCCGTGCAGCAGAATTGGCCCTCGTCCCCACCCGCAGGATCTGGGTATCAGCATTCTCCCTCAGCGCCCTTTCCGCCGCCGTCGTAGGCGCCTTACTGGCAGGCTTCAGCGGAAGCGCGGATCTCACAATGGGTGACCCCTACCTGTTCCAGAGCCTAACTGCGGTCATAGTCGGAGGTACAGCCTTTGGCGCCCGGGGAGACTACTGGCATACCTTCATCGGCGCGTTGCTTCTAACGGTACTGTCGACCACTCTCATTGGGGTGGGATTTTCCAGTTCAGATCAGACGATCATCTACGGGATCCTGATTCTCGTCGTAGTCGCTGGGTACAGCAGGGACCGGGCCCTCCGTGACCGGGTTTAATCGGCAAGATTTGATATCAATCGCAACCTGGTTCCTGATGGGTACACCATGTGGACAGAGGCGCCGCTAGTTGGGCCTCCGCCAAGCCGCCGGCCTCGGCGGACAACAGGCAAGCCTTTGTCCCAGCGCCTACAGGACGCGACGGGGAGGGCCCCAGTAGCCACCGCATAGCCAGCTCTCGTCGCCGCTTCGCAGGCCCATATTCGAAGCAACGAAATAACGAAAGATCAATCCCATGCTCAACCCAGTTCCAACTCAATTAGGTCCAGTCCAAGGCCGTGAAGATAGCGGCGTCCGCAGTTGGCTTGGCATCCCCTACGCCGCGCCGCCCTGGGGTCAGTACCGCTTTGCGCCGCCTCAGCCACCTACCCCATGGAACACTGTTCGTGATTCCTGCTCCTACGGGCCCCCGGCACCCCAGGGTTTGCAGCTGCCGGGCTCGGACATCGCACCGTCAAACGATCCCACACCAGACTGTCTGACCGTAAACATATGGGCCCCAACGCCAACGCCAGAGCCATTGCCGGTCATGGTATGGTTCCACGGCGGCGCTTACCTCGCAGGTGCAGGATCAGAAAAGGCGTACAACGGAACGTCGCTGGTCCGCGAAGGTGTCCTGGTGGTCACCGTGAACTACCGGATGGGTGTGGACGGGTTCGGACAGATCGACGGGGCCGTCTCCAACCGCGGGATCCTTGACCAGATCGCGGCACTCGAATGGGTGCGGGACAACATTGCCGCCTTCGGCGGTGATCCTACGAAGGTCACTATCTTCGGAGAATCCTCTGGAGCAGGGTGCGTTCTGGCCCTGCTCGCCATGCCACGCGCCCGCGGCCTGTTCCACCGTGCCATCGCCCAAAGTATTCCGCGAATGTTCCTCTCCCAACCGCTCGCGCACTCGGTCACCCGGGCCATCGCCGCCACAGCTGGCATAGAAGGAACAGTAGATGCAAGCTCCCTTGAGAAGTTGAGTCCTCAGGCTTTGGCCGACGCAACGCGGCTGGTCATGAGCACTATGAGAGACTGCGCAGACCTCTGGGGTCCCCTTGCCCACTCTCCCTCGCCCTTTGGGCCGATCGTGGATGGGGACACCCTGCCTGAGGACCCCTGGACGGCGCTGCGGGGTGGCGCCGCCCGTGATATTCCAATGATCACCGGCCACACCCGCGATGAATACCGTATATTCACCGCCCAGCAGAAGCGGTTTAAGATCACGCGCGAGGAAGCGGACACCGCTCTGCAGATTTTCGCACCAAACGGAGACGCCGACAGCTATCGCGTCATCATGCCGCAGGCAGAACCCGGGGAGGTATACGAGAAGGTCATCACCGACTACCTGTTCCTTGCCCCGACGATGCAGGCCGCCACCGCCGCCGCCGAGGCCGGGGGACACGTTTTCGTTTACGAACTGTGCATCGACCCGGTTGGGGGCATGGGTTCACCGCACGCCATCGACTTGCCCCTGACCTTCAACACTCTAGACACCGGAATGGGAGCGCTGATCCCGGAACCAACTGACTCAGTGATCGAATCGGGCGTCAGGATGCGCAGCGCGTGGACCCGCTTCGCCGCAACCGGAAACCCGGGATGGCCACAATGGGGACCAGACCAGTCGGTACAGATATGGGGCGGCGAGAATCCTGTGACGCGCTACCCCGAAGCCGAACGGCTTGAACTGTCCCTCAAAGACACTTGCGGCGCCCTCGAGCTATTGCAACACCACGAGCTGAGCCGGTGAACCGGCCCTTAGTTTCTAAACCTGGTTAGGTACTGCTGCCTCGGGGAAAGGGAAGCCCTCCAAACCAAAATCCGGGAGCCGGCCTTCCATATCGAGTAGCCCTGCTTGGCTACCTAAGCGCCCAAAATAGACAAGGAAAAGTAAACAATGAAGCTCCTCTGCAAGACAGACGATGCGCTCGTTACCGCGGTTGAGCTGGCTGGTCACCCTGCGCGGGCTGCAGTCGGTAACCTGAGCTCACGGCTCGGCCAATCATGACGAACGGGTCAGGCCTGGCAGTATCATCACCACCGGCCCATGTATACAAAAGAGCCCGGCTGAAGTCCGCCGGCCACGTCATCGTAGACTCTCTGGTTGCACACGGCATCAAGCGGACGCACGTTGTCCCTGGTGAAAGCTTTTTGGATGTCCTTGACGGGCTCCGTGATTCTGAGATCGAAACGATCATCTGTCGCCACGAGGGTGGTGCTACCTATATGGCCGAGGCTGACGGCAAGATGAACCAGGTACCCGGTATTGCTATGGTCACTCGCGGTCCTGGAGCGGCCAATGCCCACGTAGGACTGCACACTTCGTGGCAGGATTCCACCCCCATGGTCCTGTTCGTGGGGCTGATTCCTTTCGCCCACCGGGACCGCGAGGCGTTTCAGGAATTCGACATTAAGGCCTGGTTTGACACCGGCGCCAAGCGCGTCATGGTTCTGGATCATGCAGAGCGGGCCTCAGAGATCGTTGCGGAAGCGTTGTTCGCAGCAATGAGCGGGCGGCCCGGCCCTGTCGTCGTCGGCCTGCCCGAAGACGTCATCCGCCAGCAGATCCCCGCCGAACTGCATCCGCCTATTCCCGTAGCTACCGGCGGAATGACAACAGCGGACTCCGCAGCACTGGCAGAGGCTTTAGCCGCTTCCCGCAAGCCCCTGTTCGTGACCGGTGGAAACGACTGGACCCAGGAAGGCGCCGACCAACTCACGCACTGGCTGGAGAAGCACCACATCCCCGCCGCAGCGGAATGGCGCACCGAAGGTACAGTCCCCTTCAGTTCACCTTCGTACGTCGGTCCCATCGGCTACGGCCGACCACGCTCGACCTATGACCTGCTCGAGGAGACTGACTTGCTGATCTTCGTGGGCACTGTCCCGGGCGATGTTATTACCGACGGCTTTCTTTGCAGGCAGGACTGGAAAAAGAAGAACTTTCTTGTCACCATCGACCCGTCCCTCCGCGGCCGGTCAGGCCCAGTTTCTTACCAAATCGTGGCTAAACCTGACGTGTTCGTCCGGGACCTGGCGAAGATTGACCTGCCAGTCAAGGACGAATGGAAGAAGTGGACGGCAAAAATGCGGGCCGAACAGGAAGCCTTCGCCGCCCTTCCCCCGGCGGCGCCCTCGGCCGGGCACGCAAGAATGGACACCCTGATGGCCAACCTCGTTCCTACGCTGCCTGTCGATGCAATGGTGACACTCGGGGCGGGCGAGCATACGAACTGGGCCCACCGATACTTCCCCACCCAGCGTTACGCATCCATGCTCAGCGCCCGCAACGGCTCCATGGGCTACTCCGTCCCCTCAGCCATCGCAGCGTCTCTGGAATATCCTGGCCGGCGGGTGGTCACCATCGCAGGTGACGGGGAATTCCTCATGAACGGCCAGGAACTTGCCACCGCAGCCCAGTACGGGGCTACTCCTCTAGTGGTTGTGATGGACAACCAGGAATACGGCACCATCCGCACCCACCAGGAACGCCACTACCCTGACCGGGTCTCCGGCACCCAATTGAAAAACCCGGAATTCGCCCTCATGGCCGATGCCTTTGGCGGCTTCGGCATCAAAGTTGAACGCGACGCCGACATCCCCGCAGCCGTCGAAGGGGCGCTTAAGGCCATCGATGAGGATCACGTGTTCGCGCTCATCCACCTAGTGGTGGAACAAAGGGTCAAAGCATACTAAGGCCCTGCGGCAGGAGTCCTGGTCCGTAGTGACGCCACCTTCGAACTTACCGCATTTCAACTGCTTTAGAACGGAAAACCCATGTCTGTCCCCGCGCTTTTCGAACTCGACTTGTTGGATGCTGTCCCCACCGGCCTGCTGATCAACGGCAAGTGGGTGGATGCGTCCGACGGCGGCACGTTCGACGTGCATGACCCGGCCACCGGGCAGGTCCTTGCCACCCTCGCCTCCGCAACGAGTGAGGACGCGATCGCGGCGCTGGACGCCGCCGACGCAGCCCAGGCCTCCTGGGCCCGCACCGCGCCCCGGGTACGGGCGGAGATCCTGCGCCGGGCCTTTGACCTGGTCACCGAACGCGCCGAGGACTTCGCGCTCCTGATGACCCTGGAGATGGGCAAGCCCCTGGCGGAGGCCCGCGGTGAAGTCACCTACGGCGCGGAGTTCCTGCGCTGGTTCTCCGAGGAAACCGTCCGCGACTATGGCCGCTACCTCACCACCCCCGAAGGCAAAAACAAGATCCTGGTCCAGCACAAACCCGTCGGTCCCTGCCTGCTCATCACCCCCTGGAACTTCCCGCTCGCCATGGCCACCCGCAAAGTCGCGCCGGCGGTCGCCGCCGGCTGCACGATGGTCCTTAAACCCGCCAAACTCACCCCACTCACGGCCCAGTACTTCGCCCAGACCATGCTCGACGCCGGCCTGCCCGCCGGAGTCCTGAACGTCGTCGCCTCCGCCTCCGGGATCTCCGGGCCGCTCCTCAAGGACTCCCGCCTCCGGAAGGTCTCCTTCACCGGCTCCACCCCCGTCGGCAAACGCCTCATGGCCGACGCCGCCCACAACGTCCTGCGCACCTCCATGGAACTCGGCGGGAACGCACCGTTCATCGTGTTCGAGGACGCTGACCTCGACAAAGCCGTCGAAGGGGCCATGGCCGCGAAAATGCGGAACATGGGCGAAGCCTGCACCGCCGCCAACCGGTTCCTGGTCCACGAAACCGTCGCCGCCGAATTCACGCGGAAGTTCGCCACGGCGATGGGCGCCCTGGCCACCGGGCGCGGCACCGAGGCGGCCACCCAGGTGGGACCGCTCATCGACGCCGACGCCCGCGACGACGTCCACGCACTGGTATCAGCGGCCGTCGAGGCGGGAGCAACCGCGGTCACCGGCGGGGCACCCGTGGACGGGCCCGGCTACTTCTACCAGCCCACCGTCCTGGCCAACGTCCCCAACGACGCCGCGATCCTGGGCCAGGAAATCTTTGGCCCCGTCGCCCCCATCACCACCTTCACCGCCGAGGAGGAAGCCATCCGGCTCGCCAACAACACCGAGTACGGTCTCGCGTCCTACCTCTACAGCAAGGACTTCAACAAACTCCTGCGCGTCGCCGAGCAGATCGAGTTCGGCATGGTCGGGTTCAACGCTGGCGTCATCTCCAACGCCGCAGCACCCTTCGGCGGCGTCAAACAATCAGGCCTCGGCCGCGAAGGCGGATCCGAAGGCATCGCCGAATACACCACCACCCAATACATCGGCATCACCGACCCCTGCACGAGCTAATGTGCGCTGCCTGCAATTTGCCGGGCGTCGGGCCGCTACGGCTGCCAACCTACAGTTAGTGTCCTGGCTCAGTCGTCCCGGAACTCGAAAACCCTGAATCGAGGCATCGGCAAACCTGTATAGCCCTTGTACCTCCCCGCCTGGGAACTGCAGGGCCGCCGCATAATCAATGCCCAGGATCAACTCCTTGCTAACAACGTCGCCCCTCAGTCCATCTCGATATTGCCTCATCATGACATGACGTTCTCGTAAGTAGCACGAAATATGGGGACCTCGGAAATGTTGAGTTCCGAATGACAAAGCACTTCACATACCCAGCGAAAGGACAGTTTGGTGTCAGAGCCGCAGCAGCGCGACCCCGCAGACGAAGAGCATCTTAGCGAGGGAGAGAAACACCATTTGTTGATCTGGACTAGTTTGGCGCGGGGCGACGTCGTGTCCCTTCAAGGGAACAACGCTCAAACTTATGGGGGGATCATTGAGTCCAAGACGAGCGACGGCCTCATCATCTGGATAAGAGACGAGCTAAACGATAGAAAACTGGTCCATGTCCGCGACTGTCGATCCGTCCACGTAATCCAGTGACTTTGGCATCTCTTCGTACTGAGGGTTGGCCAAATCGGAGCGGTGGCGCTGAATGAGGCATTTGCCGCGCAACCTCTTGCTTGCATACGGCGACTGGGCTTCGATCCCGAGACTGTTAAGAACGACGGCGGAGCTATCGCTTTCCCTTTGGGCGTTGACATCCCGCTGGCAGGCGCCCTCCTGCAAACCGTTCAGTGGGAACGCCATTTTCTTCGGCGCAGCTCCGCGGTGAGCAGACTCTTCTGGCCCTTGGCAAATGAGCCTGGTTAGGCCGGTCTGAGGAGATCGCCGCCGGGCTGCGGTTTGTCGGTTCGCCGTGGTGCCGTGGGAAAGACGTCAGGGCCTCTTTGAATTGGTAGCGACCGAGCAACCAAAACCAAAAGGAGACCCTGACATGACTAACCACATGCCTTGTTCCCATGGCCAGTAGTGCGCGCAGATGCGCTGTTCGGTGTCAAGGGCGTCCACGTCAACTCCGTCACGAGTACCGCGTCAGCCTGCTTCTGCACGTCGAGACCCGTGGTGATCTTGCTGGCTTCCCTGGCTGGGGTGTCGTTGTCGTGGGCCACCGACGCCGCCAGGCCCCAGCTCCACGACATTCCCCGTACGTCCAGCATGCGCGGCTGCTCTGGGCTATGCGTGTCTGGCGCCGGATGACAGGCGTGAATGCGCTCGGTGTCGATGAGTACGTCTGGTCCCAAACTGGCCCGCCTGGCACCGGAATGGTCACCGGGATCGTGGGCCATGCCCGCGACGAGAATGTCGTGCACGCCAGGTTGCTGGACCTCGTCCCGGGCGGGTCCGGGAGGGCCTACGCCGACTGGCTCAAAGACCGCGGAACCGGATTCACCGCCGGCATCAAAGCGGCAGCGCTGGATCCATTCCGCGGCTACGCCAACGCGATCCACGACGAACTGCCCTAAGCGACCAGCGTCCTTGACGCGTTCCACCTCGTGAAGCTTGGTTCAGCCAAGGTCGATTAAGTCCGGCGCCGGGTCCAGCAGAACACCCTCGGACGCGGAGGCCGAAAAGGGAGACCCGCTCTACGGGATCCGCAGGGCTCTGCAGATCGGAGCCGAACACCTCACCGAAAAACAGTAGGCCCGACTCGATGCCAATCTCACCGCCGGGATCTTGACCACAAAGTCACCCTGGCGTCGCAGTGCTGCCAGAAGCTCCGCAATATCGACGCCAGACCGGAACGGGGCAGGGAACTCGTCAGCGAAGTCATGGCCTCGTCCGCGACGTGGCCCGAAAAGACTGCAATCCTGGCCTACTTCGACACGAATGGTGCCTCCAACGGGCCCGCCGAAACGATCAACGGCGTTCATCGGAATAACCCGCCGCATCGCCCGCAGCTTCACCAACTCAGATGCGTACTCGCAGCAGGCGACGACCGAACCTACCGAATCAAACCGACCATGCCTAGATGTGAACGGCAACTTTTCTCGATTGGACATGGGAAGGACGCGAACAAGAAGCTTTTCGCAGAGATAGGAAGGACAACGACCTATGCAAGACTCAATTCTTCCCAGCGGACTTCCCGCCTTAGTCGGTGTTGGCGGCGGAAAAATGGGCGCAGGGATTGCTCACGCATTCCTGATCAAGGGCGCCGACGTCGTTATCGTGAAGCGGGATGAAGAGTCAGCTCCAAGCTGCCCGAGCCCGCGTTCAATCCGCCGTCCTAAAGAGCGTCGAGAGCGGCACCATTGACCACTACAACCTGGAAGTGCTGACATCCAAGCTCACAATAGGCCTCGATTACGACAGATCTATGGATGGGAAGTTAGTAGTGGGAGGCAGTCCCAGAGGACTGCGACTGGAAGGTCACCGCTCTTCAAACAATCGAGGTACGTCATATTTGGCGTCCAGTACGGCTTCTCTTTCCATTAATGATCTCGCGCACCATCTGTTTCGACCAAAAACTTCTTAGGCCTGCACTTCTTCAATCCGGCTCCCGCCTCAAAACTCATCGAAGTAGTAGTCGGAACGCGCACATCCGTCGAACTGGCGCGTACGGCCAGAGGGTTGGTTGAAGCGCTGGATAAGGTTGCAGTAACGGTCAGGGACACACCAGGTTTTCCATCGTCACGTCTTGGCATAGCGATCGCGCTTGAGGTAATACGCAATACGCATGCTGGAAGAGGGCGCGGCATCAGCAGAAGATATCGACGTCTTTATCGTCCTCGGCTACAAGCCTGCCGTTGGGCCTCTAAGAACAACGGACCTTGTGGGGCTGGACGTGCAGCTGGGGATAGCAGAGTACCTGCATGCAACCTTTGGCGAGCGTTTCGCCCTCGCAGATCCTGAAATCAGTGGTGGCCAGGGCAGAACTTGGACGTAAGGCCGGTAGGGATTCTTCGACTGGGCATAACCCCAGGGCGCTTTCAGCAATTTCCCCTATATAGGCGCCTTACTGACGACGCTTTGTAATCTCGGCTGGTCCCACGGAGGCATGTGAGGCCTCTCCGACAGCAGCATCAGTCCGTCAGCGATAACTCCAATAGGAATGTTCCGTCAATCACACTGACTCCGCGTCTATGTGACGGGTTGAGTAGGTCTAGATTTCTATTTGTCTGAGCTTCCTGCCGCAAGTGGGGCCATTTATCCCGTTCGTCTTTAGATCCCCCGATAGGGCGTGCAATCGTCCATAGTTTGTCTTGCCTACTGCCCAACAGGTTCACAACATTGCATGGTTAGTAGACATACTGATTTACGAAGGACGGAACAATGACGATCTCCGCAAACCATACGGTGCCCGACATGGCACCACCCGTGTCCCCGGAGGGACCAATTGCCGAGTCGGTGCGCAAATTTGGGATCTCGGTGGAGGACTACCTGCTCCCAGCACAACACCCAATTCAAATGGTGGACCCCAGCGGTGCCCTGATCTCCTTGAAGGATCAGGGTAGTCAGCCTGGTCATGAGTATCCAGTTCCAGGAGACCAGGAATTGCTCGCCGCCTACGAGCAGCTGGTCATCGGACGCCGTGTCAATGATCAGAATTCCGCCCTGGTGCGTCAGGGTCGTATGGCTGTATATCCATCGAGCCACGGCCAAGAGGCCTGCCAAGTAGCAGCAGCCGTCTGCCTCTCAGACGGGGACTGGATGTTTCCGACCTACCGGGATTCAGTGGCCATTTTGGCCCGCGGCGTTGACGCCGTGGAGGTGATGACCCTTTTTCGCGGTGATTGGCACGGCGGGTACAACCCTAACGACCACAAAGTAGGAATTCAGTCCACACCCCTGACCACGCAGCTTCTGCATGCTGTGGGAGTCGCCCACGCAGCCAAGCTGCGCGGTGAGGAAACGGTTGTTTTGGCCATGTGTGGGGACGGAGCAACTAGTGAAGGGGACTTCCACGAAGCATTGAACTTTGCAGCCGTCTTCAAACTCCCCGTCATCTTCTTCGTACAGAACAACAAGTACGCCATTTCCGTGCCCTTGGCACAGCAGTCCGTTGCCCCGTCCCTCGCGCATAAGGCAGTTGGTTATGGGATGGCAGGCGAGCGCGTGGACGGCAACGATCTAGTTGCTCTGCTGGCCGTATTGGGACGTGCCGTAAAACTGGCCCGTGACGGTACGGGTCCCCTTCTCATCGAAGCTCATACATACAGAATGCAAGCCCACACCAACGCGGACGACGCCACCCGCTACCGCCAGGACAGCGAGGTTGCCGAGTGGCTTGCCAAAGATCCCCTGTCCCGGATGACGACCTATCTCACAAATAAGGGACTCCTTGATGAGGATCTTAAGGCTCGGATAGCAGAAAGGGCAGAAGCCGTTGCTGCACAGCTTCGCGAAGGGCTCAGCGAGGACGTCGCCGTCGACCCGCAGGATCTATTCAAGTACGTGTTCTCATCCCCCACACCGCAGCTCGAGGAACAGTCCGCTCTGCTCGCCGATGAAATCTCCCGGGAAGAAGCCACGAAATGAACCCCACCATCACAACCGCCGATGAAGCCCCCAGTATCAGTGACGGCGGAACAACAACCACGGCTGTTGTTCGCTCTGCCCCGTCCGATACACGGCAGCAGTCAGTGACCCTTGCCAAGGCGATCAATACGGCCATGGTTGATGCAATGGATGCGAACAAGTCAGTCATTGTTTTCGGCGAGGACGTTGGAACGCTTGGCGGGGTCTTCCGCATTACTGACGGGCTGACCAAAACTTTCGGCGAGCAACGGTGCTTTGACACTCCCTTGGCAGAATCAGGCATCGTGGGCATGGCCATAGGTATGGCCATGAACGGTATGCGACCTGTCATCGAAATGCAGTTCGATGCCTTCGCCTACCCCGCATTTGAACAGATCGTCAGCCATGTGGCCAAAATGCATAACCGAACGAAGGGTGCGGTAAAGCTGCCGATGGTGATACGCATTCCTTATGCTGGCGGGATCGGGGGTGTCGAACACCATTGCGATTCCTCCGAGGCCTACTACGCCCATACCGCCGGCCTCAAAGTGTACGCACCTGCAACGGTCGCTGACGGGTATCGCATGCTAAGAGAAGCTATTGACTGCGATGATCCGGTCATCTTCCTGGAACCTAAAAAGCTCTACTGGTCAAAGGATCAGGCGGACCTGCGGACCTTGCGTGACCAGCACGCTGCCAATGCGGAAGCGGGGACGTCAAGTGAAGGGAGGGCGGCTGTCGCGCGCCCTGGGACTGACGCTACTCTCATCGCCTATGGCCCGTCCGTGCCCACCGCCTTGGCTGCAGCCGCTGCAGCCGCCGAAGAAGGACGTTCTCTGGAAGTCATCGACATCCGCTCAATCGTCCCCTTCGATGACGAGACAGTTAGCGCTTCGGTCCGCAAAACGGGTCGGGCAGTAGTCATCGCCGAAGCCCACAGCTTTGCCTCCGTGGCCTCCGAGATCGTAGCCCGGGTTCAAGAAAACTGCTTCCATCACCTCATCTCGCCGATCCGGCGTGTTACCGGGTTTGACGTTCCCTACCCAGCACCGAAACTTGAGCACTACTACCTGCCCGGCGTGGACCGCATCCTCGACGCCGTGGATGACCTCCAGTGGAAAGACTAATTATGAGTGAACCAAACGTATTTCTCCTCCCCGACCTGGGCGAGGGCCTCACCGAAGCGGAGCTGGTCACCTGGCTCGTATCCGTCGGTGACGAAATCTGCGTCGACCAGCCGATAGCAGAAGTAGAAACCGCGAAGTCGATGGTTGAAGTGCCGTCGCCCTACGCCGGAACTGTGGCCGTCCTGCATGGCGAGCCAGGCCAGACCCTCGACGTGGGCAAGCCCCTAATCTCCGTGAAGACCGCCGGAACTGCGGGTGTTCCTGCCAGCATTTCTTCAGCCAAGGAAAACACCGTACCGGCCGCAGATGCTGCAGCAACCGCCCACCGGGACGAAGAAAAGTCCGGTTCCGGCAACGTCCTGATCGGCTATGGCACTCCCGGAGGGCACGGTCAATCACGCCGCAACCGGCCACGCCGAGCCGCAACTAATACTGTTGCTGCTAACCCGTCTGCACAACCCACAGCCCCGACCACGCAGCGACAACCCGGCGTCGTAAGTTCTCCCCTCGTGCGTAGGCTGGCTCGAGAAAACGGAGTTGATCTCAATTCAATTCACGGAACTGGAACTGGAACTGCGGGTTTGATAACACGCCGAGACGTGGAAGCGGCCATATCAGCGACATCCCCGCAAACCGTCCCGGATTCGGAGCGAACCAATGGGGCTCTTGCGGCAACAACACTAGCGACCGTCGTGAACCATGACCTCGGTGGTACAGACTTGGACCCCAGAACCGGCCTATCAATTGCAACAAGGACGCAGGTCAAGGGCGTACGTAAAGCTGTGGCAGCGAATATGACCCGCAGCCGAGCAGAAATTCCTGAGGCAACTGTCTGGGTCGACGTTGATACCACTGCACTACTAGAACTCCGGGCTGCTATGAAGGGTGAGAATGCCGACGACACCCCTGGTTTGCTTGCGTTCATCGCCCGATTCGTCGTCTCCGGTCTCAAGAAGTACCCGGAGCTAAATACACGATTCCAAAGCGTCCGGGAAGCGGAAGACAGCGATCTAAAGGAGATTATAGGTTTTAGCGGGATAAACCTTGGGTTTGCCGCACAAACTGACAGGGGCCTCGTAGTTCCGTCCATCCGCAATGCCGACAGACTCAGCGCCCGGCAACTCAATACCGAAATCAGGCGCCTCAGCAAAGTAGCACGCGAAGGAAAAGCCTCACCTGCGGAACTCGGCAGTGGCACCTTTACCCTAAACAATTACGGCGTTTTCGGTGTTGACGGGTCGGCCGCGATCATCAACTACCCCGAAGCCGCCATACTCGGCGTGGGTCGTATCATCGACAAGCCCTGGGTCTTCAACGGAGAACTAGCCGTCCGCAAAATCGTTCAGCTGACACTTGTATTTGACCACCGCGTTTGTGACGGCGGAACGGCGGGAGGATTCCTACGATACGTAGCCGACGCTGTAGAAAATCCCTCCTCAGCATTGGCCGACCTTTAATCCGGAGCCGCCACCAAGGGTAGACCCAAATCACCCCCGTCCCACAACAGAGCGGTGCCCTCAACAGGGCGGTTTCAGGCCAGTCGAGGGCCGTCTCCCGCTCGCTCAGGCGGAATACCCCGTTGGTGACCTTGCCCAACTGCGCGACCGCGGGTGGATGTCAGGTTCGGCATCTACCCTGTGCCGACCGTCTGCCCTGACACGCCAAGTCGCCGCAGCTAGTTCAACAAAATCGGAAAGCGCTCAAACCCGAACGCAAACTTCCTCGCTCTAGCAAAAGGCAGTACCACGAAGATTTCAAGTGAGTGGCTCTGTTCTTCACGGCACCCCGGGGTGGCTGCGGCGAGCACCAGCCGTCACCAGTTGTTGTTTCGTTGGGCGGTGCGTCTGATCGGCCAATCCTGTTCTATGGCGATAAGTTCGGATCGACAAGCCTGTATTATCCGTCGCTTTCAGAGTACAGGCGGCGTTCGCCCAGGTCATCGGCCAGGAGCCAAAAGGAGGGAGCCGTCAGGAGCTACGTCGCCGACGGTACCGGAAAGCCGGGCCGGTGGGTTTCCGGTACCGAGCAGTAACACGTGCTCGCCCGGGATGAGTTGGGACCAATTGGCCACGACGGACCGGCGGAAGCCGTAGTGAGTGGACCGGGTGACCTGCTCGGGCGTTAGGGGGCCATGGTTTGGCTATTTGTCTCCTCTGTGTCATCGTGTGAGGTTTCTGTTGTTGTGCCGCTCCCTGGACGGGAAGGGTGGATGGCAGCCGAGACGGGCCGCGATGCTCAAAGGCGGTGATCATCCCTTGATCGATGAGCGTCGGATTGATGTCGTCCAGTCCGTTCATCAACCGCCACCTGGTGTCGTCGTCGAGTGCAAAGTCAACGCTGAGATCTCCTGCAGTGAGCGCCCGGCGGTCCAAGTCGAGGGTAAGTTCCGCCAATCGGTTCACTTCGACTGCGTCCCATAACTGGAGGACGGCTTCTCGCTTACCTGGGCCTGCGAGAAGGCCGACTTTGCCTGCATTACCGCGAAAGATGTCGGCGGATCTGGGCGAAACGACCGGATGGAAACCGAAGTCAATCATGGCCCAAACGGCGTCCAATGAGGACCCTATCCCAAAGCCCGGGCCTGGGCCTGGGCCTGGGAGGAGAATCGTGGTCCCGGCGTATTCGGGCCGGTTTAGCTCGAGTTCCGGGTCCCTTCGCCAGTCGGCGAAGGGACAATCTTCAAAGCCGGTCCGAGTGATCCGTTTCATATAGACCGCCAGGATGGTCTGATCGGTGTCTATATTGCTACGCCGCAGGGGAAAACCCGTTCCCCCGATGACAGTGACGGCCCGGATTGGAATCCGCTGGCGCCTTAGAGAGCCACGGAGGGGTAGTCCTTGCCCAGCCAGTGGTCCAGCTTCCTGGCAAATTCCTTCTGGAAGGACAGGGAACCATGTTCTCTGGTTGTAGTCCTCTTCAAAGACAGTGACGAAGAGTGTCAGCGAAAGAAGAAGTAAGCGCCGTTTTCGAACAACCAGACGTTGTCGTAGTTGACCAGTGCATTGCGCTCCTCGGCAGGCCAGCCAAGAAGTCTTCTCGACCTCGTTGCGCCAGATGCCGACGTCTTTTCCCACGGCCGGCCACTTCCTGCTACATATCGTCTACCTTGCGCCCTGAAGACTTGAGGTGTGTCAAGGATGTGAGACGATCGGGTAGTTTCTTTTCGGTCAGGCTGCAGCGGGAACCTGCCGGTTTGTTGTAGTGAAGTTGGCCATTGCCGCCGCTGGTGGCAAGCCCTCGTTGTGGGTGTGGGGACGCCAGCGGTTGTAGAACACTTCGATGTAGCGCATTGTGCCCGTCTGGCGTCTTGCCGGGTGGCGAAGCTGTGGTGATGTTAAAACTCGTTTTTCACCGATGAGAACAGCGATTCCGCCACGGCATTGTCCCAGCACAACCCGGTGGCGCCCATGGACTGCCGGACACTGTTCCCGGCGCACCAGGCGCCCAGTCCGCGGGATGTGTACTGCGTCCCGCCGTCGCTGTGAAAAATGGCGTCGGCTCTGAAGTGGCCCGGTCCCCGGCCACTTCAGAGCCCCGGTAACCAACGAGGCACGCATGTGCTACGTAATTGCCCAGCCGACGACTATCCGGGTGCACAGATCGATGGCGGTAGCCAGGTAGAGCCAGCTCTCATTGGTGCGTAGGTAGGTGACGTCCGCGACGAGCCGTGTCCCGGGAGCTTCTGATGTGAAGTCCCGGCCGATGAGGTCTGCGAAGACCTTATCCGGATTCGACGGGATGGTGGTGCCCTTGAAAGCGTGCATTTGGCCGTCCACCCGTTCTCGACCATGATTCCCGCCACTGTGCCCACCGACACCTCGATGCCGGCGGCGACCAGTTTGGTGTGCACCATGCGGTGGCCGAAGATCCCGTCGGAGGCCTCGAAGACAGTCTTCGCTGATCCGTCAGCTCCCGACGGTGGAGCGCTGTCGGGGTCCCCTCCGCGTGGAGCCATCGGTGTTACGTGGCCCGCGGAAGCTGCAACTGCCTGCACATCCAGGCCACAGGGAAGTCTGCGTTCTGCTCCTGAACAGGGCGGTACAAGTCCTCTACCGTTGTTCTCTGGCGAAGAAAGCCGAAACTCTCTTTCAGGAAATCGTTCTCCCTCTCCGGCTCACGCAGCCGGGTCTCCAAGACCTTGTATTTCGCAGGATCCACCGGATCATCGGGCGCCGCGCCCGCAACGAATGAGCCCAGTACAGCGGCTCCGGTGAGGGCAAAGACGAACAGCAGCGCGGTTGTCAGGTCGAAGCCGAGTCCTTTCATGGCTTTGGCGAGCCAAACGTTCATGACAAGGCTGGCGCGGCCCTGGGGTGCATGGTTGCGGGCCAGAGTCATGGCTGTCGTGATGGCTCCGCCTACACCGATGCCGGTGACGAATCGGGCGACGCCCACGAGTCCGGGGTTGGGGGCAAGGGCGGCTGCGACTGCGCCGATGGCGAAGATTGCGGCTGAGGCAGTCATGACTTTGTGGCGGCCGATCCGGTCAGCGAGGCTGTTGCCCAGCAGGATCCCGGTGAGGGCCCCGATGTAGACGATTCCGCCGACGATGCCGGTCGTTTGTTCGTCAATACCCATGCCCTTGTCCTGCAGCAGGAGCGGAACGACTGCGCCGAAGACGATGAGATTGTAGCCTTCCATGACTGTGACGAGCATGCAGATGATGACCACAGCGTTGTTGGACAACAACGGTCGCACGCAGCGGCGGGTCGCTTGCTGGTGTGAGGAGGCTCTCAGTCGGTCCTACATGTCGGTTGGGCACTTCGTTGCGCCGCTTATCGTCAGGTGGTGAGGACTCGGTGCTCGACCCAGATCAGGCCGGCTTCGGTGTGGGTGAAGCGTCCGGTGTAATGGCCGAAGGCTTCACAGACGGGTGTCATGGGATCAGCCACGGACCATCGCTGGTAGATGGCGCTGTAATGGGTGGCATCCTGCCCGGGGGTGGTCATCAGGTTCGAGATGATGTGCCGCGTGCGGGATGGGTTTGGAAAAGCAGAGGCGTAGAAGGCGCCGATGTCGGCTCTCCCGTGCAGAGGGGGGGTGTCTTTGAAATGCAGGTCTGCCGTGGCGAGGAGCTGTGCCGCGGCCTCCGGGTCCTGGTCGTCCATGGCTTTGGTGTAGGCGGCGAGGGTGTTCGCGATGGCGTCGTGGACACTGGTCGTCTGCCCGGAGGCCGGGTTCTTAGTCACAGCGCTGCGGTGCTAAGGCCCTGGCGGCTTTCTGAGGCGTGGGTCCCGCCCGTTGCCGTAAAAAAGTCATGGACAAGTGTTGCCAGGTCTTCTGTTCTGGCAACACCGAAGATATAGAAGTCCGGGCGTACGAGAACTGCGTCCGCGCCCAGGGAATCAAACCATTCCCCGTAGGCTCCGGTGCTGTCTACTGCCACCACGTCTGCTCGGGACGGGCCGAAACCGATGACAGCGAACCCCAAACTTTCCAGGTCTTTAATGTCCTCTGACGTTAGCCGGCCCCGGTCGGCCTCGTTGCGCAGCAACAGTGTGCCCGAGGAACCAAAGACGTTATCGAAGAGTGCCTGTCCCGAATCTGTTCGTACAGGCGCCTGGATCGAGAGTGTTCCGCCTCCTGCGTCATCGCGATGCAGGCCGGCGCCGAGCCTTGGAAGGGGACGGGGAGGCATGGAGGTGCCATCGGAAATGTCTTTCGCCATGGCGGCGTCCCGGTTGGCTACAGCCTCTTCATCGGTGAGGCAAATAACTTCACCGAGTTGCATGGAGCGGTCGATGAAGTGGCGGACGTGTTCGGAGCGCTCGGGACCATAAGTGTCCAGGATGCTGTCGGGTACCAGGCCGCGGAGGACGAGGTCCAGCTTCCATTCCAGGTTGGCGACGTCCCGCAGGCCCGAGCACATTCCCTGTCCGGCGAAGGGCGGCATCAGGTGGGCGGAGTCGCCAGCCAGCAGCAGCCGGCCTCGCCTCCACTGGTCACACCAGCGGGCCTGGAACGTGTAAACGGTGTGCCGTTCCATCGTGGCGGTCTCTGATGTCACCCCCCAGTTCTTGAGTAGTTCCCACGCCCGGGATTCGGTGTTGAGCTCTTCTTTGGTCTCGTGTTCGAGGCGCATGAATTCGAAGCGCCGCCGGCCAGGGCCTCCGGGCACGACGGTAGTGGGCCGAGCCGGGTCGCAGAACTGGGAAGCCGGAGGGCTTATCTCCAGGGGAGTGGAAGGGATCAGGTCAACGACGAGCCAGTCGTGGAAGTACCCGAGGTCGCTCATCGGGGTGCCGATCCAGTCCCGTACCTTGCTGTTGGCCCCGTCAGAGCCAATGACATAGCGGGCGCTGAGGGTCATGCGTTCGTCGGCGGAGTTACGTACCTGAAGGTGGACGCTGTCTTCGAATTCTGCATGGGTGATAGCTTCCCAACCCCGCAGGACCGTGACGGTGTCCAAGGCCATCACCTTGTCGTCGAGGAAGTTTTCCATGCCGGGCTGGTGGAAGAAGTTGCTGACGTTCCAGCCCGACGGTCCTGCACCGCGCCAGTCAAGGTGCAGGATCGTTTGATTGGCCGCGTTGCGCCACTCATAAAAGTCATCGTAGGGCTCGACGACGTGGGACATGGTGTCCGGGGCGGCGCCCACAGACTGGAAGATGCGTCCGATTTCATCATCGAAGTGCACCGCGCGGGGAAGCGGGTAGACCCGTTCCTGGCGCTCAATGACCGCTACCCGGTGGCCTCGAAAACCCAATTTCAGTGCCAGCAGACGGCCGACGGGCCCATATCCAACGAGAATGACGTCATATTCGCCGTCGACAGAGTTGGGGGCTTCGAAGGCGGGGGCGTCGTTGCCCTGTTGGTAACTCATGCTAGCTTCATCTCCTGAATTGTCCGCCAGGCGGACACATGTACGATGTTCTGAGATGATGGTGACAGAGCCCACCGCGGGTGTCAAGCGCCACAGTGGGGAGGGGCTGGGAGATGCAGTCCTAGACCTTGAGGGACTTCACTGGGCGGGACTGCCACCGGGCCCAGTCACGTCCCGCGGCCAGGGCGGCATCTCGGAGCAGGGGTAGGTATTCGCCGGTGAGCTTCTCCAAGCTGGTTTCCTGGGCGTGCACGGTGACGTTCATTGAGGCCCGGACGATGTTCTCCCCATCCGTGACCCCTACGGAAATGGAGCGTACGCCGGGCGCGAGTTCCTCGTCGGCCAGCGCCCAGCCCTGGGTCCTGACCTCGTCTAGAATCGTCAGGACGCGCCCCGGTTCCATCTCCCCGGTTTCCGGGAGCCCGGAGCGGGAGGGCTGGGCCAGCACCTTCAACGCCTCCTCGGGCGGCAGCGCCGCCAGGAGTACCTTGCCTTGGGACGTGCGCATGGCGGGGAATCGCGTGCCAACATCCACGCGGAGCGCGATGAGCTTGGGCACGGCGACGCGCGCCACGTAGATGATGTCAGACCCGTCGAGTTGAGCCATCGAAGACGATTCGCCGGTGCGGTGGACCAGGTCTTCCAGGTGTGGCCGGGCCATGTCCCAAAGACCGAGCGCGCCAATGTAGGCCATGCCAAGCTCCAGAACTTTCGGCATCAGGGCGAACGTGCCGTTAACCCCCCGGACATAACCGAGCTCCTCCAGCGTTAGAAGGATTCTTCGGGCGGTGGGTCGCGCCAGGTCTGCCGCCTGAGCCACCTGACTCAGGCTCATGCGCGGCTGCTCCGGCGAAAAGCAGCGCAATACGTCCAGGCCCCGCGCCAGCGCCTCGATGAATTCCGGACCTACGCCTCGCTGCGCCATTCAAGTTCTCCTCTTATGCGTCCCCGTAACTCTTGACACGTCTGCGCCAGAGCCTTCATTCTATAAATATCCCATTTTCGGACGAGTGTCCGCACAACGGACAATATGATTGTGACCCCGAAAGGAACTACCTGTGATCAGCCACTCCGGGACGGAAGCCGTCAAGGCACCGGCCCGACCCCTCGACGGGATCGTCATCGCGGACTTCTCGCGTGTGCTCGCCGGCCCATACGCCACCATGTTGCTGGCGGACATGGGGGCCGAAGTTATCAAGGTGGAGAGCCCGGCCGGCGATGACACTCGCTCTTGGGTTCCCCCTGTCCGCCCGGACGGCGTGTCCACGTATTACTCGGCGATCAACCGGAACAAGAAATCTGTCGTTCTCGACCTGAAAAACGACGACGACTTGGCGGCTGCCAAAGAGCTCGCGGCAAGGGCCGACGTCGTCATCGAAAACTTCAAGCCCGGCGGGCTAAGGCGCTTTGGACTGGACTACCATTCGGTGCGGGAGCGCAACGAGGCAGTTATTTACTGTTCCATCAGCGGCTTCGGGACCGCCGAAGGCGCCTCCCTGCCCGGTTACGATCTCATCGTTCAGGCAATGTCCGGGCTCATGAGCCTTACCGGTGATCCTGACGGGCAGCCGTACCGGGCAGGTATCAGTGTTTTCGACGTCATGGCCGGGCTGCATTCAACCATCGGCATCCTTGCTGCGCTGCACCACCGTGACCGCACCGGCCAAGGTCAGAACATCGAGACTAGCCTAATGGCCTCAGCTATGAGCGGGCTGGTTAACCAGACGTCCGCCTACGTCGCCGGCGGGGTTACCCCGTTCCGGATGGGCAATGCCCACCCCAGCCTGTTTCCTTATGAAGCGCTTCCCACCGCCGACGACGATCTGATCGTCACTGCTGGCAATAATGCCCAGTTCCGGAAACTGTGCCAGGTTCTTGGCGTCCCGAAACTTGCCGATGATGAGCGGTTCGCCGAGAACTCCAACAGGACCCAACGGCGGGAAGAGCTGCGCCCACTGCTGGTGGAACGGCTGAAAACCCAGACCGCGGAGTACTGGTTTAACAAACTGAACGAGGCAGGCATCGCCAACGGGCCCATCAACACAATCAAGCAGGGCGTGGAATACGCGCAATTGCTGGGGCTGGAACCGGTGGTCCAAGTCGGCAGCGGCACGAAGACCGTACCCGGCGTCCGAAATCCGATCACCTTTTCCCAAACCCCCGCCCGCTACGATCTGGCACCCCCGGAACTGGGCGAACACACTGAAGAAGTCCGCGCGTGGCTGGCCGCCTCCGCGGTACCTACGAACGCATCCAAGGGAGCATGATGACGACGACAGCAGAGACCCGGGTCTTGAACTTTCCCACCTCTCTTGGTACGTCCACCGCTACGGAAATCCGGCTGCTGGGCCACGACCTCGCAGCGGACCTGATGGGGAAGGTCAGTTTCGGTGAGCTGGCCTTCTGGCTTGTCGCCATGCGCCGGCCCACCCCCGGTGAACTGCGCGTGTTCGAATCGGTCCTTGTCGCCCTGGCAGACCACGGCTTCACCCCCACGGCCATCGCAGCCCGCCTGACATACCTCAGCGCCCCCGATTCGCTCCAGGGCGCCATCGCCGCCGGCCTGCTTGGAGGGGGGTCACGCTTCCTGGGCGTCACCGAGGACTGCGGACAGTTCCTCGCAGCGACCCTGGCCGCGCACGAGGGCCAGCTGCCGGACTCCGATGATGGCTGGGATGAGATGGCCTTTGCCGCCATCACCAGCCAGCGGGAAGCCGGGAAGTTCGTCCCAGGACTTGGCCACCCGAACCATAAGGACGGCGACCCACGCACCCCGACTCTGCTGCGCATCGCCGAAGAAGAAGACCAGCGCGGGCCTCACCTTCGTCTCTTCGAAGCCATTGGCCGCATGAGCGAAAAGGCTCTAGGTCGGAAGTTGCCCCTCAACGGCGCCGGCGTATGCGGTGCCGCCCTGGCTGACTTGGGATTGCCCACCGACCTACTCAGGGGCTTCGCCCTCCTGGCCCGGGCCGCCGGTCTGCTGGGGCAAATCGCCGAAGAACGACGGAACCCCATCGGCATGGATGTCTACATGGCGGTGGACCGCAACGCCGTCTACGTTGACCCTGACACCGCCGCCCCGGCAACAAGCTAACAACCCAGGCCGGAAGGCCAAGCCAGCCCCCGGGCCGCAATGCAGCGGCCCCGCCAAGTCGAAGGAGAATCCGATGGCTGATCTGACAGCCGTACTGGCCAGCACCCACCACCCGTTCTACCTCAAGGCCACCACCGCCCCGCCCGAAGAACGCACCCCGCAGGCGGATGAATGGAAGCGCAAAGTCGAGGCGTACCGCGAGACCCTCACAGCGGCCGAGCCCGACATCCTGGTCATGGTCGGCGCCGACCACTTCCACCAATTCTTCCTGGACAACTACCCGACCTTCCTGATCGGCAAGCAGGAAAAATACGACGCGACCTTCTACAACGAAGAACGCGAATTCGGCATCCCCAAGTACGTACTCGATGGGGACGTTCCATTTTCCGATTTCATGCACAGGGGACTGATGGAGCGCGGCTTTGACTTCTCCTTCAGCCATGAACTGAAGATTGACCACTCCATCATCTGCCCCATCATCACCGTCCGCCCGGACGCCGACCTTCCCGTCATCCCGATCTACACGAATATCTTTGCCCCGCCGCTGCCCTCACCCAAGCGGTTCTGGGACCTCGGACGCGCAATCCGCTCAGTCATCGACGAATACCCCACAGACAAAAAGATTGCCGCGATCGGAACCGGTCATCTCTCCCTCGAACTCGGCGGCCCCCGCCAGTTCGGTGAACACGGACCGGACCCCGAGTTCGACCGGCAAGCCATCGAATGGCTGTCCACCGGCAATATCGAAGCCATCCTCGAAAATGTGACGCACGAGTCCATGTCCGGGTCCGGGAACGCAACCCACGGCTTTATGGACCTGATCCTCATGATGGGGATCGCCGGTCCCGAAAACGCCGACTACGTTGACCAGCTGGACCTGTACCACACACGGGAAATGTTCATGACCTGGTACCCCAACAAGACCGAAAAGCAGGCAGCCGCCGCGGAGCATGCAGCGGCGGTCTCCGGCGGAACCGCTGGCCCGGTCACCGCCAAGGAAGGTGTCACAGCATGAGCAAGTACTACGTCAACAAGTTCCTGTATACCGTGGACCGGGACCCGCGCTGGGTCACCCGCTACAAGGAAGACGCTGCGCGCGCTCTCGAAGACTGGGAGAAAGAAGCCGGTATCTGGCTCAACGACGTCGAGAAGACCTCATGGGTCTCCTTCACCGATGAGGAACGCCAGGCACTGACCAACTACGACTACGTCTGGCTGTTCGAAAACGGCGCCCACTTCTTCCTCTCCCTCACCCTCTTCATCGCCATCTTCGAGGAGGACTACACCAAGGAACACGGTCCCCTATCCTTCCAGCAAGAATTCGCCAGGAAACTGAACCACTGGCTCGGCCGCGACTACCCCTCCGTAGCGCTTTAGATCCCAAATGCCCATCAAAGCCCTCACTGTCATAGAAGGCACCGGAGTTCCTGCCGTGCTCCAGCTGTGAGACAGCATCGAAACGCAGCCTGCACAGCGCTCTGTGTGGACCTGGAGTCACGCACTCTAACGATGGGGTCGCTCAGCTTCCCATGTGCACTCGACTATGACACGCGCTGGCGCCTGATGAACGGGCTGGACGACATCGACCCTACCCTCCAGCACGACCCGCTGATTAGGGCATTCGAGTCCCGTCGCCCGACCGGGGTCCTTACGACCACTCTCCCAGATTCAAAGGGAATCTTAATGATGTTGTCAACGGATTTGGGGGCGTAGCCGGTAAACGCAAACACTCTAGGAGTCCAGCCGGGGTAGGGGTTTCCGGTTCGCGTCGGGGCAGGTGGGCGGCGGCGCGGGGAGGTCGTCCGGGCCGCCGGACTTCCCGGAGCTCCAGTAAAAGAACATGCTCGGTTTCGCTCGCGCGGGGTATGCCTGACGTACCGGCGTCCCTCTCCCCACCATGTTTGCCTGCTGGAGAAGCATCGCGTAGCTGTGCCCGACGGAGCCGGGGCAACCCGAAAGGCAAGCAGCGAATGGATTGGGGGAGGAAATAGGCGCACCACCGACGCAAGGCTGTCCGGTGCGCTAGCGTCCGCCGGACGGATGAGCCCCTAAAGCAGGCACGTAAGATCCCAGGACAGCAGTGATGCTCGATTCGACGTGCTCAGGGCCCGTTTTGAGGGATAACGTCGGTCACGGCTGCGAGCATGGATAGGCCGAGTTGGAGACGGTCCAGGCCGCGGGAGCCGGCGGGCGCACCTGCTTTGATCCCCAGGAAGGACAGTCCCTTCGGAAGCTTCTCCACAGCTCTTCGTATACCGTCTTTGGTGAGCAGTGACGCCGGTTCGTCTGTGGCGAGGCCTAGGTGCACGTCCTCCCATGCGGTGCTGCGGCTGCTGGCGGTGGGCCCAGCTCCGGAGAAGGTGAATGCGCCCAGCGCTGCCCCGAGTGTGTCAATGTGCTCGCCGGGGGTGGTTGGGCTTCGACCTTCAATGGCTGATCTGCCCCAGTTGAGCAGGTGCCGGATTCGACGAGCCCCGGAGTCCGTGACTGATTGCACAGCCGCTATTTCGTCGGCAAGGGCGAGGTAGCCTTTCTGCGGCTTCTGGCCTGGAATGCGCGCGTCCGAGTGCTCAACGAGCAGTTCGATATTGCCCCAGTCCCAGCCGGCGATTTCTTGAAGGGAGTCGGTGAAGGCTCCCACGCTGGATCGGTCTGCGAGCGGGGCAGATTGCAGAGCGAATGCCCGCACGGAGTGTGACCCCAGCCGTTGCTGCAGGCGCAGCGTCTCCTCGTGGGCAGAAGTGATGTCGTCCAGGGCACGCCGGCGGCCGGTATCCTCAGTAGACGCGAGGCCGTACCAGGGGTCCACCGTGGACGCGGCGAGGGTCACCGACATCGCGCTGACGGTGTTGGACCAGGCCGGGTCGAGCAAGCTCACCAGCCTGTCCAATCCCTGGGGGTGAAGTTCGCCGTTAAGGACTGGGAGCTCCAGCCCACCGATGCGGGACTCCGACCTGAGGGCCGCATACCAGAGGTCTTCAGCCGCTTCGTCCGCCGTGAGCCCTGCAGGCGCGGCATTGTAGGCGGAATACACGACGCCCGGCGCTCCGCTGCCCCGGCCCCAATCATCACTGTTCATCCTGCTGAGAAGACGTCGCGCGACTCTTTGATCCGGTCCTGGGCGAACTCGATACCGAAACCCGGGCGTGTGGGCAGGGCAAAGCTTCCGCCGACCGGGGCGGGGGTGTCCACCTCGAAGTAGTGCCGTTCGGGCATGTGGTGGAAGAGGTATTCGACGCGGGGGCAGGTTTCCGGGGATTGGCTGGCGACGACGTGGAGGGCTGCGTGGATGCCGTGGCCGTGCGGGATGACATGGACGCCGAATGTTTCGGCAAGGGAGCACATTTTGACCAGGTCGGTGACGCCTCCGCACCATTCAGGGTCGACCTGCAGGACGCTGAGCAGTCCGCGCTGGAGGAAGGGAAGGATGTCGTGGCGGTCGTACAGGTGTTCGCCGGTGGCGAGCGGGATTGAGGTAGTGGCGCGCAATTGCGCGAATGATTCGATGGCGCCGGTGGGGAAGGGCTCCTCGAGCCAGTCTGGGTGGAGCTGTTCGACGCGCGCGGACCAGCGGCGGGCGTAGGTGGGGTCCCAGCTCATGAAGGCGTCGAACATCAGCTCGGACCGGTACCCGACTGTTGCACGGGTTCGTTCCACGAGGGCTACGTTGCGTTCCATTCCTTCGGCGCCTTGGGCGGGGCCGTCAGCGAAGAACCATTTTTGGGCGGTGTAGCCTTCGTCGAGGAGACGAGCGGCTGTTTCTTCGACTTCGCCTTCCCCGTGGAAGGTTCCGAGGGTGCTGGCGTAAGCGGAAATGCGCGTGCGCCCGGATCCTCCAAGCAGCTGCCACACGGGCACCCCGAGGAGGCGGCCCCGCAGGTCCCACAGGGCGTTGTCGATGGCACTGATGGCGATCTTGCGGTTGCCGTGGCGGGAGTGCCGGTTTCCCCGTTGGAGCATGTCCCAGACAAAGTTGTTAGCGAGGGCATCGAGGCCAAGGATGGAGGCGGCCATGCCCTCCTGCAGGGGTGCGACTGCTTCCTGGTCGATGGGGCCGTAGCGACCCGTGATGCCAGCGGTGGTGCCGATTTCGAGGTAGAGCGAGGTCTTACGGTGGGGAGTCGAGGGAGGCGGCCATCCCTCAGCTGGGTGGTACTGCGTGTAGACGCTGATGGGTCGTGACTGCGGCGGGAATCCGCGGTCCGTAGCCTCTACCGGGAGCAGAGCCGACAGCTCGATCATTCGGACCGAGGAAATTTTTGCCTGGATCATGAAAAGGCCTTTCAAATCTGGTCAGATGCAGAATCCCTTGAACACGATTCTGCACGGGCGTGCCTGTGCCTAGAGGTCGATTCCGATGTATTTTTCTTCGAGGAACTCGAGGATTCCTTCGGAGCTTCCTTCCCTGCCGAGTCCGCTTTGCTTCATTCCGCCGAACGGGGCGGCGGGATCGCTGAGGACGGCCCGGTTCACGGCTACCATTCCTGCGTCGATCCGCTGCGCGACGGCGAGAGCCGGCGCTTGTTCGCCGTAGACGTAGGCGATAAGTCCGTAGATGGTGTCGTTGGCCATCCGTACCGCGTCGTCGACGTCGTCGTATTCAATGATTGAGGTTACCGGCCCGAAGATTTCGCTCTGGGTGATGGTGCTGTCGTGCCTAACGCCGGTGAGCACTGTCGGTGCGTAGAAAGCTCCTTGTTCGGAGGATTCGCCTCCGGTGAGTAGCCGCGCCCCCGCTTGGACGGCGCCGCTGACGAGTTCGGCGACCTTGTCGCGTTCGTGGACGGAGACCAGTGCCCCGAGCTGGTTGGCCCGGTCCGAGCCGGGACCGACGCGCCAGGTGGCGAGTTCGGTGGCCATGCGCTCTGCGAATTCCGTGGCCAGCGAGGAGTGGACGTAGAAGCGGTTGGCGGCTGTGCAGGCCGAGCCGCCGTTGCGCATCTTGGCGATCAGGGCCCCTTCGACGGCTGCTTTGAGGTCGGCGCCTGGGAGGATGATGAAGGGCGCGTTGCCGCCCAGCTCCATGGAGGCACTGACCACGTTGTCGGCGGCCTCGTGCAGCAGGACGCGGCCCACTTCGGTGGAGCCGGTGAAGCTGATCTTGCGGACGTCCGGATGGTGGAGCATCCGCGCGACGGCGGGCCCGGTCGGGACGGGCGTGACGAGGTTAACGACCCCGTCCGGGACACCGGCGCGGCGGAGGGCGTCGACGACGAACGCCGCGGTGAGCGGTGTCTCGCGGGCGGGCTTGAGGATCACGGTGCACCCTGCAGCGAGAGCGGGTGCGATCTTCCGTGTTGCCATGGCGGCGGGGAAATTCCAGGGGGTGATGAGGAGCGCGACGCCGATGGGCTGGTGGGTGACGACGATGTGCTTGTCCCCGCTGGGCGAGAGGCGGAAGTCGCCGCGGACGCGGACGGCTTCCTCGGCGAACCAGCGGAAGAACTCGATCGCGTAGGACGCCTCGCCCATGGCGTCCGCGTAGGACTTGCCGTTTTCGAGCACGATGGTCTCGGCCAGCTGTTCCTTTTCCTCGGTAAGGATCTCAAAAGCGCGCCGGAGGATCTCCCCGCGTACTCTGGGCGCCGTGGCGGACCAGGCCGGTAACGCCGCGGCAGCGGCGTCGACGGCGGCGTCACAGTCGGTTTCGTCGGCGATGGCGAAGGACGCCAGTTCGGCACCTGTTGCGGGGTCGATGACGGGGAATCTTTCGCCGGTGGATCCGGGGGTCCAGCGGCCGTCGATAAAGAGGTCGGATATGTGGTTCACTTGCTCGTTTCGCTTTCGTTCGAGGCGGTGGCGGGAAGGGGTTTGAGAGCGGTGCGGTCGCCGTTGAAGGCGGCCCGGACGATGCGGTGGAGGTTCTCCTCCGTGGGGTCAATGACGGAGTTTGTGACCAGCCGCCGTACTGTCAGGGACAGCTCCACAACGCGGGGAAGGTCCGGTTCGGTGACGCCGATGGCGGCCAGGTCCGTGGGGAGGCCAATGTCCGCCATGATGGCGGCGACCTCATCGATCGCATTTTGTGCGGATTCTTCGACGGAGGTTGCGGCAACACCGAGGGCACCGGCGACGTCGGCGAGGCGGTGGGCACCCGTGGGCAGCAGCGCCTGCATGACATAGGGCAGCAGCATGCCCGTGCCCAGCCCGTGAGGGGTGTGGGTCAGGGCGCCTACGGGGTACTGGATCGCGTGGGACAGGTGGGTGCCCGCGGTGCCGAATGCCATACCCGCCAGCAGGCTAGCGTATGCCATGCGGGAGCGGGCTTCAAAGTCTTCGCCGTCTCTGACCGCATCGCGAAGTGACAGTCCGATCAGCCGGATCGCCTCCAAGGCCAGGGTTGAGCTGAGCAGGTTCTCGCCGACGAAGACCGGCAATTGGCCGGCCCACTCCGGTGCGTGGTTGTTGGCGGTGTAGGCCTCGATGGCGTGGACCAGTGCATCTGCGCCGGCGCTGGCCGTGACAGCGGCTGGGGCACCAACCATGAGCCATGGGTCCACCACGGCAGCCCTCGGGATCAGGTAGGGGCTTGAGATGCCGACCTTCAGTTCACGGTCGGGATCGGCGAGTACCGCGACCGGGGTGACCTCGCTGCCCGTGCCCGATGTCGTGGGCACGGCGACGAGCGGGATTACCGGTCCGGGGACCTGGTTTTCGCCGTAGAAGCGGTTGAGTGGGGTTCCGTGCGCCAGGCCCAGGGCGATGAGTTTGGCCAGGTCCAGGGCGCTGCCGCCCCCGAACCCAACAATGACCTCCGGGGTGCTGGTCTTGGCCCGTTCGATCGCGTCCTCGACCACGGTGACCGGAAGTTCGGGAACGACCTGCGTGTCGACCGTGACCGTCACGTTCAGGGCTTCGAGTTCGGCCAGCAACGTTGTGAACGCCTCCGTCGTGGACAGGAACGGATCGCAAACCACCAGTGCACGGTTACCCAGGGAAGCAACGGTCCGGGCAATACCCGCACGGCTGCCATCGCCGAAAGCAATCGAGTCGGGAAGCCTCAGCAGCCCGAAGGAATTGGAAATGTCAGTCATGGGAAAGTCCTTCCGCGTATTTAAGGGCAAGAGCCCATACTTCGTCATCAATCGGCACACCGGTTGCGGCGCGGCCGTCACGGGTGCGCCGGGCCCGGTCGCCCGGAACATCTGCCGGGCCTGATACGCCGCTGTCCCTGACATGGTCCAAATAGTCGGTCAAGGCGGGCAGCATGCCCATCAGGCCGAGCCTTTCCAGGCTCACGCTGATCAGGAGGTCGCCCTTCGTGGCGGGGAACTGGGTGTCGAGGGTTCCCACCACGTTCGTGCCGAACGCGGTGGCTGTCACGGTGCCCACCAGTGCTTCGAGCGCGATCCCGAGGGCGTATCCCTTGGGCCCGCCAAAGGGCGAGAGCGCACCTTGGACTGCTGCTGGCGCATCGGTGGTTGGCCTGCCCAGCGCGTCGACCGCCCATCCCGGCTGGAGCGGCCTGCCCGTGGCCGCGTAATCAATGATCTTCCCCATCGACACGGAAGCTGTTGACATGTCCAGGACAAGCGGATTACGTGCTGTCGGGACCCCGATGCCAATTGGATTGGTCCCAACGCTCGCGCCCCTGCCACCCCAGGCGTGCACCAGTGCTTCGCTGGTGGTCAGGAGCACGGCCACCTGCCCCAGCCGGGCGATCGACTCAACGTACGGTGCCAGCATCCCGATGTGGCTTGAGTTCGAAATAGCAGCCATCGCTATCCCGGTTTCTTCGGCCCTGGCAACTACTTCACTGATGGCCCGGTAGGCCACGACCGGCCCGAAACCCCGGTTCCCGTCAACCCGAAGGACGCTGGGAGCCACCCACTCCAGGTGGGGCTCCGCGTCGGCGACGATGAGGCCGCGGCGCATCCGTTCGACCAGCACGGCCAGCCGCCTGATGCCGTGGGAGGCGTGTCCGCGCAACTCTCCCTCGACCAGATTTTCGGCCTGGACGTCGGCGTTGGGCCTCGATGCCCCGTTCGCCGTCAAAGCATCACTGATGACCTTCCTGAGATTGTCGCTCGGTACGACAATTGCGTCGGAGGCACTTTCCTTGGCGCTTGTTTTCACTGATCCCTCCTCTGTATAACTCCTAAGATCATCCACACAGGAAAGGCGGCCTCCCATGCCCCGTCCCGCAGAGCAGGACGCCGGTTCCGCGTCGTCATTGTCCCGCGGCCTCGCGCTGCTCGATTTGTTCACCGCACCCGACCAGGTACTCAGCATCAGTGAAATCGCCCGCCGGTCAGGTGTGCCCAAGTCCACGACGCACCGGCTGATCCTGGACCTGATCAGCTGGGGTGCCCTGGAACGCGGCGCCAACGGAGTCAGCCTGGGCGTGCGGCTTTTCGAGCTCGGCTCCCTCGTACCGTCGTCGAGCACGCTGCGTGACCTGGCGCTCCCGTTCGCGCACAACCTCAACGAAGTCACCAAGCTCACCAGCAACATCGCCATCCGCGAGGGGAACGAGGTGCTCTACATCGAAAAGATCACCACCAGGACCCTGAAAGTTCCGCACTCACGCGTCGGCGGCCGCGCCACCATGCACGCCACCGCGTTGGGAAAGGCGATCCTGGCCTTCAGCGATCCCGAATTCGTAGAATCCGTCCTGAGCGGCCCGCTGCTGCAGCAGACCGAAAAGACCGTCACGGATCCCGCGGAATTGCGCAGGGAGCTGGCCACGGTGCGCGCCGAGAGGGTGGCCTACGACGTCGAGGAGTCCCGGCTGGGGCTCTTCTGTGTCAGCGCCCCGGTCTTCAACGGCCAGGGCGGACCCGTCGCAGGAGCCATATCAGTAACCGGCGCCACCGAACTGGCCATCGCCAAACGCTACGCGCCGGCCGTACTGGCCACTGCGATGGCCCTCAGCAGCGCAATCGGAACCGCCAAACGGCCCCGACGCTCAACCGTTGCCTGACACTCAGCTCAGCCACTAGCGGGACACCCGGAGACGGCTGCCCGGCCCGGATACCGGGACGCCTGCATGAAACGTCCCGCTATCCGGGATGCGAGCTCCCGTCCAATGCGGGAAGGGCGTATTCAATTACGTACCGGCCCTTTTGTGGGCCACGACACAAAGGAGTGACCGTGACTGACATACGCAGTACGGCGACCGGCGCCCAGGCGTCGCCGTTATCGGAATTTTCGGCCGCCGAGAAACGCGCCACCATCCGCAAAGTAACTTTGCGCCTGGTGCCGATCCTCGCAGTAGCCTACTTTTTCAACTCACTGGAAAAAACCAACATCGGCCTTGCCGCGTTGCAGATGAACCAGGCCCTGGGACTGACCACCGCCGCCTTCGGCCTGGCATCCGGACTGCTGTTCGTCGGCTACGCCGTCTTCGAAGTCCCCAGCAACCTCATCCAATACAAGGTCGGTGCACGCAAATGGCTGGCACGCATCATGATCACCTGGGGCGCCGTCGCCGCAGCAACCGGCTTCGTTAACAGCGAAGCAAGCCTCTACATCCTCCGTATTCTCCTGGGCGTCGCCGAAGCCGGGTTCTACCCCGGCGTCATCCTCTACTTCACGCTCTGGGTGCCCAAGGAATACCGCGGAACAATGCTGTCGCTGTTCGTCCTGGGCGGCACGCTCTCGACCATTTTCGGCTCCCCCCTCACAGGACTACTGCTCACACCGGACCACTACTTCGGTATCGAATCCTGGCGGGCAATGTTCGTCATCGAAGGTGTCCCGGCCATGCTCGTGGGCGTCCTGTGCCTCTTCAAACTTGTAGACCGGCCTGCCGACGCCACCTGGCTGACCACCCGCGAACGGGACTGGCTCGAAGGTTCGATCGCGGCAGAACACGCTTTGGTGGAATCCGGCCACTCGGTCAGGGGTGTCTTCCGATCGATGGGCGACATCCGCGTCCTCATGCTCTCCTTCATCTACTTCTGCCTGAAATTCGGCCAGTACGCCCTCGCATTCTTCCTCCCCCTCATGGTGGTCGCGTTCCAGACCCAGGCCGGCATCAAGATGTCCACCTTCCAGGTAAGCCTGATGGTCGCAATCCCGGCCGTTGCCGCCGTCGTCCCGGCAATCCTCTGGGCACGCCACTCAGACAAGACCGGTGAACGCTACTGGCACGCCACCGTCCCCGCCATCCTGGGCGCCGTCGGCATCTGCGCCTCCGCAGCATTCCACCAGCCCATCCTCATCATGATCTCCATCTGCGTAGCCACCATTGGATTGAGCGCCCAGAGCGCACCGTTTTACCAAATCCCCGGATACTTCCTCACCGGCGCTGCCGCCGCCACCGCTTTCGGCCTGATCAACTCCCTCGGCAACCTCGGCGGCTTCGTCGCCCCCACCGTGTTCGGTGCACTGAAAGACGCCACCGGGGACTACACGCTGCCCAGCTACCTCATGGGCGGAATCCTTATCCTCGCCGCCCTGCTCACGGCAGCCCTCCCCCGAATGTTCAAATCGCTCAAACCCCACCAGCACGCTGCACAGCCGGTTATGGCTTCGAAGTAGGCGCCCCAGAGGGATCGGCAGTACCTGTTCCGCCCGGCCAGATGGCCTTGTGCGATGGGGGTCCCGGCAGGGACCCCCATCACCGCGAGAACCAAGGTTCGGTCCAGCTCGACCCGCAACAGGCCACCGGACATAAGCCCCGGGCAGCACCGCGGCACTATCCGGTTCCGACTCATGCCCACACAACGGCATAGGGAAAGGAAGACCACACCATGGATCCTCGAATCTTGAACCGGCATTCGCTCGAATAAAGCGGCGACGTCGAAGTCATGGACAAAATCGTCGTCATTGCAAGCGGCCGGGTCGGCGACTTTGCAGAAGACCGCTAGGTTCTATGGCTGATCCCTGTTCCCGATAGTTGCCGTATGGTCTGGATATGACTGTTACCCGCAACGACGTGGCCCGAAAGGCCGGAGTGTCCCCAGGGCTTGTTTCTTACGTTCTCAACGGTGGCCCCCGGCCCGTGTCGGATCATGCGCGCGCCCGGATCGAGGCTGCCATCGAAGAACTGGGATATCGCCGGGATGGCGTTGCGAGATATTTGAAAACCGGCAAGACGGATTCGATTGGCCTGGTTCTGCCAGAAATCGGGCTTCCATATTTTGCAGAAGTTACCAGGGAACTTAATGCCTGCGCTTTCGAGCACGGCCATCAACTGCTGATTGCCACCAGTGAATTCGATCTCGCCAGGGAGGAAACGCACTTGGAAAGCCTCGCGGAGCGCCGAGTCGATGGAATCATTCTCATGAGCATTGATCCGGACCGGGACATGTCCTTGCTGGAACAGCTGGGCACCCCCGTCGTGGTCGTAGACCGGCCTGAGTTCGCTGTGGAGAGTGCACGTGCCGCCACGGAGCACTTGATTGCCGACGGTCACAAGAGGGTCGGATTTGTGGGAACCGGCCCGATCAGTGCTTCCCGCCGGCGCTTGAACGGATGGTCAATCGCATACGATGATTCCGGTCTGGAACATAACGCCGGCTGGGTTGTGACAGCCCCACCTACGCGGGCCGGCGGTTATTTGGCCGCCCGGCAAGCCATGGGCGGCAAAGATCGTGCTTCTGCTTTTGTCGTAGAGTCCGACGCCCAGGCCTCCGGGTTCATCCGGGCGATCAAAGATCTGGGCCTGAGGATTCCAGAGGATGTGGCCCTCGTTTCCCTCGAGGGAACCGACCTCGGCCAATTTTCCGTTCCGTCTCTGACGTCCGTCGTGCAACCCGTCCACGATATTGCGCAGGACGCGATCAGAACCGTCCTCTTGAAGGACGCCGGCCCGGTGCGGCGAGTAAACAATGTCGGCTTTGAGCTGGCCCTTCGAGAGTCTTGCGGCCACTAAAAAAATCTTCCGAAAAAACTCTTGCCACCGGAGTCAACTCGTGTTGATATGTATGTGTTCAACACGAGTTGATTGACGAAGTGGAGCAAGGATGCCCGTCGTACCCGAACACAAAGTGATGGTGGTTGGTTCTGTGAACCAGGACATCATCCTGTCTGTCCCGGCTCTGCCGCAGGCCGGGGAAACTGTCCTTGCAGTGTCGAGCCGGGTAGCGACCGGAGGCAAGGGTGCGAACCAGGCGGTGGCAGCCGCCCGATTTGGTGCCTCGACTGTGTTTGTCGGCTCGGTAGGTTCGGATGCAGCTTCCGGTGAACTGCGTACAGCACTTGAAGGTGAAGGCGTACAAGTCCACACCTATCAGGGAAGTTTGCAGCCTTCTGGACAGGCGGTGGTTTTGGTCGACGAAACAGGTGAAAACTGCATCGTCGTTGCCCAGGGAGCGAATGCGGATTTGCCGGCCAGCTACGTGTTCGATTGTTTGGAGGACCTGGAAGCCGGCGACGTTTTGGTCATCCAGGGTGAGGTCGCACAGGAAGCGATCGAGGCCGCGCTCGTAGCAGGTGATGCGGCTGATTCACTCGTCATCCTGAACCTTGCACCGTTCCGGGAACTCCGCGAGGAGGCACTGACGAAAGCAAACCTCATCGTGGTGAACGAGGGGGAAGCAGCAAGCCTGGCAAAGTCCGGGCCCCCACTTTCGGACCCTGCCGCAGTCGCAGAACACATCGCCCAAACCTATGGGTGCTGGTGCGTGATTACGCTGGGCGGCCGCGGCAGCCTTGTCACCCAAGGTGCCAGCACTGTTGCAGTACCTGCAATGCAGGTCCCTGTGGTCGTTGATACCACAGGAGCCGGTGATGCGTTTGTCGGTGTGCTGGCGGCGCGGCTGGCGGAGGGTGACGACCTGCTTATGTCCGTGCGCACGGCTACCGCTGTGGCGGCACGCACCGTCATGTCACTTGGAGCCCAGTCCTTTCCCACCCTTCAAGAACTCAGCGAGTCGTTTGCTGGGCCCGCCGCATAGCCGGCCTCCCTTCCAATTATCACTACCCGAGCACGAGAACTCTCAATGTCGAGGAGATTCCTTTGAAAAAGACCCACCTTGCGAGCCGCCGTAATTCTCTGATGATGGCCGCGACTGTCATGACCATTGGACTTGCGGTAAATGGCTGCGGCAACGCCGGCCCGTCAGCAAACGGCGCTGCACAGGCCACAGTTGGCGGCGCGATCACATACTCGTTTTGGGGCAGTCCTGCCCGCGCTGACAAAGTAAACAAGGTCATTGATCTGTTCCAGAAGCAGCAGTCTGGCACTCAGGTGACCGGTGAAGTTGCCGACTACAACTCCTACATCGAGCGTCTGACCGTCAGGGCGGCCGGCGGCCAACTTCCTTGCGTTATTGGCACGCAGAGTACGTTCTACTCCACCTATGCCAATAATAAGGTCCTGATGCCGCTGGACGATTTGATCAAGAGCGGGAAGATCGACACCTCCGACATTCCGCAGTCCGTCCTGGACACGGGAAAGATTGACGGCAAGCAGTACATGATCCCAACCGGGACCTTCGTCCGGCTCGTTGCGTACAACGAGGAGATGGTCAAAGCCGCCGGCCTGCAGCCACCCACCAATGACATGACGTGGGAACAGTACGCAGCGTGGCTCAAGAATCTGCAAAAGTCTCTCCCGGCAGGCGTTTATGCCTCGGAAATTGAAGCTCCCAACATGTTCAGCCTGACCTCCTGGGTCATCGGCCATGGGCAGGAGATGTTTAAAGACGGAAAGCTCGGTTTCAGCAAGGAGTTGCTGCAGGAGTGGTTCCAGTACTGGATCGACCTCACCAACCAGGGTGTTACCGTCCCAACGGCCAGCATCCCGGAGCAAAACGGGGCCTTGGAGTTGACTCCGATGGCTGTCGGAAAGGCCGTTGCCGGTACCCGCGACATTCCACACATCCCGATCACTGAAAAAGCCCTCCAAGGCGCCGGCAAACCGTCGTCAATCAAACAGATTTCGGTCCCCAGCGAGGACGAAAAGCAGTCGGCGAATGTGTTGGGATCAAACGGGATGTCAATTCCGGCTAACTGCCAGAACCCGGGTACGGCAGCGGCGTTCATCAGCTTCTTCGCAAACAGCCCCGAAGCCGGGGTCGCCTTCCAATCCGACAACGGAATTCTTACCGCATCCAAGGCCCAACAGGCGCTTCTCGCGGACAAGGACACACCGGGCGCTGTCAAGCAGAACGTCGCCACCCTGCAGGATCTAACGAAGTCAGGCGACCTCACCCACACGACCTATCCGGACGGGCTTCAGTCCCTGACCACCGAGCTTTCGCGCCAGTACCAAGCAGCCGCGTTCGGTCAGACTTCCGTGACTCAGGCCGTGGACCAATTCTTCAGCAAAGCTGCAACGACCCTGAAGTAGGGGAATCCAATGAGCACTCTCACCCCCACCCAGCCGCGAACCGGCCCCCCGTCCCAGGCAGCAACACCGCGGCGCCGGTCACTGGGCCGCAACAATCTGGCCGGCTATCTGTTCCTGAGCCCTTGGCTGCTGGGTTTCGTGGTCATCATCGCAGGACCCATGGTCGCCTCGCTGTGGCTATCTTTCACCGATTACTCCATCCTCGGCACCCCGGAATGGATTGGAACCAAAAACTATGAGCTCATGTTCAGTCAGGACGACCGCTTCTGGCACGCCCTGGCCGTCACGCTTACCTACCTGGTGCTGTCCGTGCCCCTGGTCCAGGTATTCGCGCTCTTCCTCGCCGTCATGGTCAACCGCGGAGTCCGGGGACTGACCATCTACCGAGCTGTCTTCTATGTGCCCTCCCTCATCGGCGGAAGCGTCGCAATAGCGATACTTTGGCGCTTCCTCTTCGAAGGCAACGGACTGCTCAACAACGCGTTGGGCTTTCTGGGCATCCACACCAGCTTCTCGTGGATCGGAGAACCGGGGACCGCGCTGAACACCCTGATCATCCTGAACGTATGGCAGTTCGGCGCAGCGATGATCATCTACCTGGCAGGTCTACGGCAGGTCCCCGTGGAACTTCACGAGGCGGCAACGATGGACGGGGCATCACCCATCCGAAGATTCTTCTCCATCACCTTGCCGATGCTGAGCCCAATCATCTTCTTCAACGTGCTGATGAACATGGTGGGAGCCTTCCAGGCATTCAATACCGCCTACATCGTCAGCAACGGAACCGGCGGTCCCGCCGACTCCACCCTCTTCTACACCCTCTACCTATACCAGCGCGGTTTCGTCGATTTCGACATGGGCTATGCCTCAGCACTTGGCTGGGTCCTGCTGGCAATTGTCGCTGTGGCGACAGGACTGCTGTTCATGCTTGGCCGGCGAATCGTGTTCTACGGAGATGAGCGATGACCGACACCATTACCCCCCAGCGGGCAAAGCGAACGCTGCGAGGCGTAAAGCACCATGGCGCGCCACAGGCAACTCCCCGGGCGCGTTTCCTTCGCCACCTGTTCCTGATCGGGATGGCTGTTGTCATGTTCTACCCGCTGGCGTGGATGATCGGAGCGTCATTCCGCTCGGATGCCCAGATCTCAGACCCCGGAATCTGGCCCGGTGCCGGGTTCACAATGGATGGTTACGAGACAGGGTTTAAGGGCGTAGCGGGCGTTGGCTTCTGGCAATTCATCCTGAACTCGGTGCTCGTCGCGGTCCTCTGCGTCGCGGCCAACCTCATCGCCTGCTCGCTGACCGCCTATGCGTTTGCCAGGATCGATTTCCGGTTCAAGAAATTCTGGTTCAGCATCATGATCGGGACACTGCTACTCCCCCATCACGTGATCCTCATACCGCAGTACCTTCTGTTCCGTGATCTGAACTGGATCAACACCTACCTGCCCTTCGTCGTCCCAAAATTGCTCGCCACGGACGCCTTCTTCGTCTTCCTCCTTGTCCAATTCTTCCGGGCAATTCCCAGAGAACTGGACGAAGCAGCACGGATCGATGGCTGCGGACATCTGAAGATCTTCTTCCGGATCATGCTCCCGCTGGCGAAACCTGCCCTGGCCACCACGGCGATCTTCACCTTTATCTACAGCTGGAACGACTTCTTTACGCCACTGATCTACTTATCCGATCCCCGCCTCTACACCGTGCCGCTGGCCCTGCGCGCGTTTATTGACACGACATCCGGTTCAGCCTTCGGAGCGCTCTTCGCGATGTCCGTGGTGTCGCTGCTCCCGGTGCTCGGCGTATTCATCGCTTTCCAGAAACTCCTTGTTGAGGGAGTTGCCACCACAGGAATGAAAGGCTGACATGAAAATAGCACTCGCCAACGACCACGCAGGCTTCGCACTCAAGGGTGCAGTCGTCCAGAGCCTTCGCGACGCCGGCCACGAAGTAGTCGACGTCGGTACCCAAGACGAGGCCCCGGTCGACTTTCCCGTCGTCACGCAACGCGTCACCAACCTTGTCCTCCAAGGAGAAGCCGAGCGTGGAATCCTGGTCTGCGGCACGGGCGTCGGCGCCTGCATCGCAGCCAACAAGGTGCACGGCATCAGGGCAGCCGTCATCCACGACGCATACTCGGCGGCCCAGTCGGTAGAACACGATGACGTGAACGTGGCCTGTCTTGGGGCCTGGGTTGTCGGCCCCAAGACTGCACGCGTTGCCCTCGACGCGTTCCTGTCCGCGCAGTTCAGCACGGACCCGGACTTCCGACGCCGAGTCGGTCAGCTCGCGGAAATGGAGCGTGCCAGCACTCCATCCGCGCACCTCGCCCGTGAAGGGAGGCCAGGTCACGTCGTCAACTGATTGAACACGAATCCAACTCGTGCCCAACAAGCAACTCGTCAATATGAAAGGCATTAAACCATGGCACTGGACAACGCACGCAAGAAAGAAATCCTCGACACCGTCAAGCACCTGCGCGTCACCGACATCCGCGACGGGATGGACTGGGTAGGCCTGCACCACTTCGGCACAGTCTCACCCGAAATCCGTCCCCTCTGGCGGACCAAAGCTGCAGGCTTCGCACTCACTGCCCGCCACATCCCCACCAACCGGCAGGTACCCACAATGTCCCCCGAGGACTACACCAAATGGGCGTACGAATACTGGTACGGCCAGGTCTTCAAGAACGACATGTCCGAACACATAAATGACACGACTTTTCTCGTTGTCGACACGTGCAACACTCCAACGCCGGCCGTCGGATCGATGGACTCCATGATCTGGGCCGCGCTCGGCGCCCGCGGTGTCCTCACCAATGGCGGCACCCGCGACTCGGACGAAACCCTGGAACAGAAGGCCATCCCGATTTGGTCCCGGTGGATCGTCCAGCCCATGTACCAGGGCCGCGTCGAATGGGGCGGCCACAGCATGCCGGTCGAAATCGGCGGCCAGCGAATCAACGGTGACGACCTCATCGTTGCAGACGGCGACGGCGCCATTGTCGTCCCCGAAGATGTCATCGACGACGTCCTCAAGTACGCCATCCAGGAATCCGAAAACGACAAAATCGCTCGCGGATACCTGTTCGACGCCCTGGGCATCCCCCGCGGCGAATCCACCGAATCGAAGTTCGACGTACCCGCCCACCCGTTCGAGATCAGCCGCGAAGACATGCAGCGGATGGTCAAAAAGTCCTTCTAACCGTACACAGCGGGGGCCGGCGTGTTCGCGCTGGCCCCCGCGCCTGGGGAAGGACCTGACCATGCCAGTAACACGGAACGACGTGGCCAAGGCAGCCGGGGTTTCCCCCGGCGTCGTATCTTACGTCCTCAACTCCGGGCCCCGGCCTGTCTCAGCCGATACCCGCCAACGTGTCCTCAACGCCGTCGAAGTCCTCGGATATAAAAGGGACGGGCTCGCCCGCTCCCTGAAGACCGGACGCACTGACACACTCGGAGTTATCCTCCCTGACGCATCCAACCCCTTTTTTGCCGAACTGGCCCGGGCTATCGAAGGCCACGCCTACTCCGCCGGAAAGAGCGTGCTCGTCTGCAACAGCGCCGACGACACCGATCGGGAACGCTCTTATCTGTCCACCCTCTTGGAGAAGCGGGTAGACGGCATCATCCTCGTCAGCGCCTCCGGCGAGGAAGACCTAACAGATGTCCTCAGCAGGGGAATCCCTATCGTTGCAATGGACCGGTACCGCGCACACACCGGCGTTTCAACCGTCCGATTCGACAACCGGCACGCCGGATACACCGCCACCCGCCACCTGATGGAGCACGGATACACCCGGATTGCCCTCATCACCGGCCCTGGATCCGTGCCCGTGTCGGATGAACGACTCCAAGGCTATGGAGAAGCACTCACGCAAGATCCCGGGCACCCTTCCTACATACAGGGCGCCCCGTTCACCTTCGCCGGCGGGTACGAAGCCATCCAAACCCTCCTGAAGCACAGCAGTCTTCCGTCCGGGATCATCTGCTCCTCCGACGTCCAAGCGGTTGGGGCCACGGCGGCCCTCGTTGAACAAGGCCTACTCATGCCCGGCGACGTCGCCCTGGTGTCCATTGACGGCACCGCCCTCACAGCATTCACAAACCCATCACTGACAACCATGGGGCAACCCATAGCCCAAATGGCACGGCTCGCCATCGAAGCCGTCCTCCATGGTGGAACTGCAACCCACGCAACACTCAAGGGTCAGCTCACCATTCGCCGCAGTTGTGGCTGCGCGCCCCACACCTAGACCTGCCAGGATCCGGAACCCCTTTTCGCTCTCCTGCAGCCCATCTTTCCCGTCTCAACGTAACGGACAATCTATGCACAACACCATCGATGCCCATCACCACTTTTGGACCGCCGCGCCCCCGGGGCACCCCCGACAATCAGCCGTCCACACCGTCCTCGACCAGAACTACGGGCCAGAGGACCTTATTGGGAAGATGCAAAGTGCCGGAGTCGACGGCACCGTCCTCATCCAGTCCAGAAACGAAGCGTCGGAAAATGACCGGCTTAGCGCCTACGCAACGTACGACTTCGTGCGGGGCGTCGTGGCGTGGCTTCCCCTTGACCATCCAGAAGCCGCGTACAGGGAGCTCGACCGGCTGGATCCGTCAAAGCTATGTGGGGTAAGGCACCTCGTAGCAGACGACCCACTCGACTGGGCAAATCGGGCATCAAGCATCTCTCTTTTCAGGGACATCGCCCGCCGAGGCCTGGCATGGGACATCGTCGCCGTAACGCCTATGCAGGTCGTGAACGTCCTGAAACTGGCCGCCGCGGTGCCCGAACTGATGATCGTCATCGACCACTTGGCCCGGCCCCCACTCGGCTCGAAAGGACGGGAACCCTGGGCCCGGCAAATCAAAGACCTGGCACAGTGCCCAACTATTGCCGTGAAAGTGTCTGTCGGTATCAACTCGCTCCTCGAGTGGCCAACTTGGACAAACAATGAACTGCTACCCTACATCGACTGGGCGTGTCTTCACTTTGGCCCTACCCGGCTTATGCTGGCCAGCAACTGGCCGGTCGTGCTGCTTAGGGCCAACTACGACGCAGCCTGGAACGGCCTCGTATCAACAATCTGCCAACTCCTGCCTGCGCAGCAGGACCAGAACTTCCTCAGGGGCGAAACCGCTCAAAACTGGTACCACCTGCACCCCTGACATCGCCTTCAGATTCCCCTTCATACAGGTCCAAGCAGCCCTGATCCATACGGCATGACATACGAGCGAACTAAGAAAGCGTGCGCATCAGTGGCCTTTATCATCACCCGCGTTAGTGAGCGGTGCGTCTCGTAGAATCGCACCCCAACCTGACAATGGAACGTCCAGAGGCTTGACTTCTTTGTAAGACGGCTCTGGAAGTCAACCTCACAAGCGGACGTTTGGAGAAGCAGTGGCCAGACGGCGGATCGGGTACGTGCGCGTGAGCAGGCTTGACCAGAAGGAGAAGCGCCACCTCGAAGGCAAGGTCCTGGACCGGGTCTTCACCGACAAGGCCTCCGGCAGAGACACTGCCAGGCCCCAGCTCACCAAACTGCTGTGGTTCGCCCGCGACGGTGACACCGTCGTAGCGCACAGCATGGACCGGCTCGCCCGCAACCTCGACGACTTACGTGCTCTCGTCCAAGGCCTCTCGCGCAGAGGCGTGCGGGTGGAGTTCTTTAAAGAGAGCCTGGTCTTCACCGGTGAAGACTCCCCCATGGCTAACCCCATGCTCTCTATCATGGGTGCCCTCGCCGAATTCGAACGTTCCCTCATCAGGGAACACCAAAGGGAAGGCATCGCCCTGGCCAAACAGCACGGCGCCTACAAAAGCGTAAAAAGGCCCTCACACCAGAACAGGCCGCTGAAATGATCCGGCGCGCTGGCAACGGTGTCCCGAAAGCCGTCTTCGCCCGGGTCTACGGAATCAGCAGGGAAACGGTCTACCAGTACCTGCACCACGCCAAGCTGGAGTGAACCGCTCCCCTGCCGGCGCCGTCGCTGTGTCTTGCCCCGCGGCCGTAGCTTTACGGAAGGTGCAATATCGGCCTTTAATTAGGGCTAGTAGAAGTAGATGAGAAAATTATTCTAAAGGCTGGTCAGATAAGACGGCAGTTATGCCTGCAAGGAAACCCGGCGGCCTTCCCGCACGATCGTGGGAAGGCCGCCGGACCCATTCAGGCGCTTATTTCAGTCACCAGCGACCTGTACCAACTGCCACTGCTGGTTCGCGGATCCGTCAGGGGTCCACTGGATGGCAGGGGCACCGTCTGCGGTGGAGCCACCCTGGATTCCGAGCAGAAGCTGACTGTTGGAATTCTTGATCGTGTAGTAGGGACCTGAAGGGGTCATGGACCACTGTTGGCTGGAGGCCCCAGTCCCCGTGGATTGTACGGCCGCTGCACCGGGAGACGTGCTGGCCTGTTGGATACTGAGAACCTTGCTGCTGTTCTGGTCAGTGAACGTCAACGACCCGTTTGCCAGCCGGCCTATCTTCCAGGCTTGGTCGCTGGCCCCGGTGTCGGACCACTGCACGGCTGCGGCACCGTCCGCCGTGCTCCCCGCGTTGATGCCCAGCACCTTACCCGAGCCGTGATCGACCAACTTGAAAGCCGCGTCTGCGGTGGTGGTGAAATCCACGACGAGCTGCCACTGCTGCCCTGTGTCCGTTGTCGCTGCCTCCAAGTCGACGCTTCCTGCTGTGGCACTGGTGGCATAAAGAGAAGTATTGGCTGTGGACTGGATTTTCACGTATCCGGCGACCGTGGAAACGAGGTTCCAAAGCTTATCACTGCCACCGTCGTCAACCCATTGGGCCAGCTGGCCCCCCTGAACGGCGTTTCCCTGCCAGATGCCCATAGCGCGCCCGCCGGTTTTGTTCAGCAGGGTAACGCTGTTGCCCTTACGGGCCAGATGCCACCATTGGGACGCATTTGCGTCGTTCCTGGTAAGCCCAGTGATATCCGGGATGTTCCCCGTGAACTGTGCGTCCTGTGTCTTGCCGGCCTGAGGGCTGAGGGCCTGACCGGTTTTCCGGTTGATGAGTGAGTAATAGACACCTTTGGAATTGCCGATGTCTACCTGGCCGTATGAGACCGGGCCGGTTCCCCACGGAGCGGTCAGTATTTCGATGCGGCCCGTTGCCGTGACGTACTGAAGGTTGCGGCTGTAACCGGCGGGCATCGACGTGTGGTATTCCTTCCAGCTCCCTGTACTGCTGCCCGAGTCGTTGACCCAGAGGTCGCTGCTGCCTGCGGCATTATATGCGATTCTTCCGTCGGGCAGGCGGACGAGCACGGGGCTTCCGCCCTGCGCGAGCAGGTTGGAACCTGGGGTTACGGGGATCGACGAAATCGGGTTGCCCGCTGCGTTGTTGTCCGAGTAGAACTTAAGTGGATCGTCCGCGATCTTGTAGCGGACGTTATCCCCGCCTCCCCAGTACTCGTAGGTCAGCATCCACTTGCCGTCCGAGGTGGGGACCACATTGGTCATGCCGGGGCGGCCGTAGCCGATCTCGGTCTTTCCACCGCCCATGTCCTGGGTCGGTCCCGCGACGTCGACGACAGGTGTGCTCCAGAAACCTGTCCCGTTCCAGGTCTTGTGAGCGAGGATCTGCCCGCCGGAGTCGGTTGCGGTGGCATTGTTTGGGTCGAGTGTGGGGGCTCCGGTAGTGGTGTTGTAGCTGAGGTAGTCGTTTTCGTCAGAGTAGTAGGCCACGAGCTGGCCCTGGTACATCATCAGGTACGGCTCCCAGACCGGGTCCTGTGCCTGGTTGGGTCCTGACGCAATAATGTTGACGACGTTCCAGGTCTGTCCGCTGTCCGTACTTTCGTAGAGGGCGATTGCGACGGGTGTTCTGTTCGACCCGTTTGTGCTCTGGTCCGGGCCTGACACTACTGAGGCGAGGAGCAGGGTGCCGGCTTTCAGGCTTCCCAGGTCCTGGGGCAGGACGTAGAAGTAGGGATTGGTCCAGTTGCTGGTGTATGCGGCGTAAGCCGGGTCGCTTGAAAGAGACGCCGGAGGAAGGACGTCGCTGAGCTTTTGCCAGGTATCACCGTGGTCATCGCTTTTGTAGATCGGCAGCTTCTGGCCCACCACGGAGCCTTCGCTGTCTTCGAAGCTGGCGACCAGGCGTCCGCTGGGGAGTTCAGTGGATTTTGGGTACAAAATGCAAGGACTCTTATTGCAGCTTGAGGGGTTTTGGGCCACGTAAAGGTCATGCTGGACGGGCTGATATGCAAATGCGCTGCCCCCTACCAGGCTCAGGGCTGCCACGGCCCCCAGTCCCGTGGCGGCAGCGACTGCCTTTAGTAAAAATCGCATCTTCGCGGTTCTCCTCTGTGATGATCCGGGTGTCCGGACAACCAAGTTGATCAGATTCACTACGCATTTTGGCCTATACGGAAAACTTTTCTCCGGCGAATTGTTGGGCCAGAGGCGTCAGTAATCAGCACGCAAAAATCGCGCCGACGGCAATAGGCCGACCACGTTTTATACGAACGCGTGTCAGCGGGTCGCTACTGCGCTCTCCGGTGGGCCCTGGCTAAAGCCTTAAGCGCCTGGAAGGGAGACATCGCTGGAATCGTGCCACCAAAATCAGGCGGACCTGTATCACCGGGAACGCCTCCAAGAAATGGATGCAGTTCAGTTGAGAAGCTTTACAGCGTATTTATGTCCTTTTTCCGCGTTCCATTCAATTTTTTGTCCTTGGTCGGGAGTTGCTTCCATGCGTTTATTTTTCAGAGGGGCTTTGCCTTCATCATGAATTTCTATAACGTCTTTTTGCCCGACGCGTATGTCGATGGCCAAGGGCCCGCTCTTCCCGGCCAGAATGGTGCACCCGGTCAGGTGCCCGTTGTTCCAATCCAGGTCAATGATGTGTCCTCCTCGGGTGCGTAAGCCCGTTGCGGTCCCCTTGGTCCAGTCAGGCGGCAACGCTGGGAGCAGCGTGATCCGGTCATCATGGCTCTGCACGAGCATCTCGGCCATTCCGGCCACTGCTCCGAAGTTGCCGTCGATCTGGAAGATGTAGCCTCCGGGCCATTCCGGATGCGGATGAAGGTCGAGCAGGGACTCCGAACAGAGTTCGTCGGCGAGGGTGTCGAGAGCCTTGGCGGCCAGTGAGGAGTCACCGAGTCGGGCGGCAAGGCAGAGCACCCATGACTGACTCCATCCGGTGTAGCCGCTTCCTGCATCAAGTCTTAACCGGAGGGCAGTGCGAGCCGCCTCAAACTCGGCTGGTGCCTTGCTGCGTGTGATTCGGTTACCCGGGTAGACGCCATAGAGGTGGGAGAGGTGGCGGTGGCCTGGTTCCCCGGGTTGCCGCTCGTCAGTCCACTCGAGCAGCTCGCCGGCCGATCCGATCGATGGAAGCCGTAATTTGACGAGGGCTGCGGTGGCCCTGTCCTTGAGGCTTTCAGGGTCGGGGTTGTCGGCTTCTTCGCTGGCGTTTAGAGCGATATATCGTTGCAGCGTTTCGTGAACAAGTTCCTGATCGATGGAGGATCCGGCGGAAACGGCTGCGGTTCCTCCCTGGGCCAAGACGAAATAGTGTTCCGGTGAGGTCGAAGGGCTGAACACGAGTTTCCCGTCGGAATCCTCGCTCAGCATATCCAGTGCAAACCGTGTGACCGAGTCGTAGACCTTCTTGGCCTTAGTGCGGGCGCCGGGACTGCTCGGATCGAATTTGTGTCGTTCCCAGAGGTGGGCCGCCAGCCACATCAGCGCGGAGGGCCAGTTCGCGTAGGCCGGCTCCCCCAAAACCGGTGTACCAAACCTCCACAGGTCGGTGTTGTGGTGGATCGCAGCGCCGGCAGCCTGGTAGTACTGCTTCGCGATAGGCTGGCCTGTTTTTGCCAGATCGATAATCAGCTCCGTGAGAGGCTCCACCATGTCGGAGAGCCCGGTAACTTCGGCTGGCCAGTAGTTCATCTGCAGGTTGATGTTGGTTGTGTAGTTGCAACTCCATCCGGGACGGACGTCAGTGTTCCAAATCCCTTGGAGGTTTGCCGCCTGGGTGCCTGGGCGGGAGGACGAGATGAGGAGATAACGGCCGAAGTTGAACAAACGTTCGGACCTGGCTGCTCGTTCGCGCTGGAGCCTATCGTCACCCGAGATCGAAAGGGAGGACCTCTTGTAGTACTTCCGGTGGTCGGTCGTATGTTCAGCCAGGAGGTCGCATGTTTTGCGGCGCGCAGCTGCCCGCACCCGCTCTTCCGCCTCGGAGGCCAACGCAGCTGCATCTGCACTTGGCCTGGCGCCATAGCCTCTGAAACCCGATACAGCGGAGCTGATGAGGCGCACTGAGTCCGGGCCCGTCCTCTGAGCCACAGCTACCAGCGCGAAACCCATACCCCTGTCGACACGCCCGTTCTCGTCGGGCGCGTCCATGGCGTAGCGGACAGGATTGTCATCCTCGACGTAGTTGGGGGTGACATGAGCCGGAGCGCGGCCGGTGGCGGTGAGCCACTGACCTTCCGCTTCATCCAGCGTCCTGATGCTCACGCCGGGGTGGTCAGTATGAAAGGCAAGCCGGCCCTCGCTGACTCCTTCGCCGGAAGCCTCCAAGACGATTACCCCAGTCACAGAGCTGACAAATGAGGTGACCGCGACCGCCCCGGCGGCAGTGTGGTAACTGGTCGTGGCGGTGGCGGATTCGAGGTCCAGGACTCTTCGATATTCTCCGTCTCCTGCGTTCGCGTGCTCCCAGTCAAGCCAGCCCAGTGGCTGGTACGAGTCGCTGAAGCCCGGTCCCTGCAGCGCTTTGGACAGCTCTTCTGCTGTTGCGAAATCGGCGCGCGCAATCGCTGCCCTCAGGCATTCAAGTGTCCCTTCCGCTGCCTGCCGCGATGGCTCGCCCAGAGGGCCACCGGACCAGAACGTGTCGACGTTGACGTCGATGCGTTCTCTCCGAGGACGACCATGTATTGTCGCCCCCAGCCAGCCGTTTCCGAGGGGAAAAGCGTTGATGAAACCCGAGGCGGGTTTATCGAGCTCCAGTTCGTTTGTGGAGGACATGTAATCCTTTCAGATCAGGGCGGCAGTCGAGGATAGCGCGGGGTGCAGCTCGTGCTTCGCAGCGGCCAGGTGCCGTGAGCTCAGCCGGTAGAAACTGGTCGCGGTCCCGCCGAGAATCGAAGTGCGCTCCGCCTCGGAGTAGTCTGCGAAAACGGTGTTCAGACCATCCCAAACACGGTCGTAGCCCCCGGCAGTGATGGAGATCGGCCAGTCTCCCCCGTACATGAGCCGCTCGGACCCGAAAACCTCGAGTGCACGATCGACAAATGGCCGCACCGTCGCGGCGGTCCAGTTATCTGGAGCGCCTGATGCCGAGTAGAGCCCGGAGATCTTCGCGAAAACGTTCGGGTTTTGCGCAGCGCGTTCAATGAGGCTCCACCATGGTTCCGCATCTTCACAGCCGATGGGAGGTTTTCCAAGGTGGTCGAGGACGATACGCAGGCGAGAATGGCGTCGGGAGACTTCCGACACGATTTCGAGATGGCGTGGAAGAACCCCGACCAGGTCGAAGGTCAAGCCTGAATCCTCGACCAGGCTTAGGCCGTCACCGACCTCGGGGAGGAGGAGCCAATCGGGATTCGGAATGTTATGGATCAGGTTGCGAACACCAACAGTAAGGTCGCTTTGCAGGAGCTGGTCAAGCCGCTCCCGTGCCCGGGCAGGGTTCTCAAGGGGTACGTAGGCGACAATACCGGTGACACCGGGGTGCTCCTGTGCAGTTTCGAACATCAGGTCGGTGTCCTCGTCGTTGTCAGCAGACTGCACGAGAACTGTTGCTTGCACGTTGGCGCGGCGAAGGCTGGGTACAACGTCGCCGAACTGCATCTTGCGGTTAATCGGTGCGAGAGAATCATTGAGCCAGGGGTAGCTGGCCCGCTCCGGGTCCCACACGTGCTGGTGGGCGTCGATGACCATCATTTTCCTAGCCTCGGTGTGACGTTGCTTTGGCTCTGATCTGTGGGCTTCACGCTGCCGGTTCGTTGACGGCCACCCAGTAGGTGCCGTGGGGAAAAGAATATTCCTCTACCGTCGAAGCGTGCATTTCGGCACTGTACCCTGGAGCGTTTGGCAGCTGGTAGGCGCCATCCCGCACGATACAGGGGTCAACGAAATGCTCGTGGAGGTGGTCTACGAATTCCGTGACCCTGTTTTCGAGGGATCCGGAAACTGCAACGTAGTCAAAGATTGACAGATGCTGAACGAGCTCGCAGAGGCCAACGCCGCCAGCATGCGGGCAGACTGGGACGTTGTACTTTTTGGCCATCAGGTAGACGGAAAGGATTTCGTTGATGCTGGCTAGGCGCGCCGAATCCAGCTGGCAAAAATCGATGGCCTCGGCTTGAAACATCTGCTTGAAGAGCACGCGGTTCATTCCGTGTTCCCCCGTGGCCACCCCGATCGGGGCGACGGCCTGCCTGACTGCTGCGTGTCCGAGCACGTCGTCCGGGCTTGTAGGCTCTTCGATCCACAGCGGCTTGAACTCGGACAGCGCGCTCACCCAGTCGATGGCCTGGGGGACGTCCCATACTTGGTTTGCGTCAATCATGAGAGCTGCATCCCAGCCGATGACCTCACGGGCGATGCGGCACCGTCGGATGTCGTCTTCCAGGCTCTGTCCCACTTTGAGCTTGATGTGGCGATATCCAGCGTCTATTGATTCCTGGCATAGGCGGCGGAGCTTCTCGTCGGAGTATCCCAGCCAGCCCGCGCTGGTCGTGTAACACGGATACCCCGTGCTGGTGAGCTCATCAATGCGCTGCTGCCGGGTCGGTTCGCATTCGGCAAGCAAGGCCACTGCCTCATCATGCGTCAGTACGTCTGAAAGATAGGTCAGGTCTGCTGTGGCAGCGAGCTGTTCGGGACTCATCTCGGCCAACAGGCGCCACAAGGGTTTTCGTGCCCGTCGAGCTGCCATGTCCCAGAGTGCGTTCATGACGGCGGCCATTGCCAGGTGTTCAACTCCCTTTTCCGGCCCCAGCCAGCGCAACTGGCTGTCTGATTTCAGCTCACGATAGGCCGTGCCCAGGTCATCGAGCAGTTCGTCGGCGTTCCTGCCGATCAGCGGCTTCGCACGTTCCTGGGCGGCGAGGGCGCAAATGTCATTGCCACGGCCAATCGTAAACGTGAAGCCGAATCCGGCCAGGTCCGCATTTGTCCGGAGAACAACGTAGGCAGCAGAGTAGTCTCCGTCCTTGTTCATGGCGTCTGAGCCGTCGGCGGTGAGGGACGTGGGGAACCGGATGTCGTGGACTTCGACAGCAGTAATGGTGGTCACGCGCTGATCTCCAAAAGATTTTGTGGGGATGGTGGAATGAGGCCGAGTTCTTCGAGTTCGTTCCAGAGGCTCTCCGGCACAATCTTCCGGTATCGCTCAGTATTGCCGGCGGCTTGGTTCCCGGTGCGTGCTCCAAGCACCACTGACTTAACTTGGTGGAACCGAAGCGGATAGGCGATGGCGGCGGCCGGAACGGACGTGCCATGTCTTTCGCAGGCGTCAGCTATAGTCGAGGCCCGCGTGACAAGGTCCTGGCCGGCCGGTGAATAGTTGAAGTTGGCACCTGGGACGACGGTGTCTGAGCCGAGGATACCGGAGTTGTAAACGCCTGCTGCTACGACGGAGATGTTCCGGGCAGCGGCTGCAGGCATGAGATCCTCAAGCGCGCTCTGGTCCAGGAGGGTGAGCCGGCCGGCAACCATGACGACATCGATGTCGGTTTCCTGGATGAATCGTGTGAGCGGCGCTGAGTCATTCATTCCAGCACCGACGGCCCGGACCATCCCCTGCTCCCGGAGGCGGATAAGTTCCGGGAGGGCAGTTTCGATGGCTTCGGTTTCGAAGCCATCGGGATCGTGCAGATAGAGGATATCGATTCTGTCGGTCCCAAGTCGTTCCAGGCTTTCCTCGACGGACCTTCGGATTCCCTGGGCGCTTAGATCGAAGACGCGGCGGTAATCAGCGGGCACGTCGAAGCCTTCTTCGTCGCGTTTGCGATCAGGGTTTGGTGTGGGTACGAGGAGCCGGCCGACCTTGGTGGAGATGACGTAGTCATCCCTGGTGTGTTCTGTGAGAAGGCGCCCCAAACGCTTTTCGGACAGTCCAAGCCCGTAGTGTGGCGCGGTGTCAAAGTAGCGGACACCCGTCTCCCAGGCAGTGCTGAAGGCCTCGGTGGCTTCGCGATCCGTGGTTGTCCGATAGAGGTTTCCCAGCTGGGCTGCGCCGAAACCCAGTTCTGAGACGGCTACTCGGTGCTCTCCTAGAGCGCGGGTTTGCACGTTGTCTCCCGCGTCGCGGCCGGAGATCAGTATCCTCTCCATTCCTGCCTTTCATAGGTGCAGCCGAACGGGACCTCCGGGTGAAGCTCGATTGTGAAGTCGTACGCGGTGTGCCTGGTGATCAGGATTCCCCTGTCCCCCGCTGACAAAGCTGCTGCCCGGATCTGCAGCACACAATCTTCCAGTTTTTGGTCCAGGTCTGCGCGATCTTCAACCCGGATGGTCAATTTCCGGGGTGCGAGGGCTGTGGCTGGGTTCATTGCTTGCCTTTCGTGGCCGCGTGAGCGGCTGCATTTTGCTGGTTCACTTCCCGCCGACGCCGGTCAGGCCCGCGATAAGAGTGCGGCGGGCAAAGATGTATACGAGGAAGATTGGAATGATTGTCAGGACGATGGCGGCCATGAGTCCGGGTACGTTCAGGCTGAAGTTCTGTTTGAACAGGTTCAGGCCGATGGTCGCTGCCATGACGTCTTGCGAACGCGTGAGGACGAGGGGCAGGAGGAACCCGTTCCAGGCATTGAGTGCAGTGAAGACGATGATGGTGGCGATCCCGCCGCGGGAGAGCGGAACCACGAGCTGCCAAAATGTCCTCCATGAAGACGCGCCGTCGAGAGCCATTGCTTCGTAGAGTTCGTTGCTGATTTCCCTCATGCTGCCCGTGAGGATGAGGGTGCTGACGGGGATTGCGAACGCCGCGGTCGGAAGGATCACGCCGAGGAGCGAGTTGTATAGGCCCACCTGCGCGATCAGGTAGTAGACCGGAAGGACGACGACCTGCGCGGGGATCGCCAGGCCGATCAGCATGAGCCGGAACACCTGCCGGACAAGGGGGTTTGTGCAGCGCACAATAGTGAATGCAAGCGGAGGGACAAGGAGAAATATGATCGCGACTGTCCCCACCGTGATGAGACCCGAATTCACGAGGTACTTTCCAAACCCGATTTCGAAGGCGTAAGCGAAGTTGTCCAGCGTGAAGGTTGTAGGAAGCCCGATCGGACCCGCCTGGGAGTATGCGGCCTTGGTTTCGAACGCGGCGCGAAGCATTAGATAGACGGGCAGTGAGATGATCAAGAGCCAGATGGCGGCGAAGAATCCGCCTACGACGTTGGGTTGGGGCTTCATCAGATTCCTTCCTGGGTCCCGCTCATTTTGTCGAAGCCCGTAACTTTCGTCATGACTATCGAAATGAGGGCGCATAGGACAACGAGGGTCATGGCGATGACGCTTCCATATCCGAGGTCGAAGGAGCTGAATCCTTGTTCGTACATGTAGTAGGGCAGAATTGCAGTTCCCTGGCTGGGTCCGCCTCCGGTGAGGATGAGGATGAGGTCGAAGGTAGTAAAGGTGCCGACCACGATCAGGATGACATCGGTGACGATCGTGTTCCTGAGCAGTGGGAGTGTGATGGCGAAAAATTGACGGACTCTTCCTGCACCATCAATTTGAGCGGCCTGGTAGAGGGTCGGGGGGATCGCCCTTGCGGCCCCCTGATAGATGAGCGTGTGCAAGGGGGTTGCCCCCCATAGGTAGATGACTGCGATTACGGCTAGTGCGCTCCATTGGTGACCGAGGAGGTTTCCGTCCCCGAAAAGCCAAGGCATTGCGGCGGGCAGTCCGAAGTTCGGGTCGATCAGCGACGACCAGAGAACGGAAACCGCGGCTGTTGACATCAACAGCGGGATGAAGAAGATCGAGAGGACGACCGCGCGTCCGCGTTGGGGGCCTGCTGCCCACACGCCGATGAGGAGTGACAAGGGAGTTTGCGTGGCTACCGCAATCACCACTAGTGCCAGGGTAATTCCTAGGCTGCTGGCGGCCTGGGGATCTTGAAAAAGACGTACCCAGTTATCCAGGCCCACCCATTTTGGTGAGCTAAGCCTGATCCCGTTGTAGTACGTGAACGACAAATAGATTGCGAACGCGAGCGGAACCAGGGCAAAAACGGTGAAGAAAAGCACCGCCGGGGCAGCCCAGACCAGTCCTGGACGCCCGGCTTGACCGAGGCTGGCGCGTTTTCTGCCGCTCCGGAGGGAACCTGACGGCGGTGACGCCGTGGCCCGTTCGATGGTTGTCGTCTCTGTCATCGTAAAAAATCCCTCCGGAGCGTGCAGTGCTAGATTTTTCTGGCGTGGATCAGTCGTGCTTGAGCGACTGCATCAGGCTGATGAATTGGTCCTGATTCATCGTCTTGCCGAAGTACGCGGCAATTCCATTGTTCAGTGTTTCCTTCGACTCAGCGGCGATGGCCTGGTCCCATGAAAGCTGGAACGAGGGGGCATCATGCATGATGCCGAGCTGGAAGTTCAGGAAGTCTTTGCCGCTGGCAGTCAGTGTCGGCACCTGCTTCAGAAGGTCACCCGCATTCGTGGTGGGGGGAAGGTTTCCGATGGACAGCTGATCCTTGACAAATTCGTCGCTGTAAAGCGTGGCAAGGAATTTGGCGACAGTGTCCGGGTAGCGGGTGTCGGCTGCCACGTTGTAGTAGTTGCTCAGGTTTCCAGCGAGTTCTCCGGCCTGGCCGTTACCGTTCATCGACGGGAACGGAATCCAGCCGAGATCCTTTTCAGCGAAGGCGGGGTCGTCTCCGGCGATCGTCGAGTAGTTCCAGTTGCCCATCAATTCGAAGGCAGCCTTGCCCGTCGAGAGTAGCTTCGGGGAGCCGTCACTGCCATATTTCACCGACTCGTAGGTGGTTCCGAAGGCTCCGCCATCGATGAGCTTGGTGAGGCTGGAGAGGGCGTCCTTGGACTGCTGGCTTTCCCACACCGTCTTGTCGCCGGCAAGCCCCTTGGCCACTTGGTCATTGCCTGCGAGGCGCGAGTACAGGTATTCGAACCACATCAGGTCCGGCCACTTGTCGGCGCCTCCGAGAGCAATCGGCGTCACGCCAGCAGCCTTGAGAGTGGCAACCTGCGACATGAGGTCATCGAAGCTCTTAGGAGGCTGCAGCCCGGCCTTCTGCAGGACGGCCTTGTTGTAGTAAAGGACGACAGGGCCAACGCCGCGCATGGGGATGCCGTAAGTTTTTCCATCAACTACTTCCTCGCCAAACACCGATGGGAGGAAGGAGCTCTTCAGCTTGGGGTCTTTCGCGATGGCGTCATTGAGGTCCATCAGCGCGCCGGCTTTGATGTAGGGCTGGATGTTTGCCGCGCCCCAGCTCATAAAGATGTCCGGCGAATCTTTGGTACCGATTTGGGACCGGACCTGGTTGATGTAGTCGTTGCCAGCGGCAGGTCCATTGTCAACGACAACCTTCACGGACGAGGTCTGGTTGAAGCGGTCGGCCGCTGCCTTCTCGACCCTGGCTGCGGCATCCCCGAAGACTTTCACGTGGATTTCGTCTGCCGGACGGTCATTATTGGGTGCGCCTGCCGTGGCCCCGCCTCCGCCGGAGCACCCGGCGAGGAGGGTCATGGCCGTCAGGAATGCGGCACTGACGGCCACCATCCTGCCCTTGCGTGGTGCGTTCATCATCGAACCTTTCCGCCCGGTGAGCCGAGCGCAGAAGAGGGGAGTTTGCTAATTACGTGTCTGAGATGCAGCGGAGGGAAGGTGGTTTCGGCCTACTTGAAGAACCCACTTCCAGCGCTTTTCCTGGAATGCGGAGAGTTGCACTGTACAAGCCCTCCTTACCGGTGCGTCGTCTTTATTCGCCTGACAAGGCGCTCCGTTCAACGGAGCCCTCCAAACGGATACCGCAATTATTCGTTTCGGCGCTCAAGTAGAGCAAGACTTTAGAAAAGTTTTCGTTGAATATCCATTTTCGTATCTCCGATCATCCCGTTGAAACGGCTGAAAACCGCCAACATGCGGGGGTTTCGGACACGAAACCTTTCCTAGTTCTCGATACGCCTTTCTGCTAATCTCGGCACTAGATGTTGGGGTGGTTGGTGCGCACAGCTCAGGGTGAAGGGAGACCTATGGGTAGGAAAACCCTGCAGGCCACGCCGGCGGGAAGTAACACAACGCTCGCCGATGTCGCCGAGCACGTCGGGGTTTCAGTGGGAACCGTGTCGAAGGTGATAAATCAACGCGCGGGCGTTTCCGCACCTGTGAGGGAACGCGTCCGGGAGGCCATCGCGAGCCTTGGCTACGTGAGCTTCGGAGAGCGAAACCAGATCGGCCTTTCGTCGGCGGAGGCGACTATCGAGGTCGTCGCAGACCCTGAGGACATGACGAACCCTTATCTGAGCGCCTTCCTAGGAGGAGCGCTAAGGGCTGCGACCCGCTTGAACGCAGCCCTTCTGCTGCGGGATCCAGCGACCTTGGGTGCTGGCTCGGAGAAGTCCTGGGCGGAATCACTATCACTTTCTGGCCGGCTAGGTGTCATTGAGGTCACCAGCCAGTATTCGATCAAGCGGGAACGGGCACTCCAGGCTGCCGGGATTCCGATGGTTCTGGTTGACCCGATAGATGTTCCCCGGACATCTGTCCCGAGCGTCGGAGCATCCAATTGGGCAGGGGCCTACGCAGCGACAAAGCATCTGTTGGAACTGGGCCATACACGCATCGCTTACATAGGTGGACCCGTGGGGGCAGCATGCGATGTCGTTCGAGCCCATGGCTGGGCGGCCGCCATGGCAGAGGCCGGCCTGACAGTAGACCTGGAGGGGATTCCGCGGCGTGGGTACACCTACGAGCACGGACTGCAGGCGGCCATTACCTTGCTGTCAGCAGTACCCCGTCCTACGGCAATTTTCGCTGGCAGCGATATATCCGCCATGGGTGTCATTGAGGCCGCGCGCCGGCAGCGGATCCTCGTTCCCAGCGAACTGAGCGTGGTCGGATTCGACGACACCTACCTTGCAGGGGCTGCCACGCCGCCTCTGACAACAGTCCATCAACCCATTGCCGAGATCGGGGCTGCAGCCGTTTCGACGATCGTGAGGCTCTCGCGGAAGGAAGAGCTGCCATCAGCCCGGGTTGAACTTGCGACGGAGCTGGTCGTCAGGGCATCAACGGCCCCTCCAGCGGAGCGCACCTAGCGTAATACCGGTTTTGGGCTTTGCCGCCATTGGCCCCGAAATGCCTTCAGCCGCCATACAGGCAGGGCACCGGCGGTGGTGCAGCATGGGCGCCGTGTTTCGCTCTCAACCAGTCGGAAACTATTGACGGGTACTGCTACGGCAGCGGTAATCACAGCCAGGTATATGTCGACGTCAGCGCGTACTGCCGGGAACGGCCGCGGCCGCGCCGTTCCCGGCAGGACTGCCTACATCGCGGGAGCAATGGGGCAGTCCTGCCGGGGCCGAAGAGCTTGTTGGACTCGTTCTGTCAGGCAGAAGACCTACGGATAATTGTCATGTCCCTACTTTTAGCGAAGTGAATCAGTAGACGGTGGCCGCCGTGTCAAAAGCCCGCGTGTGATCGACGAAACGTGGGGCGTCACCACGGAGGCTTACCTGGACTGGCTGTCCAGCGTCGCCTGCGTGGTCCGCAACGGTGAAAGTGACCGCACCCGGCTCGACCCGCCGGCGGTAGTCCAACCCCACGAAACTGGTCAGGTCTGCGTGGACGTCGAACCTGACAGTTCTGCTTGTCCCTGCGGGGATCAGGACGCGGGTAAATCCGATGAGGCGCCTGAGCGGCCGGGTCACCGTGGCCGCGTTGTGAGTCAAGTACAGCTGCGGAACATGGAAGGCATCCCGGTCACCGGTGTTTGAGAGGGTGGCTGTAATCTCGACGCGGCCGTCCAGGTCGATTTCTGCCGCGTTCACGCTAACTTCTTCGATGACTACCGTCGAATAAGAACGTCCGAAGCCGAAGTGATACGCCGGCGTCGGATCAATGTTGCTCACACCGTCACTCTTCAAAGCCAGGGGAGGCGCTAAGTAGGTGCTTGGGTGGGTTGACGCGGTACCGGGAATCTGGACCGGGAGCCGCCCGGAAGGTTCGGCTTCGCCGGTAAGTACCGAGACGATGGCAGCAGCGCCTTCCTCTCCGGGAAAGAAGACCTGTACGGCCGCTGCAGCCCTCCGGGCGAAGTCCCCAATGGCGTAGGGCCGTCCCGAAACGCAGACTAGGACCACGTTATCCGAGGCTTCCAGTACTGCATCGAGGAATTCTTCCTGAACACCCGGAAGGTGCAGATCCAAGGCGTCGCAGCCCTCGCCGGAAGTCCCGTGGCCGAACATGCCCGAACGATCTCCGACCATGACGACGGTCAAATCCGACTCCCGGGCGAGGCGGGCGGCTGCGGCAATTCCCGCCGTCTCCGTCCCCGCGATGTCAACGCCGCGCGCCGTCCTAAGTGCAGAGGCAGGAAAAGCGCGCTGGACAGCTTCTACGAGGGTCGGGGCACTGATGCCATTAGGGGTACCCGGGTGGTTTGTAACGACATGGTTGGGGAATGAATAGCAGCCGAAAAAGCAACCACTGTCGTCGACGCCCGGGCCCACGAGCGCGATGGTTTGGGGGGGCGAAGCAATGGGAAGAATTCCCCGCGGGTTCTCGAGCAGGACGATGCTTTCCTGAGCAAGTTGCCGTGCCACGGAGCGGTTGCCTGGAGAGTCAAGGTCGATGGTTTCCCTGCTGTGCTGTGTTGCGTCCCAGTCAGCGTCCAAAAGCCCAAGTTCGGCCTTCTGGGTCAGAACACGAAGCGCGGCCCGGTCGATGGCGGCCAGCACGTCGGGTTCCTGCCCGAGAAACTCCGGCAGGTAGGCGAGCGTCTGTGGAAGTTCGACGTCAATCCCGGCGGTAAGAGCAAGGCGTCCCGCCTCTGCCGTTGTTGCTGCAGTACGGTGCATCGTCTCCAAGAAGGGGATGGACCAGTAGTCCGAAACAACCGTCCCTTCGAATCCCCATGCCTCCCGCAAGACCTCATGGAACAGGTAGGCATCGGATGCGGCAGGAACTCCGTCTGTGTCTGTGTATGAGTTCATTACTGACCTCACACCCGCAGCCACGGCCTTTTCGAAAGGCGGAAGAATAACGTCGTGAAGTTCGCGCCGCCCCATCGCCACGGGTGCATGGTTTCGAGCGCCTCTGGAGGCTGCATAGCCTGCGAAGTGTTTCAGCGTGGCAACGATACCGGCGGATTGAAGTCCCACGACGTAGGCCGTGCCGATTTGCCCTACAAGGTAGGGGTCTTCGCCGAGAGTCTCTTCAACCCTGCCCCAACGGTAGTCCCGGACAACATCCAACACCGGCGAGAGGCCTTGGTGGACGCCGACCGCAGCCATGTCGCGACCAATTGCCGCGGCCATGCGTTGGACGATGCCAGGATCAAAGGTAGCCGCCCAGGCAAGGGACGTCGGATATACGGTCGCGGTCCACGTAGTGAATCCAGTGAGGCATTCCTCATGCGCAATAGCAGGAATGTTGAAGCGATTGGCTGCTTGTACTTTCTGCTGAAGCTCAGCCAGACGCGCGGCGCCGTCGAGCGGGCTAATGGGCGCTGTCCCGAATGCACGCGTGATGTGGCCGAGGCCATCTTTAATTTCGTCTTCGAAGGCCCTGGCCCTCAAAACGGTCTCCTGCATTGGGGCCACGTCTCCGCCCGCGTCATCACCGCCGGGCCACGAACTTCCAAGCTGCGCGACTTTCTCAGCTGTCGTCATTTGAGCCAAAAGCGCTTGGGCACGCTGGGCAGGTGGCCGGTCTTTTGATTGCCACGGGGTCATTTCCGGGGCCCTCTCTGTGATGGTGGTCATTGATACTTATTCCTCTCTAGGCTGGGCGGCGGGGCACAAGAAGCCCGGATGGCCAGTTCTGTGGCCAACTCCATCCGCTTTGCGGGGATGATCTCGCCTCGTGAAAGTCTTAGGATCGCGGAGACGGCTGTGGCTCCGATTTCGGCGATGGGCTGGCGGACTGTGGTGAGCGGTGGTGTCGACGTCTGTGCCAGCATCGTGTCGTCAAAGCCCACCACGCTAAGTTGTTCAGGAACCTGGATCCCCAGACGCCGTGCAGCTTCAAGGATTCCCATGGCTGAAATGTCGCTGCCAGCAAAGACGGCGGTGGGGCGGTCAGGAGCCTTCAGGAGCTGAGTGCCGGCCTGCAGGCCGTGTTCGAACGAGTAGCTGTGATGGGGAATCGTGGCGAGGTCGGCGGAGAGGCCTGCCTCACTCATCGCTGCGGCCCATCCATGGGCGCGGACGATGTCGCAGGCGGCTCCGTGAGGTCCACCCACGTAGCGAATCAGTTGATGGCCTAGCCCTATGAGATGCTTGGTCGCTGCATAAGCTCCGGCCCAGTTCGTGGCGCCGACGCTTGGAACGGAAGTCCGCGGCACATCTATGGGATCAATGAGAACCATGGGAAGACCGACGCTTTTGAGTGCACGCTCCCGGCGCGGCGAATACCCGCTGGTGACCTCGATGACGCCAAGGCGTCCCGCCCGGGCAACTGCCTGAGCCCATTCAAGGGGCGTCTGTTCCTGAATGGAGGCGACGTCGCGGAGGAAAATGGCTGCATTGAGTCGCGAAGCGGCGCGCAATGCTCCGCCAATAAGCGTGCTGAGGTAGGGATTCGAGACGTCGTCGGGCTGAACGACAACTTCGATTGTGGCCTCTGCCAAGACCTTCACAGCACTTTGACGTTCCCCTAGGCTGACGTAACCGAGGCGCGATATGGAGTCGGATACTGTGCGGCGGGTCTCCTCGGAGACCCCGGTACGCCCATTGACCACCTTTGACACTGTCGCTATAGACACGCCCGCATCCTTCGCCACGGCGGTAAGCGTTGCCCGGCGTCCGCTGCCGGCCGAAACGGGTTCCCTTTCAAAACGTTGCATGCCTTCAGCTCCCGCTACTGGGCGAAGGCTGGGACTGCAGCGGTGAACAGGGCATCGTCGCTCTTTCTTGTGGATTCGGTCTGAAGCAGTGAGGTTGGCCTCGCAATCACGCTAACTGAGTGGAAAAAGACGTACAACAAGTTGGAAAACTTTTCGCGAAATAGAACGTTGGATCTGGACGTGCCGTGGGGTTCAATCCTCTTGCTGCGCGTAACTAACGATGCGAAAACTTTTCCTTTTCTCGCAAACTCCTTGTGATTTTATGTGCGGCTACGCGACGATAGGGCCAGTGCATGAATATACGACCGTGAAAAAACTGCGCATCCGCGCCCGCCCAGGGCGCGGATCAAGAAAAAGCTTGCCGTGGGACGCTAGGACCGTGGCCGCGTCAGATCGACATCCTTGACCGAGCAGGCGGGGGGCGGATCCTTCGTCCCTGGCTGTGCACCCGGTTTGCTCGCTTCAAGAGGACTGGTTGCAGCCTTGGAACTCGGGACCGCTCATGGCGCGCTTGCTATGACAAAACCCGGCGGCGCTTCCTACACCCTGGCCCCATGAGGTGCAGGAACTCGCGGCAGGCGCGTCCAACCACTGTCCGATGAACGGGCAGGTGGAGCAGTCCCGTCATGATGCACCCTGCCGAGAACTTGAAACAGGTCTTAAGAATAGGAAATACAACGACCATGAACACGTTAGAAGTAGTCAAGACGACACACGACACTTTTGTCACCGCAGATCCTTCCGGACACGTTCACGCGCATGTCCGTGTCCAGGCGCAGGAGATTATCGATGAAATCCTCAGGGGAACCGCTCCAGCGGAGGCTACTGCTCGAATGCAACTGCGCAGCACAGTTGCACATAATCCTGGTCGGCCTGAACGAGCGCTCCTCCTCCACCTCATGACGTTTTCCCGACCATAAGCGCGCCCGAAATGAGACGCGCTCGCGCCTTCTTCTAATCCGTCTCCGCGAACCAACGCTGGGGCTTGCGCACGCCTGAACCTATGAACAGCTCAGCGGGCTTAAATTGAACGGAAAACAACTTTAGGAAAACATGCCTCCATGCAGCCCCGGCGAGAATGTGCCCCACTTATCTTCCCCATGGGAATCAGTTGATGACTGGTCCCCTCTCAAGGGCCAAAACGTTGAGATCCACTCAGGTGGAGGGACGGCAGATCGAGGGCAGGTGGATGACGTCCTGGATGACGGATCCCTGCTCTGGCTGAGGGCCGATGGCGCGTCGGGGCGGCGCATCATCGAAAACCAGCCAGGAACCTTTGTCCGGATTAGCAACACATAGAAGGCAGGACCGGGCCAGATGCCAATTCGTTTGGGCATCCGCTGCCGAACCCCTCAAATATCATCGTCATCCCTCGCACGGTCCCGTGGATAGGTGGCTTCGCACTTGCCGGATGTACGAAAGCTCAAGGTTAGCCGACGGTCTCGCTGGTAGTTTTTTACCGCGAATAGCACTATCCGAGGCAGAGCCGGACAGCAGAACGCTACGGAAACGTATTTTGGTTGCGAGAATGTCAAAGACCACTACATTAACTAAGCCCACCCAGCCGTCCCTTTGGGTGGATCCGACGTATTGGTTGAGCAGTCTATAGAATGCGGCCGTGCCGGGTACCTCGGTAGTGCTCCCCTTGCTCGCGGCCGAGTGGCCAACCAGCCGGGGAGACCATATGATGCGCTGGAGTGATCCTGGGCTTTAGTAGGCAGCCTGACGAACCCAATTTTCGACACCGCTGATGTGGACAGTGACCAAAGCGCGCACAAGTTCAGCGTCACCGCGCTCCATGGCGTCAACGATGGACTTGTGCTCATTCAGGGTATGGGAGACGGCCTTTTCCTGGGTCAGTCCGCGCCATATCCTCGCGCGGACTGTCCGGCTGCTGAGCGCTTCAAGAAGACTGATGAGATACGCGTTACCGGAAGCCTGGGTGATCAGACCGTGAAACTCCAGGTCGTGGTTGACGAGAGTCTCTATTGGCGTGTTTTCGTCTATCCCCTCCATGGCGGCACGCAGGGCGGCGATGCCTTCCAATGACATTTTTGCCGTGGCGGCAAAGGCCGCAGCCGGTTCCAAAATTCTGCGTACTTCGAAAAGTTCCAGAACGGACCTGTCTTGGTGCAGCTCGACAACGAAGCCCAAGGCTTCGTTCAGAAGTTTCGCGTCAAGACTCGTGACGTAGGTTCCATCCCCCCTTCGTACATCCAGGACCCGAATCAACTCAAGTGCTTTGACTGCTTCCCTCAAAGAGTTTCGGGACAGGCCCAGACGCTCGCTGAGCTCCTTCTCAGGTGCAAGTCGGTCCCCTGGGCGGAGTTCCCCGCTGAGAAGCATCTCCTTGATTTTGCTTATCGCCTCATCTGTTACCGCCACTCATCCATGCTACGTCATAAACATCCGATGTATGGAGGAGGTAATGTTTCCACTGCGTCCAGAAGACTTCTTTGCGGCTAGGAGGATCTTGGGCGAACCCTGAGTCCTTGCATTCCTCCGTCAACGGCCAGCGCGGCTCCGGATGTAGACCCTGCAGACGGACCGGCAAGGTAGGACACGGCTGCTGCAACTTCCGCGGCTTGCACTAAGCGGCCGTGAGGCTGTCGGGCGTTTAGTGCGGCGCGTTCGGCAGCAGGATCGGCGGCCGACTGGAGCAGGCGGTCCACCCAAGGTGTGTCTACCGTGCCAGGGTTGACACAGTTCACCCGGATGCCCTCTGCTATGTGGTCCGCGGCCATTGCAAGCATGAGGGACTGGACGGCCCCTTTCGTTGCGGAGTAAAGCGCGCGCTGAGGTAGGCCTGCTGTGGCGGCGATTGAACAAATGTTGACGATTGCTGGAGCCGTCGAGCGTCGCAGGTGCGGAAGTGAGGCCCGACTTACCCGCACGACCCCCAGCACGTTGATGTCTATGACCCGATGCCATTCATCATCTGAATTCGTGCTGACATCGCCCTGGGCACCGATGCCGGCGTTGTTGACGACAATGTCCAGCTGGCCGAACCTCCGGACGACATCGTCAATGGCCGCCTGCACTGAGACGTCGTTGGAGACATCGCAGACAATGCCAAGATGCTCGGAACTGCCCGGGTTGAGATCCAGGACCACAACGTGGGCGCCCTCTGCGGAAAGTTTGTCTGCGATGGCCGCGCCAATCCCGGAGGCGCCGCCGGTCACAAGCGCCACAAGGCCGTCGAGTTCTTGGGTCATGGCGAAACCCTTTCGTTTTCTGACAATTCCGATCCTTTGGGGACGGGCCGCGCTGCTCTGAAATACTCCTGCCGCTGCCGGCCAAGAGCACCAATTTCGACTTCGGCAACGTCTCCGGGCTGCAGGTAGGGGAACCGTCCGGACAAGGCCACACCTTCCGGCGTGCCTGTCAGGATGACGTCTCCAGGTTCCAGCAGCATGTATTGGCTGACGTGATGAACAACTGTCGGAGGATCGAAGATCATGTCACTCGTCGTCGAGTCCTGCCGTACATCTCCGTTGATCCAGCTCCGCAGACGCAAGTCAGCGGCGTCGATCTGATCCGCGGGAACCAGCCACGGTCCCAATGGTGTGGATGCCGGCAGGGATTTGCCCTTCGTCCACTGTCCTGCAGCACCCGGTAGCTGGTACTCGCGTTCTGACAAATCGTTTGCGGCCAAGTAGCCGGCGATGCAGTCCGCCGCCTCCCTGGTCCCGGAAAGATAGGAGGCGGTCCGGCCAAGAACAATGCCGAACTCCGCCTCCCAATCGTAGTGTGTGGAATCCGGCGGGATTGGGGCAGCGTCGAACGGTCCTGTGACCGTGTTCGACGGTTTGAGGAAGACCACTGGGATGGTGGGTGGCGCTGAGCCTGACTCCGCGGCATGGGCGATGTAGTTCATGCCAATGCAGATCACGGAACCAGGCCGGGCAACGGGGGCGCCGACTCGAAGCCCGTGGATGGAAACTTCCGGCAGGGCGCCGGAACGGAGTGCTGCACGCGTGCGAGCCACCCCTTCCTCGGCCAGAAATGAGCCATCGATATCCTGCGTGAGTGGCCGAAGGTCAAACCAACGTTCTTCGGATTCCGGTCCAATGTTGCCTACGACGGGTCGTTCGCAGGAAACGTCGCCGACCCTTGCAAATCTGAGATCCATTTTCAATCCTTCGCTTGCTAATCATCCGATTTATGAGTGGCCAATTGTCCTCAATTGTACGAAAGTTGCGCTGCGTTGCAAGCTATACATCCTATGTTTGCCGTTGAAGTACTACCTTCTTTCAGGGCCTGGTCTGACTTTTCCCCTTCGGGTGCTCCCACCCAAGGGGCACGACGAGCGTAATTTCCGCGGAGACATCCTCGATGTCAGGTTTCGAACCTCTCCTCATCTCGATGGATCCGACGTAATGAGCCCCCATCCGGGTCGCACAGCTACGTACGTAGTTTCCCGGACTGACGCCGGTGACAAGTATGAGGGACATGGCCTCGATTGAACCGTCGGGCGCCACTGAAGTTCAGGCTTCAGCTAGGTCAAAGTCAAAGTGGGCGTGGACCTGGAGGATCTGGCCGCATGATCGAGTTCGTTGACCACTTTCAAGAAGTCTTTGCAACACCCGTAGACGGGCATAGTGGCTTCTACTGGCCACCATCCGCAGCCGGTGCAGAAAGCGAAATGCTGCCCAACGCGCTGACCGCCTTCGTCTACCCGGGCGGACAGGTCTGGAGCGCTGACGCCGACCCAGTAGCACTGGCCGAGCTCAAGTATCCAGCGAAATGAGACGTGTAACCTGCAGCCATGTGGACCGACAAATTGGACGACATTGCTTACCTGACGTACACTCCAACCTGGTGTCGGGCAGGAGCGCCGACTCCGTCCGAACAGGGTCGATGCATTTGTCAGTACCAGAGCCTTTAACTCAACCCTGACAATAGCCGGGCAGATGAATCGGCATCCCCTGCTTCGCGGAGGTGCCAAGATAACAACATGGAGTCGCGTCTCTTCGACCTCAATTCCACCTGGCACCTCCCCGCGCCCGCAGCAGATGTGTGGGCCATAATCGCGGACATCGACATGAGCTGGCCGCAGTGGTGGCCCGGTTGCAGTTTCGCGGCGCCTCTGGAGCGTTGGCCAGCCGGGGGTACGTCCCAAGCAGACATCCTTAAGGCAACCACCGCGCACCTCAGCTTCAAAGCATTTTTGGGCTACACGCTCACCATCAGCATCCACCCCACAAAGGTGGCTGCATCACGAGATATAGAGTTCGACGCCGGCGGTCACCTGAAAGGCAAAGGCCAGGTAACGCTCATACCCGAAGATCGAGGGCAGGCAACCCGCATGGACATCGAGTGGCGCGTACGACCTACTCAGCGCTGGATGAACCTACTGACACCTGTAGCAGCGCCGGCCTTCACAGCCGCCCATGCTCTGTTGATGCGCCAGGGCGAGAAAGGGCTGATCAAGGCCCTGACGGCGGTACCCAAAAATAGCCCTGTGGACCCGTCTACGTCTCCCTAGTCAGGGAATTGCAACAGTCCTACCATAGAACCAGTCGCCGAGCTGGGGAGCCGTGCCACCCTCAACTTTGAGCGCTCTCTAGCGGCAGGAAGAATGGGGGGACAATGATCATCCACACAAGTCTCGCCGCAAGTCAGCGCCGCCGGGAGCGTGCCGCCCCGGAGGACTGGGAAGAGACATTCCGGCATATGGTCCTCTTCGACCTGGCAGCAGACATGGAGCTGGGCTTCTTCCTCTCCTACTACCGAAACTTCGCCATTCCAAGCATCGCGGCCACTCTTCACGCCAACGGCGAGATACAACAGCGGCCAATGAAGCGTTCCTACGACACAGCGATCGTCATCTACGAGCTCATCGCGTCCGGCCTCGATAGCGACCGAGGGCGCGAAATGATCGCTCTTCTCAACCGCGCGCACCGCAACGTCCCCGGCAGCAAGGAAGACTTCCTCTACGTCCTCCTCACCCTGCTGGTAGTGCCCATCAGATGGACCCAGCACCATGGCTGGCGACAGCCAACGTCAGCTGAACTCGCTGCGGCTTCGAGCTTTTTCACCGAGCTTGGCGCTCGGATGAACATTGCTGGAATTCCCGCTACCTACGCTGAAGCCGAGCAGTTCTTCGACCGCTACGAGGCAACCCACGTCGCTCCATCAGCTGAAGGCCAACAGTTAATGGACGCAACACTGCAGGTCTTCCAGAGCCGGTTGCCGCGCCCGCTGCGGCCCTTCGCCAGCCACATCATCAGCGTGATGCTTGACGACGAGCGCCTTGTCGAAGCACTCGGACTCCCCCGCCCGAGCCCGGTCTCATCAGGCCTTATGACGCGTGGGCTGGCCATCCGCAATGCCATCCGCCGGCGCCGGCCTCTCGGACAGAACCCTCATTTCACTCCGGGCAAAGCCGGCTCATCGTTGTACCCAGGCGGATACTCCCTGGATCAGATCGGTCCCGACAACGTTCCGCAGCCGAAAACCGCCAGCCATGAATTATCGTGACGCGCGAAAGATAGCCCGTAAGGCGGAGAAATCCTTCGGCTTGCCGGGCGACGCCACCCTGCAGTTCATCCAGAACAAACTGGAAGCGCAACGCGGCACGAAGATACAAATTGATGAGCTGCCCGGCTTGGCTGGAACGGAGCTCTGCGGCATCTGGCTGGTCTGCACGGACCTGGACATCGTCCTCCACGCGCCAGTGAAGTCCGCCTGGCACCGGCAGCAAATAATCCTGCACGAATTCAGCCACATGATCCTCTGCCATGACCTACAGAGAACACATGAGGAACTCGCGGCCGCCCTCCTCCCCGATATCGACGTGGATGTCGTGCGCGCCCTTGGTCGCAGCAGCTACACCGATGACGCGGAGCTAACAGCTGAGGCCCTCGCCGACCAGCTTGCGACGCGGATAATCAACAGCGAAACCGAGCCTACGACCGAACCCCTAGCGTTTCGGCGCGTATTCGGCTGATGGAAGCGGTACCGGCCGCCGCACTTTGGGTGTTGACCATCCTCAGGCTGCCTGCCGCATTGGATCCCGAGCGCGGAAGCGTGTTCCGTGCAACCATCTTGGCCGCGATCGCTTGTACGCTCTATGTTCCTGCCGTCTACTACTGGGGCGATCCCCTCCTCGGCGGCCACAACCGCATTGGCCTGGTCACCCTCCTGTCTCTCCTCCTTGGGTTCTGGCAGTTCCGAACAGCAATGTTGCTCGCGGCAGTACCGGACGCAGGAATACGACGGCGGCAACTCGCCTTGGGTGGTTGGGTTACCTTAGCTGCGTGCATCGCGGTAACGGCAGGGTTTCTCGGGAGCCGTGTGGATACGACGGATCCCAACTTGCCGCTGAGATATGGCGATCAGCCGGGCATGGCGGTCTTCCTTTGGACGGGATCTGCATTCATTATGTGGGTGTGTCTCGACATAGCCAGGGTCTGCCGCAGCCACATTCCCCGCATGGGCGCGAAAGTCTTCCGCTCGGCGTTCATTCTTATCGCCGGCGGCTGTGTTTTGTTTGCCCTGGTCCTCCTCGACCGTCTGCTGTATGGGGTTGTAACCGGAACCGAAGGCGCCGATAGCCCCGCTGCCATTGCCCTGACCAACCTGTATTGGATAGGCGAAACCTTTGCTGTCCTGCTTGTCAGCTTCGGCCTACTCATCCCCCGGATGGCTGGCCGCCTCAGGCACGGCATCCTCGGGCTGCGTGCGCGGGTGATGCTCGTCAAGATCGGCCCCATCTGGAACAACGTTGCTTATGGCCGGCATGAGCTGGTGCTGCAGAACCGGCGCGCCACTCCGCTGCTCTTCTTTTGCCGCCACGCCCAAACGCAGCTTCATCGGCGACTAGTGGAGATCCGCGATTGCGAGATGGCCAACCCCGTCGCAGGACAGCGACTCAGCGCACGGGACCATTTCATTGTCGAAAGCGCCGAACGAGAGCTTGAAAGCCGCAGCAGAACCCAGATGGCACCATAAGGCGTGCATCACCACCAGCCATCCAACGCTTAGAGCCGCGTAACCTCATCACCGGCTACAACTGTCCGCCTACGAAACCTATCAACGTGCCACCCCGCTGTCTCAAGCCCTCAACCGCAGCAGTACCTTCCCTCACACCTCTGGCATCCAAGGCCGTCAGCGTGAGCCGCGACCCACGGCCAGTCATGTTGCCGTTGGCGTCGGCCTTGATGAACGGACGTGAATACAAAAACTTGTGCTGACTGCAATTGCTCGTTCGATCCCTCACGGACGAGTCAAAGATTCTGTTCCACTCGTTGCGCCAATCGGCACCGGGACCGCAAACGCCGGCTCGCCAGTCGTTCAGCAGTGGCTCCGGCACCGAAAACGACTGCCCCTCACCTCAAAGCCCAACTCCAAGCAATCAAAAGTCAACTGGACGCCACGACAACCTCGTGTCAACGCCAGCGAGACATACTCACCTCCAAGCTCCGCGCCCAGGCCTCCGAAATCGACAGACTCGAGGCCGAGAAGTCCGAACAACTCCGGGGCAACAACATTTTGCAGTCTGAAGTTGCCCGCCTGAAACGAGCACAAAGGACCAATGTCCAGGATCTGGCACATATCGCGGCGTGGCTTGTCTCAGTTGCCCAGGCAAAGGGAGTCGCGCTTGACGCTAAGACATTGGAGATCATGCGCCGGCGTGGATGGGATCCTGCGAACCGGCAGGCAGGAGTCCCCCGGACGTGACGATGTCCATCGCGCGGCTCTCGGCACAGTCGGGCCTCCGCTACCTTTTCAAAACGACAATGATGAATGATCTTGCCGTTTCTCCCGCAGATGCAACCACTTACTACCTGAACGCCGGCACACCCGAAGGACGATGGATCGGTGCCGGGCTCAGAGGCATCGATCGCACGGCCGGGGTGCCGGTCACTGAAACCGACGCCAAGGCAGTGTTCGACTCAGCCGTGCATCCTGAGACATTGCATCCGCTCGGCCGTCCTCACAACCAGCCCTCCGTCGTCGACAACAAGACCGGTCCCCCGACCCTACGTCACGCCGTCGTCGGCTTCGACCTAACCTTCAGCGTGCCAAAATCCGTGTCGGTTCTTTGGGCCCTCAGCCCTCGCCTCGCTCAGGAACAGATCCTGCAAACCCATCGTGAATCGGTAGCAGCGACACTGTCATGGCTCGAAGAGAACGTCATTCACACCCGGGCCGGACGGAACGGCGTGGCCCATGTCGGCACCATGGGAGCCATCGCAGCTGCCTTCGACCACTGGGAATCTCGCACGGGTGACCCGCAGCTGCACACGCACTTGGTCATCGCCAACCGGGTCCAGCGCGTCACTGACGGAGCGTGGGTAACCCTCGACTCCCGCACGCTGTATAAGGCCGCCGTCGCTGCAAGCGAACATTACAACGGACTCCTGTTCGATGCCTTGGACCGGAAGCTCGGAAGCGCCACCGAAATCCGGTCCCCGTCCGCCAATACCCGTAACCCCAGCCAGCAGCTGACCGGGATAGATGACGAACTAATCCGAGAGTTTTCCAATCGTTCCCGTCTCATCAATCTGGAAACAGACCGCCTCGTAGCGGAATGGACCACCGGGCACGGCCATCCGCCGACCGCAGCAACAATAATCAAGCTTCGTCAGCAAGCCACCCTCGCCACGCGAGCCCCAAAGGCAGACCTCCCTACTCCTTTGCGCGAGCTCTCAAGGCAATGGCGGGCGCGGTCCATAGCCAGAGGATTCCAACCGGCTGACGTTATCGCCGCCGCCGTTCAACGCTCCAAGGGTTCACCGTTCCGCTTTACGGACTTCACCGCTGATTGGATCTGCTCCGTCGCCACGGTTGCTCGTGAACGCGTCGCCGCCAGGCGCTCTACCTGGAACCGCTGGAACCTACTCGCTGAGGCTGAGCGGGTCTGCGCCCAGATCCGCTGCCGGACGGCTGCGGACCGGAGTGCACTGATCAGCGCCCTTGCCGACGCGGCGGAACAACAGTCAGTACCGCTGAACGAATACCGCTACAGCCTCCCTCCGTCCGCAGCCGCGGACCTCCGGCTCCGGGAACGCAGCGTCTTCGACTTTCACGGATCCCGGCTGTATACCGACACGTCAACGCTCGCGTGGGAGGACACGATCAGGGGGGCAAGAAACGACGGCGGCGGCCCGGTGGTGCGTGCCGACGTCGTCATGGATTCCCTTGAGCATGTCAGACAGGCAGGCAGGCCGGAGCTTCACTCCGATCAGCGCGCCGCAGTGGCCGACGTCATTCTCAGCGGGCACCGGCTGGATGCCCTGGTTGGGCCGGCCGGCACGGGCAAGACCACGACACTGAGCGCGGTCAAGGCCGCGTGGGAGGCAGAGCACGGCGCCGGAAGCGTCGTCGGGCTTGCTCCGGCAGCTGCGAGCGCGGATGTGCTGGGGCGCGAACTCGCTATGGCTACCGAGAATGTCACAAAGTGGCTGCACGAGTCGGCGGGGCAAGGAGCCTGTTTCAGGGCCGAGCGCTTCTTCGATATACAGGCCCAGCTGAAAATGTCTCACGTCGGCGAGCGCCGGAGCATAGCGTTCGCCCAGGAAGCTGCCCGTCTCGCTGCCACTCAGGAGCGGTGGTGTTTCCGGGCAAACCAGCTGATCATCATTGATGAGGCTTCGATGGTTTCCACTTCCCAGCTTGCCGCCCTGGTGCACCAAGCGCGGGAGGCCGATGCAAAGATTCTTTTGGTGGGCGACCCGGGCCAGCTGGACGCGATCGATGCCGGCGGTGTCCTTGGCTGGCTCGATCGGGAAGGAAAGGCAATGCGGCTTACCACCGTCTGGAGATTCCATGAAGAGTGGGAGCGTGCATCATCGCTGAAGCTCCGGAGGGGTGAGTACTCAGCCATTGCCGACTATGCCCGACATGGGCGGATCCGGCACGGTAGCTACGTGGATATGGCTGACAAGGCGTACCTCGCGTGGCAGATAGATACTCGAGCAGGAAAGTCATCCATCCTCATCGCCGCCGACAATAAAACGGTCGGCTTGCTCAATGAACGGGCGCAGGCGGATCGTGTTGCCCAAGGTGAAGTGGATCCCGAGCACACACTGCTTCTCAGCGATGGCCTACGAGCGGGTTCCGGTGACACGGTCATCGCCCGCGGAAATAACCGAAAGCTAATCGACAGCGACGGTAATTTCGTGAGTAATGGAACGCTGTTCGACGTCCAACAGATTTATCTTCGCGACGGCTCGCTGCTGGCTCGGCGGCGGGACACCGGCGCGACTGTCATACTCCCCCGAGCGTACCTGGAGTCATCTGTCGAGCTGGGCTATGCGACAACGGCACATCGCTCCCAGGGCGTTACGGTGGACACCGGCCACACGGTGGTCACTCAGGGCCGGCTCACCCGCGAGCTGCTGTACGTGAGCATGACCCGTGGCCGCGCCGGCAACTTTGCCTACGTCAGCGAAGGTGACGACGACGGCCACCCGGCTGTCGATCCATCACTACAGCTCTCATGGCAGGGCATTCTTGGCGAGGTGCTCGCGGCTGAAGGTGCCGAACGGACCGCACACGAGGTACGCGACGCCGAACTCAGAAAGGCTGACAGCCTCGAGCGGCTCTACGGAGAGTATGACTATCTCGCGCAGATCGCCGCAGGGCTGGACCTAAAACAGTGGATGGATGAGAATGCGCCCGGAGCGTCGCAGGAATTCGAACAATCTCCGTCGTGGGGCGCAGCCGTCGCGGCATGGCGGAAGGCCACAGCCATCGGCCGCTCGAGTGCGGAACGCATACTGGCCCAGGTCGGCTACGACACCACCCGTGCCAACGACCGGTGTGCTGTTCTCAGCACACGCCTGCGCCGCTTCGTGAAGGGGATGCCGTCAACGGCTGTTGGACCCATGACCGAGAAACTTACGCCCAGCCGCCCTGACTTGGCGGAGATGATCGAGCAAGTCAAGGCACGCATAACAAAGAGGATCGAGTCCGTGAACCTGTCAGCTCTGACAGGGGACCCTGAATGGAAACGTGCTCTGCTCGAAGCCGTCGGAGAGAGCAGCAGCCGCGAAACCTGGCAGCTGGTCCGTGACGTTGCCGTATTTCGCGACAGGTGGGCGCTGCCGGACTCTCCCCTGCCCCTGGGCCTGCCTCCGGCCGACTATGAGTGGGAACAAATTGCTCAGCGTGAACTACTCAATCAGGCCATCGACAACGCCCACTCCCGTGTAAAACCTCCTCACCCCGGACCCAGTTTAAGGGAATTGCTCTCTCCACAGCACGTCGTCCTTACCAGCGCAGGCTGGCAGCTCTAAGCTGATAAAGGGACAAGACGATGGTCGAAAATCCGGTGATGAAACCCAGAGTTGCGACAGTCGCCCTGGTATCGACCAGTGCCGGCGTCTTGATACTCCTCGTTCTCTTTCTGGCACTTTTCCCGGCCGTCAGCCTCCCGCTTTCGGTGACTGTGATTGTCTGCGGCATTTGGCTGGCAGCTGCGCTTCTCCTGGGCCTGCTCTGGTGGAAGCGCATCTCTGAATCCCGCCAGTGGCAGGCACATGCCGAAGAGCGCTGGAGAGTCTTTAACAGTCTCAAACTGGCGAGCGGCACCACGACAGAGGTGACTCTGCTGAATGTTGATGCGACTCAACCGACCGGGTCTTGGGTGACCATCCTGTGGAACCGCTTCGACCATGTGCAGCGCGCCTGGATAGAAGCGCTGCCGGAGCCCGTCTGGCCAGGATCCATCCTGCTCATCACCCCCGACCCGGCACAAGTCAGGCCAGGGGCCCCGTGGCCGGATGCTTACTTCATTAGCGCCGCCGACTGCTTGGCTTGGGCACCCGCGGAGGGACGACCAGCCCAGCTGCAGCAATGACACCACGGAGACTTTCGGTGAACGCATTCGAACATATGTTCTAAAATGGCTTCATGATCAAGTCCGGCTCCCCTGAAGATGTCGAGCGAATGATGATTCGCATGGACGCCGAAGCCAGCCGGCCCATAGACGACCCTGCACCTCTCCGGGATTTCCCGAAGTATGGCCGTCCGCTTGTGTATGTAGGCGGGATCTACGGCAAGGCCGTTGGATGGACGCACCAGTACGGCCTCATCGAATGGCTGGATTCTTCCGGCAAGTACCACATGGGGTGGGCGCATTCCTCGAGCATCAGGCGGGTAAAGCCTGAAGAGTGGAAGGGCAGCAGTGCGCTGTAGTGAAGCTTCCGCGCACGGCGATGGCCTGGTCCCCAGAGGACCAGGCCATCGCAATTTGTAGACCTGTACCAGGCAATAGAGCTGCTTCCTGAGCCCGCTGGTCCCCGGTCAGAGGCTAATCTCAGCCCGGGCTGGTCCGCCTAAAGGGGGCACGGCCACCGGCCCTTTTGTCGAGATGCTGTAGGCGGGCTGGGCAGCCTCCGGTGCCGCTTGCACACCCGCATCTACCGCAGCTTCCGGGCCTGCTGCGGCCCGGGGAGAGCGCTGGTATGCTGCAGTGCCGAAGCGAAGGTCAGGACCAATGGTTTCAGCAACAATCCGACGGGCTTCCCGCCGCTCTCCGTCCTTTTCGAATGCGCGGAATTCGAGTTCACCCGATACCGTGACGGGATCCCCCTTCTTGAGCGAATTCGAGGCATTCTCTGCGAGCGCCCGAAAGGCGGAAACGTTGTGGAAGACTGGATCTCCATCGTGCCAGGCGCCATCTGCTCCTTGAATCCGCTGGTTCACGGCCACGCGTAGTTTGGTATGCGCGACCCCGGACTCACCGTAAGTGAGCTCAGGGTCCGCGACAAGGTTGCCGGCGATGTTGACCGGGATCTTAGTACTCATAGCTTCTGCCCTTTCTCTTGCAGACGGGGCTCTCCCGTCCAACACTTCTGTCGCCCCTACGGGCCGGAAATCTCCAATCCTCGAGAAGGCCCGGCCAGATTCTGCGGGCCAGCGCATGAGTCCTGACCTTGCAGCCGAGGCGAGGCTTCACCGGGCGGAACCTTCCCGCCCAAACCCGGAGGATTCGTAGCTTCGAGGATGTCCTTGCTTGCCGCCGTGACACGGCCTAGTACTGACTTCGCAATGTCGACCCGCGAGGCGGGTTGCCTCGGAGAATTGCGAGCCGCGACTGAATGCTCTGCTTCAATCACCGCGTCAGCCCAACCGGACAAGTAGCTGGCGGATTGGGGACCCCGGTCAATGCCATGAGCCTTGAGGATCGTGTACGCCACAGACTCGGCTTCGACTTCGGCAAGCCCGCGATGCTCCACGCTGCTCCCGTACAGCTTTCCCACCTTGTCGTCGGGTCCATGCAGCAGGACATGGCCGAGCTCATGAGCCAGCACGGCGACGCGCTCCTCCGCAGTCAGCCAGCCCCCTACTTGAACCTGGTGTTGTGCAAAATCGGTAAAACCGCTCGTCAGGCCGAACTGCGCATCGGTGACTTGGATCGAGAAGCCGTGAGTGCGTGCAACCCGGGCCAATGAATCCCATAGCTGCGGAGCGTCGAGGGCCGAGGCTTCACTCGGTCTGGGCACCAGCAGCGGCTCCCCCTGGGTCTGCGAGACGTCGAAGACTGCCTGGCCGCGCCAACCGGTGATGAGGGTCTTCTTCCCCTCGTCGATAGCACCGTTGGGTGGTTTGTCGCCCACAGGAATGCGCTGGCGCGTACCGTCGGGCAGGAGCATCTGCTGCACACGGGCGGTCCGGGGTGCAATGACCCACAGGGCATGCTCGCCCCGAAGAACGGTGCGGCCCTGTCGTTCCCATTCCTTGTACCCCGCGACCAGCGTCGGCTCATTTGTCCCCCTCTGCGCCATCTGCATCATGAGCAGTGCAACGTTGCCGCCGGAGTACCGCCACAAATTGGCCGATGCATCAAGCAAGACCTGCCAATGTGAAGGTGACTCGACGGCCTCTTCCAAGATGGAGTGCAACCCTTCCATCAACGAGACAATGCGTTTCTCAGCGGCCATGCGGCGAGCGCTTTGACCGGCTTCCGGGGAGCCTTGGACAGACAAGTTGGTAAGGGGAACTTCAGGTGTAGCGGCCACGACAGCCACCCTTCATGCTTCTTCGGACCGCAGCATTGCTGCGCAGACACCCGTTCATGGCCAAGCACTACAAGAGCGACATGACTCAAAAGTCAGCAATCAGCTGGTGAGCAGCCTTGCGCCACTCAACAAAGGCGGGATCATCATCAGCCAGGATTCGAGGTGCAGGCTCCTTGTGCGCCTGCAGCCCAACGCATCCCGCCGTCCGGGTGTGCATCCTCAGACGTTCGATGGCGTGCGGGAGCCGTTCATGAAAGGCAAGCGGGCCGAAGCCCGGGTCATCTTGAGTGTAGGAGGCGAGCTCCGCGCGGTGGAGCGCGTACAGCTCAGCCACGATTTCAGGGTGGCGCCACCAGCAATCGGGAACGACCGACGTCGTCAGTTGGTAAGTGGCCACAAGCCATCTCACCCACGAGGTGAGGACACCCCAGACTTCCTGCGACTGTTCAGGCGTCATCTCCCGCCAACGGCGGGTGACGCTTTTGGAGGCGGAAGGCCCACTAAATGCAGACCGGAAGAGCTGAGCGGTGATTTCATCGTCCCCAAAGGAGCTGGCCGACTGGACGTCGAACTCGTCCGTCTCGTCATGGCTGCGCATCCGGCACCCCTTCCGCCTTCTGCTGGCGTTCCCTGTGTCCGTCGGCCAATACGCGCTCCATCTCGGCTTTCAGCCGGCGCAGCTCCCCTGCGTCCTTGCGCTTGTGCCACTCAAGAAGGTCCAGAAGGATCGGTCGAGTACGCCGGCCCAGCATGAGCGCCGTTCCCGCGGGCAGCCGCCGTATTTCATCCAGAGCGATTACGGGGCTTTCGCGTATCTGCTCGCCGTCCTGCCTGCCCTGGGATGACCAGGACCTGGTGGTGAGGGTAAGACTGCGTTCACCCAGCAACCCTGCAAGGGAGCGCAGATCCTGCTCGTCGGATCCGCCCCCGAAAATTACTTTGATGATCGCCGAGTCCCAGATGGTCGACGCCTCATCAATGGACCAACCTGAACGGGCCTGCGACAACGACTGCAAAACGACGAGCGTTGAGATTCCGATGCCGCCGCCGTCGGACAGTGCCACAGGCAGCCCGGGCCAAGGGGCGAGATTAGCGATCTCGTCCAGGATCAGGGAAAGGGGCGGCTCCAACCGCCCGCCCGGAGAGACGAAGGCCATCTCCCGCGCTGCATTGTCTATGTCATCGATCAGTGCTGACAAGTAGGGCCCCGCGGCAGCCGCGCCGGCGCGGGTTCCGATGAGATAAAGCGTTCCCCGATCCCGGATGAACGTTTTCGGGTCGAACTCCTCGGACTCATCCTGCGGATTGAGCGCGGCCAAGACTTTCGGCGAGGACAAAGGTGCTACCGCCGCCGAAACCCCAATCCATGAGTTCGAGGTGTTCCTTGGGTCATCCTCCAGTATGCCCATCAGATCTGCCTGCCATCCCAGCGCAGCCCCCGGCCGGCCTAGAATCTCGAGAGCTTCCCTCGCCAATACGGAGCTGGATGACCAACGGCGGAATGCCGTCACTCCTTCCCCAGATAAAGCTGCAGCATGAAGCAGACATTGCAGAACGATCAGCGAGCGCTTCTGCCAGGCAGCGTTCTCGCCTTTCATCTCAGTATCCGCAGTTATGACCAGGGCTCGCCGGGTGGCGATGTCCGGGTCCTCGCAGCCACGGACTGGCGACCAGCGAAGTGATGACGGGATCCCCGACATACCCTGTGGGTCAAAGACCGTCACGGGTCGCCCACCGGTGGCCCGCGCCTTCATCGTCACCACCAGGTTGTCCGCACGCGTGGATGTCGTGACAACTGCCCCGGGCGCGTCAAGAATCGCATTGATGACGACGTACAAGCCCTTACCGGAACGCGGAGCACCCTGGATCACCATCGACTCCTCTGTGGAGACATGAACGGTGACGCCGCGGGAGCGGCCCAGCGTCCACGACACGTCCTGCACAGAAGGGTTTTCAAGGCCTGGCCTGGTGAACTTTCCTCTTCTCCGCACAGCCCTTGCCCCGAAGTCGTGGAGGATCTCGGCACGGCGGGCAACGCCGTCGCGGTTCAGAATGTCCTGCCGCAGCCATCCGCCGGACTGCTTCCACCGTTGCCATATGACGACGGCACCTACGGCGAGCGAACCCACGAGAAGCAGCGCGGGGGCCAGGACCCACCAGACAGCGTCGGTGCTTACTGAACAGCCTGAGCGTGGCGCCACTATCCAGTCCATCCGGTTGGCGAGAAGTCCGACGGCGGCTGCCGGGTTGAAGGGCGACGGCGGTGTAGTGCCACATCGCCAGGACAAGACCACGTGCCCGGCAGCTTGGATGACAGCACAGAGGCACACGTACGCCGCCGCCCCGATGAGCCCAGCGGTGACCAGCGGGTTATCGCTTGCGGCCCGAGGGCCGCCTGGCCGCTTCACAGCATCCTGTCATCTGTGCCGAACACGGCAAGCTCGTCAGTGGTCACGCGGTTAGCCACGATGAACGAGCGGTTCCCTACTTTCCAGAGCCCGACACCTTTCGGAAGGTTCTCAACGTGTTCACATTCCGCTTCGGTGAGGCCGAGCGCTTCCTTTGTCAGCCGCATGGCGTCGTGCTTTTGGCGGTAGATGATCCTGGTGTCCGCCTCAGTCAGCAGACCCAATGCCTTCTGCCGGTGTCCGCTGGTGCTGTCTCCGATCTCGTTGAGGTCGGCCACCTTGTGCATGATCAGCAGGTTCGCGATCCCGTACGTTCTGGCGAGCCGCCACTGTTCGCTCATCTTCGCCAGCATGTAAGGGTCGGCTAGCATTCGCCACCCCTCGTCGTACACGACAAGCCGCTTTCCGCCGTCGGGGTTCGTGATGGCCGCCTCCAGCCAGGTGGCACCGCAGGCGGCGGCCAGTGACAGCGCCTGCTCTGATGCCCCGATCAGGGCGGAGGTGTCCATCACCATCATGGGAGCATCAGCGTCGAAAGCGACTGTGGAAGGTGCATCGAACATCCCTTCGAGGTCACCGGACACGGTGCGCCTCAAGGAATGGCTGACTGCCGTTCCGCCCTCTGTGCCGACAAGCGCGATCATTTCCTTCGAGGGTTTCAACAGGTGGTCCAGCACCATGGGCAATGTGGGATTCGAGTTCTCAGACATGGTCTCCATGAGCGCGATGTCCAATGCCGTGTGTTCCACGGGGCGAAGGGGCGTGCCTTGGCGCATGAGGGAAACCAAGGCGACAAGGAGATACCTCCGACGCTGCCTCACCACTGCTTGCCACTGTGCTTCGGCGAGGGCCCTGGGGCGCGGGCCGGCGTCGAGAGGGTTGACTCTTGCGGGTCGGCCCGGGCCAACGCTGATGACCTTTCCACCTACGGCTTTGGCGACGGCGACCCACTCGCCTTTGGGATCCGAGGCAACAGCTGCCTTCCGCCCCAAAGTGATGGAGCGTGCTACCAGGGATTTGCCGCACATCGATTTGCCGGTGCCCACGGTGCCGATCACAACAATGGATGGGCCGCTGATGATGCCCTTGTCGTAGAGGATCCAGGGGTCGTACGAGAAGGCGCCGGAGCCAAAGACGTCGGTGCCGATGTAGGTTCCTTCGTGCCCAAGACCTGACTCAGTAAGGAATGGGTACGCGGCGGCGAAGGTCATCGTTGAGGCGCGGTGCGGGGCAGGACGCAACCGGTGAGGTCCCCGCAGGGAGTTCGGCTCCTTGCTGCCCCAGTCCCCGCCGAGACTGAAGGCCTCAAAATCGAACCGTCCCTTGGTGAGTGCTGAGTCCGTCCCCGTGGCCACGGACGATGGCGTGCGCCGTCGTGCTTTCCCTTCCCTCCCCTTTTTCCCGGAAGGAAGATACTCAAAGCTCTTCATGGCCGGCTTCACCGCAATCCTCTCCCTAGGGGCAGTCCACCGGCGACAAACGCCGCCCATTGCTGCCCGTACAGAAGCCGCAGTTCTACGAACGCCCCCGCAGCAGCAGATTCCAGTTCCTGACGGTGCCGCGCCAGGTCTTCCAACGAGGTTGCCGTGACGGTCAGGTAGGCCGCCGGGCGAACGTCACCGTGGCCGGCAACTATCTCTTCCTCCCTTTGGGCCACTTCTTCTTCCTCGGCCTTTTGCTCACGGGTGAGCGGCCTGTCGAAGCGCGCATTGATGCGGCGACGGGTTTCGTGGGCCTCCTGCGCGGAGCGAATGTCCCGCAGTGCTTCAGCCGTCGGCACCGCTCGGACAACTTCAGTGAAGGTATGGCGGAACTCGCCGACATAAATTAACGGATGCAGGAAGCCCGGGAAGACTTTCTGTCTCGGCCATTCGGCGACCCAAAAGGTTTGGTGGAACCCGCTGTCGGTACGCAAATAGGTCCAATGTTCCTCGACGCCCATCGGCCCCTGCAGGTGACGGTGAACCGCCTCGGCAGTGGCTGAACCCTCCAGCAGAGGGACAGTGGCGAAGGACGATTTAATTGGAGGTAAAGAAGCAGGATCGAATGCTGCTCGTATGGTTCCCAGCAGCTCCGACTCGTCGATCCATTCCTCGACCTTCACACTGTGGGTGCCTAACGACGTGCGCAGGGCTTCGACTTCCAGCCGGAGGACGTGTTCAATACCGCTGAGCCCTCCACCGGACTCCTTGATCCGCCGTCGTGCCTTGCTTGTGTCCAGCACGACCGCGACGAGGAGTTCGTGGCTCATGGTTGCCCCGGCTGCACCCAAGAGATCCTCATAGGCGCGCCGTCCCCAGCTCAGCGTCTCGTCGCCGTTCGCAGCCTGCAGCGCATTGTCGCGGTAGAAGTCCCACAATGCAGAGGACGGATAAGGCACCGTGTAATCCTGGATTGCAATCCGGGCTACGCTTTGCCGCTGGGCCATCCCGGCTTGAACACGCGACCACGCTTGAACGGCCCACGCCTTGTCGTCAGAATCCAACAACGCAAAGGACGTGGTGCTGCAGCGCAGGACTGCGATCGCTTCCCTGCCATGGCGGTCAACAATGAAGCATTCGCCGTTGGCCGTCGTCCGGACTTCCAGGTTGCCCAGCCCGCCGGGAAGGGCAAGCCGGCCGGCAAGCTGCGGAGCCTGAGGCTTGGCGAGAAACCGTGTCTGATTTGCTGCTGCCCGGCAAAAGAATACAGCGATCTGTTTTGCCCAGACCGGATAGGGGATGCGGGAGTACTGCAGGATTCCGAGCAGTACAAGCCCGAGCCACATAGGCCCGGAGGTAAACAATCCGGCGGGGCCGTGACTCGCAGAAGCCACGACGGCGACCGCAACTCCCCCGCTCACGATCAGCAATTGATACCACTTGAGCCCTAGGAAGAAGCCGCGGCGTTCATATCTGGGGAACTTGACGGCTTCGAGGGCACGCGCGTCTTCAGACATCAGGGGTTCCGCCCTTCGGAGGATCAATTCTTGGTGGCTGGGGTTTCGGAGGTTGCATTCTTGCTTGGCCGGCAGCGCCTCCGTTGCGCTGCGCTCGCGGTGCGCGCTCCCCCGAAGGGGTCCGTCCTACAGGCGTTGGCGGGGCCGCGTCTTGGCTTTGGGGTATTACAGTCACGAACCCCTGGTCCGCAGGTTGCGGGATTTCTTGGGATGTGGTGGGGGACGCTCCGTTTAGGGCTCGCGACTCTGCGCCGGATCCCGACGGGAACGCCGTGGTGGGCACAGTGGGAGCGGAAACTTGGGTCGGGAAGATGCTGGGGCGTGAGCTGACGGGCCTTGTCATCGCGGAGCGACTCACCAGGCTAGCGAGGGTGAGGCGGCCACCCGCCTGCCGACTGATCTGGCGGGCTGCCACACTGCTGCTGCGCGACAGGATGTGGCCACCTCCGGCTGTCTGGGCTGCTGCGGCGAGTTCGCCGCCGGCGAAGCTAACCAAACGCATGGCCACTAGCGGCGCACCACAAGCCAAGGCCATGCCGACAGTTCCGGCCGCCAATCCGGCGAAGGACTTCGAATCGGCGAAGAGCTTCACGGCGACCGCAAGGACCGTTCCGGCAAGAGGCTTGGCCATGACCAATGCGATGACGCCCTCGCACCATCGACGTGCCCATGACTTCGTCTTATCCCAAGGCAGCAGCATGAGCGCCACGGGTGCCACGGCGGCCAGGACAACAAGGGCGAACGAGCGGAAAATCATCGAACACATCAGAATGAATGCAAGTATCCATACGACAACGACGGCCATCATGGTCACGATGACCGCGCCCGCCGGCCCTCCGGTGTTTCCGGGAGCAAGTGAGACTAGGTTCCATTCCCGACCGCTTCCTGCTGGCGCCCGCTCGAAGCCGAAGAGCCTCATGAACACCAGATAGGGATCCGAACCGATGGATTGCAGCAGAGCAGCAGAGGCTAGGTCAGTCGCCCGCGTAAGCTGCCGGACGAGATATACGGCTGCACCAACCAGGGGAATAGCAACGGCCCCTCCAATCATGGCCCTTCCGATGCGTCTCGGTTGCTGGCTTATAAGCCCTGACAGGATCTGAAGGATCATCACGACGACAAGTGGTGTCAGCATCACGACCACCCACCAACTGGTCAGCCCCTGAATAGACAACCACTGGGATTCATCCACGTTCGACACGGTGAACGCGCCGGTGATGAAGGCCCAAAGCCAGGACGCCATATTCTGGAGGATGTTTGCAAACAGTGCCGTGACTGCACCGAGGGCGTCGTCGTTCGCTTGTGACACGAGGCCGCAGCCTGGTGGCCACCATCCATTGAGATCGCACTCAACGGGCATGACCTAGAACCCGAGAGGAAAAGCGGTCTGCGACCAGAGGATGTAGCCGTTGATACCGCCGAGAATGGCAGCCACTGGTCCTGTCCACAGAAGGATCACTCCCCCACTTGAGGCAAGACGCGAGGACTGGCTCAGCTTGCCGGCCAGCAGCAAGGCGGCGCCAATGATCGCCACGATGGCGATGATGATGAAGGCACCGACAAGGATGCCGCCGCCAATTTGTTTCAGTGATTCAAGGAAAGGGAAACTCGCGTTCGGGGTAATCCCCGGGTCCACCGCTGCAATGTACATGGGTGCTCCGTCCGTCGTATTCCATGGAGTGAGCAGATGAGCTCAGTGGTTCATGGTTGAGTCGGGTCCGAGCGACATGACTGACGTTTTCAAGACGAGGTCCGCAGTCCTCGGAGTCTTCCCATAGTCCCCGGCCAAGGCTCCGAAAGTATCTGTCGTCACCACTCATTGCACCTCGTTGACAGCATTCTGCTGCTACGACGATGCAGGCGGCTGAGGAGACTGCTGGAAGCAGCAAGGCTGCCCGGCAGGTTCGAACCTCGTTTGGTCAGGCATAACCGATATGCGGTTAATTCAACATCGGAGACTGCTTGCAGGAGAACCTACATCGCCGCGTCGGAGTCGAACTACCTCGCCGCCGGACTGAAGGCATCAAACCGGCCGGCATTTAGATCCTAGTTCCCGATTAGGGAAAATGTGGCCTGCGAGCGCACATACCGGGCAGGCCGGTCATCTTTCAGAGACAGTCCACGGGATGGGGCCGACGACCGGCAGAGACAGAGCCGCCCGTTGGCATAGGCTTTATCGGGTGACCTGCGCAAAGTGTTGGATTATCTTCCTGTACGGCCTTTCCGCCGTTCTGCCCTTGGTCGGCTTCGGCCTCTCTTTTGGCAAACATCGCAGACGTATCCGCATTGAAAAGAATCGCGCAGCCCACATTGCTTGGCTCGACGAGCGGCGAGATGGGCTCAGACAAGCCGCTAACAATGAGGAGGAACGCAACAAAGCCGAGGAGTGGTACGCCGGAGAAAATGCCAAGAAGGACCCGAGCGGAAAGCCTTACAACATAAGGGGCGGTGTCCTCTTTGCTGACGACTCCATTCCGCGCCTAAACGAAGACTACAAACAACTTCAAGCAGACATGACGTTCGTAGGCGCAGCCGTGATCTGCGGTGCAGCCGCGAGCATCTGGTCAATGCTGCTGCCTCCAGGGGCTTGAACAGGTTCAGGGCCGTTTCCTGATCGACGTGCCTACAAGCCGACAGCCCGAAGTAGGTCCCGCCCCGTCGATAAATCAGAATTTCTTTCAGCGAACACCCTGCATGCACGACCAAAACGCAAACCTTCGTGGACACCCGTAGCATTCTCCTGTGGCTAGTGGGGACACGCCCCTCCACCTGAGATTTGAGGACACGGATATGTCTGCACCAACTGCCTCTGACAACCCGCAAGGCGAGGCACGTTTCTTGTGGAGGACGCTCGCGCTTTGGGCCCTAACGTTCGCCCTGGTGAGCCTCACGGCACTTGCGATTGTGGCAACCATAACCAAAGCGGACGCCCTATCTGTCGTCGCGCTTGCACTCGCTGTATTGGCATTCGTGGTTCAGATTATTGTCTTCATAGTCCAAGGCAACGCAGCCTCGCAGCAAGCAGCCGATACTGCAGCTTTGAATGCCCAAACTCTAAGGGCACTCGCGACAATCGAAGAGAAATCCGAGGGAACTCGCGAAACCGTCGTCAAAATGAACGACCGCCTGTTGGATTTTGCTTTCACAAAGGCACGATTGGAAGCAGAATCAGCGGAGTCCGCGAATGGGAACGACTCGATCACAGGGCAGGTGCTCGAGAGGGCCAAAGAGATTCTCCACGGGAGTCAAAGTGCGGCCAGTGGAAGTGGAAGCATAGCGGTAATCCAGTCCGCCCACCGAGCCCCAACAAAAGGCACAGACGGAGGTTCTAAACCTCGCAGCGTAGAGCCGTCTTTTTTGGACGGACCGCTCACGGTTGCCGAGATCGCAGAGGTTGAAGAACTCATAAAAACACTAGACGCCAGTGGTAATAGGCTTCCCATTCTGTCGCTTCACCGACTCGGACAGGACCTCCGGCAGGCGGAGAAAGCCGGCCGCCCCGAGCAGGCGGGCATGAGTTCAATTAACGTGCCCAATCTGCTTCACGAGCATGGACTCCTTCGTCGCGTCAAACCTGACTGGACTGAGAAGCCTGTGTTCGTTCTCACAGAGAAGGGGAAGCTCGTGGCTAAGGCACTCTTGATATCACCGCCACCCTTGAGTGACCTCGTAGTCAACGCCCGGAGATACATTGAAGATTTCAATGCGTCCATTGCCAAAGACCGCGCCGCCGCGCAACGCCGAGTAGAAGACATCCCTATAGAAAGCTGACTGTGCCCCAAACAACCTCGGGGGCCCATGATTTCTGTCAAGCACGGTAGAGAGTCCAACTCCTGTCTCTCACAGCTTGCTGTCCGGCGCGGAAGCCTCATAGAACCTTAAGGTGGGTTCATCCAGGTAACGGCCCTTTCCCACTGGGTCCGGGTCAAAATCTGTGAGTACGCGGATATACCGCTATTCTCATACTTGAATTGTTCTAGGGGGAAACGCCGTTGCCTTACATCATCGCTGGCGGAATCTTGATAGTCGCGATAGCACTCTTGATTTCGTTCTGGTACATCGTCTTGCCGATTGGGCTCGTTGCTTTAGCTGCTGTGCTGCTGCCCCGACTGATTCGGCGTATTCGCAAGAAGCGTTACTTCGGAAGCGAAGAGTTTCTGGCTCGTAAGGCGGAGATCGCCTCGGTCGTCCGTGAGCACAATGAAATCGCAGACTACACCTCGGAAATTCGGGGACGCGGCGCGTTTCAGCTTGGCACATCGGCCACAGGCGTTCACTCCCACTTGGCGTCGTTCGAAAATACAAGCAGCCACAACTACCGCCGGGATCGCAACCTCGCGACCTATCAGGCCCCGAACGTACATAATTGCTCACTGCAAATGGTACGCAATGCAAGCTCTGATCCCATCAAGTACCTGATGAGATACTTCAACATCAAAGCAGACGAAGCAAAGCTTATTGATGTGGAGAATCTGGGCGACGAAATTGCTCGACTCGAAGATGCAGTCGAGAACTTAAAACAGCGCGAGGCGAGCATCACTGCTTCCTTCGCCCCTCCCCCCTTCATCTTGAAGTACTACGAAGACGAGTTTATGGAGCATGTCGGAGTGGAGCTGTCGCCGATCAACGTTCCGTATCCTGAATATGTCTTCGAATATGTAAGCGCTGGTGGCAACAGCGCCCAGCGAACGACGGTCACACTGAATACAAAGACGATCGATGCCCTCATTGAGACACTTTCCGAAAAAATCCGGTTCGCCAAAAGTGCTGCTGGACAGCGAGCGCTAATGACTGCCAAGCTCCGTCACTTCATCAAGTCAAGGGACTTCCACACTTGCCAACAGTGCAGCGTGTCGCTCGCCGCGGAACCCCACCTACTTCTCGAAGTGGACCACGTTGTTCCGGCCTCTAAGGGCGGCTTGTCAACGCCAGAGAACCTCCAGACCCTCTGCTGGCGATGCAACCGGACTAAATCGAACAAGATCTTGCCCGTGTAGGGCTTGAAGCGTACTCAAAGTTGGGCCCGGGCCAATTTGGAATCGCAATACATGGACCGCCCCACGGCTCGGCCCTCCAAATCGCTGGTGCGCGCGCTTGCTGCGGGCGCACAGGCCCCGGTTTGAAGCACATCGCACAACTGCTTATGCATCTGTAAGACGTTAGAGAGGGCGCTTATGACTTCGTCGAAGAACGACCCGAATATCAGCGGCTGGAAGGCAATCCTTCGGCCGATAGAGTTAGGGGTGCCCTTTCCCTAAGCCACCGGAATGCCCGCGTGTATGTCGAAACCTCAACCTAAGACCAGAGATTACTCCGGCTAATCCTCCACTTCCTGGCGGGTACGCTCGAACACCAACCTAGACCTGTTGGGCCGGACCAAGGTGCCCCTCACCGGTCGCTAAAGCTCCCTTCGCATCAGCTAACCAGACCTGGCCCAGATCACTTTTTCCCCAAGGTCTTCCAGCCGGCGCTTCAGCTCGAAGCCAAATGTGATCAGGGCCCAGACGTCGTGGGCCCCAATAATGGAGCCGTCAAAATCACCCCGCGGGAGAAGTATTTGCTGAAGGGCAGATGTTATTTCCTGAGGCTCGCTTTTAGTCGAAATGCGTTCCTCAAGTCTTGTTGCTAGGTCTGCGAGGTATGGATTCTGTCCCGGATTTTCAAAGACATTCATGAATCCCGCAAGAATAATGCTGTGAGCCGATCGCTCAGCGTAGGGAGCAAGAACGGACGCCCATTCCCGCCGGATGGTCCAGTAGCCGTGCTTTCTGGAATCGAATAGATGCGACTGCCCAGCAACCTTAACTGAAGCCCATACGTTTATCTGCCGCAGCTGGGGCTCCTCCGCGAAGACGTAGTTGACTACTCCTCAGAAATCGACAAGGTAGACGACCTGGTCATAGGGCTCCAGCCTGTATGGCAGCCTATCCTTCGCCGTGGTATTGCCTAGCGTGCTGCTCAGTTGCTCGATCGCTATAGGCCTCAGCCCCATAGCGAAATCTGAATCAGTCGAGCCCTCCACCCTGATGTCCAACTTGGTGATGGTGGCGGCGGTTCTTCCCGGGTTTTCAATGACAATCTTCGCCAGTTCCACCCCGGTTGGATCATAATTCATGGGGTTCAGACCCCAGGTGCCTTTGTCGTTGGCTATGAGGGCGCGTGCCCGGTTCAGGAGGGCCGTGTTCATCTCGACTACGACCTGACCTGCGGCCTTCCGGAATAAAACGACGGTAACCAAAATATTGACGCCGGTAAGTAGCAACGCGGCCATTGCATGACGAATGACAGAGTAGGGTCCACAGTTTAACTACTCTTTCCTCGGTGACAGGTTGCGTTCCGTCCCGCCGTCCGTCGTCCCCGCTCGCTAGACGGGCTCAATTTCAGGGCCCCGCTTAGTCCTGTGCGCAGCAGGCTTCAGCCTGAAAATATGCGGCCGCTCGGCGTCGCAGTCAAGAAAGTACGGCAGCCCCGAAATCACCATTGCGGCGACAGCCCCCAGGCCGTGCAACCCAGGCTCATTGAGCTGCGGAACACCGATCCAGTGCAGACCGGCAGATCGCAAGCCTGTACGCTCGTCTGGGTTACTTAGCTGGTTAGCGTCCTGAGTGATGATGGCGTCGAAATCCCGTTCCGCCAGGCATTCAAATAGCTCTACGTCCTCCACACCTCTCAAAGTTTCCTGTCCCGGGTGCCGGAAGACATGCTTGCGGAAGAGCTTTGTAAGTGGCTCCACCATGGCGCCATAGGGAAGGTTTTCGTCGATGTAGATCTTCAACTGGAAACCCGCCGCTGCTGAACAGAGTAATCGAAGTCCGCGGCATCCAATGCTGCCTTTGCAGAGACCTCCGGATAGTAGTGATGAGCCTCCTCCGGCTCGACTGAGCCGTCACTAAGGAGGAGAGCGACAGTGTCATAACGCAGGCGCGTGCCGGCGATAGTGGGCCAGCCCCCCATGCGCTTCTCGCGGACTTCGATGTTTTGCCGGGGCCGGCGGAAGTCCACAACGTCTTGTCCTTGCAGGTTTGTAAAAGGGGCAAAAACGTCTGCCATCGACAAGAGAACGGTTTGACCTCGCCGTTTCACGAGGTCCACCATGTCTTTTCCCTCGTCGTCGACCAGGTAGACCGTCTTTGAGTCGGTGACCAGTTGGTAGCTGGACGGATGGTCGGTGAGGTCGTAATCCTGCAGAGTGCTCAGCGCCGTACGGATGCGCTGGAGGGGAAGTTCTCGGCGCAGCCGAACAAAGGTCCGCAGCGCGACAACGTCGCGGAACGAGTACAAAGCCCTGGGCTTCGAAGCTACTTCCGGAGCTAGGAGTGCGGGCGCGGAGCGCCAGTGGCTCAGCTGCGACATGGAGGCGCCAGTAAGGACTGATGCAAGCTCGGACGGGAACGTCACTTAAGCCACCAGCCTTTCTGTAAAGAAACATGGAAGTTTGCCGCAGCGGAGGCGCGCCCCGTCTACTTCGCACTAAATCTAACAGCCTCCGCTCCAATGCCAATTCCAGTTCCGCCCGGCGGGTCTTGATTTCAGGCTTTCCATCCTCACCCCTATCATCAAGCTTGCGTCTGAATCGAGCATATTTGGGGAAATCGAGGGCGTACCGGAGGGTATGCCTTTTGTGGATCGTGATGATGTCCGAGCAAAAGGGCTGCACCGTCACAAACAAGCCGGCATTTCCGGAACCTACGAGGATGGCGCGGACGCCATCGTTGTTTCCGGCGGCTACAAAGACGACCGCGACCACGGCGACTGGATTCTGTACACCGGCCAAGGCGGAAGGGACAACAACACCGGCCGCCAGGTTAAGGACCAGACGCTTACCAAAGGGAACAAAGCCCTTGTGCTGAGTGAGGAAAGGGGCCTGCCGGTTCGGGTCATCAGGGGCGCCGGCGGCGACCCTGCGCACTCTCCGAAGAAGGGCTATCGGTACGAGGGCCTCTTCTACATCGTCCGGCACTGGGTATAAGACAGCTACGACGGTCCACAGATTTACCGCTACGAACTTCGCAAGCTGGACGGCCAGGGTTCATGGACCCCGCCGGCGGACTCTAAGGCGGGCAGCAATGGCGGCGGGGTGCCACCGGAGGGCAGCAAGAACCCTGGGCGCCAGGCATCCGTCGTCCAGCGGCTCGTCCGGAACAGCGCAGTAACGCAGTACGTAAAAGAGCATTACGGCTACACCTGCCAATTCTGCGGCATCCGCCTGGAAGTTGATGCCGGCGCTTATGCCGAAGGCGCTCACATCCGCCCACTGGGCGGAAAGCATGGGGGTCACGACACCACGAGCAACGTTCTCTGTCTCTGCCCCAATGACCATGTGCTCTTTGACAAAGGCGGTCTATATCTCGATGACGACCTCCGCATTCTTGAAAAGGCAACTGGCACAGTTCGCGGAAAACTGAAGCTCAGCCACACCGTAGATGCTGCCAACGTTTCCTATCATCGGGAGCACGTAGCGGGCGTCTAAAGCGACGACGCCATGGGCGCCCTCCAATTACGTATCTGTCCGTAAAGCCTTTTTCGTTGAGGCAGCGTCGCCCTTCTTCTTACGTGCTCGCTCGAACCGCCCAAGTGCCAGCATGGACTCATAAGGCCAGTCCTGACGCTTTCCGCCCTGCGGCATCTCCCAGGGCTCAGCTTCGCCTATAGGCATGTAGCCCCACAGCCACCGATAGACCCGGGCGAATACCGGAACGCCTTCCTTTCTTCTGAACCGCCACATCAAGTATTTGTTTGGAATATCGCCCAGTAACCACTTCAGCACCGGCAACTGCGCCAGGAACTGAAAGGCGAGTGACCTTGCCGACGGTGGTCCGGGCTCCTTGAAAAGGGCTCCCGTCTGGGAAACGCGAACCCATCGGACGCCCGTGGCGTCCGTGAATCTGAGCACGGCGTAGTCCCAGCCAAGCTGCTCGTCGTGAACCTCCACTTCCTCGCCCGGCCTAAGCATGGAGTCGGAAAGATGAATCGGCTCGGCATTGTCAGTAGTTGTTGACGCCCGCTCTGTCCCAGCCACATAGGCCTCCCAGTGCCGGGACCAGTGCAGCGTTACCCATCCGGACAAGGTCACCGGGAGTTCCGAATCATTCCGCAGTCGAACGGAGCGGGAGATCCTGCCGTAGCCGCCGCCCCCAGTGTCGACCCAATGCTCCTGAACGCTCAGATGTATGCGGCTTGCTTGCACACGTTGCTGGTCCGCCCGGCTTCGCCGTCTATCGGCAAGCCCTTGCCCGAGAAGGTAAACAGCAGTGGCGGCCACGACAACGTTTCCAATATCGCCAGCCGTTTGCCAGGCCTCAGCCACCGGATCAACAACAGAATCAGTCATGCAACTGATTCTGCCTTGCCGGTTAGCGCAACCTCGGGCAGCGGCGTGCCCCCTCCCCTGTTTCCTCTGTGGCGAACAGGGCTGGGTTTACAGGTGCTGGTCCAGAGAATAGACGCAATGACAGAAATGCCACCCTTTAGGCGTCGGAGACTTTCGGCCCCAATGTCTGTGGATTATCTGTAGTCCCGTCCAGACAATGAAACCGTGAAAAGCCCAGACGCTTGACCCTCAATGGTCCTGGCCCTTGGGGGCCTGGACCTCCTCCCCCAAATCCACGGACCTTTGCCGCCCCACGGGTTGTCTATAGGTAAGAACGCTTTCCCGCCAGGGCCCCGCCCGTTAGCGCCCAAGTTCCCGCGCCAGTAGGGGAATCGCGAGGAAAAGGGCGGTGAGCAGAATGCACAAAACCCTTCAAAACGAGCATCAATTCATAGGAGAAAGATTGCCCAAAACACCGCTGAGGACTTGCAGCCAACCAGGCTGCACCAGGCCGCATCACTCTCATGGGCTCTGCGCTCCACATGCGCGCAAGCGACTTCACGGCCTGCCAAAGTGCGAAGAGCCAGGTTGCTCCGCTGAGGCCATCAAGCTGGGCTACTGCCGGCGCCATGAGGGACGGTTGCTTGACCAACTGCCTGATGGCGAGCTGGACGCCATTCTGGAGGATGCGGCAGCGCACATAGTGGCTGACCGATTACGGGCTGCTGGTTATGGACCGGCAGCGTGGAAAGCGAGGGCTACGCACACTGCAAGGTCAGCGGTAAGGACTGGCTGGTTCACCGCCTGCTGTATCTGGTTTTCATCGGCCCCCATCCGCAGACTCGTCAGCTTGACCACCTGTGCGGCGGCCCTTCTGCTCACGGGCAGACCGAGTACGACCGTCGGCGCTGTGTCAACCCCCGTCACCTACAAGCGGTGACGGCGCGAGTCAATGCCAAGCGACGAGTCCGCAGGGCCCGCCACCCGGGAGCCGAGTTCTGGATGGACGCGGACGACCACGGCAAGACGTCCATTCCGCTCATGCTCTGGGCAGCCCGCCACGGGCTGCCAGGAGCCGTGCCAGGGCACTGGAGAACCCGAATCCCGAGCAACAGAAACTAAAACCAAAGGAGAAGGAAATTGACTGACAAGGCAGATCGGTATGAATACTTCCGCCCCGTGAAGAGCGGCAGTGAGCGTATTGCCGATGCCGAAGCGGCGTGGGACCCTACCCCGCCGCCCGACCCGGAAACCATCGACTGGAAGCCTACCGAAGTTGCCCCGGGGTACTGGAAGACGCCCGGTGACGCCCGGACCTTCCGCTCGGAAGATGATGCCCGCCGTGCCGGGCTGAGTGTCTACGCGCGGGCACAGCGCGACTACGCCAACTACGTGAATGCCCTCATCGTGCCCGCGAAGACGCCGGGCCAGGAAGAGGCAGAAGAGTATGAAGCGGCGAAGGCAAAGGCCATCGCCGAAGGCGTCAGCTCTGACGCCTGGAATAACTCGCCGGATGTCCGCGCCAAATATCTGCCCGACAGCAGGACCGGCGCGGAACTGTGGGAAGAGCACAAGCGCAAGAACCACATGAGGTAGCTCTCCCCCGCCAGACGGGCCGGGCCGCTGGGGGCCCGACCCGTTACTTCCGAATCCGTACAGCAACACAGGCGCTAACACCCCCGGGGCGAATGAGCCAGGCCGATGGGGGTCCTCCCCACCCCTTTTAATCATCCCTCGATCCGCCCCCTCCCAGAAAAGGAACAACCCCGAAATGCTCTTAGTCTCGAACCGACTGATCACGCTTCACATACATACAAAGCAGCAGCGTAAGGCCGCTTCTGCGGCTGCTGCCGCCATGGACGCTAACTGCCGGGCCTTGGCGGCCCTGCTGGATACCGCCGGAATTTCTCACCAGTCAACGGGCCACAGCGGCAAGGTCCGGCGCGTCGTCATTTACTACGCTTCATCTGACCGGGCAAAGGTGCAACGCTTCGCTGCCTTAGTCGGAGCTGTCCTGGGGTGCACTCCGCCCGCAGTTGGCTACAGCAGCCCGAGGGTATTTCAGGTGAAGGTGGCAGGAAATAAGGCTGAAACGATGTATGCGTTGCTCCACGATTACGTGCTGCCGGAAACCGCAGAGCGGATGGAGCGAGCCTTAGCCTTAGTCCGTGCGACCCGCCGCGCAGCGCCTTCGAGGGCCTCCGGCGCCCCCGCCCATGAGACCGCATCCGCCGCTGAGAGCGGTTCAAGATCCGATTGACCCTTTCCCCACTGCCGATCCCTCGCAGCGCCAAATAAGGCGCTTGGAGGGCCTTTAGGGTGCTGAATGCGGAAGCCTCAGAGGAGGTGAAGGCGCAAGGTGCCCTGCCCACATTGACGGGAACGCTACTCCAAACCCATCGAGCGAATGTATGACCTGTTTGGATCATGTTTGGATTCCACTTCTTGCCAGTACTTCCAGCGCCCGGCGAGGTAGGCTCGGCGTTCCTCACTCATCATGACTGAGCGATCTAATGCCTCAGTCGGATCGCCCAATATTTTGGCATCGAGTCCCGTCTCAGCATGCGTGCTGTACATGGGCGAGAAGGCAAAGGGTTTGGGGCCCTTAGCAGTCATAGTTACCGTCACGGAGTTGGCGTGATCATATCTGGGCCTTAAGGCATCGAACGTCATGAAGAACTCGTCAGCCGCCCGCCGTGAATCCCGCTTGTGCCGCATTTCATCGGGGCTTGCGTGGCCTCCGCCCCACCCAAACTCACTCTCACGCCCGTAGATGAGCAAGAACTGAGGCTTCAACGGCCGATTGTTATGGAGATCGTCGAACATGTACCGCTGTCTAAACAGCGCCTTATTAGAGTCCTTGTCAAACCACGAGCGCCAGTCGTTGAGTTGGTCGTGGGCGGCGGTGAACTCGGCACTGGGGCGGCCTGACTTGAGGAACCAGCGCTTAGAGGGTTTCTCGATCTCGATAACAATCGGCGTGATTAGGCCGGAGGATTTGGTGACCCACATGAAGTCTGGTTCGAACGCGCGTCCGGCTCCGGTCAGAGTCGGCAGCCGAAAGACTGCCGAAAGTTGAGAACCATGGTGACCACCGGGACCGATGTCGCCGCTTCCACCCGGAATCATTGCGGGGTGAAGCTCCAAGAACTTCTGAACTGCCGGCTCGTCAGGATCCGTGCTAAGCAACGCGTACCACTCAGACATCACTTGGTCGGAGTAGTTGGTCCATTCCATAGGGCGTGGACGCTGAGGCGTGCTGTCTGGCTCCGGAGCCATGGGGAAAGCGCTCATGGCGGGTTCTTCCTCGATCATGCCTTGATCCTAGCGACAGACTGATTCGACATAGGACCGGCCCACCGTTGGAATGAGTTGAGGTTGCAGCGCCGAAGGAGTTCCTGTCTTTCAACCGATGAGATATTGGACGGCCTCTTGAAGCTAAGGCATTCGGTCCGGGCAGCCCCGTCATTTGCCTCGCTTCTATGTCTCACAAGTGGCGAAGCGTAAAAGGTCACATCAAGACGTTGCAAGACACGGCTCCGGAGGGCGTCGGCTGAAGGGGTCAGAGGTATTCAGCGCTCTAACAAGTTGTAGTAGGCCGTGCCATTGTTCCAGCTAACTGGATGCAGCAACGTTCCCACCGCAGGGTTGAGTGCACTCCACATCATTCCGTCCCCGGCGTAAATGCCGACGTGACCCCAGCTATCGGGGCCCTGCGGATTCTGAACCACCAGGTCTCCCGGCTGCGGGTCATCTGTTCGAACACCCGCACGCCACTGTTCCACTCTTGGCAGCTCGATGCCGGCCTGCCTGTAGATCCACTGAACATACCCAGAGCAGTCCCAAGCCTTGAAGGCCGTGCCGCCCCAGACATATTTGCCGCCAAGGCCCTCCTGCGTGAACCGCAAGATGTTCTGGCGCAGCTGGCTTAAGTTTCGCACCTGTCCAACTTTTTGATTCCCTGCAGCAGGACTCAAACAAGATGCAGCAGCTGTGTCGGTTTCCAGGGCGGCAAAAATTGCTGTCGCTGTCGGCTCCCACTGTGCATACAACTCCGGAAAAGCAGAAACCTGAACCGCCTGCGCAGCCCGCCCCTTATCCATGGCCTGCCACCCGGGGACATCCAACAGTCCACGTGGGCTTCCATGGTTGGGACCTGTCGGTCCGCCGTAGAACGCGCGGGCATTGTAGGAGGCGTCCATTAGCTCGGATACAGTGCCCCACCCCGCAGCCGGGCGTTGTTGCGCCGACCCAATTGAATCGTGGTCCGTTCCCATACCGTCATTGGGGAGATTAAGGGAACCAGGCACTCCCGGATTCGCAAGCATGCGAAGGCCAGATTCCTGAAGCGCCATCATGATCGAGATGATTTGTCCGGAACGCGGCACACCCAGTTGCTTCCCCACCGAAATGTAAGCCCGCGCGACGCCCTCTTGACGAGGCGTCAATACGTAGAGCAGTTTGCCAGCGTCGCGGACTTCCACGCCCCCAGTAGTTCCCGCGGTCACTGCACGACTGTCCGCGCTACCCGGAGTACAAGCAACAGCACGCTCTCCAGTCGCCTCGGCAAGTACAGCCACGACGCCAACAAAGGCGATCAGCCCGCCGAGTACGACGACAGCAACAACGGCGGTAACGATCTTAAGTAAAGCCCGTCGTCGTGCCACGACGGCAATCGCTGCCAGAGCCGGCATCAGTAGACGATCCGCTCGGCGGTCGCATAAAAACCAACCATGGCGCATCTGTCAGCCGGAGCGGTGACCGCTGGCGGACAATTGACCATCACGGTAACTGGCGCTGCGTAAGCATTCTTGCCCGCGGTCGACTCGTCCACAACCTGGACGGTCACCGTGCACACGTGGAGGCCCTCCCAAGGGGCCGGGTACTCCTTGACCTTGGCCAGTTCGCGGTCGCAACGGACGGCTTCAGCGGTACCGGTTCGCCGCGCAGACTGTCCAGTCAGCACAGTGAAGCTCCCTGCGGTCACGCCAGTCCCCTCGAACTCCCGCACCAGTGCGGACAATGGATTGGACCCATCAGGGAGAAGCGCCCACCAGGACCGCACCCGCGCATACACGTCGGAATACGACGACGAGCGACTGTCCCAGGTGTAGATTCCCTGCGCCGCCGCCAAAGCAAGTGTCCTGTAATCCCTTGTGCTCGGCAGCTTGCCATCCGTTGCGGCAACCGATGATTCCCCTTCGATCGGAGCAGCGGTGGATTGGACGTGAACTGGCGGCGTAGCTGATGGCGCCCCCACTGCGGGCGCAGTTGCCGACGCCAACGGTGCCGCCTCCCTGCCAGAGTGATCAGACGGCCAGAGCAGAAAGATTGCGCCGCCTGTAAGTAAGGCAACGATCCCCACAGCGAACCAACGTTGACGGCCAAACTCTCGAATCGAATTCATCGTCCAGCTCCGATGATGACAGGCATGGCCTACACCACGGGTCTATTCACTTCGTGCTGGAGGACACGCCAAGCGGCACGATACAGCTGCCGCGCAAAGCCGATATTCACGGCGATGTATCTCTCGGTGACGCCCAGCTCAGCCGCCAGATCGGCCATTTGCACGGATCGGTCTGGTCCCCGCAGTCCGGGACGCACAATGGAACCAGCAACTCGCCGAAGCACAACGGTGGGAAGGCAGTCCGCGGCCATTCGGCAAAGGTCATCAAGGCCGATCTCAGGGTTGGGACGGCAGTTCAGAGCCGTGTTGATAGTCTGGGCGGTCTGCCGGACGACCGTTACGGCGTGCCACCGCCGCCGGTCCTGGGGAGTCGGAGATCCATAGTGGCGCGGCCCGACAAGACTGGACACAGCGAGCTTCCAGGTTTCCTCAGCCACGCTTCGATGGACCAGATCCAACATCGCGTGCGCCCACGCCTGGTCGACACATCCTTCGGTGCTGCCCAAAAGCGAGCCAGTATCGATGACGGCGAGAACCTCGGGCGGGGTTTCCGTGGTCGTGAAATCTATGAGCAACGGCAAAGTCCGGTGACTTAGTTCTCGCCGGATGTGCGCAGCACAGATCTTGTTGCAGACCCCCTGAACCCAGGCTTCAAAAGGAATTCCGGGAAGTTCTCGGTATTTTCCCTTTGCTACCCCGTCCCAGACAGCGACGCGGATGTCCTGCATGACGTCGTCAACATCGCAGGATCGTCCGATTCGTCCCAGACGGGAAATGACGTAGCGGTTCACGCCATCCACGGCGACCAGAATCCGGTCGATTGGGACGACGGGCTCCCCCGCCTGAGGAGCGCCTCGCAATGAGACATCCACTCCGGAAGGAGTTGTTGGGTGACTCTTGACTTGATGGGCCTCGGATTCAATTTCCATGGCTTCACCGCTTTGATGTTCAGATCGAGTATGGGCGGCGCCGTGCAGGCGGCTCCGGTGCGTGGATTCGTAGATCCAACAACGATCAGCAGAAGCTATGGAATTTATTGTCAAAGATACTTAAGATATCGTCAAGAGTGCTGTTCTTACTTTTTCGTATTTCTTGGGGAAGAATGGCGCTATGCCGAGAATCACGCGACCGCACGACGCAGCCTGGTCGGCCGATGTCGAAGCTGCCGTCGCGACTTTCGGCAACAGGTCGCGCAACGAGATCCTCCGATTCCTTACCGCCGGCGGGCCTGCAACCCGCGGCGACATCGTCGCGGCTGTCAGCGCGGGAGACCCCAGCGTGGCCAAGCATCTCGCAGCACTGGAGGCAGCGGGTGTGGTGTTGGTCGACGTCGAACCCGGGCGCAGGCATGGACGATCACCTCGGTACTCCGCAAACCCTGCCCGGATCAAGGAGCTGCTTGACGCACACCTAAAGTACTTGCTGGAGGAACACCAGTAGCCGAAAAGCGATTAGCCGGACTGCTCGGGCGGTTGTGACGATTCGGACTGCGACGAAGCCGCTGCACGCTCGCCCTCCGGCCGCCGGCTGATGTCCCTGTTCAGGTACTCCGTGATAGCTCGCAGTGTCTCCGGCGATACGTCCCCAAGGGTTCGGGTCGCAAAAGTCTTCACCCTCGCAGCCCGCAGGGACCGGACGAACTCCAGCTGCGAATCGATGCGCTGGGGCAATTCCCCAGAATCCGAGTCCAAGAGATACGCAGGATCCACGCCGAAAATTTCGCATAATGCGTGCAGCAAGGTGGGGTCGCTCACCAATCGCCCGGTCCCGTCCTTCATGTAGAACCAGCGCGCCCTGGAGAGCTTGATTCCTCTGTCCGCCAGCTTCTCGTGAACCTCGCGGAATGTAATTGGCTGCCCTCGTTCTGCCACGGCGACGTCGAGAAGCAGATTCAGGCGCCGGGCCAGCTCAGCTTGAGGAGACAAGGCAGTACCAGAAGGGCGTTCGTCGTCGCCGGACACCACCCACCTCCCCTCCACTGCGATACCGCATCGAGACTGTACGTGATGCTCAGTATTCCGTTGCTCTACCTCTTGTGCAACGAGAGCCTTCAACGTCTTCCGCGGGCTCACTTAGGGGCGTATTGTTCTGCTGTAGACCCGTCTACAGCGTGTTCCTCAGAAGTGAGTTTTCATCACCAGGGTTATGGTCTCCATGGCGAACATCATGATGCACCGGACGCGAAGCCAGATCATTCGCTTCTTGATTGCCCATGGGCCAGCAACGTGCCACGACGTGGCTGCTGCTCTGGATGTTCCTTCGCCTTCCTTGCACAGTCACCTAGCCATCCTTCGTGAAGCGGGCATCCTGACATTTGCGTCAGAACAGTACGGGGCCGAGATTGAGGAAATCCAGAGGCACCACGAACGCTTTGCAGCTGAGCTTCAACCTTCGGGCACGGGCGACAAGAATGTCGTCGCAGAAGTCTCTCACCATTCGATGTCGCCATCCCGCTCCGAAAACTGTCCCGGAACATCGAAGTGATCCGGGTGAAAGAGGTCGGACTTAGGTCACCCCAAGGCACCAAAACCGTCGGGGCGCCGGCTGGCCATCCATTGCTAACGGCGACGGAAACTGCAAGTGTTCGCGACAGCGTCGACGGCCCCCAATATCTGTAATGGCAGCCCCGGTCGGTGCGGACCCCACAAGACAGGCCGGTTAGAGTGGGCGTACGTCCTCTATTTACAGCCCTCGAGGATGCCGGCAATAGAATCATGCTCCGCCTGGGTGACCCAAAGACTGTACTTGGCCTTGACGGAAGTTTGGCGGGCGACATACTCGCACCTGAAGGCTTTGTTCGGCGGCAGCCACGTCGCTGCGTCACTGTCGCCCTTGGCGGCATTGGTCGGTCCATCCGCAGCCATGAGGTTCAGCGGGTCGTTGGCGAGCTCCTCGCGTCGCTCGCCGCTGAGCTGCTGCGCACCCTTCTGCCACGCATCACTCAGCGGTACGACATGGTCAATCTGGACCTTCGAGCTCGTGTCCTGGCCGCGGACGAAGGTGATCGTTGCGCCGGTGTACTTGTCGGCCAGGGTGCCGCTGGCAACTACACAGTTGTTGGTGCCAGCTTTGAAGGTCTTGTCGATGAGGTCCCGGGCAAGAATGTCATTGCGGGTATCACAACCGTTGTGGTCAATATCCGCCCAAGCTGGCCCGAACTGATCGCGGGTATAGCCAGTCTTGGGCGCCCGACCTTTTACCTGGATGGTCTCCAGTTGGACGAGCGCCCTCGCTGCGTCGCCGGCAGCTTCCGGAGCTACCGTCGCCCGCCCCGGGATGCCTGGAGCAGATTGGGCGGCTTCGAAGGCGTGGGCTGTGCCATCGCAACCTACTAAGGACGCAGCCAGCATCAATGCGGTGGCGGCAGTCAGAACTTTGGCGGGCAAGCAGGTGGTCTTCATGGTCCTCTGGGTCAAAGGGGTCGTTCCACGCTAGCTTCGACCCACGCCTTCCGCGGGTAACCATCTCCGTGGTGCCTGCCACACAGGAGTGGCCAGTCACCATTTGGGACCATCCGCACTGGCGCACTGTGCACCTCCCGGACAGGAAACCGGCCCGCTTTCTCAGTTGGCCGTAGCCAGCCTGACTTTGGAGCGGGTACCGATCAACCGTTCCTTTGACACGGGCAGACTTGCAGGAAGCGAACCAGTGCTGCCGGGAAGTATCTCGCTGAGCTTGGCAATTTCGAGGATGTGCTCGGAGGTGAAGATGATCTTTCCTTTGCCCCAGCACGCGTGGGGGAACCGTCCGCTGGTTGCGCCGTCCCGAAGCCATGACTCTGTGCAGCGCATGAGAGCAGCAGCTTCGGCCGGTTCAAAGAACTCGATGTCCACGGAAACCTCCAACAGAATGGGGACCTGTTTCCATGTTCATGCCAGCAGGAAGACCCTCCGACATGACCTGAGGGCGGTCACCGCTGGAAGGCAGTGACCGAGCGCTCCGTGGCATCAGCACCAGCCTGCAGCGCCTCCGGCATCAAGTGCCCATAAACCTGTTCAGTGGTCCTCGTGGACGCATGTCCCAGTCGGCGCGAAATGGTAAACAAGGGCACGCCATCCTGAATTAGCCATGATGCGTGAGTATGGCGGAGGTCGTGGATCCGAGGGTCTTTAGTTAGGCCGTTCCCCTGGGCCGTGCGAACGGCTGGAACCCAGTAGTGATGCCAGTACAGCTTGTGGATAATGCGCTCACCCTTCGGCGTCGTGAACACCAGCTCCTTACCCGGCCGACTCGCGACCAGCGGGATCAGCAACTCCACAAGCGCAGGATTGAGCCCTATCGTCCGCTTACCGGCGCCTGTCTTCGTCGCCCCGATGTAGAACTGATTCTGGCCGTCCCGCTTCCACGCCTTGTTGATCCGGGCGGTAGGCGGCTTGGACAGCAGATCAACGTCCGCCACGGTCAGCGCGGTGGCCTCGCCAAAGCGGGTGCCAGTCATAACAAGGAAATTGGTGAAAGCCTTGTACCGCTCCCCCATGCCCTCCATGATGAGGCTGAACTCCGCATGGGTCAGGAACATTGCCTCGTCCTCGGCTTTCTCAATTCCGGGAAGCTGCACGCCGCGGCAGGGGTTCCGCGTGATGTAGCCGAGCATCTCCGCGGTATTCATGGCTGCCGAGATCAAGCCGTGGATGTTGTGGATCGTCTTGGGTGCCTTACCGTTGGCCATCATCGACTTCACCCAGTGCGCGATGACGCGATAGTCGAGCTTGTCCACAGGAACGTGCCCGATGACTGGCCGGATGTGGAGCTCCAGCATGGTCTGGTACGTCTTGACCGTTCCGCTCGATGGGCGGACCAGCAGGTCAATGTGTTCCTGGATGACTTCAGCCACAGTCGGAGGGCGTTTTTCATTCGTCAGGATGGCGTGTTGGGCAATTTCGAAGGACTGCCCGTTGGCGTCCAGCAACCTCTTTAGGGTTTCAGCTTCGACGAGACTAGCGACTGTGAGGCCCTGCTGTTCACGACTCTTCGGGTCCCGCCACAGCACCATGTAGGACGATGAACCGTCCTTTTTGGTGCGTTTTCGAATGCTGGCCACACAAAAAACGGTACGCCGCTGTCAACACTTTCGGCAGATTTGTCAACACCCTAAGGAGAAACAAACCCCTGACCTGCGGAAACACTGTGCCCGAGGTGGGACTCGAACCCACACACCTTTCGATACCGCATTTTGAGTGCGGCGCGTCTGCCAATTCCGCCACTCGGGCGCGGAATACGTGGAGAGCAACCCGCTACGCCCACAGCTGACTGTGAGCAACGCGATCGCTTCACGTACGCGGAATTACTCTACATGCAGATAGGCTGAATTCCAGAATCGCGCCGCCGTCGCCGCAAACGAACCCCTGCAAGCCAAGTACAGCCGCGGTGGCACCTAAGATAGTGATGTCCCGCCGTACCTTTTCAAGGAGATCCCGTGACTGAACAGACGGAGTCCAAGCCCACGTCCCAGCCGGCGCGCCGCGTCATTGTGGCTGAAGATGAAACCCTCATCCGCCTCGACATCATCGAGATCCTGCGCGGTGAAGGCTACGACGTCGTGGGCGAGGCGGACAACGGCGAGAAGGCCGTCCAGCTTGCCGAGGAGCTGAAGCCGGACCTGGTCCTCATGGACGTCAAGATGCCCGTCATGGACGGCATCTCGGCCGCCGAAAAGATCGTCAAGGCCCGCATCGCCCCCGTGGTGCTGCTGACCGCCTTCAGCCAGAAGGAACTGGTGGAGCGCGCCCGCGACGCCGGCGCCATGGCCTACGTGGTGAAGCCGTTCACGCCCGCCGACCTCATCCCCGCGCTGGAAATCGCGCTCTCCCGCCACGAGGAAATCAAGGCCCTGGAGGGCGAGGTTTCGGACCTGCAGGAGCAGTTCGCCACCCGCAAGCTCGTTGAACGCGCCAAGAGCCTGCTGACCACCAAGATGGGCCTGACGGAGCCGGAAGCCTTCCGCTGGATCCAGAAGACGTCCATGGACCGCCGCCTCAGCATGCGCGAGGTCGCCGAAACCATCATCAACCAGGTCAACTAGCGCCGGGCCGGGCCGGATCGATTACGACGACGGCCCGGAACCACAGCAGGAACCGTCCCCACAGCGAACGGCCACCACAGCGAAAAAGGACCCCTGCCAAAAGGCAGGGGTCCTTTTCGTTTACCTGAAGACTAGGCCTGGACCTGTGTCTTTTTCTTCTTTTCCGGCCAGGGGCCGAGCTTTTCCTTGTTGCTGGTAACTTCCCCGGCGCGGGTGGAGTCGGCGAGGTCGCCCACCTTGTGCACCTTCAGGGAGTTGGTGGAGCCGGCCTTTCCGGGAGGCGAACCGGCGGCGATGACCACCAGGTCACCATCCTCCACCAGGCCCATTTCCTCGAGGCTGCGGTCAACCTGTGCGGTCATGGCGTCCGTGTGGTCCACCATCTGCACCAGCACCGGCTGGATGCCCCAGGTGAGGGCCATCTGGTTCCAGACCTGCTCCACCGGGGTGAAGGCGAAGACCGGCTTGATGGGCCGCAGGCGGGACAGGCGGCGGGCGGAGTCGCCGGACTGGGTGAACGCACAGATGTACTTGGCGTCCAGCTGGTCGGCGATTTCGACGGCGGCACGGGTGATGGCACCGCCGCGGGTCCGGGGCTTGGTGCCCAGCGGGGGAACGCGTTCCAGGCCGTGGACCTCGGTGGACTCGATGATCCGGGCCATGGTCTTCACGGTTTCGATCGGGTACTTGCCCACGCTGGTCTCACCGGACAGCATCACAGCGTCGGCACCGTCGAGGACGGCGTTGGCGCAGTCGGAGGCCTCGGCGCGGGTGGGGCGCGGGTTGTCGATCATGGACTCGAGGACCTGGGTGGCCACGATGACCGGCTTGGCCCAGCGGCGTGCCAGTTCAACGGCGCGCTTCTGCACGATCGGCACTTCCTCCAGCGGCAGTTCCACGCCGAGGTCGCCACGGGCCACCATGATGGCGTCGAACGCATCGATGATCTCGGGCAGCTGCTCCACTGCCTGAGGCTTCTCGATCTTGGCGATGACCGGCACGCGGCGGCCTTCTTCATCCATGATCTCGTGTACGCGGGTGATGTCCGACGCGTCGCGGACGAACGACAGCGCCACCAGGTCCACGCCGCGGCGCATTGCCCAGCGGAGGTCGTCCTCATCCTTTTCGCTCAACGCGGGAACGTTGACGGCCACGCCGGGGAGGTTGATGCCCTTGTTGTTGGACACCATGCCGCCGACGGTCACCTCGGCGACGACCTTGACGTCGTCGACCTCGATGGCGCGCAGTGCAACCTTGCCGTCGTCGATCAGGAGGGCATCGCCCACCTTGACGTCCTCGGTGAGGCTCTTCAGGGTGGTGGAGCAGATTTCCTGGGTACCGGGTACGTCCTCTGTGGTGATGGTGAAGATGTCACCCACGGCCAGGGCGTGCGGGCCGTCCACGAAACGGCCCAGGCGGATCTTGGGGCCCTGGAGGTCGGCCATGATGGCCACGGCCTTGCCAAGGTCGGACGCTGCCTTGCGGACGTTCTCGTAGGTGTTGTCATGCACGGTGTAGTCACCGTGGCTCATGTTCATGCGGGCGACGTCAACGCCGGCTTCCAGCACCGCGAGGGTGTTTTCGTAGCTGGCAATTGCCGGGCCGAACGTAGCCACAATTTTTGCGCGTCTCATATACCTACCCTATTGGTCACTTGCATTGGTTAAGTTGTCGGCGAGGTGAACCCTCGGTGCAGTCCTAGAGGACGGCGATGGCGCGGTCCGTCGGGGCGACGGGTGCGGGAAGGATGGTGCTTCCCATCAGGTACTTGTCCACTGCGGCAGCGGCTGCGCGGCCCTCGGCGATGGCCCACACGATCAGGGACTGTCCACGCCCGGCATCACCGGCAACGAAGACGCCTTCGGTGTTGGTCATGTAGTAGCCGTCGCGGGCCACGTTGCCGCGGCCGTCGAACTCGGCGTGGACCTGCTCAGCGATCCCGGCCGGTTCCGCGCCGGTGAAGCCGAGGGACAGGAACACCAGGTCGGCGGGGATGATCCGCTCAGTGCCGGCCTTGGGGAGGCGCTTGCCGTCGACGAATTCGGTTTCAGCCACCTTGACGCCGGTCAGCTTGCCGTTCTCGCCAACGAACTCGACGGTGGAGGCGAGGTAGGTGCGTTCGCCGCCTTCCTCGTGGGCGCTGGCCATCTCGAACAGGGTGGGGAACGTCGGCCACGGCTGGTGGCTGGCACGCTCCGACGGCGGCTGCTTGCCGATGGCGAGGGTGGTGACGGACGCTGCGCCGTGCCGGTGGGCCGTGCCCAGGCAGTCCGCACCGGTGTCACCGCCGCCCAGGATCACCACATGCTTGCCATGGGCGTTGATCTGGTTTTCGATGGTCTCACCGGCGACGGCGCGGTTGGCGGGCACCAGGTAGTCCATGGCGAAGTGGATGCCGTCGAGGTCCCGGCCCGGGATGGGCAGGTCCCGCGGTACGGTGGCGCCGGTGGCGATCACCACGGCGTCGTACCGGCGGCGCAGCTGCTCCCAGGTCACGTCCGTGCCAACGGCGACGCCGGTCCGGAAGCGGGTGCCTTCCGCTTTCATCTGCTCGACGCGGCGGTCCACCTGCTCCTTTTCCATCTTGAAGTCGGGGATGCCGTAGCGCAGCAGGCCACCGATCTTGTCGTCCCGCTCGTAGACGGCAACGGTGTGTCCAACGCGGGTGAGCTGCTGGGCCACCGCGAGGCCGGCAGGGCCGGAGCCGACGACGGCAACGGTCTTGCCGGTAAGGCGGGTGGGCGGCAGCGGGCTGACCCAGCCGTTGTCCCAGGCCTCATCGATAATCGAGACTTCCACCTGCTTGATGGTCACGGCAGGCTGGTTGATCCCCAGCACGCAGGACGCCTCGCAGGGCGCCGGGCACAGCCGGCCGGTGAACTCGGGGAAGTTGTTCGTGGCGTGCAGCCGCTCAATGGCTTCCTCGCCCTTGTCCCGCCACGTGAGGTCGTTCCACTCGGGAATGAGGTTGCCCAGCGGGCAGCCCTGGTGGCAGAACGGGATGCCGCAGTCCATGCAGCGCCCGGCCTGTGCCTTCAGCGTGCCCTTTTCCTGCGCCTCATAGACTTCCTTCCAGTCCATGATGCGCACGGGCACGGGACGGCGCGGCTGGGTTTCCCGCTGGCGTACTTTCAGAAATCCGCGTGGATCAGCCACCGGTCACCTCCAGGATTCGAGACCATACTTCTTCGCCGTCGGGGTCAAGGCCCTCTTCGATGGCGTCGAGACGGGTTTGCAGCACGGCCGCGTAATCGCGCGGCAGCACCTTGGTGATGCGGGCGGCGGTGTCATCGAAGTTCTCGAGGAGGCGCGCAGCCAGCTGGGAGTCAGTTTCTTCCACGTGCTTGACCAGCAGGCCGTGGACGATGTCGCGGTCCTCGGCATCCAGCTCGCGGAGCTGGAGTTCGCCGGACTGCAGGGCTTCCTTGTTGACCTTGGCAGTGTCCAGGTCAAGGACGTACGCGGTGCCGCCGGACATACCTGCACCGAAGTTGCGGCCAGTGCGGCCGATGATCAGCGTCTGGCCACCGGTCATGTACTCGCAGCCGTGGTCGCCGATGCCTTCGGCGACGGCGGTGGCTCCGGAGTTGCGGACCAGGAAGCGTTCGCCCACCTGGCCGCGCAGGAACATTTCGCCGCTGGTGGCGCCGTAGCCGATCACGTTGCCCGCGATGACGTTGGTTTCCGCCTTGAAGACATTGGTGCGGTCCGGGCGGACGATGATCCGCCCACCGGACAGGCCCTTGCCCACGTAGTCATTGGAGTCGCCGAACAGCCGCAGGGTGATGCCCGCCGGCAGGAAGGCGCCCAGGGACTGGCCGGCGGTACCGTTCAGCGTGACCTCGATGGTGTCCGTGGCCAGGACGTCGGTACCGAAGGTCTTGGTGACGACGTGGCCCAGCATGGTGCCCACGGAACGGTCGGTGTTGATGACGTCCACAGTGATCTTCACCGGGCTGCGGTCGGTCAGGGCCTCGGTGGCCATGGTGATCAGGCGCTGGTCGAAGTGCTTGTCCAGCTCGTGGTTCTGCCCGGTCATGTTCCGCAGCGGCGCGTCGTCGTCGAACTCCAGGCCGTGCAGGATCGGGTCCAGATCCAGCCCGTCGGCCTTCCAGTGGTCGATCGCCTCACGGCTGTCCAGCACCTCGGCGTGGCCAATGGCCTCCTCAAGGCTGCGGAAGCCAAGCTCGGCCAGGATCTCCCGGACTTCCTCGGCGAGGAATTCGAAGAAGTTGACCACGAACTCGGGCTTGCCGCTGAAGCGTGCGCGCAACTCGGGGTTCTGGGTCGCGACGCCCACCGGGCAGGTGTCGAGATGGCAGACGCGCATCATGATGCAGCCTTCCACCACCAGCGGGGCGGTGGCGAAACCGAACTCCTCGCCGCCCAGCAACGCTGCGATGACAACGTCGCGGCCGGTTTTGAGCTGGCCGTCCACCTGGACCACCACGCGGTCGCGGAGGCCGTTGAGCATCAGGGTCTGCTGCGTCTCGGCGAGGCCCAGCTCCCACGGAACACCGGCGTGCTTGAGCGAGTTCAGCGGTGAGGCGCCGGTGCCGCCGTCGTGTCCGGAGACAAGTACGACGTCGGCCTTCGCCTTGGTAACGCCGGACGCCACGGTGCCGATCCCGACTTCCGAGACCAGCTTCACGTGCACCCGTGCCGAGGGGTTGGCGCGCTTGGCATCGTAGATGAGCTGAGCGAGGTCCTCGATGGAGTAGATGTCGTGGTGCGGGGGCGGGGAAATGAGCCCGACGCCGGGGGTCGAATGCCGCGTGCGGGCCACCCACGGGTAGACCTTCTGCGCCATCAGCTGGCCGCCCTCACCGGGCTTGGCGCCCTGTGCCATCTTGATCTGGATGTCGTCGGCGTTGGTCAGGTAGAGGCTGGTCACGCCGAAACGTCCGGACGCAATCTGCTTGACTGCAGAGCGGCGCTTCGGATCCAGGAGGCGGTCAACGTCCTCGCCGCCTTCACCGGTGTTGGACTTGCCGCCCAGCTGGTTCATGGCGATGGCCAGCGTCTCGTGGGCCTCCTGGGAGATGGAGCCGTAGCTCATGGCCCCGGTGGAGAACCGCTTGACGATGCTGGAGACCGGCTCCACTTCCTCGAGGGGGACGGAGGGCCGGTTGCTGTTGAACTTAAGCAGGCCGCGCAGGGTCATCAGGTTGGTGGACTGGTCGTCCACGCCCTTGGTGTAGGCCTTGAAGATGTCGTAGCGGCGTTCGCGGGTGGCGTGCTGCAGCCGGAACACCGTCTCCGGGTTGAACAGGTGCGGCTCGCCGTCGCGGCGCCACTGGTACTCGCCGCCGCCCAGGAGCGGGCGGTGCGGCTGTTCGATGCCGCCGTCCGGGTAGGCCATCTGGTGCCGTGCGGAGACCTCGGCAGCGATGACGTCCAAGCCCACGCCGCCCAGCTGGGAGTGCGTTCCGGCGAAGAATTCGTCCACCAGTTCCTGGCCCAGGCCCAGCGCTTCGAAGGTCTGGGCGCCCGTGTAGGAGGCAACGGTGGAGATGCCCATCTTGGACATGATCTTCAGGACGCCCTTGCCCAGGCCCTTGATCAGGTTGTAGACGCCGTCCTGCGGGGTTACCCCGGTGACGTCGCCTGCAGCGATGAGCTGCTCCACGGATTCCATGGCCAGGTACGGGTTGACGGCGGAGGCGCCGTAGCCGATCAGGACGGCAACGTGGTGCGTCTCGCGGACGTCGCCGGCCTCGACCACAAGGGCGGTCTTGGTGCGGTTGGCGCTGCGCAGCAGGTGGTGGTGCACGGCGCTGACCAGCAGCAGGGACGGGATGGGCGCCCACTGTGCATTGGAGTCACGGTCGGAGAGCACGATGTACTGCACGCCGCGGTTGATGGCGCCTGAGACCTGCTCGCAGATCTCCGTGAGCCGGGCGCGCAGCGCATTCTCGCCGCCTTCGGGGCGGTACAGGCCGCGGACCTTCATGGCCACGCGGTTGCCATCGGCGTCCTCGATGTTGGCGATCTTGGCCAGCTGGTCGTTGTTGATTACCGGGAACGGCAGCTGCACCTGCGGCTGACGGACCTGTTTGGTGTCCAGCAGGTTGCCGTTGGGTCCGATGGCGCAGGTCAGCGACGTCACCAGCTCTTCGCGGATGGCATCCAGCGGCGGGTTGGTGACCTGCGCGAAGGACTGCACGAAGTAGTCAAAGAGCAGGCGGGGGCGCTTGGACAGCACGGCCACCGGAGTGTCCGAGCCCATGGCGCCGAGGGGCTCGGCGCCGGTGCGGGCCATGGGACTCAGCAGGATCTTCAGTTCCTCGGTGGTGTAGCCGAAAGTGCGCTGGCGGATGTTCACGGACGCGGCAGTGTGCACCACGTGCTCGCGCTCGGGCAGCTCATTGAGGTCGATCAGGTTGTCCTTGACCCACTCCGCCCACGGGTTGGCGGCGGCAACTTCGGCCTTGACCTCTTCGTCGTCGATGATGCGGCCGGCCTCGGTGTCCACCAGGAACATCTTGCCCGGGGACACACGGCCCTTCTTGACCACCTTGGAGGGTTCGACGTCGATCACGCCCACCTCGGAGGCGAAGACGATCAGGCCGTCCTCGGTGATCCAGAACCGTCCGGGGCGCAGTCCGTTGCGGTCCAGGGTGGCGCCGACCAGGTTGCCGTCGGTGAAGGAGACGGCCGCGGGGCCGTCCCAGGGTTCCATCAGCAGCGAGTGGTACTCGTAGAAGGCACGGCGTGCAGGATCCATGGTGGCGTGGTTTTCCCAGGCCTCCGGGATCATCATCATGATCGCGTGCGTGATGGGGCGCCCGGACAGCCAGAGGAGCTCGGCTACCTCGTCGAAGGACGCGGAGTCGGAGGCACCGGGGGTGCAGATGGGGTACAGCTCTTCCGGCGAGTCGCCCAGCAGCGGGTTGGCCAGCTGGGACTGGCGGGCGCGCATCCAGTTCCGGTTGCCCTTGACGGTGTTGATTTCACCGTTGTGGGCAATGGTCCGGAACGGTTGCGCCAGCGGCCAGGACGGGAAGGTGTTGGTGGAGAAGCGCGAGTGCACGATCGCGAGCTTGGTCTTGAACCGCTTGTCGGAGAGGTCCGGGTAGAACGGCTCCAGCTGGGCAGTGGTGAGCATGCCCTTGTAGACGATGGTGCGGGAGGACAGCGACGGGAAGTAGACGCCGAACTTGTTCTGGGCGCGCTTGCGGATGCGCCAGGCGCGGGCGTCGAGTTCGTTGCGGTCCAGTTCCCTGCCGTCAGCGGCTGCAAAGAACGGCTGGGAGAAGTAGGGCATGCAGGCACGCGCCATGGCGCCCACCAGGTCGGCCACCACGGGCACTTCACGCCAGCCAAGGACTTTGAGTCCCTCGTCGGCGGCCAGCCCCTCGATTCCGGCCTTGGCAGCCGCGGCCTCGCGCTGCTCGGCAGGAAGGAATGCGGTGCCGGCAACGTATTGGCCCGGAGCGGGCAGTTCGAACTCGGTGACCGCACGGAAGAACTCGTCCGGGATCTGCATGAGGAGACCGGCGCCGTCACCCGTGCCTTCGTCAGCGCCTACGGCGCCGCGGTGCTCAAGGTTGCGCAGCGCGGTCAGTGCGGCGTCAACGATGTCATACCCGGGCTCGCCGCGCAGGGTGGCGATGATCGCCAGGCCGCAGGCGTCCTTCTCCTGTTCCGGGTTGTACAGCCCGGCAGCCTCCGGCATGGCGGCAAAGCGCTTGAACGGCGACATTGCAGCCTCAGGCTGATCCGGTTCGGACCAGCTGGGAGTGTTAAGAGTTTGGGTCATGGGAGACGTCCTTCCTCCTGATCGTGCGTATGGAAGGGACACCGTTGGCCCCACTCGTCGGCGCCGTTGCAGGGGCACAACAAAGTGTTGATTACTGGAAATTGTAGGTCAGCGCAGCCTGCTGAACTAACGGTTACGCAGGCCCCTGCCCGGGGCACCACCGGACAGCAGCTTCACGCTGTCAAGAGAATGCCCCATGCCACGACGTTGTGGTTTCGGGCCCTTCGAGCGGTGGCTCTGCTGCCCTGCCTGGCCGGCGTCCTACTTGCCGGTGCCGGCCTCCGGCGCGGCTCCGGTGGCTGTGCTGCCGGAGTGTCCGGCAGCCGTTGCATCCGGTCCGGGCTTGACGCCCGCCGGTGCAGCCTCGGCCTCTTCCGTGGGGTCGGAAGCATGCCTGGAACCGCTGTGGTTATCAGGGAGATTACCACGCGAATCACTATCTGAGACAACAGTGTCCGGATCACGGACCTTTGTGACTGTCTCAGGATCCGCGTTCCTGGCGGGCTCGGTGTCCGGCTCGTGGCCTGGGAGGTAAACGCTGTCCGGTTCCGGGCGCCCCTTGAAACCAAGCAGGATGAACGCGGCCAGGGCGGCCAGGAATACGAAGATGCTGGTCCACACGTTCAGCCTGGTGGTGATGCCGAAGATGCTGATCTGCTCCGCGTCGTCGATGCGCAGCAGTTCGATCCAGACGCGGCCAAGAGTGTAGTACATGGCGTACAGCCAGAAGAGGCGGCTGCGGCGGAAGTGGAAGCGCCGGTCCAGGGCGAGCAGGATGAGCACGCCCGCGAGGTTCCACAGCGATTCGTAGAGGAATGTGGGGTGGAACAGGGTGTCCGCGGGCATGCCCGCCGGGAAGTTGGGGTTGTTGGGATCGATCTGCAGTCCCCACGGAAGCGTGGTGGGACCGCCGAAGAGCTCCTGGTTGAAGTAGTTGCCCCACCGGCCGACGGCCTGGGCGAGCAGCAGGCCGGGAGCCGCGGCGTCAACGAAGGCACTCAGCTTGACGCCGCTGCGGCGGCAGCCGATCCAGGCACCGATGGCACCGAGGACGACGGCGCCCCAGATTCCCAGCCCGCCCCGCTGGATCTGCGGGATCAGGGAAAGATCCCCGGTGCCGTCGAAGTTGGGACCAAAGTACGCATCCGGCGACGAAACCACGTGGTACAGCCGTCCGCCGATGATGCCGAAGGGGATGGCCCAGATGACGATGTCCCAGACACTGCCTTCAGGGGCGCCGCGTTTGGCCCAGCGGACGGAGGTCAGCCACAGGCCCACGACGATTCCCGCCAGGATGCACAGGGCATAGGCGTGGATCCGCAGGCTGCCCCACGGCAGGGGGATGTCGAACCCGGACCAACCCGGGCTGGGGATGCTGGCTGGCACCAAAGCGGGTGACAGGGCGGCCGCCTGAAGGAGTGCCTGCATGGCTTACGCCCCGGCTTCCTGCGCGGAGCCGGCTTCCCTGGTGAGCCCGGTGCTGAGGTCCTTGGTGAGGCTGGCGACGGCGTCCACGCCGCCGTCGCCCAGTGTCTTGACAAGGGCGGTGCCTACGATGACGCCTTCCGCGTAGGCAGCGATTTCGCGGACCTGGTCGGCGTTGGATACGCCCAGGCCGACGCAGACGCGCTCCGCGCCGGCACCGTGCGCTGCGGAGACGACATCCTTGGCGGCGGAGCTCACCGAGGAGCGGGCGCCTGTGACACCCATGATGGACACGGCGTAGACGAAGCCGCGGCTTGCATCCACGGTGCGCTGCATGCGTTCGGGAGTGGAGGACGGTGCCACGAGGAACACCCGGTCCAGGCCGTACTTGTCAGAGGCTTCCATCCACTCGCCGGCCTCATCGGGGATGAGGTCAGGGGTGATGAGCCCGGCTCCCCCGGCCTCGGCCAGCCTGCGGGAGAACTCGTCCACGCCCATGCGGACCACCGGGTTCCAGTAGGTCATGACCAGGACGGCTGCGTCGGTCTGGCTGGTGATGCCTGCAACAACGTCGAACACCTGGCTGACATGGAACCCCTTGGCCAGCGCCTCGGTGGTGGCGGCCTGGATGACCTGCCCGTCCATTACCGGATCCGAATAAGGAATGCCGATTTCGATCAGGTCCGCGCCGTTCCGGGCGGCCGCGATGCCGGCCGCAATGGAATCCTCGACGCTGGGGTACCCGGCGGGCAGGTAGGCGATGAGGGCGGCGCGCCCCTGGGAACGGGCCCGGTCGATCGCCGCTGCTGCCTTGCTGGCCGTCTCTGCGTGGCCGGACATCTCTGCGCTGCTCACAGCTGCTCCCCCTCTTTGCCGATCTCAGATTCGGCGGAATTCTTGTCCAACAGGTCAAACCATTCGGCTGCGGTGGCCACATCCTTGTCGCCGCGGCCTGAAAGGTTCACGATGATGATCTTTTCGCCGGCCGAAGCCGCGTCCTCGGCGGCGAACCGCTCGCCCACCTTGATGGCTCCGGCCAGGGCGTGCGAGGACTCAATCGCAGGGATGATGCCCTCGGTGCGGCACAGGAGGCGGAACGCGTCCATGGCCTCACTGTCCGTGATGGGCTCGTAGCTGACCCGTCCAATGTCCGACAGGTAGGAGTGCTCGGGGCCTACGCCGGGGTAGTCCAGGCCGGCGGAGATGGAGTGCGACTCGATGGTCTGCCCGTCATCGTCCTGCATCAGGTAGGAGCGCGCACCGTGAAGGACGCCCGGCTTGCCCAGCGTAATGGTGGCAGCGTGCCGGCCGGTCTCCACCCCGTCGCCGCCGGCTTCGAAGCCGAAAAGCTTGACGGAAGGGTCGTCCAGGAACCCGTGGAAAATGCCGATGGCGTTGGAACCGCCGCCGATGCAGGCGCAGACGGCGTCCGGCAGGCGGCCTTCCTGTTCCAGGATCTGGGCGCGGGCTTCCTCGCCGATGACCTCGTGGAAGTAGCGGACCATGGCGGGGAACGGGTGGGCGCCAGCGGCGGTCCCCAGCAGGTAGTGGGTAGTGGAAACATTGGCCACCCAGTCACGCAGGGCGTCGTTGATGGCGTCCTTGAGGGTCTGCGATCCGCTGGTGACGGGGATGACCTTGGCGCCCAGCAGTTCCATCCGGGCGACATTCAGTGCCTGGCGGCGGCAGTCCTCCGCGCCCATGTACACCACGCATTCCAGGCCCATGAGGGCGGCAGCGGTGGCGCTGGCCACGCCGTGCTGGCCGGCGCCGGTCTCGGCGATGATGCGGGTCTTGCCCATGCGCTTGGCAAGCAGCGCCTGGCCCAGGACGTTGTTGATCTTGTGCGACCCGGTGTGGTTCAGGTCCTCACGCTTCAGGAATACCCGGACTCCCCCGGCATGCTGGGAGAACCGCTTGGCCTCGGTCAGCAGCGACGGGCGGCCGGAGTAGTTCTTGTTCAGGTCAGCGATCTGCGCCCGGAACTCGGGATCGTCCTTGGCCTTGTTGAACGTTTCTTCAAGTTCATCCAGGGCGGCAATGAGCGACTCAGGCATCCATCGGCCGCCATAGTTGCCGAAGTACGGCCCCGGGGCGTGGCGGAGGGATCCGCCCTGCAGGAATGCTTCCGCGGTGTTGTTGTCAGCGTTTCCTGAGGGTGCTTGAGCCATCAGTCCTGTCCTGTTCGAAGTTGGCGGTCAAAAAGTGCTGTTCCGGCGCATGGCCGGAACGGTGGCCGTGTCCTGCGGGGCCAGCGTGCCGCTGCCCCTGCAGGAGGCCGGATGGTGCGGTGGCCTCAGCTGCGCGCTGCGATCGCGGCGGCGCCGGCGGCCGTGAACTCAGCGATGCGCTCCCGCGGCGTGGCGTGGCTTACCAGGGCCTCGCCCACCAGTATGGCGTTGGCGCCGCTTGCGGCGTAATGCGTGACGTCGTCCGCGTTGCGGACGCCCGACTCGGCGACCACGACTGCCTCGGCGGGGATCAACCCCGCCAGCGAGGCAAAGACGGAACGGTCGACGTCGAGCGTCTTGAGGTTGCGGACGTTGACGCCGATGATCCGGGCGTTGGCCGCGACGGCCCATTCGATCTCTTCCTCCGTGTGTGTCTCCACCAGCACGTTCATGCCGAGTTCCCGGCTGAGCGCGCTGAAGTCGGAAAGCTGAGTGTCCGACAGGGCGGCCACGATGAGCAGGATGAGGTCGGCGCCGTGGGCACGGGCTTCCCAGATCTGGTACTCATCGAGCGTGAAGTCCTTGCGCAGCAACGGGACGTCGACGGCGGCCCGCACGGCGTCGAGGTCCGCCAGGGACCCGTTGAACCGGCGCTGTTCAGTGAGGACGCTGATGACGGAGGCACCGCCGTCGGCGTACTGCCTGGCGAGCGAGGCAGGGTCGCCGATGCTGGCGAGATCGCCCTTGGAGGGGCTGCGGCGCTTGATTTCGGCGATGACCTTCAGCTGTTCCCGGGTTGGCGAGGTGCCGCCGAGGGCCGCCCAGGCGTCACGGGCAGGTGCCGCGGCCTGGGCCAGGTCCTTCAGCTCAGCCAGCGAAACGAGCCGCTTCCTGGCCTCCATATCCTCCCTGACACCGGCGTTGATGTCGTCGAGAACAGTCGCCATCAGTGGCCGGAGTTCTTCAGCTTGCTGCCTTCGACGCCGTAGCCTGCCTTGCGCATGACATAACCGAGGATCAGGCCGATGACCATCACCACGGCACCGCCGATGAAGATGGGGGTGCTGGCGATGACGAAGGCGATGGCTGCGATGAGTGCGCCTACGAGCATGACAATGACGCAGGTCCAGGCGGCCGGGCTGTTGCCGTGGCCCAGTTCCTGGCTGTGGTCAATGGCGCCGGGGGCAACCGTGCGGGTGCCTGACTTGGAAACGGACGCAGGTGCTTTGCTCATGGAAAATCTCCTCAGGATGGATACTGCTTACATTCTGCCATTTTTTGGCTGCCGCCCGCGTACCGCCGGACCCGGCGCCCGTAGCGGCGCTGGTGGCCGTTGGCCCTACGTGGGGTCCTCGCCGCGGGAAAGCCGGTCCCAGCTGTCGATCTCGTCCATGGGGCCCGAGGCTGCAGCGGTCCCCGCCGCCGCGGGCGCGTCATATTTGGTGCGCGTCTTCCAATAGCGGGACGCCGGCAGGAGCAGCAGTGCGGCCAGGGCCAGCAGGCAGCCCGCGACGACGGCGAGGACCGGGAAGGCGGTGACCTCAACGTGCGCCTGGCTGCCGGAGACGCCGGTGGCGCCTGCGATGGTTCCCTGGGCGGCTGCGAGGGGGTCGGCCAGGACGGCTGCCGCGGCCGTGACCACACCGGCGGAAGCAACGATGATGATGGCCGTGATGACCCAGCGGGCGATCTTGCCCGCGATGGCCGCGGCAAGGCCGCCGGCCAGGGCCACGAGGGCCAGGGCCGTAACCGTGGTGGCGGCTTTGCTTCCCTGCACCGGGATGCCGCTTTGGGCTGCTGCCTGACCCACCAGGCTGGGGTCAAGGGTGGCGGTCAGCCACGTCTGGGTGGTGGTTCCGAACGCGGCAAGCGCCAGGAGGGTGATCAACAGCACCAGGTTGGACTTGCGCGCCCACACCGGCGTGGAACCCTTGGCCGCCCGACCCGCCTTGGCTGCCTTCCCGGTCTTGCCTGCTTTGCCTGCCTTGTTCGGGTGGCCTGCGGCTGCTTCCGGATCCGGCATCAGGAGTCCGTCCCGCCGGGGAGGGATTCCGCCGAGATGTTGTGCAGTGATCCGGCCGTGTGGACGGCGCGCAGCGGGGCGGCCGCTTTGTTCACGGTCTCCAGCGCCTCGGTGGGATTCACGGAATCGGCCACGATGCCGCCGCCGGCCTGGACGTACGCACGCCCCTCGCGAATCAGTGCGGAGCGGATGGCGATGGCCATGTCCATGTCGCCGGCGAAATCGAGGTAGCCCACCACACCGCCGTAGATGCCGCGGCGGTGCGGTTCCAGCTCATCGAGGAGCCGCAGGGCGCGCGGCTTGGGGGCGCCCGAAAGGGTACCGGCCGGGAATGTGGCCTTCAGGACGTCGTACGCCTTGGCCTGGGGCGCCAGCTGGCCCACCACCGTGGACACCAGGTGCATGATGTGGCTGAAACGCTCCACCTCCATGAACTGGGTGACGTCCACGGTGCCTGCCACGCAGACTTTGGAGAGGTCGTTGCGGGACAGGTCCACCAGCATCAGGTGCTCTGCGCGTTCCTTCTGGTCCGCCAGGAGTTCCTCGGCGAGGGCCTTGTCAGCTTCCACCGTCTTTCCACGGGGGCGGGAGCCGGCGATGGGGTGCGTGATGACTTCCTGCCCCGTGACCGTCACCAGCGCTTCCGGCGAGGACCCGACAATGGAGTACTCCCGGCCATCGGCGTCCGCGAGGCTGAAGATGTACATGTAGGGGCTGGGGTTGGTGTTGCGCAGTACCCGGTAGACGTCCAGCGCGGAGGCCTTGCACTCCATCTCGAACCGGCGCGAGATGACCACCTGGAAGACTTCGCCGTCCACGATGGCCTCCTTGCCGCGGTCAAGGGCTGCCAAGTACTCCGCCTCGTCCCAGCGTTCCTGCACGCTCGACGCGAAGTCCAGGGCGGCAGGTGCCAGCACGGAGACGGGCTGCACCACGGGGGCGCTGATCCTGGCCAGGAGTTCCTTCACGCGGGCCACGGCATCGTGCCAGGCCTCATCAACCCGCTCGGAGCTGTTGTCGAAGTTGATCGCGTTGGCGATCAGCAGGACGGTGCCGTCCACGTTGTCGTGCACGGCCATGTCGGTGACCAGGTTGAGGGCCATTTCCGGCAGCTGGAGATCGTCTTCCGGAGGGCTGACCAGCCGCTCCCAGTGCCGGACGGTTTCCCAGCCCAGGAAGCCCACCAGGCCGGAGGTGAAGGGAGGCAGCCCGTCGAACCGGTCAGTGCGCAGGGCGTCGATGGTGTCGCGGATGGCGTCCACGGGGCTGCCGCTGACCGGCACGCCGGCGGGCGGTTCACCCAGCCAGTGGGCCTCGCCGTCCTTGGTGGTCAGGGTGGCGCGGGACCTGGCGCCGATGAAGGAGTAGCGGGACCAGGCGCCCCCTACAGCGGCGGATTCCATGAGGAACGTGCCTGGCTGGCCCTGGGCCAGCTTCCGGTACAGGCCGATGGGGGTTTCGGCGTCGGCCAGGACCTTGAGCCTGACGGGAATGACGCGGCTGTGGCCGGCGAGTTCCCGGAATTCCTCGAGGCTTGGGCTGATGGTTCCGAGGTCCTGCATGGCTATGCTTGTCCGCCTGTTCTTCGAAAGGCCCGGCAATGCCGGCGCCTTGGGTGTGCTTGCTGGGTGGGCCGGCCTGGCATGGGCCGCCGGGGCAGCGGGCTTGGCTTAGCCTGCGTGGCCTGCCACCACGTCCAGGTCCCTGCCGTCGAAGCAGGTCCGGGTGCCCGTGTGGCAGGCGGCACCCACCTGGTCGACGCGCACCAGCAGTGCGTCGCCGTCGCAGTCCATGGCCACCGATTTGACCCACTGGACGTGCCCTGAGGTGTCGCCCTTGCGCCAGTACTCCTGGCGGGAGCGGGAGTAGAAGGTGACCCGGCCGGTTGTCATGGTGCGGTGGAGGGCTTCGTCGTCCATCCACCCGAGCATGAGGACCTCGTTGGTGTCATACTGCTGCACCACCGCGGCCACCAGGCCTGCGGCATCGCGCTTGAGGGCCGCCGCCAGCTCTTCGGGAAGGGGGCTGGACGGGGGCGCGGCGGGTGAGGATTCCGCGGACGACGACGGCACGGACTGCGCGGGTGCGGACACGGCGGATCCTGCGGTGTGGACGGGGGTTGGCTGCTCAGACATCGGGTCAAGTCTAGTGCCTCTGCGGGGCCGGCCTCCTGTTGTGAACAACGGCACGCCACCGGCCCCTCCGATGCTGCCCAACTTCACAGCTCTCGTGCTAGTTTCACAAGTGATGCATTTCGTCGAACCGTCCCGAGAAGTCCTGGCCGAAACCCTGCTTGCGGCCGGCCCTGATGCGCCCACGCTGTGCAAGGGCTGGCGCACCAGGGACCTTGCCGCGCATCTGTACCTGCGCGAGCGGAAAGCCGCCGTCGGGCTCGGCCTGGTCATCAAGCGCCTGGCCAAGGCATCGGACCAGGCCACCGCAAAGCTGGCGGCCAAGCTCACCAGCAACGAGGACTACGCCCGGCTGGTGAACACCTTCCGCGCCGGGCCGCCGGCGCTCTCGCCGATGAGCATCAAAGCTCTGGACGAAAGCGCCAACCTGATCGAGTACTTCGTGCACACCGAAGACGTCCGCCGCGCCGTGGACCGGTGGGCCCCCAGGGCCCTGGACGAGGCCTACTCCGATGCGCTGTGGGACGAACTGGTCAAGCGGGCCGCCATCCTGTACCGCGGCGTTGACCTGGGTATCGTCCTCGTCCGCCCCTCCGGCCCGCGGCACGTGGCCAAGCGCGCCCCTGTTTCGGTGGCGATCGTCGGCGAGCCGGGCGAACTGCTCATGCACGCCCACGGCCGCACCCGTCATGCCCTGGTCACTTTCGAAGGCCAGCCCGACGCCGTCGCGCTCCTGCAGTCAGCCGAAGTGGGGCTTTAGTCCCCACCGGCTCCATAACCTCGCAAGCTCGGCCAGGGAACCCAGCCGGCGTGGGCCCTCCCACCGGCTCCATAACCTCGCAAGCTCGGCCAGGGAACCCTGCGGGCGTGGGCCCATCCACCCGTCCTAGCGGACTTCGTAGCCCGCTTCCCGGATGGCGTCCTTGACCTGGTGCATCATGTTGTCCGGTCCCCAGTGGAAGATGGACGCGGCGAGGACGGCGTCCGCACCGGCAGCGACGGCCGGCGGGAAGTGGGCGGGCTCCCCCGCACCGCCGGAGGCGATGATAGGAACCCTGACGGCCGCCCGGACCAGTTTGATGAGTTCGAGGTCGAAGCCGTCCTTGGTGCCGTCGGCGTCGATGGAGTTCAGCAGGATCTCCCCCACCCCCCGGTCAGCCGCTTCCCTGGCCCATTCGATGGCGTCGATTCCCGTGCCCGTGCGGCCGCCGTGGGTAGTCACTTCAAACCCCGACGGCGTGGGCTGGGAGCCCGGGCGGGTACGGCGGGCGTCCACGGACAGCACGAGCACCTGGGACCCGAAATGCCGGGTGATCTCGTCAATCACGTCGGGCCGGGCCACAGCGGCGGTGTTGATGGAGGCCTTGTCGGCGCCGTACCGCAGGAGCTTGTCGACTTCAGCCACGCCACGGACACCGCCGCCCACCGTGAGCGGGATGAAGACTTCCTCGGCGGTGCGGCGGACCACGTCGAACGTGGTTTCGCGGTTGCCCGACGACGCGGTGACGTCGAGGAAGGTCAGTTCGTCGGCGCCGGCGTTGTCGTACCGGTGGGCGAGTTCCACGGGGTCGCCGGCATCCCGGAGACCCTCGAAGTTGACGCCCTTGACGACGCGTCCGGCATCGACGTCGAGGCAGGGAATGACGCGTACTGCTACTGCCATGGGAACTCCTGGAATTCGGTGCTGCTGGGGTGGGGTGCCGGCGTCAGATGCGGCAGGCGTGGATGCTGCTGACCAGGATGGCGCGGGCGCCGAGGTCGTACAGCTCGTCCATGATCCGGTTGGTTTCCTTCTTGGGCACCATGGAGCGTACTGCCACCCAGTCTGAGTCGCGCAGCGGGGAAACCGTGGGTGATTCCAGTCCCGGGGTCAGGCTGGCTGCTTTTTCCACCAGCTCCTTGCGGATGTCGTAGTCCATCAGGACGTACTGGCGGGCCACGAGGACGCCCTGAAGGCGGCGGATGAGGACGTCGATTTCCTTGGCCGTGCCGTTGGCGGCGCCGCCGTTTCCGGTGCGCCGGATCAGGACGGCCTCGGACTTCAGGATGGGGTCGCCGAAAATTTCCATGCCGGCGGCCTTGAGGGTGTTGCCGGTTTCGACGACATCGGCGATGGCATCGGCAACGCCGAGGCGGACCGACGATTCCACCGCGCCGTCGAGCCGGACCACCTTGGCGTTGATGCCGCGTTCGGCGAGGTAGTTGCGGAGCAGGCCGTCATAGCTGGTGGCAAGGCGCTTGCCCTCAAGTTCCGTGGCGGAGCTGAAGTCCCCGACGGGCCCGGCAAAGCGGAACGTGGAGGCGGCGAAGCCCAGCGGCAGCAGCTCTTCGGCTTCCACCTCGGCGTCCAGCAGCAGGTCGCGGCCGGTGATGCCGACGTCGAGCGTGCCCTGGCCCACGTACACCGCGATGTCGCGGGGGCGGAGGAAAAAGAACTCGATGTCGTTGTCGGGGTCCACCATGACCAGCTCGCGGCTGTCGCGCCGCTGGCGGTATCCGGCTTCGGAGAGCATGGCGGAGGCGGCTTCGGACAGGGAGCCCTTGTTGGGGACGGCTACTCGCAGCATGGGGATTTCTTTCTGGGTGGAAGGTCTTGGTTTTCAGGCAGTGCAGGCCACGGCGGGCCCGGCGGCAGTGCGCCGGACCGGTGGCTACAGATGCTTGTAGACGTCTTCCAGGGTCAGGCCTTTGGCGAGCATCAGAACCTGCAGGTGGTACAGCAGCTGGGAGATTTCCTCTGCCGCGGCTTCATCGGATTCATATTCGGCAGCCATCCATACTTCGGCTGCTTCCTCAACGACTTTCTTCCCGATGCCGTGAACACCGGACTCCAATTCAGCGACGGTGCGGGAGCCTTCCGGGCGGGTGGCTGCCTTCTCGCTGAGCTCAGCGAACAGCGTCTCGAAATTCTTCACGCCCTCCAGCCTACTTGCTGCGGCGGCGCAGGCGCTTCCCGGGCCGTTGGATGACGGGCGCGATGTGAGCGAATACACACCGCACCCGCCGCTGGTCCGCTGTTAGCTGCGGAACTGCTTGAGGACGACCGCGGTGGCCAGCGCCGCCGTCACTGCCTCGTGGCCCTTGTCTTCCTTGGAGCCGGGCAGGCCGGCGCGGTCGAGGCCCTGCTGTTCGTTGTCGCAGGTGAGGACGCCGAAGCCCACCGGCACTCCGGTGGACACGCTGACGTCGGTGAGTCCCGACGTCGCCGCCTGGCACACGTAGTCAAAGTGCGGGGTACCACCGCGGATCACGACGCCGAGGGCAACGACGGCGTCAAAGTGCGGTGCCAGCCGCGCGGCGGCAACGGGCAGTTCAAAGCTGCCGGGAACCCGCAGCACCGTGGGCTCGGCGATGCCGGCGTCCTTCGCTGCCCGGAGGGCGCCGTCCAGGAGGCCGTCCATGATCTGCGTGTGCCAGCTGGCTGCGACGATGGCCAGCTTCAGCTGCGAAGTCTCCGCCGGGTTGAGGGTGCTGAGGTCGATGTCGGGTGCGCCGTGTCCGCTCATGTGTTCTTGTGTTCCGTTCGTCTTCTGGAAGTTCAGTCTTGTTCGTGGTCGTAAGAAGCGTCCGGGGCCGTGACCGGCACCGGAGCGTTATGGGTGTCCAGCAGCAGCCGGTGTTCCATGCGGTCCTTCTTGGTACGCAGGTACCGGATGTTCTGCTCGCGGGACGGCACCTCGGTGGGGACCATTTCCACGACGTTCACCCCGGCCTTGGCCAGCCGGTTCTGCTTGTCCGGGTTGTTGCTCAGCAGCCGCACCTCGTGCAGGCCCATCTCGGCGAGGATCTGGGCTGCTGCCTTGTAGCACCGGGCGTCGACGGGCAGGCCCAGCTGCTCGTTGGCTTCCACGGTGTCGAAGCCCGCCTCCTGCAGCGCGTAGGCCTTGATCTTGTTGGCCAGGCCGATCCCGCGGCCTTCCTGCCCGCGCAGGTAGAGGAGGGTGCCGCCGTTGTCCCGGATCATTTCCAGGGCGAAGGCGAGCTGTTCGCCGCAGTCGCACCGGTAGGAGCCGAAGACATCGCCGGTCAGGCACTCGGAGTGCAACCGGACCAGGGGCGCCTTTCCGTCAGTGGGGGCATTGGGCGAACTGACGGCCAGGTGTTCCACACCGGTGGCAAGGTCAGTCCACGCCTGCGCCACGAAGTCGCCGAAGGCGGTGGGAAGCTGCACAACCGGCCCTCCGCTGACGGGATGGGGCGTCTTGCCGGACACCGCGTGGGGCTTCCGGTGGCCGTCCTGGTGGCTGTCGTCGCTGGCTGCCGTTGCCGTCATCGCTTCTCCTTCTCTTCGCCCGGGCTTACCCGGACATCCTCATGCGGAGCTCCCCCGGCCCCGGCTTCAAGATACGCCACCAGGGCCTCGATGGAGATCAGGGGGCACCCATGTTCAGCTGCGAACGAACGGAGCCCGTCCAGGCGCATCATTTCGCCGTCGTCGTACACCACTTCCGCAATCACTCCCACGGGCTCAAGGCCCGCAAGGCGGCACAGGTCCACCGCGGCCTCAGTGTGGCCCTGGCGTTCCCGCACACCTCCGTCAACTGCCCGGAGCGGGAAAATATGCCCCGGCCGGGTTACCGAGGCAGGACCGGCGTGCGGATCTGCCAGGATGCGTGCGGTCAGGGCGCGGTCAGTGGCGGAGATTCCCGTGCTGACACCGGTGGCGGCGTCGCAGGAGACGGTGTACGCGGTGCCTTTCGCGTCCTCGTTCACGGCGGTCATGGGCGGGAGGGCCAGGGCGTCGGCGCGCTCTCCGGTCAGCGGCACGCAGATCACTCCGGAGCTGTACCGGATGGTCCAGCCCATCAGGGCCGGCGTGGCGTGCTGGGCGGCGAAGATAATGTCGCCTTCGTTTTCGCGGTCCTCGTTGTCCACCACCAGCACGGGCCGGCCGGCCGCCATGGCACGCACGGCGTCCTCAATGGAATCCAGCCCCCTTGCCGGCACGGCCGCGGGGTGGGCGGCCACAGGTTCCGTCGCGGCGCCAGGGGCAACGGCGGCGTCCACGCGCACTGCGGCGTTCACCGTGCACCTCCCGCGCTTGCTGCGTCACCGGCAACGGCTGCGGCATCTGCCGGGACACCGTCGCCACGGAAGGCAAGCAGGCGTTCGGTGTACTTGGCCAGGACGTCGACTTCGAGGTTGACGCGGCCGCCGGTGGTTTTGGTGCCCAGGCCGGTCTCGGCAAGGGTGGTGGGAATCAGGCCTACTTCGAACCAGGGTTCCTGCTCCCCCGCGGGGCTGACTGCCGTGACGGTGAGGGAGACACCGTCGATGGCAATCGACCCCTTCTCCGCGATGTAGCGCGCCAGGTTGGCAGGGACTCCGAAGCGCAGGCGCTCCCAGTTGCCCTGGGGTTCGCGTTCCAGCAGGACGCCCACGCCGTCGACGTGTCCCTGCACCACATGCCCGTCAAGGCGTCCGCCTGCGGGAACGCAGCGCTCCAGGTTGACCTGGTCCCCGGCACCAAGCTCGCCGATGGTGCTGCGGACCAGCGTCTCGCCCATGACGTCCACGCTGAAGTCCTTGCCGTCGATTGCGGTCGCCGTGAGGCAAACGCCGTTGACGGCGATGGAGCCGCCCAGTGCCAGGCCCTCGGTGGAGCCGGGTGCGTGCAGCCGGAGGGTGGCGCTGGTGTTACCGTCCCGTTCCACGGACAGCACCTGCCCCTGCTCGGCAATAATTCCGGTGAACATCAGTAGCCTCCCTGGGCTTGTTCCGCGCTGTCGCGGGTTGGTGGTTGGTCAAGTGCAACTTTCCGTTGCGGTCTTAGGTGAAGACGCAGGTCCCGTCCCAGCGTCCGCACAGCGCCGCCGTCGGACGCGTCCCATTCCCATTGCTGGGCGTCCGGAAGGCTGTGGATGCCGAGTCCGTTCAAGGACGGGGTGCCGGATCCCAGGAGGGTGGGCGCCAGGTACACGATGAGCTCGTCCACCAGGCCCGCAGACAGGAAGGAGCTGAGGATGCTTGAACCGCCCTCCACCATGACGTGCCGGGTGCCGGCTTTATACAGCAGGGACAGGGCTTCGTGCGGGTCGCGGGTGGGGAGGTGGACGGCCAGGCCGTCGTCGCCATGGATGGCGGCGTCGTCGGGGATCGCCCGCAGCCCCATAACGGCACGCACGGGCTGCCGTGGCGCGGGGTTGCCGTGCGGATCCCGTGCTGTCAGGCGGGGGTTGTCCACCAGCACTGTCTGCGTGCCCACAAGGATGGCATCAATGCGGCTGCGGATCCCGTGGTTGTCCGCGAGCGACTCCGGACTGGAAATCCACTGGCTGGTGCCGTCTTCCGCGGCGATCCGGCCATCCAGGGTCTGCGCGATGTGGAGGGTGACGAACGGACGCTTGGCGGCAACCGCTTCGAACCACTGGCGGTTCAGGTCCAGCGCCTCCTCTGCACCCAGGCCGCTGCGGACGCGGACACCGGCAGCGCGCAGGGTCGCGGCGCCGCCGGCGGCAGGATCATGGGGATCGTCCACCGCGTACACCACATCAGTGATTCCGGCGGCAATGATTGCTTCCGTGCAGGGGCCGGTACGGCCCACGTGGTTGCAGGGTTCCAGCGTAACCACCATGGTGCAGCCGGTGAGGTCCAGGCCTGCGGCGGCCGCCTGCGCAATTGCGTCAGCCTCTGCATGTGCCGTGCCGGCGCCGCGGTGGTAGCCGGTGACGAGGTGCCGGCCCTCAGGACTGACGACGACGGCACCCACCAGGGGGTTCGCGCCGCGCGGGCCGTGCAGGGCTGCCTGGAGGGCCTGTTCCATGGAACGGGTTTCATCAGGAGTAAAGGCAGTGACCACCCCGGCAGCGGGCTGCAGTTCCACGGCGCCCGTCATGCGGTTGCCGATGCGGAGCGGGTACCTGCCCTGGAGGCGGCAGGATTTTCGGCGTCAAAGAGCCATCGCTGGGGGTTCATTCGTGTGTCGTTCCTTCCCTGTTGAACCGCGATGGCTCCGGGGATACGACAGCAGAACGCTGCGCGGCCCAATGGCTGCGCAGATACAGCTGTACGTGCTTCTCTCATCCAGACTTTAACTGTCGGTACCGGAATTTCACCGGTTCAACCGTCCGCCGGAATCCCCATGAAGAGGACACCGGCTCGCGGGTCGCGGACTGTCACCGCCGGTTCGGACTTACACCGACCCCGGAGCACGTATGTGTGTTTTGTTATTGTGCCATAACCGGCACGAGGTCCCGGTTATTCCGTCGCCGCACGTAACGTCCGGCTGCCCTCGCTGCGCAGCAGGTCGATGGCCGCCGCCGGATCGTCAGCACCGTAAACAGCAGAGCCCGCCACAAAGACATTGGCACCGGCCTCGGCGGCGCGGGTAATGGTTTCTTCGGTGATGCCGCCGTCCACCTGGATGGCCACACCCAGCCCGGAGCCGTCCACGGCAGCCCGCGCACGGCGGATTTTGGGCAGGGTGATGTCCAGGAACGCCTGGCCGCCGAACCCCGGTTCCACGGTCATGATGAGCAACATGTCCAGTTCAGGCAACATGTCCAGGTAGGGCTCAACCGGAGTTGCGGGGCGGAGGGCCATCCCGGCTTTTGAACCCCTGCTGCGCAGTTCCCTGGCGAGCTTGATGGGTGCAATCGACGCTTCGGCATGGAAGGTGACCGAGGCCAGGCCGGCATCGGCGAACCCGGGCGCCCACCGGTCAGCATCGGCAATCATGAGGTGGGCGTCGAGCGGAACAGGGCTGACTGCCTGGATCCGCTGCACCACGGGCAGCCCAATGGTCAGGTTAGGGACGAAATGGTTGTCCATGACATCCACGTGCACGGCGTCGGCGTTGCTGATCCGCTGCAGTTCTGCTTCAAGGTTGACGAAGTCGGCGGAGAGGATGCTCGGGTTGATGCAGCATTGCGTCACGGATGTGCCTTTCGCTGAAGGTGCGGGTGTCTTACGGACGAAGCGCATTCCTGCGCAGGACCGCTTTGGTCAGGACTTCTTTTTGATGAGCGCCAGGAACATGGCATCCGTGTGGTGGATGTGGGGCCAGAGCTGTGCCGTCGACTCATGGCCGGCGCCGAGGCTTCCCGTCAGGCTGACCGCATCCAGGGCCGCCCCGGCGTCGATGAGTTCCAGGTCATCCCGCTTGCGCAGGACGTCGGCCACAACCGCGGTGGTTTCCGCCGGATGGGGCGAGCAGGTCACGTAGGCCACTACTCCCCCGGGCCGCACTGCTGCCAGGGCGGAGCCCAAAAGTTCGCGCTGCAGAGGCCCAAGGTCCGCAATATCCTTGGGCGAGCGCCGCCACCGGGACTCCGGCCTGCGCCTGAGCGCTCCGAGGCCGGTACAGGGAACATCGGCCAGCACGCGGTCGAACCCTTCCGGCTGTTCGGCGCCCACGTCCCGGCCGTCGCCGGTACGGACCTGCCAGCTGCCGCCAGGGACAGCAGACAGTGCCTGGCTGACGAGCTTGGCGCGGTGCGGAGCAGGCTCATTGGCGAGGAGCGTTGCACCGCGCTGGTGCGCCAGGGCACCGAGGAGCGCCGCTTTCCCGCCGGGGCCGGCACAGAGATCGAGCCAGGCCTCGCCCGCACCGGATGCCTCGGCGTCAGCACCGGTCCGCTCTGAGGCCGGGCCCAAATCCACGGCGGCCAGCGCCCTGGCCACCAGCTGGGAACCAACGTCCTGCACCCGCGTGGTGCCGGCGCGTACGGACGCCATCCGGCCCAGATCCCCGCCGCTGGAGAGTGCGGATCCTTCCACCAGCTCTCCTGGAGTGGCGCCGTTGTCCAGTGCTTCGTCCAGGCTGCCAAGGCCGGGCAGGGCCACCAGGTTGACCACCGGGGCCGCATTGTCCGCTTCCAGCAGGCTGTCGATCTCTGCTGCAGGCCGGCCGTGCGCCACCAGCGACTGCCGCATGGCGCGAACGATCCATTCAGGGTGGGCATACCGGAGTGAGGCAACCTTCGTCGCGTCGGTTTCGCCCTCCACCAGCAGGTCCAGCCATTCCTCAAGGGTCCGGGCGGCCACTTTGCGGAGGACGGCGTTGATCAGGGCAGAGGGGCCGGCACCGATGACGGCCCGTGCCAGCCCTACCGTCTGGTCCAGTGCCGCGTGCGCCGGAACCCGCATGGCCAGCAACTGGTGCGCACCAATACGCAGGGCGTCGAGAACGGCAGGGTCCAGCTGGGCCAGAGGCCGGTCCACGCAGCGCGCCAGGATGGCGTCGTACGTGCCCTGCCCACGCAAGGCTCCATAGCTCAGCTCGGTGGCGAAGCCGGCATCCCGCTTGTCCAGGCGGTGGTGCCGGATCCGCGCGGGCAGCACCAGGTTGGCATAGGCGTCCTCCTCCGCCACCGCGCGCAGCACTTCGAAAGCCACCAGGCGGGCGGGATCGGCACGCCGGGTCCGCTGCGACGGCGCCTGCTCCGTGAAATTCTGCTGCGGGCCCCGGTTGCGCTCCCGTCCCTTGGCGTTGCGCTTGCTGGCATCCCGTGGTCCGCCATTGCCGCGTCCGCTGCCCGCCTGTCCGCCGTGGCCGCTCTTCCCGGCGCTGCCCCGTCCCCCGGCACTGCCACGTCCGCCTGCGTTGCCGCCGGACCCGCTCATTCGAACACCACACTCTCCAGAGAATTCATACCGCGTGCCCAATCGGCTGCAGCCATCATCTTTTTCCCGGCGGGCTGGACCCGGGTGAGTTCCACCGCATGTGATCCCGTCCCTACCAGCACGCTTTTCCCCTGCAACTGCACGGCGCCGGGGGCAAGTTCGGAAACGTCCGGCCGGAGCAGGACAGGCTCGAGCTTCAACCGCTGCCCGTCCAGCAGCGTCCAGGCGCCGGGTTCCGGGGTAACACCACGGGCCTGCCTGGCGATGGCAAGTGCAGGGTGGGACCAGTTGAGGTGGCCGTCCTCCAGGGTCAGTTTCGGTGCGAGCGATACCTCGCCGGACTGCGGCTGCGGCGACGCTTTCCCGGCCTGGATCGCCGACAACGTCTGAGCCAGCAGGACCGCACCACTGTGGGAGAGCCGCTCCAGCAGATCGCCCGCAGTGTCCCGGGGTTTAACCGCTTCCGTCAGGGTGCCAAAGACCGGACCAGTGTCCAGTCCCTCCTCGAGCCGGAAGGTGACGGCACCGGTGACGTCGTCGCCGGCCATGACGGACCGCTGAACGGGGGCCGCCCCGCGCCAGGCGGGCAGCAAAGAGAAATGCAGGTTGACCCAGCCGTGCCGCGGTATGCCCAAGGCTGCGGGCGGCACCAGTCCCCCGTAGGCCACGATGGCGGCCACGTCCGGCTGGACAGCGGAGATTTTGGCGACCGCCTCAGCATCGACGCGCGCGGCGCGGATAACCTCAATGTCCAGTTCCGCAGCGCGCCGGGCAACCGGTGACGGCGTCAACACCCGTTTCCGGCCTACGGGGGCATCGGGACGGGTCAGGACTGCGACGACGTCGAATCCTGCTTCGACGAGGGCATCCAGGGACGGGACAGCGACGGCGGGAGTCCCCGCGAAAAGGACCCTCACCCGGCTGCGCCGAAGCTGGAGCCGGGGGCGCTGCCGCCACCAAAGCTGGCGCCGCCGAAACTCGACCCCACGCTCTTGGCACGTTTGGCGGTGGTGCGTTCGGTGACGGCGTCGTAATTGGCATTGCGGATGGACCGCAGCGCCGCCTTCCGGTCCTCGCCCTCCAGGCGGTCGGTGTAGAGAATGCCGTCCAGGTGGTCGTTCTCATGCTGGAAGCAGCGGGCCAGCAGCCCTTCCCCCTCGATGGAGACCGGGTTGCCGTGCATGTCCACCCCGGTGACCTTCGTGGTGCGGAAGCGGCGGACCGGGAAACCGAGGCCCGGAATGGAGAGGCAGCCTTCCACGTGGTCCGGCTGGTAGTCCCCGCTGTTCTCCAGGACAGGGTTGATGATGTGCCCTTCCACACCGTCGATGCGGTAGGTAAAGACGCGCTTGCTGACCCCGATCTGGGGCGCGGCAAGGCCCGCGCCGTCCACATCCTCCATGGTCTCGGTCATGTCGGCGACCAGTTTGGCAAGCTCGGGTCCGAATTCCGTCACGGGATCGGCGACTGTGCGCAGCACAGGATCCCCGATGATGCGGATATTCAGAATAGCCATGCGCTGTTTGTCCTCACGGTTGGTGGCAAAGGGAACCTATCCAGTTTAGGTGCAGTCACCCCGGCTGGACCGACCTAGGCGGTGCGGGCCTGTGCCAGCGGCGGAGGGGCAATGGGCAGCAGGGCCGTGCCGGCACTGACGGTGTCCGCGGACAGCTCCCAGACGCGGCGCAGTGCGCAGAACTTCCACCAGTGGTGCTTGAGGACCTCGGGGTTGGCGCGGACTGGCCGGACCTCCGTCTCGCCGATGGCAACGGCCAGCAGGACCGGGTTTTCCCCGTACTTCCACGGTTCCCACGTTCCGGCCTCCGGGTCCACCAGGCTTTCCTCGGCCTTCATGCCGGCCACCAGTTGCATGACCACCTTGTCGTCCAGGGGCTTCACCAGCCCGTCCCGGGTGGTGCCCTTGGTTTTGTAGTCGATCAGGCAGATGCGGCCGTTGATCCGTGCCACGAGGTCAAGGGTTCCCGCATAGCCCACGGAGTTGTTCCAAACAGTTATTTCCGGGGCGATGGGCTCAACCCTGAAAAGCTCCCACCATTCGTCGAAACGGACGGCGAAGGCTTCCTCTCCGTTGGCGCCGAGCGCTTCCCGGGCTTCCTTCATGGCGTGGGGGCGCCCCAAAGCACGCAACGCCACCTGCTCGCAGTAGTAATGCACCCGGTCCCCGCGCCGGGCGGCGTCGTCCCGGTAGGTTTCGGCAGCCTTGGCCGCACGGTTGATGGCCTGTTTGATCTTCGCGGGGCTGCCCAGGCAGTCCGACAGCAGGGGGTCGTTGGCCAGGCTGCTTGCCCCCATGTAGCCGAACCAGCCGTCGAGGCCGTGTGGCTGCTGGCTGATGACCGTAGTGATGGACGGTACGGAGAACTGCTCAGACGTTGACCGTGCGTACATCCGGCCGTATTCGGTGGCGTGGGCGAGAAGCGGATCAGTCATGGAAAAGACTCTTTCACAGGGGGCCGACAAAAGCTCCGGAGGCAGGAGCTGCACACAAAAAAAGGTCCGTTTCCGCTGCTGATGAGCGGAAACGGACCTCTGCGGTGGGCGATACTGGGTTCGAACCAGTGACCTCTTCGGTGTGAACGAAGCGCGCTACCACTGCGCCAATCGCCCCGATGCATTTGAATGCTAGCCCACCTCTGCCCCAATTCAAAAATCGGACATTCCGCAGCCGGCAGCGCTGCCTGGAAGCGGGCCGCGGGACGCGGAACCGCCTGGACCGGCCCCTTTAAGCCCCCTCGCCGCCGTCGCGAATTACACGTCTGTAACTTGGCAGAACCCGCGTGAATGCTGGGAAGCAGGCGGGTTGACGGTTCCCCGGGCCGGCCCGATTTGGAGATTCCCGGAACCTCCTATATTGTTTTTACTCGTTGGAACGCGAGGAAATGCCGGAAACGGCAAGGATTCAACCCTCCAAAATGCGGACGTAGCTCAGCTGGTAGAGCACCACCTTGCCAAGGTGGATGTCGCGAGTTCGAATCTCGTCGTCCGCTCGCAGGACACTGTCACAGCAAACATTCTTCGGAATTGACGCTAACACGGTGGGTTGGCCGAGAGGCGAGGCAGCGGCCTGCAAAGCCGTATACACGGGTTCGAATCCCGTACCCACCTCGGTGAAAACCATGGTTTCCGGATCTTTCGGATTCAATGGGCGATTGGCGCAGCGGTAGCGCGCTTCCCTGACACGGAAGAGGTCACTGGTTCGATCCCAGTATCGCCCACTGGCAAGGCACCTAGCCCGCAGTACCCCGGTGCACCGGGACCACCTGCACGCGGACGTAGCTCAGCTGGGAGAGCACCAGCTTCCCAATGTGGATGGCGCGAGTTCGCATCTCCTCCTCCGCTCTCTTTTATCGCACGTCACGGTCGTCCGGGTCCGGGCGATTGGCGCAGCGGTAGCGCGCTGCCCTGACACGGAAGAGGTCACTGGTTCGATCCCAGTATCGCCCACTGGCAAGGCAACTTGCCCGCAGTACCCCGGTTCACCGGGACAACCTGCACGCGGACGTAGCTCAGCTGGTAGAGCACCACCTTGCCAAGGTGGTGGTCTACCAGCTGAGCTACGTCCGCGTGCAGGTGGTCCCGGTGCACCGGGGTACTGCGGGCTAGTTGCCTTGCCAGTGGGCGATACTGGGATCGACCCAGTGACCTCTTCCGTGTCAGGGAAGCGCGCGACCGCTGCGCCAATCGCCCGGAACCGGACGACCGGTAAGTGGGATAATAGAGAGCGGACGACGAGATTCGAACTCGCGACATCCACCTTGCCAAGGTGGATGTCGCGAGTTCGAATCTCGTCGTCCGCTCTCTTTTATCCCACTTACCGGTCTTCCGGTTCCGGGCGATTGGCGCAGCGGTAGCGCGCTTCCCTGACACGGAAGAGGTCACTGGTTCGATCCCAGTATCGCCCACACGAACAGCAGCTCTCCGGAGCTGCTTTTTTGTTGCCCGGACATCCGCTCCCGGCGAACGGATTTCCCTTGGCACGCCTGCAGCCCCCCGATAGGATCGAATGCGCGAGGAGCGACCTGGCTCCGCGACAGAAGGGAGGTGCCCGTGGGTTTGATTGACGATCTAAAGGGCAAGGCTCAGGGTCTCATCCACGGCAACGAGCAGGCCATCAAGGACGGCATCACCAAGGCCGGCGATTTCGTCGACACCAGGACCGGCGGCAAGTACGCGGGACACGTCGACAAGATCCAGGATGGCGCTTCCAAGCTCATTGACAGGAACGGAACCCCGGGCCAGGCACCTGCCGCCGGACCGGTTCCCCCGGCAGTTCCTGGAAATCCGGTTCCGCCGGTTGACAGGGTTCCGTAGAGGATTTGGCCAGGGCATTGCCCCAGCACGTCAACGGGGCGCGGGTCCCGCCGGGAGGCGGCGCCCGCGCCTTTGGCGTTTAAAGGGCGGCACAATGCACGACGGCGGCCGTCCCAATTCCCGCTTCCCGCAGGCACCCCGATAACCTGCCGGTATGCCCAACTCCCCCGCACCGTCACGGACAGACAAGGCCGGAGCGCCCCGGATCGATTCCCGCCCGGTCATTGCCGGAAGCGTCACCGCGCTGGTGGGCTTCACCTCCTCATTCGCCGTAGTGCTGGCCGGGCTCCGGGCGGTTGGTGCCGATGCCGGCCAGGCCGCGTCCGGCCTGCTGGCACTGACCCTCGCCGTCGGACTCGGCGTCCTGCTGCTCGCATGGCGCTCCAAAGTTCCGGTGACTTTGGCCTGGTCCACCCCCGGCGCGGCACTGCTTGCGGCGTCGGGAATGCCCGACGGCGGGTGGCCGGCCGCCGTCGGCGCCTTCCTTGCAACGGGGCTGCTGCTGGCCCTGGCCGGCCTGGTGCCGGCGCTCGGCCGGCTGATGGCCCGCATTCCGTCGTCGCTGGCCCAGGCGATGCTTGCCGGGGTACTGCTGCAGCTGTGCCTGGCCCCGTTCAAGGCCCTGGGTACGGTCCCCCTGTTCGTGGCGCCGGTCATTCTTTGCTGGCTGGTGATGATGAAGTTCGCTCCGCGGTGGGCTGTCCCCGGGGCCTTGCTGGTGGCTTTGGCCGTCATCGGAACGTCGCTCGCATCGGCGGGGACAACTGTTGAGCCTGCAGCCCTGGTGCCCGCCCTCGCCTGGACCACACCCGCGTTCACCCTGCAGGCCGTTGCGGGAATCGCCATTCCCCTGTTCGTGGTGACCATGGCCTCGCAAAATGTTCCGGGCGTAGCCGTCCTCCGGTCGTTTGGATACGAAACTCCGTGGCGACCGGCGATGCTGGTCACCGGGGCAGGAACGGTCCTGGGGGCACCCTTCGGCGGCCACGCCATCAATCTTGCGGCACTCAGCGCGGCCTTGGCCGCAGGAGAGGAAGCCGGCGCGGACAGGGGCAGGCGGTGGGTGGCCGGCTTTACCTCCGGCCTGGCCTACCTGGTGCTGGCCGCCTTCTCCACGGCCCTGGTATCGGTGGTCAGCCAGGCCCAGGCAGGAATGCTTGAGGCCGTGGCCGGGCTGGCCCTGTTGGGAACCCTCGCCGCGGCGGTCTCGGCCGCCCTGGCAGACCCGGAAGACCGCATCGCGCCCGCCGTCACCTTCCTGATGGCGGCTTCGGGCCTCGCTTTCGCCGGCGTCGGCTCGGCGTTCTGGGCGCTCCTCGCCGGGCTGGCAGTGCGGTTTGTGCTGAAGCCGCGGGCAGCGTGAGGTGCAGGGATTCCGTTACGACGGTTCGTGGTTCTGGCCCTCACGGGCCAGTGCGGTGAGGCGGGAAACGGCACGGAAGTACTTCTTCATGTAACCGCCGGCCATCATTTCCTCGGTGAACAGTTTGTCGAAGGGGACACCGCTGGCCAGGATGGGAACGTCCTTGTCGTAGAGCCGGTCCGCCAGGACCACAAAGCGCAGCGCCACCGCCTGTTCGTTGATGGTTTCCACGTTGCGCCACACCACAGCGTCGATGCCATCGATCAACTGCCGGTACCGGCTGGGGTGCACGCCGGCGAGGTGATGGATCAGGGTGGAGAACTCGTCCTGGGCCACCGTCTTGCCGTCGAACTCGGCCTTCATGTGGGAACTGAGTTCGCTGTTCTTCAGCGGCTGGGGCGCGGCGGGGAGGCCGCGGTGACGGTAGTCCTCACCGTCGATGCGGATGACGTCGAACTGGTCCGCCAGGACCTGGATCTCGCGCTGGAAATCGACGGCGGCAAAGCGGCCCTCCCCGAGCGAGCCCGGGAGCGTATTGGAGGTGGCGGCGAGCTTGACGCCGGCGTCCGAGAGTTCGCGCATGAGACGGGACATCAGGACCGTGTCCCCGGGATCGTCCAGTTCAAATTCGTCGATGCAGACCAGCTTGTAGGTGCTCAGTGCCTCCACGGTCTTCCGGAAGGACAGCGCACCCACCAGGTTGGTGTACTCCACGAACGTACCGAAGGCTTTGGGGCCCGGGGAGGCGTGCCAGAGGGACGCCAGCAGGTGGGTCTTGCCCACGCCGAAGCCGCCGTCCAGGTAGATCCCGGCCCGGGATTCGTCTTTCTTCCCAAACAGCTTCCTGAAGAGGCCGCCCCCGTTACCCGACCCCACGCCGTCGGCAAATGCTTCAAGGGCACGTACGGCCGCAGCCTGGCTGGGCTGCTTGGGGTCCGGGCGGTAGCTCGAAAAGGAAACCTCCCCGAACCGCGGAGACGGAAAGAAGCCTTTGAGGAGTTCATCCACCGAAACTGCCGGAGTGCGGGCGGCAAGCTGTTCGATCTGTACCAAGGTGGTCCGTTCTGCTGGTGGTTGGTCCCCAGAAAGGATACCGGCAATGCGCGGCCTCCCCCTTCCGGGCGACCGCCTTCTGCCGTCCGCGTGACCAAGGCAACATTTCGTCCTATTAACGGAATACGGACAACGCGACGGGCGCTGGTTAGGGTGGGAAGAGGTTCCAATGCCGGTTCCACGGTTTCCCGTGCTCTGAATGAAAGGCCAAACCATGCCCTACCCGGTTGAACAGAATGAGAAGTTCGCAGCCTACGCCCACCCCGAGCGGCTCGTTTCCACTGAGTGGCTCGCGGCTGCCATCGAGAACGGCGCGGTGGCAAACGGCGAGCTGGTGGTTGTGGAGTCCGACGAGGACGTGCTGCTGTACGAGACGGGCCACATTCCCGGTGCCGTCAAGATCGACTGGCATACGGACCTGAACGATGAGGTTTCCCGCGACTACGTTGACGGCGCGGCCTTCGCGAAGCTGGCGGAGTCGAAAGGCATCTCCCGTGACAGCACCGTGGTCATCTACGGTGACAAGTCCAACTGGTGGGCCGCCTACGCCCTGTGGGTCTTCACCCTTTTCGGCCACCAGGACGTCCGGCTGCTGGACGGCGGCCGGGACAAGTGGGTTGCCGAGGGCCGTGAACTGACGAAGGACAGGCCCGCCCCCGCCGCCGGCAACTATCCGGTGGTGGAGCGCGACGACGCCCCCATCCGCGCGTTCAAGGACGACGTCCTTGCCCACCTGGGCAAGCCGCTCATCGACGTCCGCTCCCCCGAGGAATACACGGGCCAGCGCACCCACATGCCGGCCTACCCGGAAGAGGGCGCCCTGCGCGGCGGCCACATCCCCACCGCCGCCTCCATCCCGTGGGCCCGCGCCGCTGCCGAGGACGGAACGTTCCGCAGCAGGGATGAGCTGGAGGCGATCTACCTGGGCGAGGCCGGGTTGACCGAAGGTGACGACGTCGTTGCCTACTGCCGCATCGGCGAGCGTTCCAGCCACACCTGGTTTGCACTCAAGTACCTCCTGGGCTTCGAATCCGTGCGCAATTACGACGGTTCCTGGACCGAGTGGGGCAACGCCGTCCGGGTCCCCATCGTCAAGGGCGCCGAGCGGGGTTCGGTTCCCGTTGCCGTCGGAGCCTGACGCAGGCCTGCCCCGCGTAGACTTGGAACGATGACTACTCAAGCTTTGCCGTCCGCCCTGGCGGCCATCGTGGACGATTTCCAGGCCCTGTCCGAGCCCGAAAGACTGCAGCTGCTGCTGGAGTTCTCCGAAGGGCTGCCGGAACTTCCGGACCGGCTCAAGGACCATCCCGAGCTCCTTGAGCAGGTGGTGGAGTGCCAGTCGCCGCTGTTCCTCACCATCGAGACTGGGAACCACGACGACGGCGCCGTCCACCTGTTCTTCAAGGCACCCGCCGAGGCACCCACCACGCGGGGGTTTGCGGGGGTGCTGCACGAGGGCCTGGACGGCTTGACCGCGGACGAGATCCTCGCCGTGCCGGACGACATGCCGGAACTGCTGGGACTCACCCGGGCCATTACGCCCCTGCGCATGCGCGGCATGACCGCCATGCTGGGCCGCATCAAGCGCAAGGTCGCCGCGTCCCGCAGCCAGGCCTGATCCCGCCTTCATGGCACGCAGGAACAGCACCCAGGGAACCCCGGCCACAGCGGTCCTCACCGCCGCCGGGGTTCCCTTTGTGCTTCACCCCTACACCCACGATCCGTCCGCCGCGAGTTACGGCGCCGAGGCTGCTGAAGCCCTGGGCATCGATCCGGCCCGCGTCTTCAAGACGCTGATGGTGGAGGTTGAGGGCAGGCTCGCGGTCGGCATCGTTCCGGTGAGCGGCACGCTGGACCTGAAGGCCATGGCCGCTGCGCTTGGATCCAAAAAGGCTGCGATGGCCGATCCCGCCGCGGCCCAGCGGCGCACCGGCTACGTGCTCGGCGGCATTTCCCCGCTCGGCCAGCGCCAGCCGTCCCCCACCGTGCTGGATTCCAGCGCCCTGGAACTTGGCACGCTATTGGTGTCGGGCGGCAGGCGGGGCCTGGACATTGAACTCGCCCCGGCTGACCTGGTCCGGCTGACGGACGCCGTCGCGGCGCCCATCAGCTCACTGACGGCCGGGTAGACCTCCGCGGTTCGCAGAGTTTTCAGGGCTATTGGCACGGCCGGTGAAATTGTCCATGGTCCGGTTGACTCCGAGGACGTCCAGGAGCCGGTCAAAGGCGTCGACCGGAAGGATGCGGAGGACCGGCAGCAGGTTCACGAGCGGCGGCAGGACCAGCTTTCGTCGGCCGGCCTCGATGGCATCGAGGACCTTGGTTGCCACGTCCTCTTCCTGGAGGATCGGGAGGAGCATGGGCCAGCGGGTCTGGACGCCGTCGAACATCCCCGTGTCGATGTAATACGGGCAGACCACCAGCGTGTTGACGCCGAGTTTGGCGGCACGGACCTCGGCGCGGAGCGACTCGTTGAAGCCGAATGCGGCGAATTTGCTGGCGGAGTAGTCGGTCTGCCGCGCGACCCCCACCAGCGCGGCGGCGCTGGCAACGGTGACCACGGTTCCGTGGCGCCGGCCTGCCATCCCGGCGAGGAAAGCACGCGTTACCCAATACAGGGCCATGACATTGACGTTCATGGTCCGTTCGATGGCCTCATCGGTGGCATCAAGGAGCGGTTGGCCGCTGACCACCCCGGCGTTGTTGATCAGGACGTCCACGGGGCCGGCCGCGGCGGCGGCAGCAGCCACCGCTTCCTTGTCGGTAACGTCCACGGCCTGGGCCTCGGCTGACCCTCCGGCAGCCCTGATCTCGCCGCAGACCGCTGCGCCGGCTTCAGCATTCACATCCCAGATGACCACGCGGCTTCCGCGCCGTGCCGCTCCCAGCGCCATGCGCCGGCCCAGACCGCTTCCACCGCCCGTGACCAACAGCGTTGCACCGGAAAGACGGGTTCCTCTGGCCATATCAGTTCTCCTGTAGTTGGTGCGACAGGGGCAGGTGTGATTACCGGCCCCGGGGAAGACGGCCCATCAGGGTGATGGCGCCCTTCATGATGCGTGAATAGGTGCGGTTGGACATGCCCGGCGCAGGCGCCACCCGCAGCAGCCTCTGCACGGCAATGGTCTGCGGTTCGGTGTACTTCAGGATGCCTTCCCGGCCGTGGCGCCGGCCGGCGCCGGAGTCCTTCATTCCGCCGATGGGCGCGTCATGGGATGCCCAGGTGGCGGCGTAGCCTTCGTTGACGTTGACGGTGCCGGTACGGAGCCGGCGCGCAACAGCCTCCCCGCGCCGGGCGGACCAGACGCTGGCGTTCAGCCCGAAGTCGGAGTCGTTGGCCAGGGCTACGGCTTCGTCGTCGTCGGCTGCCCGGTACACGGCAACCACCGGCCCGAACGTCTCCTCCCGGGCAAGGAGCATGTCCGCCGTAACTCCTGCCAGGACCGTTGGTTCGTAAAACAAGGGCCCCAGGTCCGGCCGCCGCCGTCCGCCGGCCAGCAGCTGCGCCCCTTTGGCCAGGGCGTCCTGGACGTGGCGGTCCACCCGCTCCACCTGGGCAGCGCTGATCAGGGAACCCATGCCGATGTCCCAGTCCGGGCCCGGACCCATCCGGATCCGCTTTACCTCCGCAGTAAAGGCCGCCAGGAAGCTGTCGTAAACGTCGGCGTTCACGTAGATCCGTTCGATGCTGACGCACAGCTGGCCGGAGTTGGAGAAGCAGGCGTGCACCGCGCCGCTGGCCGCCTTGCCCACCTGGGCATCAGCCAGCACCAGCATGGGGTTCTTGCCGCCGAGTTCGGCGGAGAACCCGATCAGCCGTTCGCCGCACTGGCGGGCCACGGTTTTGCCTGTTTGGGAGGACCCTGTGAACATCAGGAAGTCGACGCGCTCGATCAGGGCCGGACCTATCGCAGTGCCGGGGCCGGTGACGATCTGGAACAGCTCCGTGGGAAGGCCTGCCTGCCGGAGCAGCTTGAGCATCAGCAGGGCGGTAAAGGGCGTCTGCGAATCCGGCTTCAGGACGATGCTGTTTCCCGCCAGGAGCGCGGGAATCGCGTCGGAAACAGCGAGGGTCAGGGGATAGTTCCAGGGGCTGATGACGCCCACCACTCCCCTGGGCCCCCGGTACTCGGTGGCACGGGTGAGCACGGGGGCCGCGCCCTTTCGGCGGCGTGGCCGCAGATACCGGCCGGCATTCCGCTCGTAGTAGTCGGCCGTCAGCACAACGTCGGCGAACTCTTCGAAGGCGCTGAGCCGGGATTTGCCGCTCTCCGCCTGGACCAGGTCCAGAATGTCCTGTTCCCGGTCCAGCAGCAGTCCACGGAAGCGGCGAATCACGGCCCCGCGTTCAGCGACGGGCAAACCTGCCCAGTGCCGCTGGGCCACGCGGGCGCGGGCTACGGCAGAGTCCACGTCGTCGGTGGTGCAGACAGGCACTTCGCCTACCAGCGAGCCATCGAAGGGAGCGTTGGACGCCTGGGTTGGCCGCCCTGCTGCCGCGGCCACCAGTTCCGGAAGGCCCGTTGCCAGGTCGCGGCCCCGGTCGGTTACCGTCGCTCCCCCATGCCGTAGCGCCATGTCATGCCCCCGCGGGGGTTTGCCGGGCCGGGCTGCCCGGCACGAGCCCGGCGCCCGGGTTGAGGCGTGGGGCAAGCTGCTGCCGGAGCCACGCCTTCACGAGGCGCTCCCATCGTTCGGGGTCCACGTTCCACTCCTTGGTGTGCCGCGCGTGGTTGAAGGTTTCGAACGTCACCATATCCGGGTTGCGTTCGGCGAGCAGCGCGGAAGGCCCGTACGGCACGTACTCGTCGTCGACGCTGTGGATGATGAGTGTAGGCGTCCGCAGCTCCACAGCCCGGGACACCCAATCCATGACTTTGAGGTCCACCGGGGCCGAGAGGCCGGTGAGCCGGCGTCCCAGCGGGTGGCCCAGCATTAGTTGCCCGTACCGGCCCACGAGCGACGGGATGCGGTTCAGCTGCGCGTGGTGTGCCAGCACCGTGACCCAGTCGGTGACCGGCGCATCGAGCACCATGGCCCGGATGAGATGGCGGTGGCGGGAAAGGTCCGCCGTCTGCAGGCAGATGGCGCCCCCCATGGACCAGCCAAAGAGGACAATCTCTTCGGCTCCGTGGGCCAGCGCGTACTCGATGGCGGCTTCAATGTCCTGCCACTCCGTTGACCCCAAACCATACCGCCCATCGTCGGCCGACGGCGCCAGTCCGTCGTTCCGGTAGGACACCAGGAGGCTGGTCAGACCCAGTTCCAGGGCCGGCCCCACAGCGCGGAGTGCCTCCTGCCTGGTAGCCCCGCGCCCGTGCACCATGATGGCCCATGTCCGTGCGGTGCCCTTTGCCCGGACCAGCCACGCGGGCGCTTCGCCGCGCTCCACGGGGATCATCACGTCCTCCGCAGGAAGTCCGACGGCGGCCGGGTCAGGATACGTGGCCCCGCTCCACCATCCCCAGCGTGCCGTAGAGAGGTCGCCGCTGTAGACCGCCTCAACTTCGCGCAGGACTGTCCGTTCGGCAGGCGAGTAGGAAATGATGCGTCCGATCCGCGCGTGCCCTTTGCCGCCGTCGAAAAAGAACCCGTAAACCCCGTCCACGGTGGTGTCCTCATTGGCAGCAAAGATCACCTGCTGCTTCTGCCCGTCCCGGATGACGGCCAGCACTTCCTTGTCCGCGGCCCGCTGCCGGGCCGGAGTGATGACGCGCCGCGCAAAATAGACGGCGAGCGCCGAGGAACCCATTCCCAACAGGCTCGCCACCGAACCGCCGGCGATCGCCCCGCCAACGGCCCACTTTGCCCCGGGCGACATCACGCCTGAATCCCTGGTGGGTGCAGTCATTGCAGGGCGCGCTCGCCGGAAAGGTGCCATGGCACTATTCTTACCGGCCGACCCCCCGATGCCCGCATTCCCGGGCGCTTCCGGCACGTCGCCGCGCCGTCTGCCGCCAGTGTCCCAGGCGTACCGTGGAGGCAGCTCCGGGCGCTAGGCTAAGGCCATGAGTGATCCCATCGTCATCCTGACCGAAGAACCCCTGGGCGCGGACGACCGCGTGAACATTGAACGGCTGGTGGATGGGACAGACAGCCGCCTGCTGGTCCTGGTGCCGGCAAACACCGAGCGGCACCTGCTGGTGGATTTCCTGGAGAACCTGTCCATGCTGGACGTTGCCAAGGCGTTCCGCGAACTGGCCGACCGAAACCCGGACGTGGCCGCTGAGCGCGCCCATGCGGACGAGACCCTTGCCGCCTCACTCGCTGCGCTGGGGGGGCTGGGCTCCGGTGTAACGGGACAGGTAGTGGAGGGCAAGGCGGTGGACAGCCTTGTGGCCAAGGTCAGGGAAACAGGAGCCGGCCAGGCCGTGGTCATCACGCGGCCGCATGCCGTGTCGGACACGTTCCACACCGACTGGGCCAACAAGGCACAGGACCAGCTTGGCGTCCCCGTTCTCCACCTGTATGCCGGCTCGGGATTTATCGGCGACTCCTGAGCGTTGGGAATGCTATGAGCATCTTTGGAAACAGCATCTTCGGTAACAAGGCAACGGACATGGTTGGCGGCGCCCAGGAAAACACCGCAGCGGCCAACACACTCCAAAAAACCGATGACCAGTGGCGTGAGGAACTGACTCCGGAGGAGTACCACGTCCTTCGGCAGGCCGGAACTGAACGGCCCTACACCGGTGAGTACTGGGATACGCATACCGAGGGCGTGTACCAGTGCCGGGCCTGCGGCGCCGAATTGTTCACCAGCAACGAGAAGTTCGACTCGCACTGCGGCTGGCCTTCATTTTGGGCCCCGTTGACTGAGGGCAAGGTGCGGTACATCCATGACCGGACCCTGGGCATGGACCGGGTCGAAGTGCGGTGCGCCTCCTGCGACTCACATTTGGGCCACGTTTTTGAGGGCGAGGGCTACGGCACTCCCACGGACCAGCGCTACTGCATCAACTCCGTCTCCCTCCGGCTGGTGGCCAAGGACGACGCCGGTGAAGGGCAGTCCCGGGACTAAACCGCCGAAAGACCTGCCAGGCACATGGCCGGGGCCGCATGCCCCGGCCATGCTGATGCCACAGCAGGGGCTGGTCTCGACAGCCCGGGAAAATCCTCCAGCCTAAGCTTTTCTTATGGATCGCCCTTTTTGGCATAAGACCTGCTGGTTGCTTGTTACGCTCCCCAGAGAAAGCAAGCAACCAGAAAGGCAGCCGACGATGACAGAGACCCTGACCACCGCCGTAACCGGGATTTCCGCGCAGAACGAGGACTGGCTCCGGCTCAAGGCCGCAGCAACCGCCCTGCAGGCCCTGCAGGCCCAGGACGGTTCCGTCCCCGACGCCGAAAACCACGCGGAGGCAGCCGGGCATGTGAAATCAATCGTTGCCGCGGTCCAGACCCTGGCCCCCGCCTTTCCACACGACCGCGAATACCTGGGCGCCGCCTGCGCAGACTTCGAAGCCTGGGCCGGCGGCGGCTTCGCCGTCCCCGACTTCCTGTCCTCCCTGCTGGCGTTCCAGCCGCAGGAGCAGCGCCGTGACGGCCTGCAGCACCTGGTGGTCTTCCCCATGTACACCCAGAACGGCAGCAGCAACCGCCTGGTGGAGGCCGTCCTGGTCGAGGTGATCTGGCCGGAGTTCATTGCTGGGCTGGAGGCCGGCGAGTACTCCAACAAGCTGTTCGTCCCCATCCGCTTTATCGATTTCACCCCGGGCTACGACACGAACTCCGCGGTCCTCTTCCCCGAGACCGTAGCGGTCAGCCGTACCCCCACCTTCACCTGGGGCGCCATCTTCGCCGACAGGGAGGCCGCCCGGTTCCGCCGCGTCCTGAAGGCTGCCGCTGACATCACCTCGCTGGAGCTCCCTGAGGGCGCTGCGGAACTGCTCGCGGACCAGGACCTCACCGAGGCCACCTTCGTGATGTGGGACCTGATCCATGACCGGACCCACATGCGCGGCGACCTGCCGTTCGATCCGTTCATGATCAAGCAGCGCATGCCCTACTTCCTGTACTCGCTGGAGGAACTGCGCTGCGACCTGACGGCGTTCCGCGAGTCGGTCCGGATTGAAAAGGATGACGACGCCGACCCCGAAGCCCGGCGCCACGCGAAGCTGGTGCAGTACGCCATCCTCTTCGACCGCATCTTCCGCTTTGCCATCACCGGCACCCGGGTGCGCAACTACGACGGCCTGGGCGGCCAGCTCCTGTTCGCCTGGCTTCACCAGCAGCACGTGCTGCACTGGACGGATACGCGGCTTACCATCGACTGGGATGAAGTGGCGGACGCCGTCATCGCCCTGGGGGCCAGCATCGACGAGCTGTACTGGCGTTCCATCGACCGGCCCAAGACCGCGCACTGGCTGGCGGCCTACCAGCTGGTCTCGGCAACCGTCACCCCCAACCCGGCCTCCGTGTGGGCCAAGGGCCCGGATGCGCTGCCGCTTTCGGGAACGCCCCGAGGCCTCACGGACCAGGTGCTGGACGACGAATTCCCGCTGTCCATGTTCTACGAGGCATTGGAGAAGAAGATGCGCCCCGTCATTGACTCAACCGCCGGAATCACCGGCCGCACCGCACTGTGACCGGATCCCAAACCGGGGCCGGACACGGGCCCGGCCCCCTCACCGTCCTGGTGACGGGCGGCAGCGGCGCGTCCGGGATTGCCACCGCCCGGGCACTGGCCGCGGCAGGCCACCGCGTGGCCACGGTGGGCTCTGATCCGACGAGGATCAGGCAGGCGGCAGAAAAAGCGGGCGACGGCGTCACCCCCTTCACGTGCGACCTTGCGGTTCTGGAACAGGTCAGGCGGCTGCGCGACGACGTCACCGCCGCCTTCGGTACCGTGGACGGGGTGATCCACCTGGTGGGCGGCTGGCGTGGCGCCAAGGGAATCACCGACCAGACCGACGACGACTGGGACTTCCTGGAGCGTGGGGCGGTCACCACACTGCGGAACGTCTCGCGGGTCTTCTTCGATGACATCGCCGCCTCCGCCACCGGCAGGTTTGCCATGGTGTCCTCAACGGCCCTCGCGAAGCCCACCGCGGCGGGGGCCAGCTATGTCGCCGCGAAGGCGGCAGCCGAAGCATGGACCCTGGCCGTGGCGGATGGCTTCCGGCGGGCCGCCGAAGCCGGGACCGGCCAGGCAGCAGCCAGCATCCTGGTGGTCAAGGCACTGGTGGACGATGACCTGCGCCGGGCCCACCCCGAGCGGAAGTTCCCGGGGGCGACGGACGTCGCTGACCTGGCTGCCGCCGTCGTGCGGCTTTTCGGCACGCCGTCCGCAGAACTCAACGGCACCCGGCTTCTCCTGGCGGCCTGAAGCCGCCAGGACTGTACCTACACTGAAAGCGTGAGCAATCCCATGACGACAACAGCAGAAACAGGCGCTGCGCTGCGGCTCCACGACCCCAGCGTCCGCGGCTTCGCCTCCGACAACTACTCAGGCGTCCACCCGGAGGTCCTGGCGGCGCTCGCTGCGGCCAACGAGGGGCATCAGGTCTCCTATGGCGAGGACGACTACACCGCGCGCCTGCAGGAACTGATGGTTGAACACTTTGGCCCCGGCATCGAATGCTTCCCGGTGTTCAACGGCACCGGCGCCAATGTCCTGTCACTGCAGTCACTGCTCCCACGCTGGGGCGCGGTGGTGTGCGCCTCCACCGCACACATCAACATGGACGAGAACGGCGCCCCGGAGCGCATCGGCGGCCTCAAGCTCCTGCACGTCCCCGCACCGGACGGCAAACTGACCCCCGAGCTGATCGACCGTGAAGCGTGGGGCTGGGGAGACGAGCACCGCGCCCAGCCGCTCGCCGTCTCCATCACCCAGACCACGGAACTGGGCACCTGCTATACGCCGGACGAGGTGCGCGCCATTGCCGAGCACGCGCATGCCAAGGGAATGAAGCTGCACATGGACGGTGCCCGGCTGGCCAATGCGGCAGCCCACCTGGGCGTGCCGCTGCGCGCCTTCACCCGGGACGCCGGGGTGGACATCCTGTCCTTTGGCGGTACCAAGAACGGACTGCTCTTCGGCGAAGTGGTGGTGGCCCTGAACCCGGAAGCAGCGCACGGCCTGGTCTACCTGCGCAAGATGGACATGCAGCTGGCCTCCAAGATGCGCTTCATGTCCGCCCAGTTCATCGCCCTGCTCGAAGGCGACCTCTGGCTGCGCTCGGCGTCGCATGCCAACGCCATGGCCACCCGGCTGCGCGCCGCCGTCGACACCATCGAGGGCGTCCGGCCCACCCAAAAAACCGAATCCAACGGCGTCTTCGCCATCCTGCCACCCGGCGTGGCCGACAGGTTGCGCAGTTCCTTCCGGTTCTACGACTGGGACGAAGCCGCAGGGGAAGTCCGGTGGATGTGTTCCTTTGACACCACGGAGGAGGATGTTGATTCCTTTGCTGCCGCAATCCGCCATGAACTGCGGGATTACCGGGACGGCCAGGCCCGCTGACCGGCGGCCGACGGCGAGCCTTCCGGCCCCGCCCCGCCCCGGCCCGTAATCTGCCAAGGTGAACGCACTTGACCAGGTTCCCCCGGAGTTTCTCCACGCCTTGGGAACCCTCAGGAAAGCCCGCTGCCGCAAGGAACTGCGTCTCGCAGAGATTCCTGCCCCCGCGCGGCTGGCACCTTTTGCCGTCGCGCTGGGCGCCGAAGTCATGGCGCCCGGTTCCGGCACCCCTTCCACCCCCGTGCACGGGCCGGCGGCACTGGCTTTCGCAGCCGCGTCCGGAACCTCCGCCCCCACCCCGGATGACGACGAAACGGAGCTGGCAACGGGCCGCTTCATCCTGCTGCATGACCCTGACGGCTCAGCAGTCTGGGACGGGGAATTCCGGATCGTCACCTACATCAGGGCTGAACTGGAACCGGAAATGGGCAACGACCAGATGCTGGGAACAGTGGCCTGGACCTGGCTGGTGGAGGCGCTGGAAAACCACCATGCGGACTACCGGGCAGCAGGCGGCACTGCCACCCGGGTCCTGTCCGAAAGCTTCGGCACCCTGGCCGAAAGGCCGGGCTCGATCGACATCGAACTCCGCGCTTCCTGGACCCCCGCCTCGTCCGACGTCCAGGCCCACCTCGAAGCATGGTCCGACATGGTGTGCACCTTCGCCGGTCTCCCGCCGCTTCCCGACGGCGTAACCGCCCTCCCGCCGCGGCGCAGGCAGCAGAACGGTTATGGAAGTGGCCGGTAAACTGGGGGCATCATGACCCCAAACATTCCGGAAAACACCACAGCCGGCGTCCCGGCTGCTGCTGCCGCACCCCACATCACGGTGGAGGGCTTTGACAGCCCCATCCCCGAAATCATTGACCTGAACTCGCCCCGGGACGGCGTTCCGCTGGTCATCGAGACCCAGTCCGGCCTGGAGCGGTGCGCCGCCGCCATCGCCGCGGGCACCGGCCCCGCCGGCGTGGACGCGGAGCGCGCCTCCGGATTCCGCTACGGGCAACGCGCATTCCTGGTCCAGATCCGGCGAGAGGGAGCCGGGACCTGGCTGATTGATCCGGAACCGTTCGGGAACCTGGGGATCATCAACGACGCCCTCCGCGGCGTCGAATGGATCCTGCACGCCGCCACGCAGGACCTGCCGTGCCTCTCCGAACTCGGCATGTGGCCGGACAAACTCTTCGATACCGAACTCGCCGCACGCCTGGCCGGACTCCCCCGGGTGGGGCTCGCCGCCGTCATCGAACAGCTGCTGGGTTTCGGGCTGGCCAAGGAACACTCCGCGGCCGACTGGTCCACCCGCCCCCTGCCGGAGCCCTGGCTGCGCTATGCCGCGCTGGACGTCGAGGTCCTCACCGAGCTGCGCGAGGAACTGATTGAGCTGCTGCAGGCCGACGGGAAGCTCGAGTACGCCGAACAGGAATTCGCCGCCATCCTGGAAGCGGGCATCGCTCCCCCGCGGGTTGACCCATGGCGAAAGACCTCCGGCCTGCACCAGATCAGGGACCGCCGGCAGCTCGCCGCGGTCCGCGAACTGTGGCTGGAACGCGATTCACTGGCGCAAAAACGGGATGTGGCGCCGGGCAGGCTGCTTCCCGACTCCGCCCTGGTAGCGGCCGCGAAGGCCATGCCCGCCACGGTCCCGCAGCTGCTCACCACCAAGGGATTCCACGGCCGTGCCGCCCAGCGCGAAGCCCCGCGCTGGCTGCGCTGCATATCGGCGGCCCGCGCCCTTGAGGACCTGCCGCCGCTGCACCTGGCCACCAACGCCCCGCCGCCGCCGCGGGTCTGGGCAGACCGCGACCCTGAAGCGGCCGCACGCCTCGGCACCGCCCGGCCACTGCTGCAGGCAAAGGCCGAGGAACTGAACCTTCCGCTGGAAAACCTGCTGACACCCGACTATCTCCGCCGCGTTGCGTGGCGGCCGCCGGCAGAGGTGACCGAAGAGTCCATCTCCGCTGAGCTGCGGGCATTCGGCGCCCGGCAGTGGCAGGTGGAGCTTACGGCCCCCCTGATCACAGCCGCGTTCCTGAACCCGCAGCCGCTGCCACCCAAGGAGTCCAAGGCCTCCGCAGCCGCGGGGACCCCGTAGGCCGTTCCGGCCGCCTCTTGCGGGCTAAGTTACTCACGAGTAACATCAGTGTGACCCACGTCAGGTTGCTGCCGCCTTCCGGCATGCACCCGGCGCGCTACGTCTCAATGAGGAGTAACACGTGAGCCAGCACGGAAACGGCGCATCCCCGCGCACTGTCCGCGACGTCGTCTTTGTGGACGGCATCCGCACACCCTTCGGCAGGGCCGGCGAGAAAGGAATCTACGCCGGAACCCGCGCCGACGACCTGATCGTGAAGTGCATCCGCGGCCTCCTGCGCCGCAACCCGTCCCTGCCGGCGGAGCGCATTGACGAAGTGGCCATTGCCGCCACCACCCAGACCGGTGACCAGGGCCTTACCCTGGGGCGCACCGCCGCCCTGCTGGCGGGCCTTCCGCGCACGGTCCCCGGCTTTGCCATTGACCGGATGTGCGCCGGTGCCATGACCGCCGTCACCACCACCGCAGGCGGCATCGGCTTCGGCGCCTACGACGTGGTGATTGCCGGCGGCGTGGAGCACATGGGCCACCACCCCATGGGCTCCGGTGCCGACCCCAACCCGCGGTTCATGTCCGAGCGGCTGGTGGACCCCGCTGCCCTGAACATGGGAAACACGGCCGAGAACCTGCATGACCGTTTCCCCGCCATCACCAAGCAGCGCACGGACGCCTACGCCGTTGCTTCGCAGGACAAGCTTGCCGCCGCCTACCGGGACGGGAAAGTCCAGTCCGACCTGGTCCCGGTTGCGGCCCGGAAGCCCGGCGAGGGCTGGACCGTGCACAGCAAGGACGAACCTCCCCGTCCCGGCACCACCCTGGGTGACCTCGCCGGCCTGCGCACGCCGTTCCGCGCCCATGGCCGGGTCACAGCCGGGAATGCAGCGGGACTCAACGACGGCGCCACGGCCGCGGTCCTGGCATCCTCAGACGCCGCCGCCGAACTGGGACTGCCCGTGAAGATGCGGCTGGTCAGCTACGCCTACGCCGGCGTGGAGCCGGAGGTCATGGGCATCGGCCCCGTACCCGCCACCGAGAAGGCCCTGCGGAACGCGGGACTGACGATCGACGACATCGGCCTGTTCGAGATCAATGAGGCGTTTGCCGTCCAGGTGCTGAGCTTCCTTGACCATTACGGCATTCCCGACGACGACCCCCGCGTCAACCGCTACGGCGGCGCCATCGCCGTGGGGCACCCCCTCGCGTCCTCCGGCGTCCGTCTGATGATCCAGCTGGCACGCCAGTTCGAAGAGGACCCGTCCGTGCGCTACGGCATCACCACCATGTGCGTGGGCCTGGGCATGGGCGGCACCGTGATCTGGGAAAACCCGCACCACCCCGACTACAGCGGCACCCCATCGCACGACACAACCACCGCTGCCGTTTCCGAAGGAGCCCTGGCATGAGCGCCGCAGATTTCCGCAAGTTGGCGGACCTTTTCCCCAACGAAAACGTCACCCACTCCTACGTCCAGGACATTGTCCTGCCCGCAACGGCAGGCAAACCAAGCCCCGGCACCTTCGCCCTGGTCACCCTGGACAACGACCTGGACCACACCAAGCCCACCACCCTCGGCCCCAACACCCTGCTGGAACTCGGCACGGTGCTGGAGGGCCTGCGGGAGCGCGCAGCGCGCGGCGAAATCGTGGGCGTTGGCGTGACCGGCAAACCCCACTACCTGGTGGCAGGGGCAGATCTTTCCGCCGTGAAGTCACTGGAAAAGCGCGAGCACGGGCTGTGGATGGCCCAACTGGGACACGACGTTTATGCCACCCTGGCAAACCTGGGCGTGCCCAGCTTCGCCTTCATCAACGGCGCTGCCCTGGGCGGTGGACTGGAGATCGCCCTCCAGTCCACCTACCGCACGGTGTCCACGGGTGCAGGAGCACTGGCGCTGCCCGAGGCTTTCCTGGGCCTGGTTCCCGGCTGGGGCGGCGTGTACATCCTCCCCCGCCTGGTGGGGCCGGAGAATGCCGTCAAGGTCATGATCGAGAACCCGCTCAGCAACAACCGCACCCTGTCCGGCGGCCAGGCATTCGGCCTGGGCATCGCCGACGCCCTCTTCGAGCCGGCCGACTTCCTGGAGCAGTCGCTTGCCTGGGCTGCGGGCGTCATCTCCGGCGAGGTGGTCCCGGAGCGCGCCAACGCCGTCGACCCCTCCTCCCCGGACAGCGAAGCCCGCTGGACCGCCGCGGTGGAAGCCGGCCGCAAATTCGTCGAGTCCAAAACCTCCAATGCCTCCCCCGCGCCCGCGAAGGTCCTGGACCTCCTTGAGGCCAACCGCACCATGACAGCAGCGGAATCAGCGGGGCTGGAATGCGAAACCCTGGCCGACCTCATGCAGACGGACGAGTTCCGTTCCACGGTCTACGCCTTCCTCGACCTGGTGCAGAAGCGCGGCAAACGGCCCGCCGGCGCCCCCGACCGCAAGCTGGCGCGCCCCGTCACGAAGGTGGGCGTGGTGGGAGCCGGCCTGATGGCCGGCCAGCTCGCCCTGCTGTTCGCCCGCCAGTTGAAGGTGCCGGTGGTCCTGACCGACATCGACCAGGCGCGGGTGGACAAGGGCGTGGCCTACGTCCACGGCGAGGTGGACAAGCTGCTGGCGAAGAAGCGCGTCAGCCAGGACGCTGCCAACCGCACCAAGGCGCTGGTGACGGGGTCGGTGTCCAAGGATGCCTTCGCCGACGCCGACTTCGTGATCGAGGCGGTCTTCGAGGAACTGCACATCAAGAAGCAGGTGTTCGCGGAGCTGGAAGGCGTCGTGGCGCCGGAGTGCATCCTTGCCACCAACACGTCCTCCCTCTCGGTGACGGAAATGGCGGCTGACCTCAAGCACCCCGAACGCCTGGTGGGCTTCCACTTCTTCAACCCAGTCGCCGTCATGCCGCTGCTGGAGATCGTGCGCGCACCGCGGACCGACGATGCGGTGCTCGCCACCGCCTTTGAGCTGGCCAAGGCACTGAAGAAGACGGGCGTGCTGGTCAAGGATGCCGCCGCGTTCGTGGTCAACCGCATCCTGCTCCGGCTCATGGGCGAAGTCACGGCGGCTTTCGACGAGGGCACCCCGGCAGAGGTGGCCGATAACGCGCTGCGGCCCATGGGCCTGCCCATGACGCCCTTCACACTGCTGGCCATGGTGGGCCTGCCGGTGGCACAGCATGTCCAGGAGTCGCTGCACACCGCCTTCGGCGACCGCTTCCCCGTCTCCAGCAACCTGAAGAAGCTCATCGACAACAACGTCAAGGCGCTCTGGGAGGCAGCCCCGGACGGCTCCCGGGCCATCCCGGAAACGACGCTGGCGCTGATGTCCTTTGGCTCCAGCCCCTCCACGGGAGAGCAGGTGCTGCTTCGCGTCCAGGATGCCCTGGCTGAAGAAATCGGCCTGATGCTTGACGAGGGCGTAGTGGCCGGCCCGGAGGACATCGACCTCTGCATGATCCTCGGGGCGGGCTGGCCTATGTTCCTCGGCGGCATCACCCCCTACCTGGACCGGGTGGGCGCCTCGGAGCGGGTGAACGGCAGGCGGTTCCTGGCAGCGGGCATCGCTGCCCCCGCCAAGGGCTAGCCGGTCAGGCCGGCAGCAGCCGGCCCCCGTCGAGCGCCACAACGCGGTGCGCCGCCGAGCGTGCGTAGCCCAGGTCATGGGTGACCAGCACGACGGCGGCGCCCTCCGCGGCTGCCGACCTTACGGCTGCGTCGAGCAGGGCCAACCCGTCCCCGTCCAGCGCCACCGTCGGCTCATCGAGGGCCAGGACGGCCGGTTTCCGGGCCAGGACGGTGGCCAGCGCCAGAAGGCGCTGGGCGGAGGCCGGCAATTCCGCCGGGTGCTCTTCAGCCATGTCAGCCAGGCCCACTGCCTGGAGTGCTGCGGCCGCCCGCTCCTCTGCCGTTGCCCGGCCAGCCAGGTGTTCCAGGCCGAACCCGACCTCCCGGCGAACGGTGCGCTCGAACAACTGGTCGCGCGGCTGCTGGAACAGCAGGCCCACCGACGCAGCGGCGCGGCCCACCGGGGTCCCTGCAATGTCCGTGCCGCAGACGGCCACCGTGCCCGAGGTGGGGCGCAGCAACCCGTTGAAGTGGCGCAGGAGCGTTGACTTGCCGGCACCATTGGGGCCGGTAATGGCGACGATTTCCCCGGGGTGCACGGCCAGGGAGATGTCCTGCAGGACCAGCGGTTCCCGCTGACTGTTCCCGGCCGGCCGCTGCTTCCGACGTTTTCTTCCACTTGCCGGCGCTTGCGGGTATGCAAAGGACACGCTTCGAAGCTGCAGCGCCGGTGCCCCCGGCCCGTGCGGTGTGGGCCTGCGCATGCGCGGCGACGCCCCCTCCTGCACTTCTGCGCTGCCCTGCCCGGCGGCGCGCCGGACCGCGGCGGGCAGCACACCTGACGTGGGTCCCATTGCCGCCGGGGGCCCGCTGGCCAGGACGGTCCCGCCGGACAGCACCACCCAGGTCCCGGCTTCCTTGAGCAACGGTTCAACCGTCTGGCTGAGGATCACGACGGCGGTGCCATGCCTCAGGAGGTCACGGACCACGGCGGCCAGGTCATCCGCCCCTGCGGCGTCCAGGGAGGCAAACGGCTCGTCCATGACCAGCACCGGAGGTCCTGCAATGATGGCGCAGCCAATGGCGAGCCGCCGCAACTGGCCGCCGGAAAGCAGCGCGGGGTCGTGGCCCAGCTGTCCCGTAAGTCCCAGCAGCCCGGCCGTGCGGACCACCGCAGCCTGCATCACTGCCCGTTCCGTGCCGGCATTTTCCAGGCCAAACGCCAGTTCTTCTGCCACCGTCGCACGGACCGTCGAGAGGACGGCAGCCGGCTCCTGCGGGACGAAACCAACCTGCCTGCCCCACTGGGCCGGGTTGATCCGCGGGTCCTGCGGGCCGCCGTCGAACTCCAGCCGGATGCCGGACAGCTCAAGGAACCCTGCCAGGGTGCCGTGGGCGCCCGGGGGCAGCCAGCCGGCAAGCAGGCGGCCCAGGGTGGACTTGCCGCTCCCGGAACCGCCCAGGACAGCCGTGAGGGAACCTGGCGCAAAGGAAAGAGCGACGTCGCGTAGTGCCGGGACGCGCCCGTCGTGGAAGGAGAAGTCCCGGATACCGGCAGCCAGCACCGGCCTGGGTGAGGCGCCCGTGTTGCCGGTCCGGGCTGCGTTCTCCGGACCGCCCGCTGTGATGCTCTCAGGCACCTGAGGCCGCCTGCACCACGCGGAGGACCACTGCTGCCAGTGCCGCCAGTACCAGGACGGCCCGCACCGTGCGCTGGGCGGTGGAATCGGGCACCTCCCGGTAGCTGGTCCGCGGCCCGGGGCTGCTCAGCCCACGCGCCTCCAGTGCGGCGGCCCGGGTCCCCGCATCCTCGATCAGGGCCAGGACCAGTGGCACGGCCTGCAGGCGGAAGGCGGCCACCCTGGACACCAGGCTCCGGGAGATGACCAGGCCGCGGGCTTCCTGAGCCTGCCGGATCCGCCGCGCCCGCTGCCCGATGGCCGGCAGCAGGGTCAGGGTGGACGCCAGTACGAAGGCGAACCGGCCCTGCACCCCGCGGGCCGACAAGGCCGCTACGAGGTCCGGGACGCTGACGCTGAACGAAAACAGGAGCAGGGCCATGACCACGGCGGTCAGCTGCAGGATGCGCTGCCCGGCGAAGTCCAGTCCCTCTGCAGTGATGCGGGCAGGCCCCCAGGCCGCCAGGATGGTCCTTCCTTCGGGGAAGAACAGCCCGTGCAGCGCCAGGAGTGACAGGCCCAGCGGGACCATGACCGCCGCGGCGGCCGGCACCACGCGGCGGGCGTTGCCGCCCGCCACCGACAAGCCAAGGCAGGCGGCAATGACGGCAACTGACAGCGGCCAGCTTGCTGCCGCCGTCGTAATGACCGCAGTGCTTCCGGCGGCGGCCAGCCGGGTCAGCGGATTAAGCCGCTCCCGGCTGGCCGGCGCCGGGGCGCCTCCTGCCGCGGATACTGTCATGGTGTCCCGCGTCAGCCGTGGCGGGCAGACCCGTGGGCTGACCCCTGTGCCGGGCCGGAAGCGGTGCCGCTGGCCGGCTCGTTCAGCCCGGTTTTCGGAGCCGCACTCTCACCGGCGAGGACCCGGTGGCGCCGGATGAAGGGGAACTGCTGGCGTACCCGCCGGGGCAGCGCGTAGACCAGGAGGGCCGCGACGGTGAACACGATGGCCTTGTCCATGGGGTCGGAGATCAGTGCCTGCTTGGTGATGGCGGCCAGGAGGGTGTCGCCCATGGCGCGGAAGGCGCTGACGATCGCGCCGGTGGCCACGCCGGAGGTACCGCCGAAGACGAAGGCGGCCACGGGCGCGGACACAACGCCGGCAATGATTCCGGTGACGAAGCCGGCGACCGGTGCCAGGTAGAACCGGCGGAAGAGGCCGTACCGTGCTGCCAGCCCGGCCAGGCATCCGATCAGCGCAGCGCCTGCGGCGAACGGAAGCACGGTGGGGTTGAAGAAGGACCAGACAATGCTGCCCAGGGCGCCGGTTGCGGCGCCGGCGGCCGGGCCGGCCAGGACCGCGATCAGCACGGTGCCAATGGCGTCAAGGTAGAACGGCACCAGCGTGCTGCCAACGAACTGGCCGAGCACGATGTTGAGGACCAGGGCCACCGGGATCAGCACCAGGGTGGAGGCCGGCAGGGTGGGCAGGACGGCGACGATCAGCAGCACCGCGCCGGCGAGGAAGCCGGTAAGGGCAATCAGGGCAGAGGCGCTGCCAGGGCCGCCGGTGATGTCTGCAGGCTGGTTGAGGACCAGGTAGACGTAGGTGGCTGCGATGGCCAGCGCGCCGAGGATTTCCAGCAGCCGGCGGCGGGCTGCCGGCCGTTCCTGGGCCGGGAGCGTCAGGGAGGACGATGACATGGGGAATGTTCCTTTGGGTGCGGGCAGTGGCCCGGCTGTACCGGGCTGGGTGTCGCTGCCTATGTCACCTCGGCAGCAGCCGGCGGCAACTGCGCCGGGCCGGTCCGCAGCCCATTCTACCGGCGATTTCCCCGCCCGGGCCCTCTCATCCCACGCGCCGGGCAAGGTTCCCGACGGCGGATACCAGCTCACGGAACGCCTGCTGCGGATTGTTGCCGGACACGATCCTGGCGTTCGGCGCGGCGCCCCACAGGCCCCGGAAGTCCGCCACCGTGGTCCCCACCAGGAGCGGCGAATCCGTTTCGACGTCCACGGTGGCAGGGCGGTCGGTGTACTCCACAGTGCCGGCGGCTACTCCGGCGGCGAAAAAATCGTGGACGTGCGCGAGATACCCCTGGTCGTAGAGGCGGTGGAACTCGAAGTAGAAACGCAGCGCGTCCGAAAGGTGCCTGATGAGGGTGTTGTCGGACGCGCTGCGACGGCCTTCCGGGTCTTCAGGGAGTACCAGTTCCGGGACGGCGGCGCCCGCTGCTTCGGCGAGGGCCTTGATGTGGGCCGGGTGCAGCTCCACGCGCTCGGTGGTGTCCAGGGAGCAGACGATGGGCAGTTTCTCCAGTGGCAGGCCCCGGTACGCGGCGTAGACCTCCTTTGCGGCATGGGGATCCACGTGGGTGTTCCACTCGGCCGTGGGGGTGGTGTTGCCCTGGTGGTAGAAAGCGCCGCCCATGATCACCACCTTGGCCAGGAGGCGGGGAAGTTCCGGTTCCTTCCGCAGCGCCAGGGCGAAGTTGGTCAGCGGGGCCGTGATGAGCGCCGTGAGCTCCCCCGGTCTGGCCCTGGCATGTTCGATCCAAAGATCCACCGCGTTCCGGGGACTAGGCCGGCCGGACGGTTCAGGCAGCACCGCGTACCCGATGCCTTGGGGTCCGTGCGTTTCAGGCGTGGTCAGCAGCGGAATGGACAGTGGCTTTCGCGCACCTATGGCCACCTGCACGCCCGGCCGCCCGCACAGTTCCAGCAGCGCCAGGGTGTTGCGTGCCACCTGGTCGGCATCGACGTTGCCGGGTGTCGCCGTGACGGCCACGAACTCGGTGTCCGGGAGCGCGGCAAGGTAGGCGAGGGCCAGCGCGTCGTCGATGCCGGTATCGACATCCAGCAGGTAGGCGGGCATGGCTGCCTAGAAGAGTGCCACCTTGGGCACTGCGGGGAAGATGTCATCCAGGGCGGCGAGGTCTTCCGGTGTAGGGACCCAGTTGGCCGCCTCCGCGTTCTGCCGGACCTGTTCCGGCTTGGTGGCGCCGGCGATGACGCTGGCCACCGATGGCTGGGCCGCGAGCCAGGAAAAGGCAACCTCGATCTCGGTCAGGCCGTGTTCCTTTGCGAAGGCGCTGTACTTTCCCAGCTGGTCCCAGTCGGCATCGTCGACCATGTTGGTGCGGGTGTGGCTGAGGCGTGATCCTTCGGGGGCGTGGCCCGGCGAGTACTTGCCGGTGAGCAGCCCGTTGGCCAGCGGGAAGTACGGCAGCACGCCCAGGCCAAACGCCTCGGCGGCCGGGGTCACTTCGAGCTCGGCGCGCCGGTCCAGGAGGTTGTAGTGGTTCTGCGACGAAATGAACCGGGACGTGCCCAGTTCACGGGCCACGTACTCCGCCTGTGCGATCTGCCAGCCGGAGCGGTTGGAATGCCCGATGTAGCGGACCTTGCCGCTGCGCACCAGGGTGTCCAGGGCTGCCAGGGTCTCGTCGATGGGCGTCAGCGGGTCAGGGGTGTGGAACTGGTAGAGGTCAATCCAGTCGGTGCCGAGCCGCCGCAGCGAGGCCTCAACCGCCTGGATGATGTACCGCCGTGAGCCGCGGGCACCGAAGTCGGGACCATTGGCGCCCTTGGCGTCCATCCCGAACTTGGTGGCCAGGACCACGTCCCCACGACGCCCACCGAGGGCCTTCCCGAGCATGGTCTCGCTGAGGCCCGGTTCCCGTCCGTACGTGTCGGCAACATCGAACAGGGTGATCCCGGCGTCGATTGCGGCGTTGACGACGGCGTCAGTGGCCTCCTGCGACTCGGTGGCGGTGTTCGCCCGGCCCAGGTTGTTGCAGCCCAGGCCCACGCTGGAGACGCTGAGTCCCGATTTTCCGAGGCGGCGGTAACTGGTCAAGAGCGTCTCCTAAAGGCTGAAGCTGCTGGCGGGCTTGGCTGAGTGCTTGAGTTTGTAGCGGTCCGGGTCACTGTGCGGCGCGGCACCGATGCTGAGCTTGGTGAAGTCCAGGTCCTCACCGCGGATGCAGACCTTGATGGCGTTGACTGCCTTGTTCACGTCCGGGCACAGGCAGAAGATGTTCAGCATGTAGTCGGTGAACTCCGAGCGCTCCACGGTCCCCAGGCCGCGCCACGCCAAGTGGCTGATCAGGGCGTCCTTGGCCTTTTGCTCCAGGTAGCGGTCCCGGTCGGTGCCTTCCCTGGTCTTGAGCGCGAACTGGGCCACCACCCAGAACTGCTCTTCGGCCGGAATTTCGGCGAATCCGTCCTCGGCGCACTGTGCGGCGAAGGCGTCCAGCAGGCCCTCGGCAGCAGCGGCATCGGGGACGTCCGTCTCTTCGGTCTTGCTCTGGTGCCCCACGGCACCGAAGTTCATGACGAACTGGGAGTAGTCCTCGTCGAACCACGCCTCCCGGAACTGGAGGGCGCCCTCGTCGTCGCGCTTGTAGACCCTGACTATGCCGCTCATATATTGCGTCCTTTGGTAAACCACTCAACGTCGGTGCCGTCGAAGGGCGCTTGCTGCGCCGTCACTGCATGGAAAAGATCGTCCGCGGCGGCCTGGATGTCCTGGATCAGCCGTTCCGGGTAGTGCATCGAGACGCTGTGCTCCGCGAATTCGTCCTGGTCATCGATGAAGACGCCCCGGGCGGCGGTCCGGATGACGTCCAGGTCCATATCGATCACGTGGAACTCGGTAACAGTGGGCCGGATGTGGGTCCACTCGTGCCCGACAGCGAGGTCGATGTAGACCCGCACGCCGGCCGGATGCGCCGAGTCGTAGAACGTCGCTACCCAGTCTCCCTGGCGGGGCACCAGGAGGACGGCGTCCGAGCGCGTGTAGAAGGCGGCGCCGGGGCGGGAGCAGAACTCGTTGGTGCCCTGGAAGATCCACCACCCATGCCGGTCCTCGCCCAGGTACCGCCCGGGCACCACCCAGTGGGCCTTGCCATTCCACTTCCTGTTGCGGGAGACCACCAGCTGGCCCGGCTGCAGCCCGTTGGGGACGCGCGTGGTGGTGGTGTGCAGAACCGGTCCGGATTCCCCCGCAGGGCCGGGGTACTTCAGTTCGTCTTCGTCCCTCACAGGATCGGAAGGCTGCCGGTGGTGGGGTGCTGCTGCCCCGGCAAGGGCCGCGCAAAGGGGACCTTTGTTCCCAAAACCTGCGCCACGACGTCGTACGTAATCTGCTGCGCGGTCAGTCCCACCCGCTCCAGCACCTGGTTGCGGGTGCCGTGATCCAGGAACTCGACGGGCAGCCCCACCTCGTTCAGGGCGGTGTCCACGCCTGCGGCGCGCATCTCCTGCCGGATGCGCGAGCCAACGCCGCCGGCACGCACGCCGTCTTCGATGCAGACCACCAGCCGGTGGTGCGAGGCCAGCGCGATGATGGAGCGGCGGACAGGGAGGACCCACCGCGGGTCCACCACGGTGGTGCTGATGCCCTGCGCACCGAGCCTGTCGGACACGTCAAGGGCCAGTTCGGACATCGCTCCGACGCTGACGATGAGCACGTCGTTTTCAGTGGAGCCGGAGGGACGGCGGGCGAGGACGTCCACGCCATCGCTCAGCCGTTCGAGGGCCTCAACTTCGGGGCCGACGGATCCCTTGGAGTAGCGGACCACGCTGGGGGCATCGCTGATGGCCACCGCCTCGCGCAGTTCCTCGCGGAGCCGGGTGGCATCACGCGGGGCGGCAAGGTGCAGGCCGGGTACGATCTGGACCATGGCCATGTCCCACATGCCGTGGTGGCTGGCGCCGTCCGGGCCAGTGACGCCGGCCCGGTCCAGGACGATGGTGACGCCGGCCTTGTGGAGGGCGACGTCCATGAGCAGTTGGTCGAAGGCCCGGTTCAGGAAGGTGGCGTAGACGGCCACCACGGGGTGCAGGCCACCGAAGGCCATGCCCGCGGCTGCGGTGAGCGCGTGCTGTTCGGCGATGCCGACGTCGATGACGCGCTGCGGGTGCTTGGCTGCGAACTTGTGCAGCCCCACCGGGATCAGCATTGCACCGGTGATGCCGACGATGTCGTCGCGTTCATCGGCAATTGCGGCGATCTCGTCCGCAAAGACGGACGTCCACGACTGCGCGCCGCCTGAGCCGGTCGGTTCACCGGTCTCGGGGTCGATGATGCCGACGGCGTGGAACTGGTCGGCTTCATGGGCGCGGGCCGGCGCGTAGCCGTGGCCCTTCTCCGTCATGGCGTGGACGATGACCGGGCCGCCGTAGTTCTTGGCGGTGGACAGGGCGTGCTCCATGGCCTGGAGGTTGTGGCCGTCCACGGGTCCGATGTACTTCATGCCCAGGTCCTCGAACATGCCCTGGGGAGCCCACCAGTCCTTGATGCCCTTCTTCATGGCATGCAGGCTCTTGTAGGTGAACTGGCCCAGCGGGCCGCCGTTCTGCAGCCTCTTCTTCCACCAGTCCAGGGCACCTTCATAGGCGGGGGCGGCGCGGAAGGAGTCGATGGTGGGGCGCAGCGAAGCGAGATAGTCGGCGAATCCGCCCACAGTGGGGGCGTAGGACCGGCCGTTGTCATTGACGACGATGACCACGCGGCGTTTCTTGTCCGCTGCGATGTTGTTGATGGCTTCCCAGGCCATTCCACCGGTGAGGGCACCGTCGCCCACAATCGCGACCACGTGCCGGTCCCCTTCACCCGTCAGCCGGCGGGCACGGGAGATGCCGTCGGCCCAGGAAAGGGAGGAGGAGGCATGGGAGCTTTCGACGATGTCGTGCTCCGACTCCGCGCGGTCGGGGTAGCCGGAGAGACCACCCTGCTGCCGGAGGGTGCTGAAGTCCTGGCGCCCGGTGAGCAGCTTGTGGACGTAGGACTGGTGGCCCGTGTCGAAGACGATGCTGTCACGGGGCGATTCGAAAATGCGGTGCACGGCCAGCGTCAGTTCCACGACGCCGAGGTTGGGTCCGAGGTGGCCGCCCGTCTGGGAGACGTTCGTGATCAGGAACTCCCTGATCTCCGAGGCCAGCTGATCCAGCTGCTCCTCGGTCAACTCGTTCAGGTCCTGCGGATTCCGGATTTTGTCCAAGATTCCCAATGACCCCTCCTTCGGGTGGTAGACGTGCCGTTTAACTCTAACGCCTCGGTCCGCGGGGCCGGACGTGGCTGAAAAGCCGAAGCCCCGGCTGGTCCGTGACCGGCCGGGGCTTCGGGAGGATGCTGCCTGCTGGCAGAGCCTGCTAGTTCGCGGAGATCTGGCGCAGGACGTACTGCAGGATGCCGCCGTTGCGGTAGTAGTCCGCTTCACCCGGGGTATCGATGCGCAGGACGGCGTCGAACGACTTCGAGGAGCCGTCCTCGGCGGTGGCCGTGACCTTCAGGGTCTTGGGCGTGGTGCCCTCGTTCAGGGCGGTGACGCCCTCAACCGAGAAGGTTTCCGTGCCGGTCAGGCCCAGGCTGGCGGCGTTCTCGCCGGCCGGGAACTGCAGCGGGAGGACGCCCATGCCGATCAGGTTGGAGCGGTGGATGCGCTCGTAGCTCTCGGCGATGACGGCCTTGACGCCCAGCAGCGCGGTGCCCTTGGCGGCCCAGTCGCGGGACGAACCGGAACCGTACTCCTTGCCTGCCAGGATCACCAGCGGGGTGCCGGCTGCCTGGTAGTTCTGGGCGGCGTCGTAGACGTAGGCCTGGGGGCCGTCCGCCTGGGTGAAGTCGCGGGTGAAGCCGCCTTCAACGCCGTCCAGGAGCTGGTTCTTGATGCGGATGTTCGCGAACGTGCCGCGGATCATCACTTCGTGGTTGCCACGGCGCGAGCCGTAGGAGTTGAAGTCCTTGCGCTCCACGCCGTTGGCCAGCAGGTACTGGCCGGCGGGGGTGTCGGACTTGAACGAACCGGCCGGGGAGATGTGGTCGGTGGTGACGGAGTCGCCAAGTTTCAGCAGGACGCGGGCGCCGCTGATGTCCGTGACCGGTTCCGGCTTGGCCTGCATGCCCTCGAAGTACGGGGGCTTCCGGACGTAGGTGGACTTCTCGTCCCAGGCGAAGGTGTCGCCGGCGGGGGTGTCCAGTGCCTTCCAGCGGTCGTCGCCGTCAAAGACGCCCTCGTAGCCCTTGGCGAACATGTCCTTGTCGATTGAGGAATCGATGACCTGCTGGACCTCGACCGGGTTGGGCCAGATGTCCTTCAGGAAGACGTCGTTGCCGGCCTCGTCCTTGCCGAGCGGGTCGGATTCGAAGTCGAAGTCCATGGAACCGGCCAGGGCGTAGGCGATGACCAGCGGCGGAGAAGCCAGGTAGTTCATCTTGACGTCCGGGTTGATCCGGCCTTCGAAGTTGCGGTTGCCGGACAGGACGGCGGTTACGGCGAGGTCGTTGGCCTGGATGGCCTCGGAGATCTCTGCTTCGAGCGGACCGGAGTTGCCGATGCAGGTGGCGCAGCCGTAGCCGACGATGTAGAAGCCGAGCTTCTCCAGGTAGGGGGTGAGGCCGGACTTCTCGTAGTAGTCAGTGACAACCTTGGAGCCCGGTGCCACGGAGGTCTTGACCCACGGCTTGGCGGTGAGGCCCTTTTCGACGGCGTTGCGGGCCAGCACGGCGGCGGCCAGCATGACCGACGGGTTGGACGTGTTGGTGCAGGACGTGATGGATGCAATGGTGACTGCACCATGGTCCAGTTCGAACTCGCGGCCGTCAGCCATCTTCACGGGCACCGGGCTGGTGATCCGGCCTGCGCCACCGTGCGCTGCCGAATACTTCGGCGGTTCGCGGTCGGTATCGGAGACGTGGGTTGCGCCGGTGGTGAAGGACGGGGCATCGGAGGCCGGGAAGGTCTCTTCGAGTGATTCGTCCAGGGTACCTGCGTTGGCGTCGTGGGAGACGTAGTTCTTGAGGTCGTGGCGGAACTCGTCCTTGGCCTCGGTCAGCTCGATGCGGTCCTGGGGACGCTTGGGGCCGGCGATGGACGGGACAACGGTGGACAGGTCCAGTTCCAGGTACTCGGAGAACTTGATCTCGCGGGAGGCGTCGTGCCAGAGGCCCTGCTCCTTGGCGTAGGACTCCACCAGGGCGACGTTCTGGTCGGACCGGCCGGTGAGGCGCAGGTAGTCCAGGGTGACGTCGTCTATGGGGAACATCGCGGCGGTGGAACCGAATTCAGGGCTCATATTGCCGATGGTCGCGCGGTTGGCCAGCGGAACCTCGGCAACGCCTTCGCCATAGAATTCGACGAACTTGCCCACTACGCCGTGCTTGCGGAGCATTTCGGTGATGGTGAGCACCACGTCGGTGGCGGTGGCGCCAGCGGGGATGCTGCCACTGAGCTTGAAGCCGACGACGCGCGGGATGAGCATGGAGACGGGCTGGCCGAGCATTGCTGCCTCGGCTTCGATGCCGCCCACGCCCCAGCCGAGCACGCCGAGACCGTTGACCATGGTGGTGTGCGAGTCGGTGCCCACGCAGGTGTCAGGGTAGGCGCGCAGGGCACCGTCCACTTCGCGGGTCATGACGGTGCGGGCCAGGTACTCGATGTTGACCTGGTGCACGATGCCGGTTCCCGGGGGGACAACCTTGAAATCATCGAATGCGGTCTGGCCCCAGCGCAGGAACTGGTAGCGCTCACCGTTGCGCTGGTACTCGATCTCCATGTTGCGCTCGAGCGCGCCGGCGTTGCCGAAGGCATCGATCTGGACGGAGTGGTCGATGACCATTTCGGCCGGTGCCAGCGGGTTGACCCGCTTGGGGTCGCCGCCCAGGTCCTTGACTGCCTCACGCATGGTGGCGAGGTCGACCACGCAGGGAACGCCAGTGAAGTCCTGCATGATCACGCGTGCCGGCGTGAACTGGATTTCTGTATCGGGCTCCGCATTGGGATCCCAGCCTGCCAAAGCGCGAACGTGATCGGCAGTGATGTTCGCGCCGTCCTCGGTCCTCAACAGGTTTTCAAGCAATACCTTGAGGCTGAACGGAAGGTTTTCTGCACCTTCAACGGAGTTCAACCGGAAAATTTCGTATTCGGTTCCGGCTACATTAAGTTTGCCTTTTGAACCGAAGCTGTCCACAGTGCTCATCGCAGGACTCCTCTCGCAACAGTTTCATCTTTGTCGCGCGGTTGACCGCCTGCTAGTTAGGAGGCCCTAAGTAGTTTCCAGGGCCCGAAAATTGCACACGGCCGGCCGAGAATTCGGGCGCGACGTGGGACTACTACGGCCATCGTAGTCCAAAACACGGCCGGGATCATGGACCCGGCGTCAGCAGCGCCACCGTCTCGAGGTGGTGCGTGTGGGGGTACAGGTCGAAGGCGCGCAGTCCTGCCAGTTCCCAGCCGGAGCGGCGGAAGTAACCCAGGTCACGGGCGAACGACGCCGGGTCACAGGACACGTAGGCGACCGCGCGGGGCTGCGACGAGACGAGTTGGCCCACGACGGCCTTGCCCGCTCCCGCCCGCGGCGGGTCGAGGACAATCGCGTCGAAATTCCGCGGCTTCTGGCGCAGGACCCGCTCAACGCGGCCCTGGACAACCTCCACCTGCGGTGCCGAATGCAGGTTCTTCCGGGCGTCGCGGCTGGTGCCTGGGGCTCCCTCGACCGAAAGCACGGACCCTGTCTCCCCCACTGCATCGGCCAGGACACCGGTGAAGAGTCCGGCGCCTGCGTAAAGATCGGCAACCACAGCGCCGGCGTGGAGGAAGTCCCCGTGCTTCAGGAATTCTGTGACAGCCCCCACAAGGGTCCCGGGCGCGTCGCGGTGGATCTGCCAGAAGCCCTCGCCGGTCACCCGGTACTCATGTCCCGCGGCCGATTCCTGCACCCACGTGCGTCCCCGCAGTTGGGTTACCTCTCCGGATAGCGGATCGAAAGCGGCGACGGAAGCGTCGCCCCGGACGTCCGCGGCGACGGCCCGCAACCTCTTCTCCTTGGTTCCCGGCGCAGGTGCCAGCAGGACCAGCGGCCTGGAGCCGTTGGCCGGCGCCGCCACCTCCACCCGCTCGACGCCCTGCAAGTCCAGGTCCCACAGGCGCAGCCCATTGATCGCCTCGCTTGCCAGGGGCATCTCCTGCACGGGGACGATGTGGTGGGACCGGTGGGCGTGCATTCCCAGCTTCCCGCCGGGCGTGACCGAAAAGCTTGCCCGCGTGCGCCATCCAAGGCCCGTGCCGCCGTCGTGCCCTTCCCCCACAGCCTCCACGCTGCCGGTCCACACGGACGGCACGTCCTCCAGGCCGGCAAGCCGGGTGAGCTGCTCAGCCAGGACCTCCGCCTTCAGGCTCCGCTGCCGGGCAAGGGTGATGTGGCCGAACTCCGCACCGCCCACGGGCGGGTGGCCGTGGGCCCAGGCGCGCAGGGAATCAGCCGCGCGCCAAAAATGCTCCACCCGGTCCGGGGACGCCTCAAGCACCTCGATGACGTCCGCCCGCCAGAACTTTGCGTCGTCGCCCGCGTCGGTCAGGCGGACCCGGACCTTCTCCCCCGGAATGGCGTGCCGGACAAAGACCACGCGGCCCTCGTGGCGCGCAACGCAGTGCCCGCCGTGGGCTACGGGCCCGACGTCGAGCACGGCCTCCTCTCCGGCGTGGCCCGTTTCATCGGTTGCCGGCACCGCGGTGGTGGAGGTTCTTGCGGTCACTGGACGTCCTGGAGGTTCTTGGCTTCTTCGGATGACTTCAGCTGCCACGGCACACTGGCCACCATGACACCCGGTTCGAAGTGCAGGCGGGTCTTGATGCGCAGCGCGGTCTGGTTGTGCACCAGCTGCTCCCACCACTTGCCCACCACGTACTCGGGGATGTACACGACGATGAGGTCCCGCGGGGAGTCTAGCCGCATCTGCTTGACGTATTCCATGATGGGCGTCACGGTCTCGCGGTAGGGGCTCGCCAGGACGGTCAGCGGAACCGGGATCTCAAGCTTTTCCCAGTCGGTAATCGTGTGGGCCGTTTCCTCCGGATCGATGTCCACGGTGATGGCATCCAGCCGGGAAGGACGGGATGCGCGGGCGTAGGCAAGGGCCCGTAGCACGGGCTTGCGAACATGGGACACCAACAGCACGGCGTGTACGCGGGTGGGCAGGGCGCGCGGCGAGGAGTCCTCGTCCACGGCAAGTTCCTTGGCAACGTTGTCGTAGTGCGCCCGGATGCTCCACATGATCAGGAACAGGATGAACATGGCCAGCAGCGCGATCCAGGCGCCCTGCTCGAACTTGGTGATCAGGACGATCACCAGCACCAGGCCCGTCATGCCGAAGCCAATGGTGTTGATGGTGCGGGACTTCATCATCCGCCGCCGGACGGCCTTGTCCTTGGCGAGTTTCAGTTCGCGGCCCCAGTGCCGGATCATGCCCAGCTGGCTCAGCGTGAAGGAGATGAAGACACCCACGATGTAAAGCTGGATGAGCTTGGTGACGTCCGCGTTGAAGGAAATGATCAGCACCAGAGCGCCCGCAGCGAGGGCGAGCACGCCGTTGCTGAACGCCAGGCGGTCACCGCGGGTCCTGAGCTGCCGGGGCAGGTAGCCGTCCTGGGCAAGGATGGAACCCAGGACCGGGAAACCATTGAAGGCGGTGTTGGATGCGAACACCAGGATGACGCCGGTGGCAGCCACCACGACATAGAAGGGAATGGAGCCTTCCCCGAAAATGGTCTGCGCGATCTGGCTGATGGCCGGGTTCTGGATGTAGCCCTCAGGCAGCGGATTCCCGTTCAGCAGGAATTCCTTGGCGGGGTCCAGCACGATGTGGACCTTGGTGGCGTTGGCCAGGTAGATGATGCCGGCCAGCATCGCCGCGCCGATGACGCCGAGCAGCAGCAGTGTGGTGGCCGCGTTCTTGCTCTTGGGCGGCCGGAAGTTGGGGACGCCGTTGCTGATGGCTTCCACGCCGGTAAGTGCGGCGGCACCGGAGGAGAACGCCCGCAGCAGCAGGAAGGCGCCGGTGAGGCCCACCAGGCCCTGGTCGAAGCCCTCCGCCGGGACAATGGTGAAGGCCGCCGATGGCGCCTGGCCCAGTTGTCCGGTGGCGGCCTGGAACATGCCCACCGCGGTCATGCCCAGGATGGATGCCATGAAGATGTACGTGGGGACAGCGAAGACGCTTCCCGCTTCCTTGATGCCGCGCAGGTTCACCAGCGCAAGGATGACGACGCCGATGGTCGCTATGACGGCCTGCTCACCGTGCAGTGAGGGTACGGCGGTGGTGAGGTAGGCGGCGGCCGAGGACATGGATACGGCCACTGTCAGCACGTAGTCCACGAGGAGGGCCGATGCGACCGTGAGGCCGGCAAACTTCCCCATGTTCTCGTTGGCGATCTCGTAGTCGCCGCCGCCTGAAGGATAGGCGTGCACGTTCTGCCGGTAGGACGCCACAACGGTCAGCAGCACCACCATCACGGCCAGGCCCACCAGCGGTGAGACGGTCACGGCACTGACCCCGGCCAGGGCCAGGGTCAGCAGGATCTCATCGGGCGCGTAGGCCACGGATGACAGGGCATCGGACGCGAAAATCGGGAGGGCGATCTTCTTGGGGAGCAGGGTATGGGAGAGCCGGTCATTCCGGAAGGGCCTGCCCACCAGCACGCGTTTGACGGCGTTCAGTATTGTCAACACCCCACAAAGCTAGTCTGATTCGCGGAGGATGTCATGACGGGCGCCCGCCAGGCCGCACCAGTGCCGTACCGGTAGAGTTCTAGCTGCACGTTCGTGACGCAGATACAAGAGGAGATACGGTGGCGCATTTCGTGATCATGGGATGTGGCCGGGTGGGGGCAACACTGGCGCACACGCTGGAGGATGCCGGGCATTCCGTGGCCATCATCGACCAGGACGACCGTGCCTTCCGCCGGCTCCGCCAGGGCTTCACCGGCAGGAAGGTCACCGGCATCGGCTTTGACCGGGACACCCTCAAGCAGGCCGGGGTCAGTGAGGCCTATGCTTTCGCTGCCGTGTCCAGCGGTGACAACTCAAACATCCTGGCCACACGCGTTGCCCGCGAAACCTTCCACGTCCCGCACGTGGTGGCCCGCATCTACGACCCGGGCCGCGCCGAGATCTACCAGCGCCTGGGCATCCCCACGGTGGCTGCTGTCCGCTGGAGCGCGGACCAGGTGCTGCGCCGCATCCTTCCCGAACAGCACCTTGCCGGCGACTTCCGCGAGCCGTCCGGCCGGCTGGTCCTGGCCGAACTGGACCTGGACGCCGGCTGGATCGGGCACCGGATCAGCAGCATCGAAAAGGCCGCCGACGTCCGCGTGGCCTACGTCACCCGCTTCGGCGAGGGCCTGTTGCCTGACGCGGGAACCGCGTACCAGGACGGGGACACCGTGCACGCCATGCTTCAGGTGGACCGGAGCGCCCAGATCGCGCAGATCCTCGCCAAAGCCCCTGCCAAGGAGTACCAGTGAAAGTCGTTATCGTCGGCGCCGGCAGCGTCGGATCGTCCATCGCCCGCGAACTGCTGGCGCACAAGCATGAGATCCTCCTGATCGACCTCAAGCCGGAGGTGATTGGCCGCAGCGGCCTCCGGGGGGCCCACTGGCTGGTGGGCGACGCCTGCGAGCTCTCCACGCTGCAGGGCGCCAAGGTGGAGGACGCCGACGTGGTGGTGTCCGCAACCGGCGATGACAAGGTCAACCTGGTGGTGTCCCTGCTCGCGAAAACCGAGTTCGGCGTTGGCCGCACCGTGGGGCGGGTCAACAACCCGAAGAACGACTGGATGTTCAATGACTCCTGGGGCGTCGACGTCGCCGTCAATACCCCGCAGCTGATGACCGCCCTGGTGGAGGAAGCAGTGGAGATCGGCGACCTGGTCCGGTTGCTGACGCTCCAGACCGGGGTGGCGTCGCTGGTGGAATTTACCGTTCCCCACGACTCCCACGTCATCGGCATGACTGTCGGGGACATCCACTGGCCGGAGGACGCCACGCTGGTGGCCATCCTTAGGGACCAGGCACCCATCACGCCCAGCCGGGACGACGTGATCGACGGCGGGGACGAACTTTTCTTCGTGACCACCATCGCTGCCGAGGACGGACTGCGGGAGCTGCTCTCTTCCGCGCCGGGGAGCATCGACAGCGGGCAACAGCCGGAGGCCGGCGGCCTGCCTGCCGTTTCCGGAGCCCACGGGCATGCAGCGGACGACGACGGCTTCGACGGCTAGGTCAGCCGCCGCGCCCTAACCGAGGGTGCTTGGGCCCGGGTGCGTGGACCCCAGGGCCCGGGCGTCCGGTGCTTGGGTCGCGGGAGGCTGCTGCGTCAGGGGGCGGAATCTGTCTCAGGTTCAGCCCTGGCCGGCCGCGTGACCAGCCACGCGACCCAGATACCCAGGATGTACAGGGGCGCGCCCATGATGAGGCGCGTGGTGGCGAGGGCGGCCAGGCCGTCAGTGCCCATCAGGTAGAGGGGCACCTGCACGACGAGCCGGAGCGCCAGGACCGCGACGATGATCCAGGTTCCCAGCCGGTAGGCCTTGACCCGGTCCGGTTCCTTGCGCCAGTCCAGGCCCTCGTTGCGGATGAAGCCGAAGAGCAGCCCGGCCACCGGCCATTTAAGGGCAATGGACACCACCATCGCCAGGATGTACGCGGCGTTGGTGAAGAAGCCGGGCAGGTAGAAGTCCTCGGCCTTGCCGGTGGTGTTGGCCAGCCATGCCGAAATGCCGACGCCCGCCACACCGGCCAGCGCCTGGGTCAGTGGACGACGCTGCACAAGGCGGACAACGGTGAAGACCGCAGCCGAGGCCAAGGCCGCCACCAGTGACAGCGTGAGTTCGCGGGTGATGGTGAAGGCCACCAGGAACACGAGTCCCGGAACGATGCTTTCGGCAATGCCCTGCACTCCCCCGGCGCTGCGCAGGACGTCCACCCGGCCGTCATGGGTGCGGTGCAGCCCGGCCTTGGCGGCGTATTCGGCTGCGAGCCCTGCCACCGTAGGCTGCCCGGCGGCCTGTGGGCCGGCCTGCTGCCGGCCGCCGTTGGCGGGGTTGGCAGCGCCGGATGGCTGGTCGGGCTCTTGGGCAGTCATTGATGCTCCTGGCTGGACAGTATCTCGTAGCGGGGATTGAAGAGGGTGGGCATGTCCTTGCCGCGGGCCAGCATTCCCTCCACGCGGATCTGTGCGCCTGCTTCGATGCCCTGCACCCGCCGCCGGCCAAGCCAGATGACGCGAAGACGTGCCGGCCTGCGCCGGGCCGGCCCTGAGGCCGGGCGTTCGGCGTCGTCCTCGGTAAGGATGGCGCTGAACTCGGGTGTCCGATCGGGAGGAACGAAGGTGACCGACTCAATGTGGCCCTGGCAGAGGACCCGCCCCTTGTCCGGCAAGTGGCCAAGTGGCGTTACTGCGCCGGCCGGCTTCGGGGTCCCGCGGTGCGGGGACTCAGCCGATTTGGGTGATTTCGGGACCACGTTCGGGCTCCTCCAGGGTGGGCGCGGCAGGCGGAGGTGCAGCCGAGGCATCCTTGGGCAGCCGCAGCTGCAGAAGGTCGCGGGGCGGCATGGGGCTGTCCCCGCGAACTACGACGACCTGCCGGAACAGGGACTCCAGCGGCTCTGCAGCGGGCCGTTCCAGGGCTGCGGGTCCGCCCAGGACGCCGCGCAGGAACCAGCGGGGCCCGTCCACGCCGATGAACCGGGCCACCCGGTAGCCCTGGCTGCCGTCCGGAAGGCCGGCCGGCAGCTTGGCCACGAGTTCGGTGCCGAACGAGCCTTCCACCTCTTCGACCTGGCCGCCCTGGGCGCCCACGGACTGGCCAATCTGTTCGCGGATCTCGTCCCAGAGGGTCTCCGTCTTGGGCGCGGCGAAGGCCTGCAGCTGGAGGCTGGAACCGTTCAGGTCCAGGGTCACAGCCACAACCCGCTGCGTTGCCTCTTCCACTTCGAGGCGCAGCTGGAGGCCCTCGCTCGGAGTGATCAGCAGGGCACCGAGGTCCACAAAGCCGTCGCGGCTGGTGATCTCAGATTCGTCGAACGGGCCGCCTGCGCGGCGCGCGTCCGGGGCGCCGGCGTCTTCGCCGGCCTCAGCGAGCGTCAGCTCTTCGGCCGGCTCTGCCGGCGGCTCGTCATTCTTTGATTTCCTGCCGAACCCAAAGACCATGGGTGACTCCTTAATTCTGAAAGTGTGCCAGTTCTCAACCCTGCCGGCGGGAACCCTGGGGGCCCGCCGTCGTGCATGCCGGCGTGGCAGCGGACGCTGTGTGGCGCGTGTCAGGCTCCGGGAACGGTGAACCCGCCGGTGGAGCCGAAGCCACCCGTCCCGCGCACGGATCCGCTCAATTCGCTGACAGGAACGAACTGGGCATACTCCACCCGCTGGATGACCATCTGGGCAATTCTATCGCCGCGCCGCAGCTCAATCGGCTGCGAGGAGTCGGTGTTCAGGAGGGTTACCGAGATCTCGCCCCGGTAGCCCGCATCCACGGTGCCGGGAGCGTTGACGATGGTGAGGCCGTGCTTGGTCGCCAGGCCGGAGCGGGGGTGGATCAGGGCCACGAACCCGTCCGGAAGTGCGATGGCGACTCCCGTAGGGACCAGCTTGCGCTCACCCGGCAACAGGACCACGTCCTCGCGGGCACGGAGGTCCGCGCCGGCGTCGCCCGGATGCGCGTAGGAGGGTGCTTCCAGTTCCGGGTCCAGCATCTTCAACTGAACCTGCAGGGTTGGAGCAGGAGCGGATGATGCTGCATTGGGGACAAGGTCTACCGTGGCGGGATGATCAGTCACAGTCACTCACTCTAACCCGCGCTCCCAAATCACTCCTAGGCAGCCGTTGCCCGGCCAACCGGCAAACAGCCGCGACCAAGATGAAATACCCGGCCAAAGGTGGAAAGCTTGGGCTATGCCCGAATCAAGCCCGCACGCCTCCGTTCCCAGCACGCCCTCCACAGGGGCACCCGTTATCTACCGGGAGAAGCTGTGGCCGAACGCCTGGATGTGGATTATCGGAGCCGGCGTCTCCGCGGCAGGAATCCTGGTGTTCGCCCCCATCAGCATGGCGGCGGGCTACACGGCGGCTTTGGTGCTCTTCGCCATCATCGCTGTCCTCCTGGTCCTGTCAACGCCTGCCATTACGGTCTCGGAGAACGCCCTCACGGTTGGAAGGGCCACCATCGAACGCCGCTTCGTTGGCGCCGTTCAGCAGTTCACGTCCGGCGAAGCGACGGCGGAACGGGGCACCCGCCTGAATGGGCTGGCGTACCTGTGCATCCGCGGCTGGATCGATCCCGTGGTGAAGATCGAGATCACTGACCCGGCGGACCGTACCCCCTATTGGCTGGCCTCCACCCGCCATCCGGACCAGCTCACGGCAGCCCTGACCCGCCGCTGACTCCTGCCCGGATCCCCGGGGCCTGGCGCTTCAACCGCCTCTGAGCCCTGGAATCCAGCGGAAAATCACGGCGCGCCCTGCTCCTTGAGCCAATTCCGCGCCGGCGGGTGGCAGAGTTTCGGTTGATAGTAATGCCAGGGTGGAGGATTTGTATGCAGGATCTACGGCTTGTAGGCGTGCACGACGACGGGACGCATCTCCTGTTGAGCGGGGCCGGCGGCGAGATGTTCCAGCTGCCGATCGACGAGGCACTCAGGACGGCCAGCCGGTCCAAGGCCAAAATGCGGGAGGAACGGGCCGCCGTTCCAATGTCCCCCAGGGATATCCAGGCCCGCATCCGTGCCGGGGCCACCGCCGCCGATGTCGCCGAGCTCTCCGGGATGCCGTTGGCCAAGGTGGAGCGCTATGAGGGTCCGGTCCTGGCGGAACGCGAGTACGTTGCCCAGCAGGCCCGCAAAGTGGAAGTCGCGGCGCCCTCCCCCGGACACGACATCTACCGCTCTGCCTTCGGGGACAACCCCGCAACCCTGCAGGACATGGTTGCGCACCGCCTGTCCGCCCACGGTGTTGACCCTGCCACCGTGGAATGGGACTCATGGCGGCGCCAGGACGGGACATGGACCGTCTCCGCAAGTTTCGAGGCCAAGACCGGCGGAACGTCCGGTATCGGGGAGGAACCTCCGGCTCTGTGGACGTTCAACCCCGCCCGGAAGACGCTGCAGAACAACAACCGCTGGGCACAGCAGTTAAGCGAGCTCGAGCCGCTGGACGGCCCTGTTCCCGCACGCCGGCTCACTGCCGTTTCCGACCGCCCCTTCGATTTCGAGACCGACGCGGACGCGACCAAGGCGTCCTCCGGCGGCCAGGGCCACGTCCAGGACTCCGCCAAGGAGTCGGACGGTCTGCTGGACATGCTCCGGTCGCGGCGGGGCCAGCGGCTGGGCGTGGACGAGGATTCGGACGACGCCCTGGCAATGCTGCTGACGCACGGAGTGCCGGCTGCACATCCCCGGCCGTCCGAAATTCCCGCCGAGCCCGAGCCGCAGGAACCCGAACCGCAGGACGAGCAGCCTGACACCCCCGCGGCGCACCAGGGTGACTCCTTCATCAAGCGCCGGGATGCCAGGCCTTCCATGCTGTCCAGGCTCAGCCTTCTGCCGCCACACCGGGACAACCACGACGACGCGTTGCGGCTTCACGACGGCGTCAGCACCGACACCAGGGAAATCACCATCGCAGCGTCCCCGCAGAAGCCCTCGGGCGCCACGCCTGGAGCTGGATCCGGCGGGGCAGGATCCGGCGGAGCCGGGCTGGACGAGCTGCTGGGGAGCAATCCCCGCCGCTCAGCCAAGCAGGACGACGCGTCCCCCTCCACAGGCCAACTGCCGGAGACCGGAGCGCCGGAACGTCCGGCGCGGCCGAAGCGCTCCAGCGTGCCGTCCTGGGATGAAATCGTCTTCGGCACCCGCAGCGACTAGTCACCCAAAAGGCTTCCGGGCAGCGGACCTGCGCGTATAGGCAGAGCCGTGCACGGGTGCTAGGATCCGCAGAACCACCACGCCCCCATGCAAGGCGCAAACACCCGGGAGGTACGCCGTGCCGGACACCACCTGCCACATGTCGATGTCGCTTGACGGCTTCGTCGCCGGGCCTGACCAAAGCCGTGAGAACCCCCTGGGCAAGCGTGGACTGGAACTGCATGGCTGGCACATCGGGGACCCTCGGGCCAATGACGCCGACAGGACGGCCACCGAATGGCTGATGCGTCCCCGCGGAGCTTACGTGATGGGCCGGAACATGTACGGCCCCGTTCGGGGCGGCTGGGATGAGGACTGGAAGGGCTGGTGGGGCGACGAGCCGCCTTACCACGCGCCGGTTTTTGTCCTCACCCATCACCCGCACGACCCCATCCGGATGGAGGGCGGGACAACTTTCCACTTCGTCACCGGAGGCTTTGACGAAGCCTATGCCGCAGCCGTGGAGGCCGCCGGGGACAAGGGCGTGGATATTGCGGGCGGAGCCTCCACTGTTCGGCAGGCGCTGGCCGCCGGTGTGATCGACGAGCTCACCCTGGACATTGCGCCGGTCCTGCTGGGATCGGGTGAACGGATTTTTGACGGAACGGAAGCGTTCGGTTTCGAGCCCGTCGAGGTGCTCCACTCGCCGCTCTCCACCCACATCCGCTACCGCCGGGTGGGCTAGCACAAAGCAAACAGCTACCGAATCAACGGAGCACGTGAGCAACGGAACACGTGGGCTGCCGCGACCAGGCCAGCGGCGAGGACGTGGATAGCCCGCCAGCTGGGCCTTCGCCACTGGCATCCGAAGGTCTCCAGCAGCATCCAACGGTCTTTACCAGCATCTTGAAGCCGGTCAGGCGTGGGCGCGGAGGAACCGTTCCAGGGCATCCTCCCAGGGGGACCCGCGGTGATGAACGACGTCGATGCTGCCCGGCCACCTTCCATCCGGCCACAGTCGGTCCGGCCACTGTCGGTCCGGCCAGTGGGGTGGTTCCCAGTCCTGGTGTTCACTTTGGTAGTGCCGGCCGGTGGGTGAGGTCCAGCCGGGTGGTTCGTCCTTGCTGGCCCGGCTGGGTCTCCAACCGGTGGTGTGGCGGAGTTTGTGGTGTTTCGGGCACGGTTGTCCGAGATTGCTGATCCCGGTAGTCCCGCCGTGCGCCCAGGCCAGGATGTGGTCGGCCTCGTTGTCCAGGGAGTTGTTGCTGCACCCCGGGAACGGACACTTGCCGTCCCGCAACCGCAGCCAGGCCCGCATCGCACCGGTCACCCGGTAGCGTGTCCTACCGATCTCCAACGGCGCCCCATCCCTCGGATCCACCAACACCCGG
>NZ_JAYXNX010000039.1:0-1103 GCF_036455295.1 Pseudarthrobacter phenanthrenivorans | reverse complement strand
TGCTCGGCCCCATGGCCGCACTCACCAACCCGATCTTCCTCGGAAAGAACTAGCAGGCGAGTTTCGATGGCGTCCCGGGCCGGTGTCTCCCAAAATGCCTGCCCGGGTTTCTGCCCCTGGCGGTAGTGCCCGTCGCGTTCAAGGACCTCAGTGGTAACAGCCGGGGTCCCCGCTCGGCCCCGATGCTCCTCCAGCCCCGGCTGTATGCAGACGCCCAGATAGCTGAAAGTTAGGCGTAGCTCGGATCAAGGAGCGTGTGTAGGCGTGCTCGGGTCTATTGAAGACATCCTCCACATGTCCGAATTCGACGATACGGCCGCGTTCGAGCACTGCGACCTGCTGTGCGATGTTGCGTACGAGGGCGATGTTATGGGTGATGAACAGCAGCGTGAGTCCCATCTCGGTCTGCAGGCTCCGAAGCAGGTCCACAAGGGAGGACTGCACGGAGACGTCGAGGGCCGAGGTAATTTCGTCGCAGATCAGCACGTCGGGCTCTGTGGCGAGAGCGCGGGCGATGGCAACACGCTGACGTTCGCCGCCGCTCAGTTGGTCGGGGTAGCGCCGGGCGTGGTCCGGCCGGAGTGATGCCCGTTCCAGGGCGGTGGCCACGATTTCCTTGCCGTTGCGTACGTTGCCGCGGACGGCGGTGACGGGCTGAAGGATGAGTTCCTCCACGGTGCGGCGGGGGTTCAGGGATTCGTAGGGGTTTTGAAAGATGTATTGGACGCGCCTGCGTTGTTCCTTGCTTCGTTTGAAGCTGCTGGCGGCCAGTGGTTCGCCGTCGAGGCTCAGTGACCCGCTGAAATCGTGATGCAGCCCGGCGATGCATCGGCTCAGGGTGGTCTTGCCGGAGCCTGATTCACCGAGGAGGGCCACGCAGTCACCGGCGTAGACGTCCAGGTTGATGCCTTCAAGGACGGTGTTGGTGCCATAGCCTGCTTTGAGTCCGCCGACGTGGATGACGGGTTTCTCATCTACTGCCCGGCTGGTGCGCGCAGTTTCCGGCCGCGAAGGGATCGCCGGGAACGGAAGGTTTGCTTTGTAGCAGCGAACGGTATGGCGGGGGCCGACGTCGGTACTGCCTGGCGGCGCAGCCCTGCAGG
>NZ_JAYXNX010000038.1:0-1437 GCF_036455295.1 Pseudarthrobacter phenanthrenivorans | reverse complement strand
AGCAGCCCGCCGCTACTTCAAAAACGACACCCACTCCATCGTGGTGAAAGTGCTGCAGATGCTGGCCGCGAGGGGCGAAGTGGAAGCAGGCGCCCCCTTGTACGCCATGGACCGGTACAAGCTCCTGGATGTCAACGCCGGCACCACCGGCGGGGCAGGCGGGGACGCCTGACCTTCAATCCCATAGGGTGCAGCTATGGGCGACAGTTACGGGACAGGCTCCGCGGGAACCAGGACCACCGGGGTGGTGCTGGCCGCGGGCGCCGGTACCAGGCTGGGTTTGGGGCCGAAGGCTCTGCTTCCATTCCGCGGACGGCCGCTCGTGGAAGCCATCACCAAGGCACTGCTCGGCGGCGGCTGCCGCGAAACGGTGGTGGTCCTCGGCGCCGGTGCCGCCCAGGTTGAAACTGCCGCCAAGCTGGACGGCTGCCGGCTGGTGACTAACCCGGACTGGGAATCAGGAATGGGCAGTTCCTTCCTGCTCGGGAACCGCGCCGCGGATCCGGCAGACCACCTCCTGATCGCCTTGGTGGACCAGCCTGGCCTGACCCGTGAAACAGTCGCGCGGCTGCTGGCCCGGCACCGCCCCGGACGCATCACCGCCGCCGCGTACCGCCGTCGTGATTCCAACGACGGCGGTGAGGCGGCGCTCGTCCGAGGGCACCCGCTGCTCATCGACGCTTCCCTGCGCGGAGCCGTGAGTGCAACGGTGACGGGTGACGCCGGGGCGCGCGGCTTCCTGCGGAGCCATCCGGACCTTGTGGATGAGGTGGACTGCAGCGACCAGTCCACCGGCGAGGACGTGGATACGCCAGACCAGCTGGGCCTGCTCAGCTAGCCCCGATAGCGGTCAGGCGTGGGCGCGGAGANACTGCAGCGACCAGTCCACCGGCGAGGACGTGGATACGCCAGACCAGCTGGGCCTGCTCAGCTAGCCCCGATAGCGGTCAGGCGTGGGCGCGGAGAAACCGTTCCAGGGCATCCTCCCAGGGGGACCCGCGGTGATGAACGACGTCGATGCTGCCCGGCCACCTTCCATCCCGCCACAGTCGGTCCGGCCACAGTCGGTCCGGCCACTGTCGGTCCGGCCAGTGGGGTGGTTCCCAGTCCTGGTGTTCACTTTGGTAATGCCGGCCGGTGGGTGAGGTCCAGCCGGGTGGTTCGTCCTTGCTGGCCCGGCTGGGTTTCCAGCCGGTGGTGTGGCGGAGTTTGTGGTGTTTCGGGCAGGGCTGCCCCAAGTTGCTGATCCCAGTAGTCCCGCCGTTGGCCCAGGCGAGGATGTGGTCGGCGTCGTTGTCCAGGGAGTTGTTGCTGCACCCCGGGAAAGGACACTTGCCGTCCCGCAACCGCAGCCAGGCCCGCATCGCCCCGCTCACCCGGTAACGCGTCCGCCCGATCTCCAACGGCGCCCCATCCCTCGGATCCACCAACACCCGG
>NZ_JAYXNX010000037.1:0-1445 GCF_036455295.1 Pseudarthrobacter phenanthrenivorans | reverse complement strand
CCGGTGAAGCCTTCGCGGGTTTCGGCGATTTCGCGGATGCGGTGGCGGCAGGCGTACCAGCCGATGACCATGAGGATGGAGGCGATGGCGGTGACGAGCATGGTCAGGGGTGAGTCGATGAAGACCATGATGAGGACGCCGATGAGGAAGAGCAGGGAGAGGTAGCCGGTGTAGGGGGCGCCGAACATGCGGAAGGAGGGGCGTTCGACCCAGCCTTTGTCGGCCCAGCGTTTGAGTTGGATCTGGCAGAGCACGATGGTGGCCCAGGTCATGATGATGCCGACGGAGGCGATGTTGAGGACGATTTCGAAGGCGTCGGCGGGGACGAGGTAGTTCAGCGGGACGCCGAGGAGGGAGACGACGGCGGTGATGGCGATGCCGCCGTAGGGGACGCCTGCTTTGTTCATGCGGGAGGCGAATTTGGGGGCGGAGCCGTTGACGGACATCGAGCGCAGGATCCGGCCGGTGGAGTAGAGTCCGGCGTTCAGGGAGGACAGGGCTGCGGTGAGGACGACGAGGTTCATGATGACGTCCACGCCCTGGACGCCGATGGAGCCGAAGAACGTCACGAAGGGGCTGACGCCTTTTTGGTAGGAGGTGAAGGGCAGCAGCAGGGCCAGGAGGATCACGGAGCCGACGTAGAACACGGCGATGCGGAAGACCACGGAGTTGATGGCCTTGGGCATGATTTTTTCGGGGTTTTCGGTTTCGCCCGCGGCGGTGCCGACCAGTTCGATCGAGGCGTAGGCGAACAGGACGCCCTGCATGAGGATGATCATGGGCAGCAGGCCGTTGGGGAAGATCCCGCCGTTGTCCGAGAGCAGGCTGATGCCGACCGGCTGGCCGGAGACGGGGGTGCCGAAGATGACGAAGTAGGTGCCGATGATCAGGAACGCGACGAGGGCGGCGACCTTGATCAGGGCGAACCAGAATTCCATTTCGCCGAAGACTTTCACGGAGACCAGGTTCAGGGCCAGGACCACGACGAGGGCGGTCAGTGCCCAGGCCCACTGCGGGACGTCGGCCATCCAGGGGATGTAGTTGCCGAAGAAGTGCATGTAGAGGGCCGCGGCGGTGATGTCCACGATGGTGGTGGTGGCCCAGTTGATCCAGTAGAACCAGCCGGAGACGAACGCGGCTTTCTCACCGAAGAATTCACGGGCGTAGGAGACGAACGAGCCCGAGGAGGGCCGGTGCAGGACCAGTTCGCCCAGGGCCCGCAGGATCAGGAACGCGAAGAACCCGCACACCGCGTACGCGATGACCAGGGACGGGCCCGCGGCGTTCAGGCGGCCGCCGGCACCCAGGAACAGGCCGGTACCGATCGCACCACCAATGGCGATCATCTGGATCTGCCGCGGCTTGAGGTTCTTGTGGTAACCCTTGTCCTCCGCGTGCAGGGAGGACTCAGTCGCATGCGCGTGACCACCATCAATCACGTGGTC
>NZ_JAYXNX010000036.1:0-1934 GCF_036455295.1 Pseudarthrobacter phenanthrenivorans | reverse complement strand
TGAAGTGGTCCCCGAAAGTTGGACTCGTAAATGTGCGAGCTCCACTCTAGTGGTTAGCGCCGACTCTTCACGGAGGTCCCCGTCCCGTTTGGACGGGGACCTCCGTCGTTGCAGAAGGTTCTATCTCCGGCTAGTGAGCAGCAGCTTCGCAGCATCGCAAGGGGGCTACTCGAGGCGGGCTCGCGGTCGTAGACTCCCGGGTATCGCAAGGGAATTGAGGGCAGCGTCGATGAGAGTGCTTCTGAAGATACTCATCTCTTTGCTGATCATTGCTGTGGTGACGTTCGGCTCTACATGGCTTTTCGGTCCTGAGTCTGCAGGCGCGGCACTTCTGATGATCTGCATTTTTCTCGGCGGGTACTTTGGAGCTGGGTGGGGCGGACGTCAGGCAGCAAAGACGGATCAATACCGTCAGGAATGGCTTTCGAGGCGAAAAGAAACGCGCCGAACGCCACCTGAGCGGCCGGAGGACCCTCAGTAGCCCGGATCCTGGAACAAGGAGCCGTCCGACTAACCGTTGGGAAAAGGGAGCTAAGCCGCAAGCATCTGGGCGCGGTACTGTACCGGGCTCAAGCCTTTGAGCTTGGTGGATATTCGTTCGGTGTTGTACCAGTGGATGTATTCGTGCAGTGCTGCCGTTAGGGCTTCAGTGTTGAGGAAGCGGACACGGTGGAAGAGTTCTTCCTTGAGGTGTCCGAAGAAGTTTTCCATCACGGCGTTGTCGTAGCAGTTGGCTTTGCGGGACATTGATTGGACAGCGCCGGCGTTCGCCAAAAGGGTGCGCCACGAGATGTGCTGGTACTGGAATCCCTGGTCGGAATGCACGAGTGGCTGCTGCCCAGGCTCCAAGCATTTCAACGCGGCACGCAAAGAGTTGTTAGTCAGATCCAAGTTCGGGGATGTGCTGATGCTGTGGGAGATGATTTGCCGGTCGAAGAGGTCCATGACCGGCGAGAGGTAGAGCTTGCGGTCTCCGACACTGAATTCGGTCACGTCCGTGACCCATTTCTGGTTTGGGGCAGCGGCGTCAAACTTCCTGTTCAGGAGATTCGGTGCAATGATGCCTGCCTCGCCTTGGTAGGAGTTGTAGCGCTTTCTGCGTCGGACTTTGCATAGCAGGCCGAGTCTCCGCATCAACTTCAGCACGGTCTTTTTTGCAACTGCCCAGCCGAGATTGAGCAGTTCACTGTGCACACGCCGGTGCCCGTATCGGCCATGGTTCTTCTTGAAGATGTCCCTGATGGAGGTCTTGAGCTCCTCTTGTGGGTCAGGGGCTTGAAGGCGCGCCTGGTGATAGAAAAATGTGGACCGTGCAAGGCCTGAGACCTGAAGAAGAAGCGGCAGCGGGAAGTCAGCCTTGAGGGCGATGAGGGCTTGGACCTTCACCTTTGTTTTTGAGCCCTCAAGGCTCGCAATTTTCCCAGATATGCGACTTGGGCCCGCAGGCGTTCGTTCTCCCGCCGTAGCCGTTCTAGCTCGGATGCTTCGGCAGGCGGCGGGGAGTCGGGCTTGCGGGGTCTGCCCTTGGGCTTTGGGCGTAAGGCGTCCACGCCTTCACGACGGTACGCACGCACCCACGACTTGAGAAGCACGGCCGATGATAAGCCAGCCTCTTCCGCCAGGTCCGGCGCGGTCTCGCCCGCGAGGAACCGTTGCACCAGGGCGAGCTTGAATTCGAACGTGTATGACTGAGCCGGCTTGGTCACCAGTGCACCTTGACCATGGATCCTCCACCGCCGATACAGCCTCTTAACAGGCCCACTAGACTCACGGGACACACCCAGCATGGTGGCTGTCGCCGTATATGCAAGGCCTTTCTCAAACCACGCTACAGCCGTCGCGCGCTGATCGGCCGACAAAGAACTACTTGAACGCAAAACTGCTCCCCGGAAGTCGAAACTGAATTTTCAGTCCAACTTTCGGGGAGCAGTTCA
>NZ_JAYXNX010000035.1:0-1992 GCF_036455295.1 Pseudarthrobacter phenanthrenivorans | reverse complement strand
CACAGCAGCAGCCCGCATCGGCCCCACAGTATGCGAAGACGACGGGCCAATGCCGATCGAGAAGAGATCGAAGACTCCGACTGCCATGCTGGTTCCTAACTAAAAGGGTGGTTGGGGTGGGTGGTCCGGGTTGGGTGCACCTGGCCGAATTCCTCCGCGTGCTCTGGGCCCACGCCGTCCGGGTTCCCTGGCCGAGCTTGCGAGGTTAGGGGGACGGTGGGGAGCACGTCTCCGGAATCCGCCCAGTCGCCAACGCACGTCACCAAAGCGACGCGGCAGGCAGGTAACGTCGTGCCCACGAGCGCCGGCGGAGCCGGACTTTTCGAAAGCGTGCGTCAAAGCGAGGAACGAGCAGCACGCGTGAAAATGTCCGGTCCGCCGTCGCGAAGGTGACCACGGGGCGGAACAAGGGACTACTTGACCCGCTTGTAGAACGGGAGGGGGACGACTTCGAACGGCTCTGCCTTGCCACGGAGGTCGATGTCGAGGGCGGTACCGGGGGCCGAGTGTTCGACATCCACGTAGGCCATGGCGATGGGGTATCCGAGGGTGGGCGACGGCTGGCCCGAGGTGACTTCCCCGACCGGGGCGCCGTCCTTGAGCACCGGATAGTGCGCGCGGCCGGCGCGGCGTCCCTGGCCTTTGAGTCCCACCAGGCGGCGGCCGGACGTGCTGCCGGCACCGGCTTCCTTCTTGGCGGCCAGGGCGGCTTTGCCAACGAAGTCGCCTTCCCTGGAAAGCGCGACGACGGGGCCCAGGCCGGCAGCGAACGGGTCGCCCTGGAGCGACAATTCATTGCCGTACAGCGGCATGCCCGCTTCCAGGCGAAGGGAGTCGCGGGAAGCGAGCCCTGCAGGGGTCAGTTCCCGTTCATCGGCGACGGCCATGAGGGCCTGCCACAGGGCGGGAGCATCACCGTTGTCCACGAAGATCTCGAATCCGTCTTCACCCGTGTAGCCGGTGCGTGCGACCAGCAGTTCCTTGCCCGCGCCACCCGCCAGGACCGGAACCTCGACGGCTGCGTAATACTTCAACTCCGTTACCAGGGAGTGCTGCGCTGCAGGCACCAGGCGAAGCAGGAGTTCCTGGGCCTTGGGACCCTGGACCGCGATCAGCGAGGTCCGTGCAGAGGCATCCTCCACTGCCACGTCGAACCCTGCGGCCCGTTCCCGGAGGGCTCCAGCCACCACGCCGGCGTTGCCCGCGTTGGGCACCACAAGGAAGACGTCGGTGCCGTCCTCTGCGGCGGGGCGANGCCACGTCGAACCCTGCGGCCCGTTCCCGGAGGGCTCCAGCCACCACGCCGGCGTTGCCCGCGTTGGGCACCACAAGGAAGACGTCGGTGCCGTCCTCTGCGGCGGGGCGACGGTAGGTGATGAGGTCATCGATGATGCCGCCGTCAGCGTCGCAGATCAACGAGTACTTGGCCTTGCCCACGGCCATGGCGGAGAACTTCCCCACCAGCGCGTAGTCAAGGAAAGCCGCCGCATCCGGGCCGGTCACCCAGACCTCACCCATGTGGGAGAGGTCGAACAGTCCGGCAGCCTTGCGGACGGCGTGGTGTTCGGCCAGTTCGGAGCTGTACTTCAGCGGCATCTGCCAGCCGCCAAAGTCCGTGAAGGAGGCGCCCAGCTTTTTGTGTTCGTCGTACAGTGCGGTGTAGTTCTCGGTCACGGTGCTGGTCCTTAGTTCTCGAACTCGGAGAGCGGCGGGCAGGAGCAGATGAGGTTCCGGTCGCCGGCGGCACCGTCGATGCGTCCCACGGGCGGGAAGTACTTGTCCTGCTTGTGGTGGGCGGGGAAGGCGGCCTGCTCGCGCGGGTAGGCGCGGTCCCAGCCGGAGCTGACGACGGCGGCCGCGGTGTGGGGTGCGTGGCGCAGGGGTGAGTCGGCCACGGCGAAGTCGCCGTTGGCCACCTGGTCGATTTCCTTGCGGATAGCGATCATGGCTTCGATGAAGCGGTCGATCTCCGCGAGGTCCTCGGACTCGGTG
>NZ_JAYXNX010000034.1:0-3851 GCF_036455295.1 Pseudarthrobacter phenanthrenivorans | reverse complement strand
CACAGCAGCAGCCCGCATCGGCCCCACAGTATGCGAAGACGACGGACCAACACCGATCGAAAACAGATCAAAAACGCCAACGGCCATGGTGGGTTCCTAACTAGAACAGGTTGTTGGGGTGGAGCGGGCCGGACATCCTCTGCGTGCTCGGTCGCGAAGACGCCCGCTGCGCGGACGTGACGCTCCCTTAGACGCACGCTGCCGGATGCCCCGCCCACTCCGCAAGCACGTCACCAAGGCGACGTGCGCACAAAGGGCCGGCGGAGCCGGACTTTTCGAAAGCCTGCGTCAAAGCGAGGAAGTGGGCCCACGCCGTCCGGGTTCCCTGGCCGAGCTTGCGAGGCTAGGGGGACGGTGGGGCGCAGCAGGCGTGAAAATGTCCGGTCCGCCGGGGCCCGGTGTAGACCACGGAGCCTAGGACAGCGGTGCGACGCCGGGGTAGAGCGGGTGGGCTGCGGCGAGTGCCTGGACGCGGTGACGCAGGCCGGAAAGGTCCGCATCGGCGTCGGCAATCAACGCCTCGGCGATGATGTCCGCAACCTCGCGGAAGGCGTCCGCGCCGAAGCCGCGGGTGGCCAGGGCTGGAGTGCCGATGCGCAGGCCGGAGGTGACCATGGGCGGACGCGGGTCGAAGGGGACGGCGTTGCGGTTGACGGTGATGTCGATCGCAGCGAGCCGGTCTTCAGCCTGCTGCCCGTCGAGTTTGCAGTTGCGCAGGTCCACCAGGACCAGGTGCACGTCGGTGCCACCGGAGACCACGCTGACGCCCTTGGCTGTGACATCGGGCTGGACCAGGCGCTCGGCAAGGATGCGGGCACCGGCCAGGACCCGTTCCTGCCGCTCGCGGAACTCCTCAGACGCGGCGATCTTGAACGCCACGGCCTTGCCCGCGATGACGTGCTCCAGCGGACCGCCCTGCTGACCCGGGAATACTGCGGAGTTGATCTTCTTGGCGATGTCGGCGTCATTGGACAGGATGATGCCGCCGCGCGGACCGGCAAGGGTCTTGTGCGTGGTGGAGGTGGTGACGTGGGCGTGCGGCACGGGGGAGGGGTGCAGGCCCGCGGCCACCAGCCCCGCGAAGTGCGCCATGTCCACCATGAGGTAAGCGCCTACGGAGTCGGCGATCCGGCGGAACTCCGCGAAGTCCAGCTGCCGGGCGTAGGCGGACCAGCCGGCCACGATGAGCTGCGGCTTGTGTTCCTGCGCCAGGCGGTCCACCTCGGCCATATCGATGGTGTGGGTGTCTTCGCGGACCTGGTAGGGGACCACGTTATAGAGCTTGCCGGAGAAGTTGATCCGCATGCCATGGGTCAGGTGGCCGCCGTGGGCCAGGTTCAGCCCCATGATGGTGTCGCCGGGCTTGATCAGCGCGTGCATCACCGAGGCGTTGGCCTGGGCACCGGAGTGCGGCTGGACGTTGGCGTACTCCGCTCCGAACAGGGCCTTCACCCGGTCGATGGCGAGCTGCTCGATGACGTCGACGTGCTCGCAGCCGCCGTAATAGCGCTTGCCCGGGTAGCCCTCGGCGTACTTGTTGGTCAGGACCGATCCCTGCGCCTGCATGACGGCGGTGGCCGTGTGGTTTTCCGAGGCGATCATCTCCAGGCCATCGCGCTGGCGGCCCAGTTCGTCGTCGATCTTTGCCGCGATTTCCGGGTCAAGGACCGACAAGTCCGCGTTCAGGCTCGGTGACTCGACCTGCTCGAAGGCCACCGTGTTGGCTGCTGCCGCGTTCACAGTTCGCCGCCGTTTGCTGCCGCGTATTCTTCAGCGGAAAGCAGCGGGCCTTCCTCGGTGACGGCCACCTTGAACAGCCAGCCGGCGCCGTAGGGGTCGCTGTTGATCAAGGCGGGGTCGGACACCACACCGTCATTGATTTCCACGACTTCACCGGTGACGGGTGCGTAGAGGTCCGACACTGACTTGGTGGATTCCACCTCACCGCAGGTCTCGCCGGCGGTCACCGTGGAACCGACCTCGGGCAGGTCCACATATACGATGTCGCCCAGGGCGTCGGCGGCAACGGCGGAAATCCCGATTCCCGCAGGACCGGATCCATCGACAGCAACCCATTCGTGCTCGGCGGAGTACTTCAGTTCAGCTACAACTTTGCTCATGATTTTTCCTTGTCTTTCAAAATTTGCTGTGGTCGGGGCGGAGGCGCCAGGACATCCTCCGCGTGCTTGGGCCCACGCCGTCAGGGTTCCCTGGCCGAGCTTGCGAGGCTAGGGAGAGGGCGGGGAGCACGCTTCCGGATGCCCCGGCACCTCCGGAAGTCTGGCTACTTTTGGCGGCGGTAAAACGGGAGGGCTACTACTTCGAAGCGTTCGGGCTTGCCGCGCAGGTCCACGTCCAGGACGGTGCCGGGTTCGGCGAATTCGACGTCGACGTAGGCCATCGCGACCGGGTAGCCGAGGGTGGGGGAGGGCTGCCCGGAGGTCACTTCACCCACCAGGGCGCCGTCCTTGAGGACGGGGTAGTGGCCGCGGGCGGCCCGGCGGCCGGTCCCCTTAAGGCCGACGAGCTTCTGCCCGATGGTGGCTCCGACGCCGGCAGCCTTGAGGGCGGCCAGGGCTTCCCTGCCCACGAAGTCGCTTTCCTTTGCCAGCGACACCACGGGGCCCAGGCCCGCGGCGTAGGGGTTGCCCTGGCGGGAAAGTTCGTTGCCGTAGAGCGGCATCCCCGCCTCGACGCGGAGCGAGTCGCGGCAAGCGAGGCCGGCGGGAACCAGGCCGGAGCCTTCGCCGGCTTCAAGCAGCGCCTCCCAGAGCGAGGGCGCGTCCAGGTTGGGGACGTAGATTTCGAACCCATCCTCACCGGTGTACCCGGTGCGGGCCACCAGCAGGTCCCGGTCGGTACCACCGAAGCTGATGCCCACCTCCACTGCGGCGTAGTACTTCAGTTCCGTTACCAGGGCGTGCTGATCTGCCGGAACCAGCCTCAGCAGGATTGCCTCGGCGTTAGGGCCTTGGACCGCGATCAGTGAGGTCTCGGCGGACGCATCCTCCACGGTCACGTCAAAGTTGGCGGCGCGTTCCTGAAGGGCATCGGCCACGACCTTCGCGTTGCCCGCGTTGGGCACCACGAGGAACCTGTCGACAGCCCGGNGGACGCATCCTCCACGGTCACGTCAAAGTTGGCGGCGCGTTCCTGAAGGGCATCGGCCACGACCTTCGCGTTGCCCGCGTTGGGCACCACGAGGAACCTGTCGACAGCCCGGCGGTAGGTGATGAGGTCATCGATGATGCCGCCGTCAGCGTCGCAGATCAACGAGTACTTGGCCTTGCCGACTGCGATCGCGGACAGCTTGCCGGCCAGGGCGTAATCGAGGAATGCGGCAGCGTCAGGACCGGTTACCCAGACCTCGCCCATGTGGGAGAGGTCGAACAGCCCGGCAGCGTTGCGGACGGCGTGGTGTTCGGCCAGTTCGGAACTGTACTTCAGCGGCATCTGCCAGCCGCCAAAGTCCGTAAAGGAGGCGCCGGCTTTCTTGTGCTGCTCGTAGAGGGCGGTGTAGTTCTCGGTCATCACAGGATCCTTAGTTTTCGAAGTCTTCGAGGGGAGGGCAGGAGCAGATCAGGTTCCGGTCGCCGGCGGCCCCATCAATCCGCCCCACGGGCGGGAAGTACTTGTCCTGCCGCAGCGAGGCAACCGGGAAGGCGGCCTGCTCGCGGGGGTAGGCGCGGTCCCAGCCGGAGCTGACGACGGCGGCTGCCGTGTGCGGTGCGTTGCGCACCGGCGAGGCCCCCAGGGTGAAGTCCCCGGCCGCGACCTGCTCGATCTCGGCATGGATGGTGATCATCGCTTCGATGAAGCGGTCGATCTCCGCGAGGTCCTCGGACTCGGTG
>NZ_JAYXNX010000033.1:0-4378 GCF_036455295.1 Pseudarthrobacter phenanthrenivorans | reverse complement strand
TTAGAAAACAATACACGCACCCCGCCCCCACCGCAAACCGGGCAATGGGAGTCCCTTGGGCCGTTGAAACCGGCGGAATTACGCGGGTTTCAACGGCCCAAGCGAGACTCACACTCTCCTACAGCAAGATTTCAGCTGTTATGGAGTGGCTCACACCTGCCCGTCATGCCCTTGCGGGCGGAAGACCACCTGGAATTCAGCCGCTCGTGGCTTCAGCCTGTAGGGTTCCAGGACGCCCGGGCCGCACGCTGCGGTGCCCACACCTCTCCGGGCGTGGTCCAGGTAGATGTAGCTCCGGCCGTCCGGAACCAGGTCCGGTCGATGCGTCGCCGCAGCAAGGGCCGCCATACTGTAGGGCCTTACCGTCAGGGCAAAGGGCTCGCCGGAAACATGGAGGCTGCCGCCGGCCGTCTCCAGAACTGCGGACCACACACCGGAGCGGGCTCCTGATTCCTGGGGGCGGACATAGTCCACGTCCAGGTCGGCCAGGGACAGCTCGTACCACCCGGCGCGCGTGCCCTGGCCGGTATCCGGGTAGCTCTGGTGCGGCCCTTGACCAAACCAGGCCACCCTGGCGGTTTCGACACCCAGCACCAGTTCCAGTCCGATCCGGGCCCATTCCACTTCGAAGCCGCCGTTGGTCCAGTCCCCTACGGGTTTGACCTGCGTCCGCAGGGCGAGCGAACCGGATCGGCTGGTCCAGATGTAGTCCACCAGCACCCCGAATTGTTTGTCGGCGGCACCCATCCTCGTGGAGACGCGCAGTTCCTCACCACCGTCAGGCGAGGACTCAGCACTGATTCCCAGCAGCCGGCTGTGAAGCCGGTCGAGGCCTGCATCCTTCCACTGCACCGCAAGCGGCCGGGGATCAGCACCGTCCCATTCCCGTCCGAGGTCGTTGTCCGTGGGGGCCCACCACAGCACCAGGTCGAGTTTCTCCACGGGAAGGCCGCCAATCGATGTGGGCTTTCCGGTGGTCCGGTCGAACTCGGCACTGCCCAGTCGCAGTTCCTTTTCGCCAACCTCTACCTTGTCAGCAGCCGGCACGCCGTCGGTTGGAGACGCGAAATGGGTTGCCTGGCCCCAGGCGACCTCGTGGCCCTCACCTGCCCAGGCAGTGTCCGCCCCAAGCACGGCACTTACCGTGAGCACCGCAGACTGGTCCCCCGGGAGCGACCGCGTGTAATCGGCTACCTCCGCCGGCAGCTCCAATACGGCCTCGGACTGCGGTGCCAGCGGCGCCACGTCCACCGTTCCCTCCAGCCGGGTGACGCCGTCGGCCTCCACCTTGTACCGGAAGCGGAAGGCGGCCGTGTCCGCAAAGTCCTGGCCGTTCCGCACAGCAAAGCTGGCCCAGGAGGCATCAACCACAATCTGCAGCGGCTCGATCACCTTCTTGAAATCCAACAGACCCGGGCGGGGCTTGCGGTTGGCATCCACCAGACCGTCAGTGACGAAGTTTCCATCGTGTATTTCCTCGCCGAAGTCCCCGCCATAAGCGAAGTGCTCGCCGCCGCCGGGAGTGGGCACCGTGATTCCGTGCTCCAGCCACTCCCAGACGAACCCGCCCATCAGCCGGGGATACTTCTCGAACAGCTCCTGGTACTCGCTCATGCCGCCGGGTCCGTTGCCCATCGCGTGCACGTACTCGCACAGCACGAACGGCATGGCCCGGCGCCGGGCATCCAGTGCCGCGTCCTCGAGGGGCGGTTCAATTCCCTGCCCGATCAGTGCCGTCTCGGCCTGGCTGGCGTACATCCGGGAGTAGACGTCCACGTCGGGTGAGGACCAGTCACCTTCATAATGGATTGGCCGCGACGGGTCGCGGTCCTTGGTCCAGCGCGACATGGCAGCGAGGTTACGCCCGGTGCCTGCCTCATTGCCCAGCGACCACATAATGACCGACGGGTGGTTCTTGTCGCGTTCAACGGTCCGGCGCATCCGGTCCAGCAGCGCCTCTTCCCACTGGGGATCATCGCTCGGGTTTTGGGCCCAGCCGGCGCTGTAGAAGCCGTGGGTCTCCAGGTCGCACTCAAGGACCACGTAAAAGCCCAGCCGGTCCGCCAGCGCCAGGAACTCCGGATGCGGCGGGTAGTGCGAGGTCCGGATGGCGTTGATGTTGTGCTGCTTCATCAGCCGCAGCTCCGCCTCCACCACATCATGCGGAACCACGCGGCCCAGCTTGGGGTGGTGTTCGTGGCGGTTTACGCCGCGGAGCAGGATGCGCCGGCCGTTCACCTTGAACTGTGCGTCCTCGATGGTGATGCTGCGGAAGCCAAGCTGCAGCGAAACGGACTCGCCAGGAGTGCTGACCGTTGCGTCGTAGAGGCGCGGAAGTTCGGCGGACCAGGGCTCCACTCCGGGAACTTTCTTCTCCGCGCCAGCAGGCAGTTGAAGGCCAAGTTCAGGGACACGCACGACGGCGTCAATCACCTGTCCTGCCCGCGTCACCTCTATGCGGAGGGTGCCTTCCCCCGTAGCCGGAACGTAGCCGGCATGGACGAAGACGTCATCAATGCCATCCACAGGGCGGGCCTGGAGGGTCACGTCGCGGAAGATTCCGGGCAGCCACCACATGTCCTGGTCCTCCACGTAGCTGGCGGCGGAGAACTGGGCCACCCGCACTGCCAGGGTGTTGGTTCCCTGGACGAGGATGTCCGAGACGTCGAATTCGTGGGCCAGCCGGCTCCCTCGCGTAGTACCGAGCTCCACTCCGTTCAACCACACGGTCCCGGCGGAGTCGATGCCGTCGAACCGGAGCAGCGCATGCGGGAAGAACTCGGGCCCGGCTTCGAAGGTCACTACATAATCACCAACAGGGTTGGCATCCGGTACGAACGGCGGCTCCACGGCGAACGGAAACTGGACGTTGGTGTAGGCCGGCGACCCGTGGCCGTGCATGTTCCAGCTGGAAGGAACCGGGAGCCCGCTAAAGCCGGACAACTCCCCGCCGTGCTGCCATCCGTCGTCAGGCGCCGTCCGGATTCCCGGGCTCAACCGGAACTGCCACTCGCCGTTGAGCGAAAGCGTGGCGGCATCCGACGCCAGGTAGGCGCGTGCGGGGAGATTCCCCCGCCCCGGCGCCAGCGAGGCGAGCTCCGCCGCCGCCTCCGCCCGCACGTCAAGCCTGCGGGATGAACCTGCGGCTCCAGAGGCAGGGAGGGGACCGGACGTTGCTGCAGGAGAGTGTACAGACATGGATTTTTCCTTGGTGGGGAGAATTGGGCGCCAGGTGCGTGAACGTTCACGAGGATACGTTAAGCCTATCCGCTTACCTTCGTTTTGAGTAGGGGTCAGGCCGACTGCCGGAGCACCAGCTGGTGCTGGAGCGTCAGATACGCCTGGGGACTCCGGTCCTGGACTGACCCGGACAACAATCCCTCCAGGAGGCCGACGGCGGCACGGCCTACGCCGCGCAGGTCCAGTGACAGGGTGGTTAGTTCAGGTGTCAGCAGTTCCCCCGTGGGTATCCCGTCCATGCCAATCACGGCGCACTCGCCAGGAACGGACAGGCCGAAGTCATCCAGCGCCTTCAGCGCACCAGCCGCCATCAGATCGTTGAAGGCGAGGATGCCGTCAGGCCGCCCGCCGGCCTGGGCCAGCTGCGCCACAGCGGACCTTGCGGCGGCCGCCGAAGGCTGCGCCTCAATGCGGGTGAGCTCGATGCCGGCCTGGGCCGCCACGGCAGATGCGGCGACGCTGCGACTGCTTGGGGTACCGCCTTGGTCCGAATCCAGGTAAGCCACCTTCCGGCACCCCCGGGAAGCCAGATGGGTAAGGGCCAGCATGGCTGCGTAGTGATAATCGAAAGCGATGCCGCCCGCGGTACCCGCGCCGGGGGAATCCAGGCCTACAACAGGACGCCGCCCCAATAATTCCTGTGCCCCCTCGGGGTCCGGTTCGAGGTATCCGATGAGCGCGTCCACGTGCGGCGACAGTCGTGCAGCAGCGTCCGCGGGGGTGCCGCTCCCGTGTCCGTAGTCGTCCACCACAACGTTCCATTCGCGCTCCGTGGCGGCCTCCACCACGCTGGAGGCAAAGGCAGGGAAATAGGGATTCGTCAGGTCCGGGATTGCGAGGCCAACGGAAATGCGGGCTCCCTGCACAAGTCCCCTGGCAAAGCGGCTGGGCGTGTATCCCATGTCCGCTGCGAGCTTTTGGACCCGCTCCCTGGTTTCCCGGCTTATTCCCGTCATATCGTTCATGGCGCGGGTGACGGTCTGGCGCGACACGCCTGCTGCGGCGGCCACATCCAAAATGGTGGCGCGCTTGCCCCTGGCGCCAGGGTTTCGGGGGCTCATAACCCGTAAGTCTAGGCTGTCCCGCAGGTGCCTTGTGGGGTTTGGGTGTGTGGTTGCTTGGTTGTTAAATGTGGGAG
>NZ_JAYXNX010000032.1:0-5368 GCF_036455295.1 Pseudarthrobacter phenanthrenivorans | reverse complement strand
CCAGAACATGCAGCTGGTCAACAACTGGGACGACGTCATCCCGCCGCAGCAGACCTCGGACGACGCCGACAAGGACTCCGCGGACGAGGTGCAGCAGACGGTCCTGCCGGACCGCACCAAACCCAACAGCGCCCCGGTGGCCAAGCCCGACACCTTCGGCGTGCGTGCCGGAAAGACCACAATCCTTCCCGTGCTGGACAACGACTCGGACCCCGACGGCGATGTCCTCACCGTCCGCACCCCCGAACCACTGCAGTCCGGACCCGTCGCCCCGATCTACGGGGCCACGGGACTGCAGGTGAGCGTCGGCGCCGACAAGACCGGCTCGGAGACCTTCAAGTACACGGTCGACGACGGGCGCGGGCTGTCAGCCTCGGCCGACGTCACGCTCAACATCGTCCCGCCGGGGGAGAATTCTGCCCCCCGGCAGAAGCCGAACCGCAACACCACGCTGGTGGTCCAGGCCGGAAAGGCAGTCAGCCAGAACATCCTTACCGACTGGATCGACCCCGACGGCGACGACCTGTTCGTCGTCGGCGCCACCGGAAGCGATCCCCGCGACCAGGTCCGCATCCGGCCCGACGGGCTCCTCAGCTTCCAGGATTCCGGGGCGGAACCGGGCCGCAAAACAGTTACCGTCACCGTCTCGGACGGGCGGTCCACCACCGAAGGCAAGGTCACCATCGACGTGCGGGCGCCGGGTGCCCTGCCGCCTATCGCCAACGCAGACCACCTGGTGGCCGTTGCCGGCGTGGACACCGTGATCGCCCCCCTGAAGAACGACTCAGACCCGCAGGGCGGAGCGCTGCGGCTTGCCCAGGTCACCCCGGACGGCAACTCCACCGCCACCATGGGCGCGGATCAGCAAACCTTCACGTTCAATTCCACCGCAGTGGGCGCCCACTACGTCACCTACCTGGCCACCAACGGACCGGCCAGCGCGCAACAACTGGTGCGGGTCGACGTCGTACCCGGCAGCGGCGACGGTGCGCCGGTGGCCGTCCGCGACACGGCGCTGCTGCCCAGCGGCGGCAGCGTGCTGGTGGATGTCCTCGGCAACGACTCCGACCCCTCCGGCGGGGTGCTGGTGGTCCAGTCCGTGACCGCCGCGGACGGGCTGCCGCTCAGCGTCTCCGTGCTCGACCACTCCGTTGTCCGGATCACCGACGTCCGTGCCCAGGGCCAGCTGACGGTCAAATACACCATCTCCAACGGCAAGGCCTCGGCCACCGGCGAGATCGCCGTGCTGGTGGTCCCCGCCCCGGCGAAACTGCAGGCACCCCAGGCCAAACCGGACGAGGCCACGGTGCGCGCAGGCGACGTCGTGACCATCCCGGTGCTGGCCAACGACACCGATCCCAACGGCGGGAAGCTGACCCTCGAACCGGAGCTTGCGCAGAAGCCGGACACCGCAGACGGGCGCATCTTCACGTCCGGCGGTTCCATCCGCTTCATCGCGGGGGACGTGGCCAAGACCGTCTACGCGATTTACAAGGTCACCAATGAATCCGGCCAGTCCGATTCACAACAGGTCACCATCCGGATCCGCGCCCGCGATGACCAGCTCAACACCCGCCCGGAGCCGAAAAACCTCACGGCGCGCGTCGTGGCGGGCATGACCGTCCGCATCCCCGTGCCCCTTGACGGCGTGGACGCCGACGGCGACTCCGTCCAGCTGACCGGCGTGGACAAGGCCCCAGCCATGGGAACCGCATTGGTCAGGGACGGCTACCTCGAATTCACCGCCGCCGGCAACGCCGCGGGCACCGACACCTTCACCTACCGCGTCCGCGACCGCATCGGTGCCGAAAACACGGGCACCGTGATCGTCGGCATCGCGCCTGCGGAGGCCACGAACCAAAAGCCGATTGCCGTTGACGACGCCGTGGACGTCCGGCCCGGCCGGAAGATCGCTGTCGACGCGCTCACCAACGATTCCGACCCCGACGGCGACCCCATCACCCTGGTGTCCAACGGCTTCGAAGCGCGGCCTGACCTCGCCGTCGAAGCAGCGGAAGGCGGCAAGGTCCTGCTCACCGCTCCCGCTGCCGCCGGCAACGAAAGCGTCAGCTACAAGATCCAGGATGACAAGAAGGCCCAGGCCGGCGCCGTGATCCGGGTAAGGATCAGCCCCGACGCTGCGCTGAAGATCCCGGTCGCCAAGGACGACGTGGTCACCCAGGCAGAAACGCTGGGCAAGTCCGCCGTCGACGTCCCCGTCCTCAAGAACGACGCGGATCCTGACGGCGTGGCCTCCGAGCTGAAGATCAGCCTTCCCGACGGCAACCCCAACGCCCGGGTCACCGGCGATGGCACGGTCCGGGTCACGCTTGGTCCGGCAGACCAGTTGGTGCCGTACACCGTCACCGACGTTGACGGCCAAAGCGCGACGGCGGTCATCTGGGTTCCGGGGCAGGGCGCCCAGCACCCCACGCTCGCCAGGACCGACGTCGTCGAGGTCATGGCCGGCAAGGAAATCAACCTGGACCTGGCGCAGTACGTACGCGTCCGCGAGGGACGCACGGCACGCATCACCCAGGTGGACAAGGTCCGCGTCCTGGGCGCCGAACCGGACAACGTGGTGGCCGGAAACGGCAACGCCCTGCGCTATGCCGCGCTCAAGGACTACGTGGGCCCGGGCTCGGTGACGTTCGAAGTCACCGACGGCACGGGGCCGGACGACCCCGCCGGACTCAAGTCCACGCTCAGCATCATCACCAAGGTCATCCCCGGCCCCAACGCCAACCACCCGCCCACCTTCAGCGGCGCCACCCTCGACGTCCCGGCGGGGGAGTCCGCCACCCTTGAGCTGGGGAACCTGGCCAAGGACGTGGACTCCGGCGACCAGGAGAAGCTCAAGTTCGACATTGACGGCGCGTTGCCGGACGGCTTCAAGGCCAGCGTGGTCAACGGCACGCTGAAGGTGGCGCCCGACTCCGCCAAGGCCGCCGGGTGGAAGGGCAGCATCCCCCTCAAGGTCACCGACGGCCGGTCCGACCCCGTCCGGGCCACCGTCACGGCCACCGTGGTGGCCTCCAACCGGCCGCTGCCCACCGCGAACGAAGACGTGGTGGACAAAGCCAATGCCGGCAAGTCCGAGACCATCAACGTCCTCGCCAACGACTTCAACCCGTTCCCCGAGACTCCGTTGCGGATCACGTCCGCCACCGTGGAGACCGGCTCCGCCCCCGGCCAGCCTGCCATCTCCGGCGACTCGATCACCGTCACGCCCGCCAACGGATTCAAGGGCGTGATGGTGGTCCGGTACACCATCATGGACAAGACCGACGACGTGTCCCGGCAGACCGACGGACGCGTCCGGATCACCGTCAGGGACCGGCCCGACGCGCCGTCCGCGCCCACGGCCACGGATGTCCGCAACCGGACGGCAGTGCTCAAGTGGGCACCGCCGTCGGACAACGGCGCCCCGATCACCAAGTACACCGTCCGCTCCGCCAATGGGTTCAGCCAGGACTGTCCCACCACCACCTGCACGCTCACCGGACTGACCAACGACGTCAAGTATGTCTTCACCGTGACCGCCACCAACGAGGTCAAGGAATCCGATCCCTCTCCTGCGTCCAACGAAATCCGGCCGGACGAAAAACCGTCGCCGCCTGACGCCCCAACCGTCAAGGCCGGGGACAAGACCATGGAGATCGCCTGGCCCGCCGCCAAGACGGAGGGGTCCCCGGTCAAGGGCTACAACCTGGAAATATCGCCGCCGCCGGCCAACGGGGTGGCGGTCAAGAACGGGGTTCCCGGACTGAACTACACATGGTCGGGTCTGACCAACGGCGTGCGCTACAAAGTCCGGGCCCAGGCCGTTAACGAACTCGGACCCTCCGACTGGGGCCAGTACTCTGCCGAAGACAACCCGGCGGGCGTGCCCGCAGCTCCGGGAGCACCGACGTCGTCGGTGGCGTCCGCCGTGGGAACCACCAACCAGCTCAAGGTGGACTGGAACGAGCCGAACACCAACGGTGACGCCATCAGGAACTACTACGTGACCATGAGCGGTGGCGGCGGGGCGGACCAGACCCAGATGGTGGCCGGAACCGTCCGGACCGCCAACTTCACCGCCAACAACTCCGAAGCGTCCTATACCTTCACGGTGCAGGCCGAGAACAAGGCGGGCAAGGGAGCCGTCAGTGCCCCGTCAGCTCCCCGCCGTGCCACGGGCAAGCTGTCGCAGGTCTCGGGCGTGAGTGCCACGGAAGCCAACACCGGCGGGGCAGGCCGCTCCGTCACCATCAACTTCCGCGAGCTCACCGCCGCCGAACGCAACGGCTCAACCTACGCCGAGGTCAGCTACACCTTCCGGGCAAGCACCGGCCAAAGCGGCCCCATCAGGCCGGGGCAGACCGTGGGCGGCTTCACCAACGGGGACGCCACGGCCATCACCGTGATAGCCAACTCCGCCGTCGCACCGAGCTCGGACGCCAGCGCCGCAGCGACCGCCAACCCCTATGGTTCGCCCGGCACCCCGTCGGCGTCCGGCACGGACGGTGCCGAGAACCAGAAGAACCTGACCCTGAACTGGGCGTCGCCGCCGGCGGGCAGCTACGACATCGCCTACACCCAGATCAGGATCGACGGCGGAGGGTGGGAACGGGTGGCCGCCTCCGGCAGCCGCACCATCAACACCGCCGGGTTCAGCGAGCGGCATTCCATCGACGTTCAAACCGTCAACTCCAGGGGGACCGGCAGCCCCATCGCCTCCGCCTCCGCGCAGTCAGGAGCCGCCAAGACCCGGTGGACCACCCGGCTCGCTTCCGGGATGGACCGCAGCTGCACCGACCTGCCCGGCGCGACGTCCTACGATCCGGCCACCTTCACCTGTGACGGGCAAAGCGGCTACAACCGGCCATGGATGTCCCACCTGGACACCTTCGACGTCATGTGCTGGAAGCCCCACGGCACCACATACAGCGGCGACGGCCAGTGGTACTACATCATGCGTGGCTCACCGAACGCCACGCGCTGGATTCAATCGCTGCACACCACGATCGGTTCTCCGGCGCAGAGCGGGGTGCCGCTGTGCACCTTCCCGACAGGGGCAACGCCATAGCCGCCCCGGTGCCGGGGGCTGCCCGCGGACAGGGCAGTGCTACCCATCGCGGGCCCTGCAGGGCTTCGGTAGTCTTGCCCGGGGAAAGAAAGCCTGCTGCCGGTCCCGCGAACAGGCAGCCGTTCGGGCTACACAATCTGAGGGAAAAATAACGCTGTGACAAGTCTGCTGGGGAAGCTTGGGCTGAAAAAGCGACACAGGAAACTCGTTACCGGTACTGCTTTTGGTGCTGTGGTGGCTGTGGTGGTGACGGGTGCTGTGTTGTATCCGGGGTTTAAGACCACTGAGGTGGAGTTG
>NZ_JAYXNX010000031.1:0-5591 GCF_036455295.1 Pseudarthrobacter phenanthrenivorans | reverse complement strand
TGTTTTACTTCAACGGAGAGTTTGATCCTGGCTCAGGATGAACGCTGGCGGCGTGCTTAACACATGCAAGTCGAACGATGAACCGGTGCTTGCACTGGGGATTAGTGGCGAACGGGTGAGTAACACGTGAGTAACCTGCCCTTGACTCTGGGATAAGCCTGGGAAACTGGGTCTAATACCGGATATGACCTTCCATCGCATGGTGGTTGGTGGAAAGCTTTTGTGGTTTTGGATGGACTCGCGGCCTATCAGCTTGTTGGTGGGGTAATGGCCTACCAAGGCGACGACGGGTAGCCGGCCTGAGAGGGTGACCGGCCACACTGGGACTGAGACACGGCCCAGACTCCTACGGGAGGCAGCAGTGGGGAATATTGCACAATGGGCGCAAGCCTGATGCAGCGACGCCGCGTGAGGGATGACGGCCTTCGGGTTGTAAACCTCTTTCAGTAGGGAAGAAGCGAAAGTGACGGTACCTGCAGAAGAAGCGCCGGCTAACTACGTGCCAGCAGCCGCGGTAATACGTAGGGCGCAAGCGTTATCCGGAATTATTGGGCGTAAAGAGCTCGTAGGCGGTTTGTCGCGTCTGCCGTGAAAGTCCGGGGCTCAACTCCGGATCTGCGGTGGGTACGGGCAGACTAGAGTGATGTAGGGGAGACTGGAATTCCTGGTGTAGCGGTGAAATGCGCAGATATCAGGAGGAACACCGATGGCGAAGGCAGGTCTCTGGGCATTAACTGACGCTGAGGAGCGAAAGCATGGGGAGCGAACAGGATTAGATACCCTGGTAGTCCATGCCGTAAACGTTGGGCACTAGGTGTGGGGGACATTCCACGTTTTCCGCGCCGTAGCTAACGCATTAAGTGCCCCGCCTGGGGAGTACGGCCGCAAGGCTAAAACTCAAAGGAATTGACGGGGGCCCGCACAAGCGGCGGAGCATGCGGATTAATTCGATGCAACGCGAAGAACCTTACCAAGGCTTGACATGAACCGGACCGCTGCAGAAATGTGGTTTCCCCTTTGGGGCTGGTTTACAGGTGGTGCATGGTTGTCGTCAGCTCGTGTCGTGAGATGTTGGGTTAAGTCCCGCAACGAGCGCAACCCTCGTTCTATGTTGCCAGCACGTGATGGTGGGGACTCATAGGAGACTGCCGGGGTCAACTCGGAGGAAGGTGGGGACGACGTCAAATCATCATGCCCCTTATGTCTTGGGCTTCACGCATGCTACAATGGCCGGTACAAAGGGTTGCGATACTGTGAGGTGGAGCTAATCCCAAAAAGCCGGTCTCAGTTCGGATTGGGGTCTGCAACTCGACCCCATGAAGTCGGAGTCGCTAGTAATCGCAGATCAGCAACGCTGCGGTGAATACGTTCCCGGGCCTTGTACACACCGCCCGTCAAGTCACGAAAGTTGGTAACACCCGAAGCCGGTGGCCTAACCCCTTGTGGGAGGGAGCTGTCGAAGGTGGGACTGGCGATTGGGACTAAGTCGTAACAAGGTAGCCGTACCGGAAGGTGCGGCTGGATCACCTCCTTTCTAAGGAGCACCTACAACAACCATCTGTCGTGTATGCGGTGGGTGTGGTGTTGTCAGGAGTAAAGGCCCGTTGCACGGACNGTCGAAGGTGGGACTGGCGATTGGGACTAAGTCGTAACAAGGTAGCCGTACCGGAAGGTGCGGCTGGATCACCTCCTTTCTAAGGAGCACCTACAACAACCATCTGTCGTGTATGCGGTGGGTGTGGTGTTGTCAGGAGTAAAGGCCCGTTGCACGGACGAATGTTTCGTGGCGGGTGCTCAAGGGTGGAATATCAACAAATAGCGGCTGTTTCTGTCTGCGCTTTTCTCTAGTACGAGCCCCTGCCTTTGGGTGGTGGTTCTGGAACGGTGGGTGCGGGTGGGGGTGGTTTAGGNCGAATGTTTCGTGGCGGGTGCTCAAGGGTGGAATATCAACAAATAGGTGCCTGGTGGCACGGATCATGTGCTAGTACGGATGCTCTCCTTTGTGGGGGTTGTTCAGGAACGTTGTGTGGTTTGTTCTGCTGGGTAGTGTTTGGCACACTGTTGGGTCCTGAGGCAACAGGGCCGGGGTTTTGTTCCCGGGTTTGTTTGTTTCTGGTTTCCCTGCTGCGACGTTTCATGCGCATGTTTGTGTGTGTGGGGTGTGTGGTGTGGGGTTGTTGTTTGAGAACTACATAGTGGACGCGAGCATCTTGTATAAGAAGCAATTTCCAAGATTATGAACCTGGATCTGATGGTTTGCCGGCTGCGCTTTTGGGTGTGGTTGGTTTGCTGTTTGGTTCCATGGTTTTCTCGAAAATGTTTTTGATCTTTGTGGTCAAGTTTTTAAGAGCACACGGTGGATGCCTTGGCATTAGGAGCCGAAGAAGGACGTAGGAATCTGCGATAAGCCTGGGGGAGTCGATAACCGGACTGTGATCCCAGGGTGTCCGAATGGGGAAACCCCGCTGAGCGCGCGAGTGACTTAGTGACCCGTACCTGAACACATAGGGTGCGTGGGGGGAACGCGGGGAAGTGAAACATCTCAGTACCCGCAGGAAGAGAAAACAATAGTGATTCCGTTAGTAGTGGCGAGCGAACGCGGATCAGGCTAAACCGTTCCATGTGTGATAGCCGGCGGGCGTTGCATGGTCGGGGTTGTGGGACTTTCCATACCAGTTCTGCCGGGCTGGTGGGGTGTGATGTGCGCGCATAGGTGAACGGTTTTGAAAGGCCGGCCAGAGAGGGTGTTAGTCCCGTAACCGTAATGTGTTTGTACCGCCTGTGAGAGTATCCCAAGTAGTACGGGGCCCGAGAAATCCCGTGCGAATCTGTCAGGACCACCTGATAAGCCTAAATACTCCCTAATGACCGATAGCGGACCAGTACCGTGAGGGAAAGGTGAAAAGTACCCCGGGAGGGGAGTGAAACAGTACCTGAAACCGTGTGCTTACAATCCGTCGGAGCCAGTCTGATTCTGGTGACGGCGTGCCTTTTGAAGAATGAGCCTGCGAGTTAGTGTTACGTCGCGAGGTTAACCCGTGTGGGGCAGCCGTAGCGAAAGCGAGTCTGAATAGGGCGTGTGAGTGGCGTGATCTAGACCCGAAGCGAAGTGATCTACCCATGGCCAGGTTGAAGCGACGGTAAGACGTCGTGGAGGACCGAACCCACTTCAGTTGAAAATGGAGGGGATGAGCTGTGGGTAGGGGTGAAAGGCCAATCAAACTTCGTGATAGCTGGTTCTCCCCGAAATGCATTTAGGTGCAGCGTTGCGTGTTTCTTGCTGGAGGTAGAGCTACTGGATGGCTAATGGGCCCTACAAGGTTACTGACGTCAGCCAAACTCCGAATGCCGGTAAGTGAGAGCGCAGCAGTGAGACTGTGGGGGATAAGCTTCATAGTCGAGAGGGAAACAGCCCAGACCACCAACTAAGGCCCCTAAGCGTGTGCTAAGTGGGAAAGGATGTGGAGTTGCCCAGACAACCAGGAGGTTGGCTTAGAAGCAGCCACCCTTAAAAGAGTGCGTAATAGCTCACTGGTCAAGTGATTCCGCGCCGACAATGTAGCGGGGCTCAAGTACACCGCCGAAGTTGTGGCATTCACATATGTTCCTAGCCTTCGTGGTTCAGGAGTGTGGATGGGTAGGGGAGCGTCGTGTGGGCGGTGAAGTCGCGGTGTAAACCAGCGGTGGAGCCTACACGAGTGAGAATGCAGGCATGAGTAGCGAAAGACGGGTGAGAAACCCGTCCGCCGAATGATCAAGGGTTCCAGGGTCAAGCTAATCTGCCCTGGGTAAGTCGGGACCTAAGGCGAGGCCGACAGGCGTAGTCGATGGACAACGGGTTGATATTCCCGTACCGGCGAAAAACCGCCCATGCTGAGCGGGGGATACTAACTGCCCGATACCTGTCCGATCACCCTTGTGGTGTGAGGGTTTTGGTGGAGCGCAGGACCTGATCCCGGGAGGCAAGCGTATTAACAGGTGTGACGCAGGAAGGTAGCCGAGCCGGGCGATGGTTGTCCCGGTCTAAGGATGTAGGGCGAGTGGTAGGCAAATCCGCCACTCTTGTGCCTGAGATCTGATGGGACCCCCGTTTGGGGGGATTTGGTGATCCTATGCTGCCGAGAAAAGCATCGACGCGAGGTTTTAGCCGCCCGTACCCCAAACCGACACAGGTGATCAGGTAGAGAATACCAAGGCGATCGAGAGAATTATGGTTAAGGAACTCGGCAAAATGCCCCCGTAACTTCGGGAGAAGGGGGGCCCCAACCTTGAACACCACTTGCTGGTGGGAGGGGATCGGGGCCGCAGAGACCAGGGGGAAGCGACTGTTTACTAAAAACACAGGTCCGTGCGAAGTCGCAAGACGATGTATACGGACTGACTCCTGCCCGGTGCTGGAAGGTTAAGAGGACCGGTTAGCCTCACGGCGAAGCTGAGAATTTAAGCCCCAGTAAACGGCGGTGGTAACTATAACCATCCTAAGGTAGCGAAATTCCTTGTCGGGTAAGTTCCGACCTGCACGAATGGAGTAACGACTTCCCCGCTGTCTCAACCATAAACTCGGCGAAATTGCAGTACGAGTAAAGATGCTCGTTACGCGCAGCAGGACGGAAAGACCCCGAGACCTTTACTATAGTTTGGTATTGGTGTTCGGAGTGGCTTGTGTAGGATAGGTGGGAGACGTTGAAGCCCGGACGCCAGTTCGGGTGGAGTCATCGTTGAAATACCACTCTGGTCACTTTGGACATCTAACTTCGGCCCGTAATCCGGGTCAGGGACAGTGCCTGATGGGTAGTTTAACTGGGGCGGTTGCCTCCTAAAAAGTAACGGAGGCGCCCAAAGGTTCCCTCAGCCTGGTTGGCAATCAGGTGTCGAGTGTAAGTGCACAAGGGAGCTTGACTGTGAGAGAGACATCTCGAGCAGGGACGAAAGTCGGGACTAGTGATCCGGCGGTACATTGTGGAATGGCCGTCGCTCAACGGATAAAAGGTACCTCGGGGATAACAGGCTGATCTTGCCCAAGAGTCCATATCGACGGCATGGTTTGGCACCTCGATGTCGGCTCGTCGCATCCTGGGGCTGGAGTAGGTCCCAAGGGTTGGGCTGTTCGCCCATTAAAGCGGTACGCGAGCTGGGTTTAGAACGTCGTGAGACAGTTCGGTCCCTATCCGCTGCGCGCGCAGGAAATTTGAGAAGGGCTGTCCTTAGTACGAGAGGACCGGGACGGACGAACCTCTGGTGTGTCAGTTGTACTGCCAAGTGCACCGCTGATTAGCTACGTTCGGATGGGATAACCGCTGAAAGCATCTAAGCGGGAAGCTCGCTTCAAGATGAGATTTCCATACACCTTGCGTGTGAGAGGCCCCCAGCCAGACCACTGGGTTGATAGGCCGGATGTGGAAGCGAGGACTAACGACTCGTGAAGCTGACCGGTACTAATAGGCCAACAACTTACACCACACAGAAACACATTCTGCTTGCGTCCACTATGTGGTTCCCAACCAACAACCCCCAACACCGGGGTCGTCAGACGGAACCAAATAACTGAATAACAACACCACAATGTTGTAACCACAGTCTTCCCACCCCCA
>NZ_JAYXNX010000030.1:0-19993 GCF_036455295.1 Pseudarthrobacter phenanthrenivorans | reverse complement strand
GGAGGACTCAGTCGCATGCGCGTGACCACCATCAATCACGTGGTCGAACTCAACCTCTTCATTGGGGTTGTTGGGCATGGGTATTCCTTTCGATCCGGAGAAGATCTTGTTGGATGGGGAAACTTAGAAGACTGACCAGCCGGCGCGGTCCGAGAGATCGGCCAGGGCTGCGGTGCCGGCCAGGGAGTTGCCCTTGGCGTCCAGACGGGGGCTCCAGACACAGATGGCGCACTGGCCAGGGACAATGACAAGGATCCCGCCGCCTACGCCGCTCTTGCCGGGCAGGCCCACCCGGTAGGCGAATTCGCCGGCGGCGTCATACATGCCGCAGGTCAGCATGATGGATCCGATCCGTTTTGCCTCGCTGGGGGACAGCACGGTGCCGGATGTTCCCTGGCCGTTGTTGGCGAGGAACAGGCCGGCCTTGGCCAGTTGGACGCAGGTCATCATGATGGAGCACTGGCGGACATAGTTTTCCACCACGACGGCGGCCGGCCGGGTGAGGTTGCCAAAATCCTTCAGGAAGTGCGCCAGGGCCAGGTTGCGGCTGCTGCTGTCCAGCTCACCGGCGGCGGCCGCTTCATCAATGAACGGACCCGGGCTGCCCGCTTGTTCGGTGAGGAACCGCAGGAGCTGCGTGGCGGCGTCGGGCGTCTCTTCCAGCAGGTGGTCCGTGACCACCAGGGCGCCTGCATTGATGAAGGGATTACGCGGAATGCCCTTTTCGGCTTCCAGCTGGACCAGCGAGTTGAAGGACGTTCCGGACGGTTCGCGCAGCACCCGGGACCAAAGGCCGGCGGACCTGCCGCCCTGCAGGGCCATGGCCAGGGTGAAGACCTTGGAAATGCTTTGGATGGAGAAGGGAACGCCGGCGTCGCCGGAGCTGAAGACCTCCCCGGAGGTGGTGGCCACGGCGATGCCGAAGCGGTCGAACGGGACCGTGGCCAGGAACGGTATGTTCGTGGGGACGCTGCCGGCGTTCTGCCGGGGCCGGTGGCGCCGGACGATGTCCTCCAGGAGGAGGCCAAGTGGCGGTGCGCTGAGTGTGGTGCTCATTTCCTGCCTGAATTGTCGTTGGAGGAGGCCCACTCCTGGATGTGGAGCAGGGCCACCAGTGAATCGCGGGGGTTGCCGAAGTCCAGGCCGGTCACCCTGGCCGCTTTGGCAACGCGGTAGTAGACGGTGTTCTTGTGAAGGTTCATGTGTTTGGCGCATTCGGACACGTCGAAGCACGCGTCGAAGTAGGCCCGCAGGGTTGCTGCGAGTTCGGCGTCCTCGTGAAGCAGCGCGGCCAGGCTGCGGTGCCGGAAGGGTGAGCCGTGGAAGTTCCGTACGGCCTCGCGGTAAAGGATTTCCGCCTCGAAATCGTCCACACCGGCCACCGTGCCCGGTATGGCGTCCCGCACGCACGCCAGCAGGGCCTCGGTGATGCCGGTGACCCCGTGGAGGGACAGCAGATCCGGCGCCAGTGGACCGACGGCGGCGAAGGGAGTGATGCCGAGGTGTTTCCGGGCATCCTTGACCACTGCTTCCGCGAGGGACCTCAGCCCCGCCTCCGCCGTGCCGGATTGGAGGTCCGGCATGATGATGGCAGTGTCACCGTTGAACTGGCCCACGACGGCGGAGGCTTTGTATGCGGCGGCGTGGATGGATGCCAGGTTGGCCAGTTCGCCGTGCTTGAGCGCCGCGTCGTCGGCCCGCGAGTCGGCGTCGGACATGCCGATCAGCAGCAGTGCGGCCGGACGCTCCGAGGGAATCTTGCCGCTATGGGCACTGGCGGCGGCCTCGGCGGGACCCGACAGGATCCGTGCCACCCGGTCCTCCCGCATGTGGACGGACTGCTGGTTGCGGTAGCGGATCAGCTCGGCGGAAACCCTGGCCGCGGATCCGGTGAGGACGTACTCCACGTCGGCGCCGAACCCGTCCCCGGTTTCCTGCAGCCAGATGTAGCCCATGATCCGTTCACCGGCGAAGAGTGCGATGGCCACCCGTTCACGGAGCCCGTCCTGGGGCCGGGCAGGCACGCGGACGGGCTGCCGGGTACGGTGCAGCTCGCGGTACGCGCCCAGGTCCTTGAGCAGCAGCTCGTACTTCCGCGGCCCGCGGCGGGACAGGATGGACGCTTTGCGGAGCTCGTCGATGTCGTTGGTGACGGTGGAATACGCCAGGACCTTGTTGGCGGCGTCCTCGATGAGCACATGGCTGGAGGTGAGCCTGGCCGTGGTCTGGGCGATGGCGAACAGGTCTTCCTCGAGCAGGGTGAGGACTTCGCTCTGGTAGCTCCGGGGCTGGATCCTGTCCTGCGCGATGGACAGCAGGCGGTCCCAGTCGGCGGCGGGATCCACCAAAAGGAGGCCCGAGCCGGCGGCACGCAGGAGTTCCTCCGCCTCGGCCAGGTCTTCGCGGTTGCCCTTGAGGGCCACCACCGGCGGCGGGTCTTTCAGGAGGCGCCGCAGGGCGGGAAGGGCTGAGCGGCCACGGACGCCGATGAGCAGGACAAAGGCTCCTGCAGCTGCGGGCGCTTCGTCGTCGGCGTCGACAATCAGGAACCGCTCAATGGCCGCCGCCGAGGGGGCGGCCCGGAGGATGAGGCTGGCGAAGCCAAGGGGGAGATCCGAGAGGATGTCATCCACCGTAACCGCGGCCATGGGTTGTCCTTTTGCGTCGATACCGCCGGACGGCTCTGTCCGGTCCCCTCATGCTATCGAGCGCAGGGCAGCCGAAATAGGGATCCCCTCCCAAGTGCGGAGGGTATTTTTTGGTCCGCAGCCTGAGGTGCGGCGGGACGCGGGGAACGAGGGGCCTTCACAGGGAAGGTGCCTTAACACCGAAGGCGCCTTAACACCGAAGGCGCCTTAACACCGATGGCGGGCCAGCCCGTGCTGGCCCGCCGTCGGTGCGGTGCGGCGTGGGGCCGGTGTGCCGGCGCGTGTGGGGTAGAGCTAGATCCAGCCGGGTGCGGCCGGTGCGGGGGTGGTGGATCCGCCGTCGTGGATTGCCGTGGTGCCGTCAGTGCCGCGGCCGGTGGCCCACCGGGCAATGGCGGCCAGGGAACCGGAAACCACGGTGGGCGACGCCGCCGCGGTGTCCCCGAAGGTCTGGCCGGTGCCGTCCACGGTGATGAGGAGCCCGTTGTCCGTGCCGCGGGCGTGCCAGGCTCCGGTGATGTCCGTGAGGAGCCGGGCCAGGACGGGCTCGGGGATGTCCTGGAACGTTGCACCGTTGTCCAGGTCCACGGCGTGCACCCAGACTTCCCGGGTGCGCATCCACACGGTTTCCTCGGCCGGAACCACACGGCCCTGGACGGTTTTGACCTTGTGGTGCCAGTTGTCGGCGGGAAGGTCCCGCCATTCGACGTTCAGGTGCACTGCGGAGTGGTCGAACAGGTTCCGCAGCGCGATGGGGGAGAGGGTGGCGCCGAAGTCGATCTCGTGGTTGCGGACCTCCACGGAGGGGTACATGGGGGTTTCCACTCCGGTGGCTGCCCACTCCACGAGGCGGGCCACCGCCCGGGCGTTGTAGCCCACGTGGGCTACAACGTGCCGGCGGGACCAGCCCGGCAGCAGCGAGTCTCCGTCCAGGTCCGCGTCAGTGAGTTCGTTGAGCTTGCGGGCGAAGAACGCGGTGCCGCGCCTGGCCTGCAGGAGGCCGTCGAGCAGGACCGGGTCCGTGGTCTGGTCGTGCCNACGTGCCGGCGGGACCAGCCCGGCAGCAGCGAGTCTCCGTCCAGGTCCGCGTCAGTGAGTTCGTTGAGCTTGCGGGCGAAGAACGCGGTGCCGCGCCTGGCCTGCAGGAGGCCGTCGAGCAGGACCGGGTCCGTGGTCTGGTCGTGCCGGGCGACCATCAGGCTTCCTTGACCACGCGGTTGGTCAGCTGGCCCAGGCCCTCGATGGTGGTCACCAGGACCTGACCCTCCTGCAGGTAGCGCTTGGGGTCCTGGGCGTGCCCCACGCCGCCGAGGGTGCCGGTGGCGATGACGTCGCCGGGGTTCAGCGTGATGATGGTGGAGATGTAGGAGACCAGGTATTCGGGGGTGAACACCAGGTCGGACGTGGGGGTGGACTGCTGGACATCGCCGTCCACCGCGGAGGTCATGAGCGGGCCGGGGGTGAAGTCGTCCTTGGTGACCAGGGCCGGGCCGAACGGGGTGGACTTTTCCCACGTCTTGCCCTGCAGCCACTGGATGGTGCGGAACTGGTAGTCGCGCATGCTGATGTCGTTCAGGACGGCGTACCCGGCGATGTGCTCTGCCGCCTGGGCTTCGGGGATGCGGCGGCCGGCCTTGCCGATGACGACGGCGAGTTCGGCTTCCCAGTCCACGGTGTCGGATTCCTGCGGCAGTGCAAGGTCGTCGTTGGGGCCGATCAGGGATTCGGCGTACTTGGCGAACAGGGTGGGGTGCGCGGGGACTTCGCGTCCCATTTCCTTGATGTGGTTGCGGTAGTTGTGGCCCACGCAGATGATCTTGCCGGGAGAGGGCACGACGGCGGCAAGGTCGGCGCCGGCCAAGGGGTGCGTTGCGCCGTTGGCCGCCTTCGCGATGGTTTCCCAGGCGGAGTCCTGCAGGAGGGCCCCGACGTCGGAGAAGCCCGGGATTTCGGTGAGGGTGTCGCCGTCCTGGCGGACCGCCGTCGTGCTCTTGCCGTTGCCTGTGCCGTCAGCGGTGCGGAGGGTGAGGAGTTTCATTACTTGGTGCGTCCTTCGATGTAGGTGCGGTTGAAGTTCAGGCGCTCAAAGATGGGGGCGTCGCTGAACCGGAACAGGTCAAACTCGGACTCGGCCTGGAGGGACCAGGCGGCCCAGGACGGAACCACGAACAGGTCGCCCTTGGCAAGGACCCTGGTTTCGCCGTTCAGGGTCACGGTGCCGGTGCCGTCGAAGACCTGCCAGACGCTGGAGCCCACCTCGCGGACGGTTTCGGTCCAGGCGCCGGCGCGGAGCCGGTGGAACTCGGCGCGGATGGTGGGCATGACGTCCCCGCCGGTGGTGGGGTTGGTGTAGCGGATGGCCGCGTGGCCCTGGGAAACCGTGGCCGGGTGGCCCTCGTCCTCCAGGAGCAGCTGCTCACGCAGGGCGGCATCGGTGTACTTCCACCTGTACGCGGCGATGGGGGAATTGGTGGTGTTTTCGAGGCCGGAAAGCGGGCGCAGGCCGGGGTGGGCCCAGAGGCGTTCGGAACGGGAGATGTCCGGCGTGGCTTCGTCGGTGACGCGCTCGGTGCCGAATTCGAAGAACCCGGCATCCGCGTAATGCACGAACGGGATGTCCAGGCCGTCGATCCAGGCCATCGGCTCATCGGTGTCGTTATGGTGGCCGTGAAAATTCCAGCCGGGGGTGAGCAGGAAGTCGCCGCGGGACATCCGGACCGGATCGCCGTTCACCACGGTCCACACGCCCTCGCCCTCCACGACGAAGCGGAAGGCATTCTGGGAGTGCCGGTGCTCCGGGGCCGTTTCCCGGCCGCCCAGGTACTGGATGGCGGCCCAGAGCGTGGGGGTGGCATACGGGGTGCCGCCCAGGCCCGGGTTGGCCAAGGCGATGGCACGCCGTTCACCGCCGCGGCCCACCGGCACGAGGTCCCCGGCGCGGGCAGCCAGCGGGTACAGATCATCCCACCGCCACACGTGCGGCACCGCCTTGGGCGACGGGACCATGGGCATCAGGTCCGCGATCTCCGTCCACAGCGGAATCAGGTTCTCCTGATCGAAGTCCCGGTACAGCTGCTCCAGCTGGGCAGCCTCCTCCGGTGTGGGCTCGGGAACATGCTGTTCCTGGGCCACGGATTCGTGTGTTTGGTTTTCAGCGCTGATCGACACTGGCCTTCTCCTTGCGTGCGGACTGACTGCGGCGTGGATTCGACCATAGGGAAAACGGGCTGTGATCCCCAACATATTCTGTAGAGCAGAAAGATATACCCGCCCCGTTCAGCCCTTTGCGCCGCCATCCACCGGATGGGCCGCGATGTCCATCTCCAGCTGGCGCCGGGTTTCCAGCATCACGCCCACCAGCCCGGCGTCGAACAACGGCCGGAATCTGGCAACGGGGGTGGCCACGCTCAGGGCGCCGACCACCATTCCCTTGCCGTTGTGCAGCGCCATCCCGAAGGCGCTGATGCCTTCCTCGGTGCCCTCGAAGTTGGCGGCAAAACCGTTGGCCCGCACGGACTCCAGTTCGCGCAGGAAAGCCGGGTACTCGGCATCGGAAATGTAGTCACCGGCGAGTTCCGCGTTGGGGGTGCGGAAGAGTTGTTCCAGCATGGCCGGATCCAGTTCGGCCAGGATGGCCTTTCCGCCCGATGCCCTGTGGGCCGGCAGCACGGTGCCCTGCCGGTCGCCGACGCGCAGGATGTTGGTGCTTTCCACCGTGTCCAGGAAGCGGACCTTGGTGCCCACCCGGATCATGAGGTTGACGGTCTCGTTGGTGCGCGCACACAGGAGCTCCATGTGCGGCCGTGCGATGTCCCGCAGCTGCCGCGTCCAGCTGAAGCCGGCCGGCCCCGCCCCCATGGCCGGTCCGGGAACATACCGCCGGGTTTCATCCTGGACCGCAAAACCCCGGTACACCAGCATGGCCAGGAGCCGGTGGGCGGTGGACGGGGCCACCCCCAGTTCCGCCGCGGCATCCTTAAGCCGCAGGCTGCCCACATCCCGCAGCAGCTGGAGGAGCTGCAGGGCGTTATCCACCGCTTCGATGGAGTAGGTAGGTTTCCGCCGGGCCGAAAGATTCTGCATGCCAGAATATTATGGGCGGCGTGCCCGGTTTGCCAGCACAGTGGTGGCATGAATCACACAACTTCCGCTGCAGCGCCGCAGCGCACGGCCGCCCCCGCTCCGGGCGCAGGCCGTTCCGGGTTTCCCCGGCGTTCCGTGCTCGCCGTCCTGGTGTGCTGGCTGCTGGTCGTTTTCGACGGGTATGACCTGATCGTTTACGGCACCGTCCAGGGCTCACTCATCAGTGACACCGGCTGGGGCCTCACCAAGGCCACGGCCGGAACCATCGGCTCGATGGCTTTCGTCGGCATGATGATCGGCGCGGTCTTCGCCGGCCGCATGTCCGATACCTGGGGCCGGCGCCGCACCATTATCGGCTGCGCCGTCGTGTTCTCCGTCTTTACCATCCTTTGCGCCTTCGCTCCCAGCGCACCCGTGTTCGGCGGCCTTCGCCTGCTGGCAGGCATTGGCCTGGGTGGCCTGGTGCCGTCGGCGAATGCCCTGGTGGCTGAACTGGTTCCGGAAAAGTGGCGGTCCACCATCGCCACCCTGATGATGTCCGGCGTTCCCATCGGCGGCTCCATCGCCGCCCTTGTGGGCATCCCGCTGATTCCTGCCTTTGGCTGGCCCGTGATGTTCCTGGTGGCCGTCGTGGCCCTGGCGGTGGTGATCCCGCTGGGTCTTCGCTACCTGCCGGAGACCCTTGCTCCCGCACGCACTGGCGGCGCCGGGGACGGCGCCGAGGAATCCCCGGGCTTCGGCTCCCTGCTCCGGGCCCCCTACCTGGGAATCAGCCTGCTGTTTGCCATCGGCACCCTGGTGACCCTCTTCGCCTGGTACGGGCTCGGGACCTGGCTGCCCAACCTCATGCAGATGGCCGGCTACAACCTCGGCTCCGCGCTGACATTCGCGCTGGCGCTCAACCTCGGCGCAGTGGCGGGGTCGGTCCTCACCGCGTGGGCCGGCACCAGGTTCGGCCCCATCCCCACGGCCATCGCGGCAGCCGCCGTGGCCGCCGTCGGACTTCTGGTCCTGGTGACCGGGCCGCCCGTCGCCGTCGTCTACCTCATGCTGGTGCTCGCCGGCGTGGGAACGCACGGCACCCAGTGCCTGATCATCGCCGCGGTGGCCAGCCACTACCCGGCACACCTTCGCGGCACCGCCCTGGGCTGGGCGCTGGGCGTGGGCCGGATGGGGCCGTGGCGGCTCCGCAGGCTGGCGGCCTTCTTCTCGCCGCAGGCCTGGGCGTCAATTCCAACTTCCTGGCCTTCGCGGCAGCAGCAGCCGCAGCGGCGGTCCTGATCGCCGCCGTCGGCACCAAAATCAAGAAATCAACAGCAGTAGGAGTTTCCAATGTCTAACGTCAAAGAGTCCACCGATGTCCTCGTGGTGGGCGGCGGCATGGCCGGGCTGGCCGGGGCGCTGGCCCTGCGCGAAAACGGCGCGGACGTCACGCTCGTGGAGGTTGCACCGGCCTTCGGCGAAGTGGGAGCCGGGCTGCAGATGGCACCCAACGCTTCCCGGGTCCTCAAACGCTGGGGCCTGCTGGAAAAGGCCCTGGAAATCGGCGTCCAGCCCAAGCACCTGGTGTTCCGCGACGCGGTCACGGGGGAGGAACTGACCCGGCAGACCCTGGGCGGCGAGTTCGAGGAGCGCTACGGCGCCCCCTATGTGGTGATCCACCGCAGCGACCTGCACCGGATCCTGCTGGAGGCCTGTCAGGAAGCCGGCGTGACCCTGGTGAACGACGTCCTGGTACAGAAGGTGGAAACTGACGGTGACCGCGCCCGCGCCTACAGCGCCAAGGGCGAGGTCTTCGAAGCCGACGCCATCCTGGCCGCGGACGGTCTGAAGTCCACCCTCCGCGGCTCCGTCGCCAACGACGGTCCCGTCAACTCCGCCTACGTGGCCTACCGCGGCACCGTTCCCATCACGGAGGAGACCCCCGCCGCGGACCTGGAGGACGTCATCGTCTACCTCGGCCCGAACTGCCACCTGGTCCAGTACCCGCTCCGGAAGGGCCAACTGCTCAACACCGTGGCAGTGTTCAAGTCCCCCTCGTTCGAACGCGGCGAAGAGCAGTACGGCGGCGTGGATGAACTCCAGGCCGCGTACAAGGACTGTGTGCCGGCCGTGCAGGAAGCCCTGAAGAACCTGGCCACGGGCATCCGCTGGCCCATGTACGACCGCGATCCCATCGAGAACTGGGTTTCCGGCCGCATGGCGCTGATCGGCGATGCCGCGCACCCCATGCTGCAGTACCTTGCCCAGGGCGCCTGCCAGGCACTCGAGGACGCGGCGGTGCTGCAGGACGCCACCCGGGACCGGGTCTTCACGCCGGAAGGCATCGACGCCGGCGCCTGGGAGGCTGGCTTCCGCGACTTCAACGAGGAGCGCGCCGCCCGCACCGCACGCGTCCAGCGCACCGCCCGGATCTGGGGCGAGTCCTGGCACGTGGACGGCGTGGCACGCGTCCTGCGGAACATGCTGTTCAAGAGCCGCGGCGACAACAACTTCCAGTACAACGATTGGCTGTACGGCCGCAACGAGCCCGGCGCTCCCGCCGAGGTTCCGGCCGGGGCGGTACTGGCCGAGGCCTAAGCACCGCAAAGCCAAGGCGGGCGTACGACGGCGGGTTGCTCCCGGCGTCGTACGCCCGCCTTATGTATGGGCCGGCGCGTTCAACCCCATCGGCTGCTCCCTATTTGTCGTTTTGACCCCTGAAAACGACAAGTACGGAGCAATCGATGAGGTCAGGCCGGTGCGGGTCCCGTCGATTCCCGGACGGTCAGGTGGGTGGGCATCACGGCCAGCTGCCGGCTGGCACTTCCGGACAGCGGATTGAGCTGGGCCAGCAGCATGGACACGGCCACCCTGCCAGCCTGCTCGATGGGGCTGGAGATGGTGGTCAGGGGTGGGTTGCAGAAGTCCGCGCCGAATATGTCGTCCGAGCCAATGATGCTCATGTCCGCGGGCACCCGGATGCCCCGCGCCTGCAGCCGCTGGAGCATGCCAATGGCCAGCAGGTCATTGAAGACGATGCAGCCCGTTGCCCCCGTCCTGACTGCTGCGTCCGCCGCGGCCGCCCCCGACGTCGTCTTGGGGGTGTAGGGGCCAATGCGGTGGACCTCCATCCCGCGTTTGCCGGCGTCCTCTTCGAAGACCTTCCACCGCATCTGGTTGGACCATGAGGTGGGCGGCCCCGCCACGTAGCAGACCTTGTGGTGGCCCAGCGAGGCCAGATGCTCCAGGGCCTGGATGATGGCGGACGGCGTATCGATCATGACGGTCGGGGCGCTGGTGGAAGCCCGGTTGAATGTGACCAGGGGCTGTGACTGCGAGACCTCGGCAAGCTGCGCGTCCGTCAGGCGGGAAGCCGCGAGGATAAAGCCGTCGGCGGATTTACGCATTTTGTGCAGAGCGTCCAACTCCATCTCGCTGGACTCCTCGGTGTCCACCAGGAGCTGGGTCACGCCCGCAGCCTTGAGCTGGTGCTGTGTCCCCCGGATGATGTCGAAGTAGAACGGGTTGGTGATGTCGGGCACCAGGACAGCCACCGCATTGGTCCGTCCCGAGCTGAGGCCGCGGGCCTGTGAGCTGGGCACGTAGTTGAGTTCGGCTGCCGCTTCTTCGATCCGCAGGCGGGTGCGGGGATTCACCCTGTCCGGCCGGGCCAGGGCCCGCGAAACGGTAGAGGTGGCAACCCCCGCCAGCGCGGCTACGTCGCGGATGGTGGGCGGCCGGTCCCGCTGAATTCCGGTATCAAGGCCGGTGGGGACTGACGCCTCGGTTGCTGGGTCTGCCATCGCAGGGCCTTCCTCGCGGACCGGGTCTACCGGCCATGTGGGGTTTCCAAGGGTACCTGTTTGCGGAGCCCTGGTGAACTCAATCTGAGCACTTTTGGCAATTTTTGGCAACCGCTTGCCATTCGCGTTGCCATCTTTCTAGACTGACTTTCGAGTCGCCTGCAGTGATTTCCGCCACAGGACGGATGTGGCCATGTGGGTGTCCTAGAGGAGAAAAACAATGAGGTTTAAATCGACTACTGGGCTCGCGGCAGTTGTCACGGCTGCAGCGCTCGCCCTGACCGGTTGTGGATCCGGAGGCTCCGGCAGCAGCGGAGGCTCAACCAACGCGAATGGGAAAGTTGACGGCACGGGCAAGACCCTCAACGTCCTGGTCGGCGTCCAGACCCAGTACCCCGAGCAGCAGAAGCAGTGGCAGAGCGATATCGCCGCCAAGTTCAAGGCCCAGACCGGGGCCGACGTGAAATTCGAAACCTTCGCCTCGGCCAATGACGAGCTCACCCGGATCCAGACCTCCGTGGTATCAGGCCAGGGCCCTGACATCTACGGGCTCGGCACCACCTTCACCCCCACGGCCTACGCCACCAAAGCATTCGTCACCCTGTCGGATGACGACTGGAAGGCAGTAGGCGGCAAGGACCGCTTCAACCAGGCCGCCTTGGGAATTTCCGGGCCGGACAAGGACCACATGGCCGGCATCCCCTTCGTGAGCCGTCCGTTCGTGATGGCCTATAACAAGGACCTGCTGGCCGCAGCCGGCATCGACAAGCCCGCCACCAGCTGGGACGAACTGGCAGCCCAGGCCAAGAAGATGACCAAGGGGGACACCTACGGCATCGCCACCGGCTACAAGGACAACTACGACCCCTGGAAGTTTATTTGGGCCATGGCCGTCCAGGCCGGAAACCCCCTGGTCGATGGCAACAAGCTGAAAATGGACGACCCCACCGTCAAGAAGGCCTACGAAACCTACTTCGGCTGGCTGACCAACGACAAGGTTGTTGACCCTGCGTCCGTCGGCTGGAGCAACAGCAACGCCGTGGCAGCCTTTGCCAGCGGCAAGGCGGGTTACCTGATGATGACCACCTCCAGCTCCATCCCCACCCTGGACAAGTCTGCAGTTGCCGGAAAGTACGAATACACCGTGATGCCCACCATCGCACCGGGTGAAACGCAATCCAAGTCCGACGCCCCCGCCGCCAGCATCCTTTCGGGCGACAACCTGGTGGTGGCTGACTACTCCAAGCAGAAGGACCTGGCCTTCGCTTACATCAATCTCATTACCTCCAAGGACGAGCAGCTGAACTACCAGAAGATCTTCGGCGACCTGCCTGCCAACGCCGAGGCCCTCGCCAGCCTGACCGATCCCAAGCTCAAGCCGGTTGCAGACGCCGCTGCCAAGTCCAAGGCCACTCCGTTCACCGGAGCCTGGGGCGACATCCAGCTGGGCCTGCTCAACGTCACAGTGCAGTCCATTCCGGACCTGGCCGCCGGCAAGGTGGACGAGTCCGCCCTCGACCAAAGGATCAAGGACGCCCAGAACAAGGGCCAGGCTTCCCTGGACCGGGCCTCCAAAGGATAGGTTCTGATGTCAACCGACGCCTCCCATGAAGTCCGGCTTGCGGCGGATTCCGCCGCAAGCCGGGCGCCCCGGAATACCGACGACGCCGGGCAGCAGCCCGGGCACAAGGGCGGGCCGCGCCGCAAGGGCCTGAGTGAACGCAACCGCCCGCTCTGGATGTTGATCCCTGGCGGAGCCTTGATGATCATCATCATCGTGGTCCCGCTGCTGCTGGGCATCTACATGTCCGTCCTCAACCTGGACCAGTACACCCTGCGGAAATGGATCAGCGCACCGCTCATTGGCGCTGAGAACTTCGTGGAAGCAGTCACGGACTCGCCCCTGCTCCACGCCGTCTGGCTCAGCGTCAGCTACTCGCTGCTGGCCATGGTGGTGACGCTGCCACTGGGCGTCGCCGCCGCGGTGGCCACGCAGAACGCGTTCAAGGGCAGGGCGGTCATCCGCTCCATCTTCCTTATCCCCTATGTGCTTCCGTCCTTTGTGGTGGCAACGGTCTGGCGGACCATGCTCCAGCCCGGCGGAATCGTGGACGAGGCTCTGGCAACGGTCGGCATTCACTTAGGCCTGTGGCTCAATGGGCCGCAGACCTTCTGGACGCTGGTCCTGGTCCAGATCTGGGCCTCCTGGCCGTTCATTTACCTGCTGGCGCTGTCCGGCCTGCAGTCCGTGGACCACGAGGTGCACGAGGCCTCCGCCCTGGACGGGGCGCTGTGGTGGAACAAGTTGCGGTACGTGGTCTTCCCTTACCTGAAGGGCCCGCTGTCGCTGGCCTTCCTGATCGGGATGCTGCACCACATCAACAACTTCACCCTCCCGTTCGTGCTGTTCGGCGTCCCGGCCCCGTCCGACGTCGAAGTCCTTCCCATCCTGACCTACGTCACGAGCTTCCAGAGCTTCCGGTTTGGCCTGAGCGCCGCCATGGCCTTCATCTCCCTGGTGCTCATCGCCATCCCGCTGTTCGTCTACCTGCGTGCCGTCAAGCTTGACGACGCCGATACACCAGGAGGCAAGAAATGAGCACCACCACAGCCACACGGCAGAGTCCGGCCACCGTCCAGGTGGACCGTCCGGGTTCGCACCGCCAGCACGAGGTGCTGCGGCTCCTCCCGGGACCGCTGTTGGTTATCGTCCTGGTATTCCTGGGCGCACTTGTCCTGGTTCCGGTGCTGTACATCTTCCTGGCCTCGGTGAACTCGGACATCGGGGTGGCAAACGGCGAGTTCTGGCCGTCCACGGTCACGTTCGAGAACTACTCGAAGATCTGGACCAGCGTTGGCCTTGCCACCGGCCTGACCAACAGTGTCCTGGTGGCCGGCGCGACCGCGGTGGTCTCCGCTGCACTGTCCGTCTCCACCGCGTTCGTCCTGGTCCGCTACACCTTCCGCGGGCGGCTGAGCATCCTGCGGGGCCTCCTGGCGCTGCAGTCCGTGCCGGGAACCCTGATGGTGCTGCCGGTCTTCGTCCTGTTTTCCTCGGCGGCAACCTACCTGGGGATCCAGGTGATCGGAACCCAGTGGGGGCTGTTCGTCACCTACCTGACGTTCGCCATGCCGTTCTCCACCTGGGTGATGGTCACCTACCTCCGCGGGCTTCCCAAGGAACTGGAAGAGGCGGCAAGGATCGACGGCGCGTCCAACCTGGGAGTGCTTTTCCGGATCATCCTCCCGCTGAGCTGGCCCGGCATTGTCGTCTCCGGCATCTTCGCGTTCCTGCTCGGCTGGAATGACGTGCTCTTTGCCTCGGTGATGACACGCCCGGAAAGCCAGACCGCCGCCGTCGCACTCCAGATCTTTGGCGCCTCGCAGGAAGGCGGCGCCATTCCCTACTACGGCCAGATGATGGCGGCGGCGCTGGTTTGTGCCGCACCAGTGGTCATTCTTTACCTGATTTTCCAGCGTTACCTAGTAGGCGGGCTGACCGCCGGAGGAGTTAAATAACCATGGTTTCGACCACCCAGGTCACGTGGCAGCTGTCAGGATTCGGCGACGAGATCGACGACGACCCCGCAGTCCAGATCGCGGTGCTGCAGGCGCTCGGCGCCAACCACATCGAGGTCCGCAGCGCGTGGGGCACCAACATCGTGGACCTCAGCGATGACCAGCTCCAGGCCCTCGCCGCCCTTCTGGCGGAGAAGGACATGAAGGTCTCCGCCATCGCCTCGCCCATCGGGAAGGTGGACGTCAGCCTCCCCGTGGAACACGAAGTGGAGCGGCTGCGCCGGGCGGTCAACGCCGCCAAGGCCCTGGGTGCGGAGTACATCCGCATCTTCTCCTTCTACTACGGAGAGTCAGTGCCGGTGGAGAGCATCCGTGACGCCGTCATGGAGCGGATGCGGGCGCTCGCCGATGTCGCGGAGGAAGCCGGCGTGATCCTCCTGCATGAAAACGAAAAGGACATCTTCGGGGACGTCCCGGACCGGGTCCTGGACATCATCGAGACCGTCAACTCTCCCGCCCTGAAGGTGGCCTGGGACGCCGCCAACTTCGTCCAGGTGGGGGTCAAACCCTTCGATGAGGGCTACGCGAAACTCCGCCCGCACCTGGAGTACCTGCAGGTCAAGGACGCCCTCTTCGCCAACGCCCACGTTGTTCCGGCCGGTGAGGGGGACGGGGACGTGCTCCAAACCGTCGAGGCGCTGAAGACCGATGGCTACCAGGGCTTCGCATCCCTGGAACCGCACCTGGCCGGTGCCCATGGCCTGGGCGGGTTCTCCGGCCCCACCGCCTTCGGCATTGCAGCACGAGCCTTCGCAAAAGTCACCGCAGAAGCAGGAGTCCAGACCGCATGAGCACCCTGAACGTAGCCATCACAGGGTGCGGCGTCATTGGCCGCACCCACGCCGTAGCCCTCCAGTCATTCCCGGAGGTGCGCATTGTCGCCCTCGTCGACGCCATCCCGGCGGCGGCCGAAGCGCTCGCCGACTTCATTGAGCAGCAGGGCAGCCAGCGGCCGCCGCAGTTCACCACGCTGGCGGACGCCTTCGCGGCGGAGGACATCGACCTCGTGGCGCTGGCAACTCCCAGCGGCCTCCACATCCAGCAGGGCCTGGAAGTCCTGGCCGCGGGCAAGCACGTAGTGATCGAAAAGCCCCTCGATGTGGACCTGACGCGGGCCCAGGAAATTGAAGCCGCGGCCAAGGAAGCGGCAGGCAAGGGAATCGTGGCCTCGGTCATCAGCCAGCACCGGTTCGACCAGTCCAGCGTGGCTGTCGCGGACGCCGTCGCCAAGGGCCGCTTCGGTCGGCTGACGTCGGCCATCGCGTCCGTGGCCTGGTGGCGCAGCCAGGGCTATTACGACTCCGGCGACTGGCGCGGCACCTGGGCCATGGACGGCGGCGGCGCCCTCATGAACCAGGGCGTCCACACGGTGGACCTGCTGCTCTGGTTCATGGGACGCCCGGTGGAAATCCACGCGCACACCGCCCGGCTGGCGCACGATCGGATCGAAGTGGAAGACACCGCCGTTGCCACCGTCACCTTCGAAAACGGCGGACTGGCAGTCCTGCACGCCACCACCGCCGCCTACCCCGGGCTGACCGTCCGCGTCCAGCTCATGGGATCCGAAGGATCGGCCGTCGTGGACAACGACCGGCTGCAGTACTTCCACAGCAGGGACGCCGGGGGCGAGTCCGCTGACATGGGCCTCCAGGGCGGGGGCAACCAGGCGGATGAGGAACTGGCCAAGTACCCGGAGGAGGACTACAAGGCCGCTGACCCCACCACGTACCCCGCCGGGCACGTCCGGCAGTACCGGGACATCCTGGCCGCCATCGCAGCGGGGCGGCAGCCCGGTGTCACGGTCAGTGACGCTGTCAACGCGCTCGCCGCCGTGCGTTCCGTCTACGTCTCCGCCACCCTCGGCCAGCCCGTCCTCTTCGACGACGTCCTGGCGGGCAAGTACAACGACCTCGAAGTCCGCACCGGCACCGCGGCAGAAAGCGCCTGAGGCCATGAAGTTTTCCGTATTCACTGCATCAACCCCTGACTGGACACCTGAAGAGGCGGTCCAGCACCTCGCAGACCAGGGCTGGGACGGCGTCGAATGGCGCATCACGGACCAGGCCGACGCCGCAGAACCGGGCTTCTGGGCCGGCAACAGGGCCACTGTCCCGCTGTCCGGAATGGAAGACCACCTGGACCGCATCGCCAACCTCACCAGCGGGGCGGGCCTTGAGTTCTCCGGCATCGGCGGGTACGCACGGTGCGACAACCACGCGGACGTGGACCGGATGCTGGCGGCCACGGCCCGGCTGGGCGCGGAAAAGGTCCGGGTGACCACGCTTCCGCTGGGCACCGCGGCATGGGGCAACGAGCCCGCGAGCGGCACGCCCTACCCGGAGCTCTTTGCCGCAGCCCGGCGCGACTTTGAGTGGATCGCCGAGCGGGCTGCGCGCCACGGTGTGAAGGCCCTGGTGGAGCTGCACCACCGGACCATCACCGCTTCCGCGTCCTCAGCGCTCCGGCTGCTCGATGGGCTGGACCCCCGGCACGTTGGCGTCATCCACGACCTCGGGAACCTGCTCATCGAAGGCCAGGAAGACTACCTCCCTGCGTTCGAACTCCTGGGCGACTACCTGGCCCACGTGCACGTCAAGAACGCCGTCTGGGTCAACAGCGGTGACATCGACGAGTCCGGCGCCGCTGTCTACCGAAACGAGTGGGCCCCCCTCCGTTCGGGCCAGGGCAGCGTCCTGCAGTACTTCAAGGCACTCGCAGCCTTTGGCTACGACGGCTGGGTCACGGTGGAGGACTTCTCCACCGAGCTCCCGCTGGCAGAACGGACGGCCGACAACCTCGACTACCTCCGGACCACCGCAGCGCTCGCAGGGCTCTCCGTCCCGGCCGGGAGGCGTTGACCCATGGAACAGCCACTAGCGGACCACCCGGACAGGCTGCTGCCGGCCGATCCGGGCGTCCGGGACATTGCACGGTCGCTCTACAAAAAGGTGGAGGGCCTGCCGATCATCTCCCCGCACGGCCACGTGGACGCTGCGGTCATCGAGCAGAACACACCGTTCCCAGACCCGGCCGCCCTCCTGGTCACCCCGGACCACTACGTCACCAGGCTGATACACGCCGGCGGTGTGCCCATGGACCAGTTGGGGCTGGGAAGCCAGCCTGCGGATTCGCGGCAGGTATGGCGCCGTTTCTGCGAGGCGTGGCCCAACTTTGAGGGAACAGCCTCGGGTTATTGGATCCGGCAGGAGTTCGCCCATGTCTTCGGGATCGGTGAGGAACCGTCGGCGGAAAACTCCGACCGGCTCTACGATGCACTGCAGGCCAAGCTCTCGGAGCCGGGGTTCCGGCCGCGGGAGCTGTTCAAGGAGTTCAACATCGAGGTGCTCGCCACCACCGATGACCCCCTGGACTCGCTGGACAGCCACGCGGCCCTGCACGCTGACCCTTCGTTTGCCGCAAGGGTGCTTCCTACATTCCGGCCGGACCAGTACCTGAACATGGCGCACCCGGCGTGGCAGGACAACGTGGAACGCCTGATCGGCTCCGCGGGGGAGGGAACCAGCGGCTATGCGGGCTACATCAGGGCCCTGGAGTCGCGCCGCCGCCACTTCGTGGAGCGCGGCGCGGTGTCCGCGGACCACGGAGTCTTCACGCCCGCCACCCTGAAGCTGGACGACGGCGAGGCGGAGCGGCTTTTCGAACGGGGCCGGTCCGGACAGGCGACTGCGGCTGACAGGGACGCCTTTGAAGCCCACATGATCTACCAGATGGCCCGGATGTCCGTGGAGGACGGCCTGGTCATGACCATCCATCCAGGCTCGTTCCGCAACCACCATTCGCCCACCTTCGAGGCCTTCGGTGCCGACACCGGCCATGACATTCCGGTGGCGGTCAATTACACGGAGGCGGTGCGGCCGCTGCTGCAGGACTTCGGGACGGCCAAGGACTTCCACCTGGTCCTGTTCACCCTGGACGAGACCGTGTTCTCGCGGGAACTGGCACCGCTGGCCGGGTTCTATCCGTCGGTGTACCTCGGAGCCCCGTGGTGGTTCCTCGATGCACCCGATGCCATGCTGCGTTTCCGGTCCGCCGTCACCGAGACGGCCGGATTCTCGCGGTCCTCGGGATTCATTGACGACACCCGGGCGTTCTGCTCCATCCCGGCCCGGCACGACACGGCCCGGCGGATCGAGGCGTCCTTCCTGGCCCGGCTGGTCGCCGAGCACCGGGTGAGCGAGGAGCGGGCGCACGACCTGATCGTGGACATCATCGACGCCGCACCACGGCGGGTGTTCAAGCTATGAATGGCGCGCCGCCTGTACTCAACCGCAGCCTCAAACCGCTGCCCAAGGCCCCGGTGCGCATTGTGCACCTCGGGCTGGGTGCATTTCACCGCTCCCACCAGGCCTGGTACACCCAGCATGCCGGCGACGCAGGAGAGTGGGGGATCGCAGCGTTCACGGGGCGGCGCCCCGATGCCGCTGCGGCGCTCTCCGCCCAGGACTGCCTCTACACACTGGTGGAGCGGTCGGCAGGCGGCGACAGCTTCGAAGTCATCGGCAGCATCGTCGAGGCGGTGGACGGGGCCGATGTGGGCCGCCTGTGTGAGTTGCTGGCCGCAAAGGAAACGGCGATCATCACGCTGACGATCACCGAGGCAGCCTATGGGCTGGCCGCGGACGGAACGTTCGACGCCGGGGCACCGGGTGTGGCGGACGACCTCCGCGCGCTGTCGGCGGCGGCGTCCGGGGAAACAAGCGCGGCGGGCGCAGCGCCCGGTACGCCTCTGGGCCGATTGGTGCTGGCCCTCGCCAGGCGCCGCGACAGCGGCGCCGGCCCACTCGCCGTCGTCAGCTGTGACAACCTTTCCGCCAACGGCGACGTTGCGCGGCGGGCAATCCTGGGCCTTGCGTCCGCGTGGGGAACCGGGCTGGCAGAGTGGATCGAGGCGAATGCCAGCTTTGTCAGCACCTCCGTGGACCGGATTACGCCGCGGACCACCGACGAGGATATCGCCGAGGTAGCGGAGCAGTGCGGTTACCGTGACAGCTCGCCGGTGGTGGCAGAGCCGTTCCGGAACTGGGTGCTCAGCGGGGACTTCCCTGCCGGGCGGCCGCGCTGGGAGGACGCCGGCGCGCTGGTGGTGGATGACATCGAACCGTACGAGAACCGGAAGTTGTGGCTGTTGAACGGTTCGCATTCGATCCTGGCGTATGCCGGGCAGTTGCGTGGGCACGGCACCGTCGCCGAAGCGCTGGGTGATTCCGTGTGCCGGAAGGCAGTGGAGGATTTTTGGGACGAAGCCGCGCATCACCTGCATGCGGAAGGCCTGGACATTGCTGCGTACCGGCAGGCGCTCCTGGAGCGCTTTGGCAATGCCCGGATCGCGCACCAGCTTGCCCAGATCGCGGCCGATGCCACCACCAAACTGCGGATGCGCGCCGTCCCCGTCCTGGCGGCGGAACGGGCAAGCGGCCGGAACGGCGCCGGCAGTGCCCTGATGCTTGCCGCCTGGATTGACTACGTGGGTTCCACCCGGGAGTTCCAGGACCCGCTGGCTGCCGGGATTCACGGCGCCAATGAGCTCGAGGGCATTGAACGGGTCCAGGCCCTGCTCCGCCTGGTCAGCGCAGACATGGCTGGGGACCCCGACATTGTGGACATGGTCTCCGGGCTGTGCGGCACCTTCACAGCTAAAACCGCCGCTTCCACCCCTCTTTAGACCCTGCTTTTTATTTCCGGAAGGAACAGTTGAACCCCATGAAGATTATTGCCGCCGATGTGTTTGTTACCAGTCCGTCCCGGAACTTTGTGACGCTCCGGATTACTACCGAGGATGGGGTGACGGGTATTGGTGATGCGACCCTGAACGGCCGTGAGTTGGCTGTTGCCGCGTATTTGAAGGAGCATGTGGCGCAGTTGTTGATCGGGAAGGAT
>NZ_JAYXNX010000003.1:283801-402692 GCF_036455295.1 Pseudarthrobacter phenanthrenivorans | reverse complement strand
GCAGAATAAATCCGGTCATCAGAACCAACCACAGACACAATGCCCTTCGACCCCACCAACACCGGCTCCGAGGCTTCCTTATCAAAACCATTCACCGTCGACGGCGAAACAGCCCACACCTTCCCCGAGCCCGCATCCGTCACAGAAATCGTCCGCGCACCAAAGCTCACCACAGCAGAACCCGGCAACTGCTTATCCCCACCCAAACGCATACTCGCCGGAGACACCTGATTCAACGTCGAACCAGTCACATCATCAACAAACACCTCACCGGCATGCTGCAACACATCAAACGACGTCGACGCCGGCGTCACCGCCCCATCCAATACCCGCGACGGATAATTCAACCGCCCCACAGCATTCTTGGACTTCGACACCACCCACACGCCACCGTCATTCAACTCCACCTCAGTGGTCTTAAACCCCGGATACAACACAGCACCGGTCACCACCACAGCCACCACAGCACCAAACGCAGTACCGGTGATCCGGCGGGAGCGCAGCATCCGGTGCCATGGGGATACAGCGGCGCCAGGGCCCTTAGGGCGCGTTTGTCCGCGACGGTTCATGAGTGGAAAATCCCCCGGATAGATTTTGGCTCGTTGCCGGCAGCCGGCATCGCAGGACCCCGGGCACCACAACGATACCCCTATACGCCAACAAATGGACAAATTCTTTCGACCCGGTTTGGACGGCCGGCGCCGGGTGGGGTCCTAGTCCAGGACCAGGCCCTTGCCGCGGCCGCGGGTGAGCCGGACCGGGTTGATTTCGCCGAAGCCGCGGACGTTCTCCGGAGCCTGGGGCGTCATCACGAACCGTTCGTCGTGCTCCAGCGCTGACGCCGTCATGGAGTCCACCAGCACCGTTCCCGGGTCGGCGAGGGTGGTCAGGCGTGCCGCGAGGTTGACGGTGGGTCCGTAGATGTCACCCAGGCGCGACAGGATCCTCCCCCACACCATGGCCACCCGTGCTTCGGGGAGGATCTCGTCCTCGGTGAAGGCCTCGGCCAGTGCCAACGAAATCTCGGCGCCGGCCGCCGGGGTTTCGGCGATGTACAGGACTTCGTCACCCACGGTCTTGACCAGCCTGCCGCCACCCACGGAAATGATCTCGGCGCACTTGTTCTCGAAGCGCTGGACCAGCCGCGCGAGTGTCTTCTCGTTCATCCGCCGGGACAGGCTGGTGTAGGACACCAGGTCTGCGAAACCCACGGCGCGGGCCAGGGGCAGCGGGGCGTCGTCCTCGTCGCCTTCCCGGCCCTCCTCGCTGGCCTGCAGGCCCGCCTCGGCCCGGACTGCCAGCCGCTGGACCCCCGCGTTGAGCTGCCGCCGCCATGAGTAGACCAGGACCTCCTCAAGGGCGTCCACCAGCGCGGGAAGTTCGTTGACCAGCCGCTTGCGGGCCACGGCGTCGGTGACTCCCTGTTCGTGGACCATGTCCTCCACCAGGGCTTCGATCTGCCAGACGACCATGCGGTCGGTCATCTGGCCGATGGAGCGGGTTACCGAGATGGCGGCTTCCTCCGTGAGCTTTCCGGCGCGGACCAGGTCGACCACGGTGGACAGTGCCGCCTGGTCCCGTTCGGTGAAGGCAACGTCCTCGTCGCCGAAGTTCGGAAATCCCAGGGCCCGCCAGAGCTTGCGGGCGGAGAGGAGGGAGAGCCCGGCGCCGGCGGCAACTTCACGACGGCGGAGTTTGCGTTCCCCGCCCAAAAGGCGGGATTCGAGGGCTTTCATGGCGAGGCGCTCGGCGGACATGACGCCGGTGGGCGGGTGGCGGTCCGCCCCGGTCGCCGCTGCGGTGGAAGCGGGTTCGGATCCGGTTGGGTCCGACGACTGGCCCCCGGAAGATCCACCGTCGGGACCAAAGGCGGTGCGGGTTGGGATGTGCTCGACGCGTTCCTGCTGGGCCTCATCGGTCATCCCGTCCACCTTCTCTCATGTCCTCCGGATGAGCACCGGCGGGGTAATACGTCGCGCCGCCCGGCTGGGCCCCGCTGTCGTCCGGCAGTTCCCCGATGGCGTCGAGGATAAAGTCGCGGAACCTGGCAACCTCGGGCACGTCGCGAAAGGTCACAACGCCCTGGTGCCCGGTTTCCAAGGATATATTCCCCGAGCGCACCAGTCGCTGCAGCACCGATTCATGGACCGTGAGGTTGCGCACCGATGCCAGGTTCACCTGCTGGTCGCGCCGGTTCAGCAGTCCGTAGCGGGCCACCACCCGGTGGCTGGTCAGGATGTAGCGTGTCCCCTGCCAGCGGAGCAGGCGGGGCAGGCAGTAGCCCAGCCACACGGCAGCAGCTGCGATGATGCAGGCGGTGACCAACCAGGGAGTCCATTGGCGGCCAAGGGAGGGGGCCAGGCGTGCTGCGCCGCCCCGGGTGACCCAGGCACTGCCGTACGCCGCCAGCGCCGGGGCCAGCACGAACGCCACGGCTGCCCCGGCCAGCTTCCTGGGCTGCGGGCGGGTAGTGACGATGACCTGCTCCCCGGGAAGGAGGTTCTTACGCATAACCGCCTTGGTTGGGTTCATCCGGCGACGTCCAGGGCCGCAGGTGCACCACGTCCCCCGCAGTCACCACGTGCTCGCGCGAGTCACGGTCCACCACCAGCAGGGAGCCGTATTCATCCAGCCGGGAGGCGTGTCCAATGATTTCGTGGTCGCCGGGCAACTGCGCGCGGACCTGCTTGCCCAGCGTGACCATCACGGCTTCCACCCTCTTGTGGAGGGACGGGCCACCGGCCATACCGGCGGCGGGGTCGCCGTCGGCGTTGCAGAAACTGCGGTACAGGGTCGCAAAGTGCGACAGGTAGCTCTTCAGGAGGACGGTGCGGTCTGTGGTGCGGGACCCTTCCAGGGCCACCGAGGTGGCCGTGGGAACCGGAAGCTCATTCTCACGCAGCGTGACGTTCAGGCCGGTGCCCAGGATGACGGGGGGCACGTTGCCGTCCGTCATGGGTCCAAGCTGGGCCAGGATGCCGGCGATCTTCCTGCCACGCACCAGGACATCGTTGGGCCATTTGACCTCGGCCGGGATCCCGGCCGCTTCCAGGAGGGTCTCGCGCAGCGCGAGTGCTGCGATCAGGGACAGCCACGAGTAGCTCTGGGTGGGCAGCGGCCTGCCCTCCGCATTGACCGGACGCAGCACCACGGAGACGGATACCGAACTCAGCGGCGGCGCTTCCCAATGCCGGTCCAGCCGGCCCCGCGCCGCGGTCTGGTACTCGGCGGTGAGAACGGAGAGGTCGGGCCACGCCGCGGGATCTACCGTGGCGCCGCGCAGGAGGTCCGCGTTCGTCGAGCCGGTGGAGTCCACCACGTCGAGCCGGGGAATCCCCGTGGCGGAGAGGAAGCGCTGGTCGGCCAGGTCCACTCGGTTCAGGGGGGTGCCCGGTGCATGTGCGTCGTCCATGCCTAAATCCTACCGAGCCGAATCCTGCCTGGCGGTGCGCCGCCGGGCAGGATTCGCTACAGGAAGATGTCCGGGACCAGCCGGTCCTCCGGGGCGCCGAGGCTGTAGGGGCGGAAGTCGGTCACGCCGGCGGCGCTGAGGACCTGCTCATCCGTGTAGAAGTTGCCCGACGGCGGCGCACCGGCCGCCAGGTTGCCTCCGGTAAGGACTGCGTGGGCTGCGTCCGCCATGATCTGCGGTCCGCGGGCGGCAAGGACCATGGTCTCACCATGCGGCATGTTGCGGATGGCCGCCGTGTCGATCAGCGTGCAGGGCCAGAGGGAGTTCACCCGGATCTCGTCGGTCTTCAGTTCCTCGGCAAGGCCCAGGGTTGTCAGGCTCATGCCGTATTTGGCCACGGTGTAGGCCAGGTGCCGGCCTGCCCATTTCGGGTCGAGGTTCAGCGGCGGCGAAAGCGTGAGGATGTGCCCCTGCTCCGAGGCCCGGAGTGCCGGGAGTGCAAGCTTGGACAGCAGGAATGTGCCGCGGACGTTGATGTCCTGCATCAGGTCGTACTTCTTCATGTCCACGGCGTCCGTAGCGGAAAGGTCAATGGCCGAGGCATTGTTGATGACCACGTCAATGCCACCGAAACGCTCCGTTGCCGCCGCCACGGCGCCGGCAACATCCTCATCCCGGCGCACATCGCCCACCAGCGGCAAGGCCTGGCCACCGGCCTTCACCAGTTCCTCGGCTGCCGTATACACCGTGCCCGCGAGCTTGGGATGCGGTTCCCCGGTCTTGGCCAGGAGCACGATGTTGGCGCCGTCCCTGGCAGCCCTCCTGGCGATGGCCAGGCCGATTCCGCGGCTGCCGCCGGAAATCAGTATGGTCCGGCCGGCGAGGGAACCTGCTGCCCTGTACGGGCTTTCAGAAGCATGCAAAGCATCGTCGCTTGAAGTCATGGGACCACTGTAGCCCAAACAAGTTACTCGTGAGTAACATAGAAGAGCGGTTGTTGGAACGGCAGAAAATTGTAGGTTCCCTACAGCTGCGGGCGCCCGAAGCGTCACTAGACTTGCCACCAGGGCTCGTCTTTTGTGTGGAAGCTACTTAAAGCTCCACGCAGCACGGGCGGCCAGCCAACAGAACTGACCTGCTACAGAGCCGGAGACACTTGATGAGCCACGATCTGACAACGACAGCGGGAAAGATTGCCGATTTCCGCGACCGCCAGGCGCGCGCCGAACAGCCCTCCGGCCCTGAAGCCATCGAAAAACAGCACGCACGCGGCAAGAACACTGCCCGCGAGCGCATCGCCATGCTGCTGGACGAAGACTCCTTTGTTGAATTCGACGCCCTGGCCGTGCACCGCTCCACCGCCTTCGGGATGGAAAAGAAGAAGCCGCTCGGCGACGGCCTGGTCTCCGGCTACGGCACGGTGGACGGACGGCTGGTGGCTGTCTACTCCCAGGACTTCACGGTCTACGGCGGCTCGCTCAGCCAGGTCAACGGCGAAAAGATCGTGAAGGTCCAGGAGTTTGCGCTCCGCAACGGCTGCCCCGTCGTCGGCATCCTGGACGGTGGCGGCGCCCGCATCCAGGAAGGCGTGGCCTCGCTGGCCATGTTCGCTGACATTTTCCGCAACAACGTCCACGCCAGCGGCGTGGTGCCACAGATCTCGCTCATCATGGGTCCGTCCGCCGGCGGGGCGGCCTACTCCCCCGCCCTCACGGACTACGTGGTGATGGTGGACAAGACCTCGCACATGTTCATCACCGGCCCCGACGTCATCAAGACGGTCACCGGTGAAGACGTGGACATGGAAACCCTCGGCGGCGCCCGCCAGCACAACGCCACCACCGGAACTTCCACCTACCTGGCCTCGGATGAAACCGACGCCATCGAGTTCGTGCGCGAACTGCTGGACTTCCTCCCCTCCAACAACCTCGCAGAGGCCCCCGTCCTGGGCCACCAGCAGGAGCTGGAGATCGACGACGACGACCTCGCCCTGGACACGCTGGTTCCGGATTCCGCCAACCAGCCCTACGACATGCGTGCCGTAGTGGAGCAGATCGTGGACGACGGGCACTTCCTGGAAATGCAGGCCCTGTACGCCCCCAACGTGATGATCGGCTACGGACGCGTGGAAGGCCACACCGTAGGCATCGTGGCAAACCAGCCCCTGCAGTTCGCCGGGACCCTGGACATCGCCGCCTCGGAAAAAGCGGCCCGGTTCGTGCGCCACTGCGACGCGTTCAACATCCCCATCATCACCCTGGTGGACGTCCCCGGCTTCCTCCCCGGGAAGGACCAGGAGTTCCAGGGAATCATCCGCCGCGGCGCCAAACTCCTCTACGCCTACGCCGAGGCCACCGTCCCCAAGCTCACCGTGATTACCCGCAAGGCCTACGGCGGCGCCTACATCGTCATGGGCTCCAAGAAGCTCGGCGCCGACCTGAACCTGGCCTGGCCCACGGCCCAGATCGGCGTCATGGGCGCACAGGGCGCCGTCAACATCCTCTACCGGCGCGACCTCGCCACGGTCGCCCAGGACGGCGGCGATGTCGAAGCCCGCCGCGCCGAGGTGATCCGGCAGTACGAGGAAGAACTCCTCAACCCCTACCAGGCGGCCGAACTTGGCTACGTGGACGCCGTGATCGCCCCCTCGGACACCCGACTCCAGATCATCAAGGGGTTGCGCGCCCTGCGTGACAAACGCGCCAGCCTCCCCGCCAAGAAGCATGGGAACATCCCGCTGTGACCCCGAGCCCAGATGCGCCTGAGGCCGCCGAAACTCCCGCCGATCCCCTGCTCTCTGTTGTCAAAGGGCAGCCGAACGCCGAGGAACTGGCTGCACTGACCGCCGTCGTCCTCTCCCTGGGCGTCGAAAGCTCTGCCCCGGCACGGACTCCGGGCGTGCGGCACTGGGTGCGGCGGCAGCAGCTCCGGCTTGCCCCGGCCCCCGGGCCGGGCGCCTGGAAGCGCAGCCAGGGCTGACCCTCCCCACCCACCCACCCGGTCGGCCGGGTAGGCTCGGGATGTGACTACCGACACTGCACCCGCCACTCGTCCGCACACCCGCATCGACGCCGTCGCGGACACCTACACCGACACCCTGATCCGGCTCAACCCGACGTTCGCCACCACCCTTGGCCTGCCCGGACATGAAACGGAGTACCAGGACTTCTCCCCGGCCGGCATCGCAGGGTTCGCAGAGGCAGCACGCGATACCCTGGCCGCCCTGGAGGGCCTGGAGCCGGAGGACGACGTGGACGTGGTCACCCTGGACGCCATGCGGGAACGGCTTGGCCTCCAGCTCCTCATCCACGCCTCCGGCTGGGAGTACGCGGAGCTGAACAACATAGCCTCCCCGGCCCAGGACATCAGGGCCATCTTCGACCTCATGGCCACCGGCACCGAGCAGGACTGGGAGCACATCGCCGGGCGCGCGCACAACGTGCCGGCCGCCATCAGCGGCTACACCGAGTCCCTGCGCCTGGCCAAGGACGCCGGCAAGGTGGCCGCCGCCCGCCAGGTGCGGATCGTCATCGAACAGGTGACCAAGTACGCCGCCGAAGACGGCTTCTTCGCCAAGCTGGCGGCGGAAGCCTCCACGGCCTCCGGAGCGTTGCCGCCTGCCCTGCAGGAAAAACTCGACGCCGGTGCTGACGCCGCCCGGCGTGCCTACACCGGGCTGGCCGGATTCCTGCGCACCGAACTGCTCCCCGCCGCGCCCGAAAAGGACGCCGTCGGCCGGGCCCGATACGCACTGGCCTCACGGTCCTTCCTCGGCGCCGAGGTGGACCTCGAGGAAACCTACGCGTGGGGCGTGCAGGAACTCGACCGCCTCATCGCAGAGCAGGAAGAGGTGGCGGCCACCATCAAGGCAGGAGCCTCGATCGCCGAGGCCAAGGAAATCCTCAACAACGATCCCGCGCGCCAGCTCAAGGGCACCGAGGCGCTGCGGGAATGGATGCAGCGCCTATCCGACAAAGCCGTTGCCGAACTCGCCGGAGTTCACTTCGACATCCCCGACGTGATGAAGAAACTCGAGTGCAGGATCGCGCCCACGGACGAAGGCGGCATCTACTACACCGGCCCCTCCGACGACTTCAGCCGCCCCGGCCGCATGTGGTGGTCCGTCCCCGCCGGCGAAGATACCTTCACCACGTGGGCGGAGACCACCACGGTGTACCACGAGGGCGTCCCCGGCCACCACCTCCAGGTAGCCACCGCCACCTACCGCCGCGAACTGCTGAACAAATGGCGCCGCAACGTCTGCTGGACTTCCGGCCACGGCGAAGGATGGGCGCTCTACGCGGAAAAGCTCATGCAGGAACTGGGCTACCTCAGCGACCCCGGCGACCACATGGGCATGCTGGACATGCAGCGCATGCGCGCCGCCCGCGTTGTCTTCGACATCGGCGTCCACCTCGAACTCGAAGTACCGGAACGCTGGGGCTCTGGCACCTGGACCGCCGACAAGGGCTATGCCTTCCTCAAGGAAAACCTCCCCATCAGCGAAGGCCAGCTCAACTTCGAGTTCACCCGCTACCTTGGCTGGCCCGGGCAGGCGCCCTCCTACAAGGTGGGGCAGCGGCTCTGGGAACAGATCCGCGCCGAACTCGAAGCCAGGCCTGGATTCGACCTCAAAGAGTTCCACACGAAAGCCCTCAACATCGGCTCGGTTGGACTGGACACCCTCCGCCGGGCGCTGTTGGGATAGCCCGCCCCTGGAGGGCGGGAGGGCAACATCCTCTGCGTGCTGCTCGTTCCTCGCGGCTGGGCCCACGCCGGCAGGTTCCCTGGCCGAGCTTGCGAGGCTAGGGTGCCGGTGGGGAGCAAGCTGCCGGAAGGCACTTGCGTCGGGCCTTTATCCAAGGAACTAGGGAGATGTTAAGCACACTGGCATCGGGAATAACTTAACAATCACCACCGCATCCCTTGCGATTACAGGGTTCTTATTCGTTGGACTCAATCCAGCGCGCGTAATATTTCTCAATATTCTTTCGACGTGGTATTGCGACGAGGTCTAGCTTGTTCTGGTGAGCACTCAGACAAGCACCCCGTCCCCCGCAGGGAAGACCGGATTCCAGCTGCCCAAGTGGGCGGGCTCCTTCGGCTTCCAGATCATCGCCGCCCTCATCGTGGGCCTTGGCCTCGGCCTGCTGGCGAAGTACACCGGCAGCACCAAGGCGAACCCCAACGCGCTCGGCGCCACGCTGCAGACCATTGGTTCCAGCTACGTGTCCCTGCTGCAGACCGCCGTCGTGCCGTTGATCTTCACCGCCGTGGTCAGCTCCATCTCCAACCTGCGCCAGGTATCCAACGCCGCCAGGCTGGCCTGGAACACGCTGCTGTGGTTCGCCATCACCTCCCTGATCGCCGTGCTGATCGGCATGGGCCTGGGCGTGCTGCTGCAGCCCGGCGCCAACACCGGCATCACCGGGGACGCCAAGTACACCGGCAAGTCCGGTGACTGGTGGGCATTCCTCGTGGGCCTCTTCCCCAAGAACTTCCTGGGCCTGGGTGCAAGCTCCACCGTCGGCGACGCCGGCGCCGTCACCACCTCGATCAGCTTCAACGTCCTGCAGATCCTGGTCATCGCCATCGCCGTGGGCGTCGCGGCCCTCAAGGTCGGCAAGGCGGCGGAGCCGTTCCTGAACCTCAACGCCTCAGCCCTCGCCGTGATCCAGAAGGTCCTCTGGTGGATCATCCGCATCGCACCGCTGGGCACCATCGGCCTGATCGGCAACGCCGTCGCCGTCTACGGCTGGGACACCATCGGCTCGCTTGGCAAGTTCACCGTGGCCATCTATGCCGGCCTGGCGCTGGTGCTGTTCGTGGTCTACCCCGTCCTGATCCGCAGCCACGGCCTCTCCATCAAGCAGTACTTCTCCGGCGTTTGGCCTGCCGTCCAGCTGGCCTTCGTGTCCCGCTCCTCCGTGGGAACGCTGCCGCTGACCCAGCGCGTCACCGAGCGCAGCCTGGGCGTCCCCCGCGCCTACGCCTCCTTCGCCGTGCCCCTGGGCGCCACCACCAAGATGGACGGCTGCGCGGCCATCTACCCCGCAGTCTCGGCAATCTTCGTGGCCCAGTTCTTCGGCATCCACCTGGACTTCAGCCAGTACCTGCTGATCGCGCTGGTCTCCGTCCTCGGTTCCGCGGCAACCGCGGGCACCACCGGCGCCGTGGTGATGCTCACCCTGACGCTCTCCACGCTGGGACTGCCGCTGGCCGGCGTCGGGCTCCTGCTGGCCATTGATCCGATCCTGGACATGGGCCGCACCGCAGTGAACGTTGCGGGCCAGGCTCTTGTCCCCACCATCGTGGCCAAGCGCCAGGGCATCCTGGATGAGACGCTGTACAACGCCCCCCGCAACGGCACCCCGTTCGTCGAGGAGGAAGCTGTGGACGGCGAAAACGCCACCGACGGCACCACAGCCGACACCGCACCCCGCGAACTGCAGGACGCAAAGGCGTAACACCCAAATAACCAAGAGAACGTCCCCGGGAAGCCTTCCCGGGGACGTTCTCTTGGTTAAGGACGGCCTGCGGCTGCACCGCAGCCGACAGCTGCCTGGTTAGCGGCCCCCGCCCCCGATAACGCCGTTCTGGACGGCCTTGGTCACGGCGTCGGCTTCCGCCTGGGTGAGCTTTCCGTCGGTGACGGCCTTGTCCAGGCGCGTCTTCAGCGCTGCTGCCCGCTCGGACTGCTCCCCGCTGCGGATCTCCTGCAGCGCTGCCGTTACCTTGGCTTCATCAATACCCAGCGACTGGGCAAGCGATTTGGCCAGGGCCGCTTCGCGTGCGGCGCGGTCCGGCTTCTGACCCTCAGCGGGCGGAGTAGTGGGCTTGTTGGCGTCACGGAAGGACTTCAGGGCGTCGGCAACCTTGGCCTCGTCCACTCCGAGCTTGGCCGCCAGCGCCGACGCCTGCTCCATGCCCTGGCCGCCGCGGCCGCCGTGCCTTCCCATGTGCTCCTGGTCGGTGCCGGTGTTTCCGCCGGCTGAAGCGCTTGAGCTCGCACTGGGGGTGGGAGTGGGCGTTGTGGTGGTGGCCGAAGCCATTCCGGCAACGCCGATTCCGGCACCAAGCGCCAGCGCTGCCGCTGACAAGCCCAGGGTCATCTTCTTCGTGCGTGTCATCTCTTGTCTCCTGATTCGCCGCCATGGGGACGGCTGCTCGTGTTGTGCCTCTTGGCGAGACATACCAAGCTTCGCCGCCAATGTTCAGGAAAGGCTGTTGTGAACCTTTCGTTCACCTGTGAGTGTTAGTTGCATGCAGTGCAAACTTGCACATAGTGTAAGTACGTGAGCGCGCTCGATTCCCCTGCTGATGCCGACCCCGCGCCTTCCCGGCGGGAGCTGAACAAGGCCGCCACCCGGCAGGCCATCACTGACGCCGCCCTGGCCCTCCTTCGCGGCAAGGGCCCGGGCAACTTCACGGTGGAGGACATCGCAGAGGCAGCGGGCATTTCCCGCCGCACGTTCTTTAACTACTTCAGCAGCACCGACGCGGCCCTGGCCTCAATCGTCCACGGATTCCTGGACAACGCCATCCAGCAGCTCCGCCTCAGGCCGGCGGACGAACCTTTGCTCGAGTCCGCCCAGGCCGCCCTCGTGGCCCTCGCCGGTCCCAAAGCCGTGGCTCCGCTCGCTGAACTGTTCTCGCTGACCCAGCAGAGCCCCCTCATGGCCCACACCGAACTCGAGGCCTGGGACCACTGCCGGGCGCAGGTATTCATGGTTGCCCGCGAGCGCCTGGCCGGTACGCCCAGTGAGGAGGACGAGCTGTACGTCCACGCCCTGGCCGGTTCCGTCATGTCCTGCGGAAAGGCCGCCATGGAGGTCTGGTTCAACCGCCGGGGGCCGGACCTGTCGCCTGCCTCCCTGGGCGAGCTCCGGCAACTGCTCATTGACGCCATGGCCCTGCTGGGCGCCGGCTTCACCACCCCTGCACCATCCACGTCCCGCTCCTCCTGACAAGATCGGTATCCCGCATGGCACTCCTCCTCTACCGCCTCGGCAAGTTTTCCTACCGCCGGCGCTGGCTTGTCATCTCACTGTGGCTTGCCGTGCTGGTGGCCGTTGGTGGCTCGGCTGCGGCCTTCCACGGCACCCTTTCCAACAACTTCCAGATTCCGGGCACCGAAACGCAGCGGATCGCGGACAAGCTCAAGCAGGAGCTGCCCTCAGCCTCCGGCGGCAGCGCCACCATCGTCTTCGAAGCGCCCGACGGCGGCTTCACGGACCAGAGCCGGGCGGCCGTGACGGACGCGCTCAAGAAGCTCCTGGCCCTCCCCGACGTCCGCGGCACCGTGGATCCGTTCGCCACCCAGGCCCAGCTGGACCAGGCAGGCAAGGCCATCACCGATGGCGAACAGCAGTTGGCCGCCGGGCAGGCCCAGCTTGACGCCTCCCGCGCCCAGCTGGAAGCCGGTAAGGCCCAGCTTGCGGCCGCCGAGCAGCAGCTCACCGCTGCCGGCGCCCCGGCGGCGGTGATCGAGGCCCAGCTAGGACAGCAGAAGGCAGCGCTGGCGCAGGGCCAGGCAAAGCTCGACGCCGGCACCCAGGAACTGGCGGCCAACAAGGCAAAGCTGGAACTTGGCAAACGCCAGGCCCAGGCGGCCTCGGCCATCCGCTTCGTCTCCGAAGACAACAAGGCCGCCGTGGCGCAGGTGCAGTTCAACACCTCCATCAACGGGCTGGCTCCGGCTGTCCGCAAACAGGTGCAGCAAATCGCGCACGAGACGTCCTCAGCCGGCGTCAAGGCCTTTGCCAGCAAGGAAATCACCGAGGACATTTCAGCTCTCTTCGGCACGGCGGAAATCGTCGGCATCGCCGTGGCGGCACTGGTGCTCATCCTGATGCTGGGCACGCTGGTCGCCGCGGGTCTGCCGCTGCTGATGGCCATCATGGGCGTCGGTGTGGGCGTCGGCATCACGTTCGCGCTCTCCGGCCTGTTCGACATGAGCTCCATCTCCCCCATGCTGGCCCTCATGCTGGGCCTGGCGGTGGGCATCGACTACTCGTTGTTCATCGTCAACCGGCACCGGACCCAGCTCCTGGCCGGCATGGACCCTGAGGAGTCCGTGGCCAGGGCCAACGGCACCTCCGGCAACGCCGTGGTCTTCGCGGGCCTTACCGTGATCATCGCCCTCGCCGCCCTGGTGGTCCCGGGGCTCCCGTTCCTCACGGTCATGGGCCTCGCTGCGGCGGGAACCGTAGCAGTCGCCGTCCTCGTGGCCATCACCCTGACACCGGCCATGCTGTCCCTGATCGGCCGGCGCATCATCTCCAAGCGGGCCTGGGCCAAGGCTGACGCGCACAACGCCCAGCCGGACCACGAGGCCGCGGACCTTGCCGTTGACCAGGAACGCAGCACCCGTGGCTGGGGCGGCCTGGTCACCAGGCACCCGTGGGTGGCCCTCGTTGCCGGCGTGCTCCTGCTGGGCACTTTGGCCCTTCCCGCCACCCAGCTGCAACTCGCCCTGCCCGACGGCGGCTCGGAGCCCGTGGAGTCCGAGGCCTACCAGGCCTACGACCTGACCGCGCGCAGCTTCGGCGAAGGCGTCACCGGCCCTATCGTGGCCGTGGGCGAGTTCCCCGCGAACCTGGACGCAGCACAGGCACAGAAGCTGCAGTACGACATCGCGGACAAGCTCCGCGCCGTGGACAACGTGGTGGCCGCCGTTCCAGTTGCCCTCAGCGAGGACCGCCGCACCGCCGTTTTCCAGGTCATCCCCAAGGAGGGCCCGGCAAGCGCCAGCACCGTCAAGGTGGTCTCCGACCTGCGTGGCCTCAACGGCGAAATCAAGGCCGACTTTGACGTCACCATGGGCCTGACCGGGCAGACCGCCGGCAACGTGGACGTCTCCACCAAGCTCGGCGACGCCCTGCCGCCTTACCTGGCGATCGTCGTCGGACTTTCCCTGATCCTGCTGTTGCTCGTGTTCCGCTCCATCGTGGTCCCGCTGCTGGCAACAGGCGGATTCCTGCTGTCCCTGTCCGCTGCCTTCGGCGCCGTGGTTGCCGTCTACCAATGGGGCTGGCTGGGGAACGTCTTCGACGTGGCCAACCCAGGCGCGGTGCTGAGCTTCCTTCCGATCATCCTGATCGGCGTGCTGTTCGGGCTGGCCATGGACTACCAGGTGTTCATTGCCTCGGGCATGCGCGAGGCCTACATGCACGGTTCACCGGCCAAGGAAGCCGTGCGGGTGGGCTTCCGGCACGCGGCCGCCGTGGTCAGCGCGGCCGCGATCATCATGGTCAGTGTGTTCTCCGGCTTCATCTTCAGCCACCTCACCATGGTCCGGCCGCTCGGCTTCGCGATGGCCTTCGGCGTGCTGTTCGACGCGTTCGTGGTCCGCATGACCATCGTGCCCGCCGTGATGTACCTGCTGGGCGCCAAGTCCTGGTGGCTGCCGCGGTGGCTGGACCGGATCCTGCCGGACGTGGACGTGGAGGGTGCCAAGCTCAACCGCGGCCAGGCCGCAACCGCTCCGGGCGAACTGGTCCACTAGGCTGAAGCCGTGCTGCATCTGATTCTCGCCTCCCAGTCCCCCGCCCGCACCAAACTCCTGGCGGAAGCCGGCATCCGGCACACCGTGCTGGTGTCCGACGTCGACGAGGATGCCGTCCAGGCGAAGTACGGCGTCACCGACCCGCACGACACGGCGCTGCTGCTGGCCAGGGCCAAGGCGGAGGCCGTTGCGTCGTTGCCGGAAGCGGAAGGCGCCCTGGTGTTGGGCTGCGACTCGGTCTTCGAGTTCGGCGGCGAAGCGCACGGCAAGCCGTACACCGCCGAGGTTGCCCGCGAACGCATGCTCAGGATGAGCGGCAGCGCCGGGGTGCTGCACACAGGGCACTGGCTGGTGGACTGCAGGGACACGGACGACGACGGCGGCGCGGGCCGCGGCTCGGGCGCCACGCTGGGGGCGGTGGCCTCCGCCGAGGTTTCCTTCCAGGACATGGACCCGGAAGAGATCGACGCCTACATCGCCACCGGCGAGCCCCTGCACTGCGCCGGATCCTTCACCATCGACGGCCTCGGCGGGGCCTTCATCCGGAAGGTCGACGGCGACCCGCACGCCGTCGTCGGCCTTTCCGTCTCCACCCTCAGAGGCCTGCTCGCCGCCGCCAACGTGCGCATCACGGACCTCTGGCCGCCGCGGTAAAGCACTCCATTTACTGCCCTCCTTGTAGCTTCCCTACAAAGGAGGGCTGCTTTACACGCGGATTCCGCAAGTAATATCGGCGGAACCCTCAAAACCGCGCTAGGCTCCCTGAAGGAAAGAAGGAGACGCCTTGTCAGCAAATTTGGAGCAGTCCGCAGGAACCACGCAGCCGAGCCTCACAAAGGTGCTGATCGCCAACCGCGGCGAAATCGCCGTGCGGATCATCCGGGCGGCCCGGGATGAGGGCCTTACGTCCGTCGCCGTCTATGCAGACCCGGACCGCGACGCACTGCACGTCCGGCTCGCTGACGAGGCCTACGCCCTGGGCGGCACCACCGCCGCCGAGTCCTACCTGGTCATGGACAAGATCATCGACGCCGCCCGCCAGTCCGGCGCCGATGCCATCCACCCCGGCTACGGCTTCCTCGCCGAGAACGCCGAATTCGCCGCCAAGGTGATTGCCGCAGGCATCACCTGGATTGGCCCCTCCCCCGAAGCTATCTCCGCCCTGGGCGACAAGGTCCAGGCCCGGCACATCGCGGAAAAGGTGGGCGCTCCGCTGGTGCCCGGCACCGCCGACCCCGTCGAATCCGCTGACGAGGTCCTGGATTTCGTGGACCAGTACGGGCTTCCGGTGGCCATCAAGGCCGCCTTCGGCGGCGGCGGACGCGGCATCAAGGTGGCCCGCACCCGCGAGGAAATTCCCGAACTGTACGAATCCGCGGTGCGTGAGGCCACTGCTGCCTTCGGCCGCGGCGAATGCTTCATCGAACGCTTCCTGGACGCCCCGCGCCACGTGGAAACCCAGTGCCTGGCGGACGCCCACGGCAACGTGGTGGTGGTGTCCACCCGTGACTGCTCGCTCCAGCGGCGCAACCAGAAACTCGTGGAGGAGGCCCCGGCACCGTTCCTCACCGAGGACCAGAACCGCCGGCTGTACGAATCCTCCAAGGCCATCCTGAAGGAGGCCGGCTACCTCGGTGCCGGTACCTGCGAATTCCTGGTGGGCCAGGACGGGACCATTTCCTTCCTTGAGGTCAACACCCGCCTGCAGGTGGAGCACTGCGTCTCCGAGGAAGTCACCGGCATCGACCTGGTCCGCGAGCAGTTCCGGCTGGCACGCGGCGAGGAACTGGGCTACGGCGACCCCGAAGTGCGCGGACACTCCATCGAATTCCGCATCACCGGCGAGGACCCGGGCCGGAACTTCCTGCCCGCCCCCGGTACGCTCCGCGTCCTGAAGAACCCCACCGGCCCCGGCGTCCGCGTGGACTCCGGCGTGGAGCAGGGCGACGTGATCAGCGGGAACTTCGACTCCATGCTTTCCAAGCTCATCATCACCGGCGCAAGCCGCCCGCAGGCCCTGCAGCGCGCCCGCCGCGCACTCGAGGAAATGGTGGTGGAAGGCATTCCCACCGTCATCCCGTTCGACCTCGCAGTGGTCTCCGACCCCGCGTTTGCGCCCGCCGAAGGCCCGTTCACAGTCCACACCCGCTGGATCGAAACCGAATTCACCAACAACCTTCCCGCGTGGACTCCGGAGGGCACCGCTGATGCCGACGGTACTGCCGGGGACCGCCAGCGCGTGGTGGTTGAAGTGGGCGGCAAGCGCCTTGAAGTGGTCCTCCCGGCGTCCCTGGGCACGCCTGGCGCCGCAGCAGCCGGCAAGCCGGCCAAGTCCAAGAAGCGCTCCCGTTCGGCAGGCCCCGCCGCCGCCACTGGCAACGCCCTGACCTCCCCCATGCAGGGAACCATCGTCAAGGTGGCCGTTTCCCACGGCGATGTGGTGACCGAAGGTGACCTTGTTGTGGTCCTGGAGGCCATGAAGATGGAGCAGCCGCTCACCGCACACCGTTCCGGCACCATCACCGGACTGACAGCAACCGCAGGCGAAACGGTGTCGGCAGGCGCCATCATCGCCACCATCGAAGACTAGAAAGCGGCCCGGCCAGCCATGCTCGCACCAAGTTTCCAGGAAGAAGTGGACCGCTACCACCAGGCGGTCCCCGAGATCACCCGGGGCAACCCGGCACCCATCAAGGACCTGTACTCCCGGCTGGATGACGTCACCCTTGCCAATCCGTTCGGCGGCATTGCCCGCGGCTGGGCCCAGGTGGAAGCACGGCTGGACCAGGCCGCCCGGCAGTTCCGGGACGGCGAAATGCTGGGCTTCGATACCGTGGTCTCCTATACCGCCCGTGACACCGCCTACCTGGTGGAGACCGAACACTTCCGGGCACGGCTGGACCAGGCGGCCGCCACCGAGGAATTCGCGCTCCGCGTGACCAGCATCTTCCGGCGCGAGGAAGGCTACTGGAAGCTGGTGCACCGCCACGCGGACCCGGCAGCCCGGCCACAGTCCCGCCGGTCGCTGATGCAGCCGCCTGCCTGAGACCGCGCCCTGCCGCCTGCCGCCTGGCTTGGGGCCCGCCTGCCGTGTGCTGGCGGCCGGCTGCGCCAGGAGGCAGACTTAGCACATGCTGCCTTTCCTGCTCCTGGCCTCCCGGGCGGAGGATGCGGCCGCCGAGGACGAGTACGCCGCGTACCTGAGGTACGGCGGACTGGAAGAGCGGGAGCTGCACCGGGTCCGGCTCGAAGCCGCGCCCCTGCCGGCCCTGGACCTGTCACAGTACTCCGGCGTGATCGTGGGCGGCAGCCCGTTCACTTCCAGCGACCCGCCGGAGCATAAGAGCCTGGTCCAGCACCGTGTGGAACGCGAGTTGTCCGCCCTCCTGGACCAGCTGGTCGCCCTGGACTTCCCGTTCCTGGGCGCCTGCTACGGGGTGGGCACGCTCGGCAGCCACCAGGGCGCCGTGATTGACCGCACCTATGGCGAGCCGCTGGGCGCCGTGGAGGTGGAACTGACCGAAGAAGGACTGCAGGACCCCGTCCTGCAGGGGATGCCACAGACCTTCACGGCGTTGACCGGACACAAGGAGGCTGTGACTTTGCTGCCCAGGCACGCGGTACTGCTGGCCAGCTCCGCCACCTGCCCGGTCCACATGTTCCGCATCAGGACCAACCTGTACGCCACCCAGTTCCACCCGGAGCTGGACACTGACGGCCTGGTGACGCGCATAGACATTTACCGGCACGCCGGGTATTTTCCGCCCGAGTCCGCGGAGGAACTGATGGCCAACGCCCGCAGGTTTACGGTCACCGAACCGATGACGGTGTTGAAGAACTTCGTGGCCCGCTACGCCCGCTGAACACAAAAATGCCCGGCAGGCCACCAGGGTCCGCCGGGCATTTTCCAGGGGCGTCAGGCCACGTTGTTCTCGTAGTCGACGTCGCGGGTTTCACGGGTGAGGAACAGCGCGATCAGGGTCAGCACCGCCATGGCGGTCAGGTAGACACCCACCAGGAAGGGGCTTCCCTTTGCCTGCTCCCACAGGGCCACGGCGATGAACGGGGCCACCGCGGCACCCAGGATGCTGGAGAAGTTGTAGCTGATGGCCGAACCGGTGTAGCGGACGTTCGTGGGGAACAGTTCCGGCAGCAATGCTCCCATGGGCCCGAAAGTGAGGCCCATGAGCGAGAACCCAAGGATCAGCAGGCCCATGGTGCCTGCGAAGCCGCCGCTGAACAGCGGGACGAACAGCAGGCCAAAGACGAAGATGCCGGCGGTGACGGCGATCAGCATCTTGCGGCGGCCGTACTTCTCGGCCAGGGGCCCGGAGACCAGGGTGAAGATGCCGAAGAAGACGACGCCGGCGATCAGCATCCAGAGGAAGTCGTTGCGGCTGTAACCCAGGCCGGGAACGAACGCGGCCGCAGCGGCCTCGGTCATGGGCTTCCCTGCCTTTTCGGCTGCCGCCTTGGCGCCTTCCAGGGTGGGCTTGGTGCCGTAGGTCAGCGTGAACGTGGTCATCAGGTAGAAGAGCACATAGGTGGCCAGCATAATGAAGGTGCCCAGGATCAGCTGGCGCCAGCTGGTCCTGAAGACGCGGCCCAGCGGAAGCTTTGCCACCTCGTTGGATTCCACCACCTTGGTGAAGGCGGGGGTTTCGATCAGCTTGAGCCGGACGTAGAGCCCCAGGATGACCATGATGGCGCTGAGCAGGAACGGCACGCGCCAGCCCCATGCCGCGAAGGCCTCCGGCGTCAGGGTGTAGCTGGCCACAAGGAAGATGACGTTGGCGATGATGAAGCCGATCGGGGCACCCAGCTGGGGGAATGTGCCGTAGATGGCGCGCTTGTTGGCCGGGGCGTTCTCCGTGGCCAGCAGCGCGGCGCCGCTCCATTCACCGCCAAGCGCCAGGCCCTGGGCGAAGCGCAGGACCACCAGCAGCGCCGGGGCCCAGAACTCCCAGCCCGGCACCAGGGCCGTGGGCAGGCAGCCGATCAGGAACGTTGCGATACCCATGGTCAGCAGCGACGCCACCAGCGTGCCCTTGCGGCCGAATTTATCGCCGAAGTGCCCGAAGACGATTGAGCCGAGGGGGCGGGCGATGAAGGCCACACCGAAGACGGCAAACGAGCTCAGCAGCTGCGTGGTTTCGTTGGCGCCGGGGAAGAAGAGCTTCGGGAAGACGAGCACTGCGGCTGTGGCGTAGACGTAGAAGTCGTAGAACTCCACTGTGGTGCCGATCAGGCTGGCCACGATGACGCGGCCGCGGGAGTTCACCGGCTGGTGTGCACCAGGCAGCGCGGTGGTATCGGTGGATGACATAGGTAAACGCTTTCGTGAGACCGGCCGGGCACAGGGGAAGCCTGCCTCCCGGCGCGAGTAGTTAGAGTTCGATCTTACTTCGCCCCGTCCAGTCAATGGACGAAACGTCCACTATCCGGACCTGTGTTGCGTGTCTCACTTTCTGCAGGGCGAGGCCGGCCTCACGCAGCCGGAAGCGGGCGGATAGGCAAAAGTCACAGCTCGTTAACAAACATCGACGGTCCGCGAAACGCGCCGTCCCTACCTTGGGAGGAACATCATCCCCCTGAAGGAGGCAACCCGTGACTGTTGACCGCACCGTCGAGGCCGCCGTGCAGCCCGGCCCCGCCCGCACCACAGAGACCCCAGTCCTTGAGTTCCGCCCCGGCCGCTGGATCGCCAACTGGGATGCCGAGAACAAGGAACAGTGGGAGTCAGCCGGGCGCGCCATCGCACGGCGGAACCTGAACTGGTCCATCTTCGCCGAGTTCCTCGGCTTCGTGGTGTGGCAGCTCTGGTCCATTGTGGTGGTCCAGCTGCCCGCCGCCGGCTTTACTTTCTCCACCTCCGAAATCTTCTGGCTCATCTCCATGCCAAGCCTGGTGGGGGCAACGCTCCGCATCCCCTACACCTTCATGGTTCCCCGCTTCGGCGGCCGCAACTGGACGGTCGTCTCCGCCCTGCTGCTCCTGATCCCTTCCACCGGGCTGGCCCTCTGCGTCTCCAACCCTGGGACGCCGTTCGGCGTAATGCTCCTGGTGGCAGCCCTGGCCGGCTTCGGCGGCGGCAACTTTGCCAGCTCGATGGCCAACATCACCTTTTTCTACCCGGCCAGGGAGAAGGGCTGGGCGCTCGGACTGAACGCCGCCGGCGGAAACCTGGGCGCCGCCGTCGCGCAGCTTGCCGTTCCCATCGTGGTCACCCTGCTGGCTGCCGGTACCGTGAACCTTCCCATGGCCGGATGGATGTGGGTTCCGTTCATCCTGCTGGCCGCGTTCGGCGCCTTCAAGTACATGAACAACCTCACCAGCGCCAAGGGAGACGTGGCCGGTTCAGTGGCGGCGCTCAAGGAGCCGCACCTGTGGATCATGGCGCTGCTGTACATCGGCACCTTTGGCTCCTTCATTGGCTTCGCCGGCGTCTTCCCCAAGCTGATCAAGGACTACTTCCCGGCGTTCTCCTCCATCTCGGTGGGGACCGTGGCCCTGTCCCTCGCATTCCTCGGCCCGCTGGTGGGCTCCCTGGCACGCCCCTACGGCGGCCGCATGGCGGACCGCATGGGCGGGGCCAGGATGACCGTCTCCGCGTTCGGGGCCATGGCCGTGATCACGCTGACGATGATCTGGACCCTGCCGTTGAAGAACTTTCCGCTCTTCCTGGTCCTCTTCCTGATGCTCTTCACCGCCAGCGGATTCGGCAACGGCGCAACATACCGGATGATCCCGGTCATCTTTGCCACGTCCAGCCGGGCCGCACGGAAGGGCGCAGATTCCGTGGCCACCCAGCGCCTGGCGTCCTCGGCACTCGGCCTGATCTCGGCCATCGGTGCATACGGCGGCTTCGTGATTCCCCAGGTCCTGAATGCCTCCAGCACCGCAAGCGGCTCGTACACCCCTGCCTTTTACGGATTCGTCGGCGCATACATCCTGATGCTGCTGGTCTGCTGGACCTGCTACATCCGCAAGGCCGGCCGGAACGCGATGGGACACGTCTAACATGCCCAAAAGCGCCGACACGCACTGCCCATATTGCGCGCTGCAGTGCGCCATGACGCTCACTCCCCGCGTGGACCTGGCCCCGGCTGTGCAGCCGGGGCCGGGCCCCGCGCCTGTACTTCCTGGAATTAGGGCAGCGGCACCCGTCCCGGGAGCGCAGATTGAGGTCCAGGGCCGGGACTTTCCCACAAACCGTGGCGGCCTGTGCCGGAAGGGCTGGACGTCGGCTTCCCTGCTGAACCACGCGGGCCGGATCACCGAGCCCCTGCTGAAGGGGGCGGACGGCGTGCACCGGCCCATCGGCTGGGACCAGGCCCTGGATCTGGCTGCCAACGCCGTAAAGGACACCCAGGCCCGCCATGGTGCGGACGCCGTCGGCGTTTTCGGCGGCGGGGGCCTCACCAACGAGAAGGCCTACCAGCTGGGCAAGTTCGCGCGGCTGGCCCTGGGCACCTCCCGCATCGACTACAACGGCAGGTTCTGCATGTCCTCCGCAGCTGCTGCCGGCATACGCGCCTTCGGCGTGGACCGCGGCCTGCCCTTCCCGCTCGAGGCCCTGGATACGGCCAGCGCCATCCTGATGCTCGGATCAAACGTTGCCGAGACCATGCCGCCGTTCGTGCAGCACCTCAAGGGCGCCCGCGACGCCGGCGGACTGATCGTGGTGGATCCCCGCCGGTCCGCCACGGCAGCCTTCACGGCCGACGGCGGCGGGCTCCACCTCCAGCCCCTCCCGGGCACCGACCTCACCCTCCTGCTGGGCCTTTCCCACGTGGTCATCCACGAAAACCTGGCGGACGCCGCCTTTATCCGGGAGCGCACCTCGGGCTACAACGCCGTGGTCCGCAGCGTGAACGCCTTCTGGCCCGAACGCGTCCAGTCCATCACCGGCGTCCCCGCGGAGCTGATCCGCGACACCGCCCGGATGCTCGCCGCCGGCGCCCGCAACGGCGGCAGCTACATCCTCACCGGCCGCGGCGTGGAACAGCATGTGGACGGCACCGACACCGCCACCGCCGCCATCAACCTCAGCCTCCTGCTGGGCCTGCCCGGTTCGGCCCGCAGCGGGTACGGCACCCTCACCGGCCAGGGCAACGGCCAAGGCGGCCGTGAACACGGACAAAAGGCGGACCAGCTGCCCGGGTACCGCAAAATCACCGACCCCGCAGCCCGCGCGCACGTCGCGGCGGTCTGGGGCGTTCCCGAAGACACGATCCCCGGCCCGGGCCTGCCCGCCGTGCAGCTGCTGCAGTCACTCGGAAAGCCCGGCGGCGTCCGGTGCCTTTTCGTCCACGCCTCCAACATCGCGGTGGCAGCACCTGACGCCAACGCCGTGATCCAGGGGCTGCGGAGCCTGGACTTCCTGGTTGTCTGCGACTTCTTCCTGTCCGAAACCGCCGCGGAAGCAGACCTCATCCTTCCCGTCCTCCAGTGGGCCGAAGAGGACGGGACCCTGACCAACCTGGAGGGACGCGTCCTCCGCCGCCGCCGCGCCATCTCCCCTCCCGCCGGCGCCCGCAGCGAACTGTGGATCATGTCCCGGCTCGCGGAGCGGCTGGACGCCCCCTCCACCTACAGCGAGGATCCCGAAACGGTCTTCGAGGAACTGCGGCTCGCCTCCGCGGGCGGACTGGCCGACTACTCCGGCATCGACTACGCCATGCTGGACCGGGGCGAGGCGGCCTACTGGCCCTACCCGGCAGGCAGCACCGGAACCCCACGACTGTTCCTGGACGGGTTTGCCCACCCCGACGGCAAGGCGGTCCTGGTCCCGGTGGCGCCGCGCCGCCGTCATACTCCCCCAGGACTGGCACCGGACCACGCCGGCACACCCATGACCCTCATCACCGGACGGCTCCTGGAGCATTACCAGTCCGGCGCCCAGACCCGCCGGATCGCCGAGCTCCTCGCCGCCCAGCCGGAGGCCAGGGCCCAGCTCCACCCGGCCGCCGCAGAGGGCCTGGGCATCACGGACGGATCACTGGTGTCCGTCTCCAACGGGCGCGGCGAGGTGCTGTGCCGGGCCGAACTGAGTACTGCCATCCGGCCCGAGACGGTCTTCCTGCCCTTCCACTTCCCCGGCTCCGAAAGCGCCAACCGGCTGACCGAAGCCACCACGGACCCCGTCTCCGGGATGCCCGAATTCAAATTCAACACGGTATGGGTGCGGCCGGCGCCTGCGCCCGGTTCCGCCCGCCAACTGCAAACGACGGAGGCCTCATGAGCGAGCAGATTGTCATCGTGGGATTCGGCCCGGTGGCCGCCAGGCTGGTGGACGAACTCCTGCCAGCCGTCCGCGCAGGCCACGTCCGGCTCACCGTGGTGGGCGCGGAGGCTGAAGCTGCGTACAACAGGGTCCTGGTCGCCGACCTCGGCGTCGGCCGGGCCACCGCGGACGCACTGGCCCTTGCCGATGCTGCTGAACTCACCGCGCAGGGTGTGGACGTCCGCCTGGGCCTCCGGGCCAGGCGCGTCGACAGGGCGCGGCAGCAGGTCCTGCTCTCGGACGGTGCGGCGGTCCACTACGACCGTTTGGTGCTTGCCACCGGGTCCCGGCCTGTGATCCCCAACCTCATTGGCATCAATCCGGACCCCTCCTCCCCCGTCCTGCCCGCCGGCGTCACGGCATTGCGGGACCTCCGCGACGCCGCCGTACTCCGGGCGGCGGTGGACGGCGGCAAGAGGGTGGTGGTGCTGGGCGGCGGCGTCCTGGGCTTGGAAACCGCACTGGCTGCAGCGGAGGAAGGCGCCACCGTCACGGTGGTCCACAACGGGCCGCATCCGCTGGGCCGCAGCATCGACCGGGGCGGCGGGGCTGTCCTGGCGGCTGGACTTCGCCGGTGCGGCGTCCGGGTGGCGGGCAATGCCCGCTCTACCGGGGTTGAGCACAACGCGCCCGACGGCGGCTTCTCGGCTTTGCTTCTCGACGACGGCTCCGCGATCGACGGCGACCTCCTGGTCATCTCGTGCGGCGTGCGTCCCCGGACAGAGCTGGCCGAGGGCTGCGGCCTGTCCACCGGCACCGGGATTTTGGTGGACCACCGGCTGCGGGCCCACCACGAACCGCACATCTTCGCCATCGGAGACTGCGCCGAAGTCCGCTGCCCTGATCCGGGCTGCGCCGCCTGCCGCAACAGCAAGGGTCCGTCCGGGCTGGTGGGCCCGGGATGGCGGCAGGCCGAATGGCTGGCCGAATATCTCACCCTCCTCGCGGCGGGCTCAGCCGGGGCGGAACTTCTGCCCGCGCTGCCCCCGGAACAGCCCGGCGTCGTGGTCCTCAAGGCACGGGGCATGAACATGGCCGTTGCCGGCGACAACTCGGCGGACCCCTGGGACGAAGAAGCCCTCACGGCCGGAGCCGCAGCAGGCCGGCCGCGCCTGCAGGTGGCCCAATGGGCGGATCCGGAACATGGCCGGTATGTCAAAATGACTACCCGCGGAGGCGTGCTCGAAGGCCTTGTAGCCGTGGGCATGCCGCGGACCGCCGCTGAACTGGTGGGGCTCTTCGAACGCGGCGCCGAGCTGCCGGCGGACCGGTCACTGCTGCTGCGTCTGGACGGGCCGGACCAGCTGCCCGGAGCCTCCGCCGACCCCGCCGGCACGGTGTGCCGGTGCGCCGGGGTGAGCGGTGCTGCCATCACGGCGGCTGTGGCCGACGGCTGCTCCACGGTTCCGGAAGTTTCCAAGGCCACCCGCGCGGGGACCGGCTGCGGCGGGTGCCACGAGGACATCAAGGGCCTCATCGAACGGCACTTCCAGGCGGCGGCGGCCTAGCTGCTTGCGGGGCTTTGTTCCCTTGGCAGCGGTGTCCCGCAGGAGTTGACTGGCCACAGGATTCCACCGTCTGCAGGAGGCACCGATGTCCTTCCCCGTTATTCTGGCTTTCGCCGCGGTGGTGCTCGCCGCCGTGGCCGGAGTAGTCCTGATCAGGGAGAAGGATCCGCAGCGCCGGGCCCGTGCACTGGTGAAGGCGGGCGCCGTACTCATGACGGTATTCACCGTGCTCCCAGCGGCCTTCACCGGCGGCTACGCCATGGAACAGCCCGGCGGCGTGGCAGGGCTGGTAATGATCCTGTCCTGGGTTGTTCCAATGGTGGCCCTCGCGGCCCTCGCCTGGTTCCTGCCGGGCGGAGCCTCTCCCCTGCTGGGGGCGTTGACCGTGGTCTTCCTCGCGATCTGTGTCTGGTTCGCCCTCGACCCGGCGACGGCCCGCAGCCTCCAGGATTCGAACGGACCGGTCGTGGCGGTCGGCGTCGTCGCCCTGGCCTTCCCGGCCGCTGTCCTGGGACTGAAACGGTCCGGCACGGCCGGCTGGCTGCTGGTGGCGGTTGGTGCGCTGCCGCTGCTGATCACGATCATTGGCCGGTCGGGGCCTGCGGGCTCGCTTGCCGCCGCCAGCGTCGTCCCGCTGATTACCGGCATTGCCTATCTGGTGGCCGCACGGCTGGCCCGTCGAAACCCGGCGGCCCGGAACGCACGCCCGGCCTCAGCCTAGGCACCTGAACGGGCCCCGCTGCCCAGATACCCCCGCCGGGCCCTTGACGACGCCGTCCGCACAGCATGTGATGGACGGGACTGACCCGCGCCCGCCTTCGGGGCCGGACGCCTGCCGTTCGGAACAACGAAAGGACCCCCATGTCCCTGCTCGACTCCGCCCTCTGGGAAGGCAAGATCTACCTCAACGGCTGGCGGGCGGGCGGTGGCGGGACCGGCACCAGCATCGAACCGGCCACCGGCGGGCAGCTGGGCAGCTACGGCGTCGCCTCCGTTGCGGACGTGCGGGAAGCCGCGACGGCCGCTGCAAAGGCGCAAAAGGAATGGGCCGCCCGCAACCCGGAGGACCGGGCCGCAATACTGCGCCGGGCCGGACAGCTCTGGGAGGAGCACGCAGCCGAGATCCAGGACTGGCTTGTCCGCGAATCCGGGGGGATACCGCCCAAGGCCGGGCTGGAAACGCACATCGCCGCCAACGAATGCTATGACGCGTCCGCGCTGCCCTCACTGCCGGCCGGAGACGTTCTCACCTCCAACGAGAACCGCTGGTCCTTCGCGCGTCGCCGCCCCGTTGGGGTCGTCTCCGTGATTGCGCCGTTCAACTTCCCGCTGATCCTCTCCATCCGCGCTGTGGCCCCCGCCCTGGCGCTGGGCAACGCCGTGCTGCTCAAGCCGGACCCCCGGACAGCGGTTTGCGGCGGCGTCACCGTGATGCGAATCTTCGAGGAAGCCGGACTCCCGCAGGGACTGCTCTCACTGCTGCCCGGAGGCGCAGAGATCGGCGCCGCCGTCGTCGAAGCCCCCGAGGTCCGCGTGATCGCCTTCACCGGCTCGACGGCGGCCGGCCGGAAGATCGGCGAGACTGCCGGCAGGCTGCTCAAGCGCGCCCACCTGGAACTGGGCGGCAACAATGCGCTCATCGTGCTGCCCGGAGCTGACCTGGCCAAGGCGGCGTCCGCGGCAGCATTCGGCTCGTTCATGCACCAGGGCCAGATCTGCATGGCGGCCGGCCGGCACATCGTGCATGAAGACATCTACGACGACTACGTTGCCGCATTGTCCGGGAAGGCCTCCCACTTGCCGGTGGGCGATCCGAAGAGCGGCACCGTGGCGCTGGGACCGGTCATCGATGAACGGCAGCTGCAGCGGGTGGACGGGATCGTCCAGGACGCGGTGCGGGCCGGCGCCCGGCTGGCCGCCGGCGGCACCCACGACGGCCGCTTCTACCAGCCCACCGTGCTGGTGGACCTGGCCGAGGACAGCCCGGCGTGGAAGGACGAGATCTTCGGCCCTGTGGCACCGGTCATGAAGTTCTCCACCGTGGACCAGGCCGTGGCGCTGGCCAACGACAACGAGTACGGCCTCTCGATCGGCATCCTGGGGGACGTTGGTCTGGCCATGGCCATCGCAGACCGGCTGGACTCCGGCAAAGTCCACATCAACGAACAAACCGTCTCCGATGAGGCCAACTCCCCGTTCGGCGGGATGAAGAACTCCGGGAACGGTTCAAGGATCGGCGGCCACCACGCCAACATGGAGTCCTTTACCGAGATCCAGTGGCTCACCATGCGCCCGGACATCGCCCCCTACCCGTTCTAGGACCGGGCTGCGGGCCGGCCAGCGGTGGGGTTCATTTGCTGCTCCTGAACTGCAGGCGGAGGTAGGCATCGAACAGGCCGGACCCGAGGAACCGGCGGGACTGCACAATGGCCTTTGCAGCCGGGGTAACGGTGTAACGGTCCCGTGGCCGCCGAGAGGTCGCTGCATGCTCAACGGCCCTGGCGACGGCGTCGGGTTCGGCAGCGAGGACCGGCGACGCGTAGGAGGTGGCCATCTGCTCGTCCGCGGCGGCCCTTAGTGCCGCGTAGGGGCCTGACGTCTTTCCCGAGGCGGCCAGGGTCCGGGCGGCGGTTGCGCCAAAGCCGGTGCGGATCAGGCCCGGGGCGATCAAGGAGGCCTGGATGCCGAAGGGTGCGGTCTCGAAACGGAGCGCATCGGTGATGGCCTCCACGGCGTATTTGGTGGCGTGGTAGTAGCCGCCGACGGGGAAGGTGACCCGGCCGCCCATGGAGCCGATGTTGATGATCCGGCCGGTTCCTACCTTCCGCATCCCGGGCAGGACCAGCTGAATCATCCGGGAGAAACCGAACACGTTGGTCTCGAACTGCTGCCGGACGGCGTTAAGGTCTGCTTCCTCGATCGTGCCGTATTCGCCGTAGCCCGCGTTGTTGATCAGGACGCCAACGCTGCCGTGGTTTTCCTCGACGGCGCGGACGGCCGCCGCCATCGATGATTCGTCGGTCACGTCGAGCGCCAGGACTTTGGCTCCGGCCGCAGCCAGGCCGGCCAGGGTTTCGGTCTGCCGCGCGGTGGCGTACACGGTGAATTCGGGCCGCTGGAGCAGGCGCTCGGCGGTGGCCCTGCCGATGCCGGAGGAAGCTCCGGTGATCAGAACTGCAGTGGTCATGGTTGGTCCTCAGGTGGTTGGGTGTAGGCCTTAAAGCCGGCGGCGAAGATGGCCACGCCCCGGCGCAGCCGGTCCGGCAGTGCGTCGGGGTCGGCGACGCCGGCCTCCAGCCCCCGGGTGAAGGCGAACAGCATTTCTGCCGCGTCCCGGGCGTCGGCGTCGGGGTAGGCGTCGTGGATCGTGCGGGCCAGCAGGGCCAGCATGGCGTCGTCGTACCGGCCAAGAGCCTCGGGCGCCAGGCGGGTCTCCACAGCCAGCAGTTCTGCCGCGTGCGCCGGGCTGTCACGCCAGATCCGCATCACCAATTCGAGCTTGGCCAGCAGTATCCCGGCCAGTCGGCCCGTGGGCTGGTGTTCGGATTTCGCCGCACGCTCGGAGGCAGCGAGGGCATTGGCCAGCAGGCGCTCAACCAGTGCCCTGAACACTTCCTCCTTGCTGCGGAAGTACTGGTAGAGCGCGGGGCGGGAGATGCCGGCCTGCTCTGCCAGGTCCAGCATCGTCGTACGGCGGGCGCCGTGCCGGGTGAAACACACATAGGCGGCATCGATGATTTCGTCCGGTCGGTTCGTCACTCTGACACTATAGGCAGATTTTGTCAGTTTGTATATGGCAGGTCCGCGCTTTCTGGGTACAAAAAAGGGGAACCGGCGGAAGTTTTTCCGCTGGCTCCCCTTTTCGGCCCGGAGAGGGGCAACGGCTACATATGGACGTGCAGGCGGCGTGCAGCCTCGGAGATGGACCCGGTCAGCGACGGGTACACCGTGAACGTGCTGGCGACGTCGTCAACGTGCAGCTTCTGCTTGACCGCGATGGAGATGGGGAAAATCAGTTCGGAGGCGTTGGGGCCCACCACCACACCGCCGATCACCGTGCCGGAGCCCTTCCGGGCAAAGATCTTCACGAACCCGTCCTTGGCGTTGCGCATCTTGGCGCGGGCGTTGCTTTTCAGCGAGAGCTTGATGACGTCGGCCTGGTACTTGCCGGACTCGATTTCGCCCTCGGAGACACCGACGTTCGCGATTTCGGGCGAGGTGAAGATGTTGGATGCCACCTGGTGGAGCTTGAGCGGGGTGACGCCGTCGCCCATGAAGTGGGCCACTGCGATCCTGCCCTGCATGGCGGCCACCGAGGCCAGCGGCAGGACGCCCGTGCAGTCGCCGGCTGCGTAGATGTTGGGCGCGGTGGTGCGTGAGACGCCGTCCACCTTGATGTGGCCGCTGTCGCTGACGGACACGCCGGCCTCTTCCAAGCCGATGCCTTCGGTGTTGGGGATGGAGCCCAGGCACAGCAGGCAGTGGCTGCCGGTGACCTTTGTGCCGTCGGAAAGCGTGACCACCACACCGTCGTCGGTGCGTTCCACCGTCTGCGCGCGGGAGCGGGACAGGACGCGGACTCCGCGGCGTTCGAAGACTTCCTCCAAAACCACGGCGGCGTCGACATCCGAGCCGGGCAGCACGCGGTCGCGGCTGGAGACCAGGGTGACTTTGGAGCCGAGGCCGTTGTAGGCGGAGGCGAATTCGGCGCCGGTCACCCCGGAGCCCACCACGATGAGTTCCTCGGGCAGTTCATCCAGGTTGTAGATCTGGGTCCAGTTCAGGATCCGCTCCCCGTCCGGGCGTGCGGTGTCCAGCTCGCGGGGGTGCGCGCCCACGGCCAGCAGGATGGTGTCGGCCTCGACGGTTTCGGTGCCGTCCGCGGTCAGGACCTCAATTCGGTGGCTGTCCAGGAGCCGTCCGGAACCTTCGATGATGCGCACCCCCTGTTTCTCCAGGCCGTCGCGGATATCCCGGGACTGGTTGCGGGCCAGGTTGAGGAGGCGGTGGTTGATGTGCTTGAGGTCGGCGTGCATCACGGGTACGAAGTCGCCGCCGTCAACGTCGAACTTCACTCCGAGCTCGCCGGCTTCCGCGACACGGGTCATCAGGTCCGCCGTGGCAATGAGGGTCTTGGAGGGGACTACGTCGGTCAGCACCGCGGATCCACCGAGCCCGGCGCGTTCGATGACGGTAACCGTCGCCCCGAGCGAGGCGGCCACCATGGCGGCCTCATATCCGCCGGGACCACCTCCCAGGATTGCGATCCGGGGGGAACTGAAATCTGGATGCGTAGTCACAGTCATCCATTCTCGCCCATTTACCGCCTGACCACCAAGAAAACAGGGTCTCCCGGGGCCAGCCGTGACAGGGCTAACAGGGCCGGCAGGATAACTTGTACTGGTGAGTACAACAGACTTCCTGAACACGGACCCGTTCGCCGCCGCCCGTGCCGCCGCGGACTACATTGCCGAAGAGACAGGCGTGGACCGGCACGACACCGCCCTGGTCCTGGGCTCCGGCTGGGGAGAGGCCGCGGACCTGGTCGGCGAGACAACCGCCACCTTGTCCGCCGAGGAAGTTCCGGGCTTCCACGCGCCTGCCGTCGAAGGCCATGTGGGCACCATCCGCTCCGTGCTGACCACGGAAGGCAAACGGGCGCTGGTTCTCGGCGCCCGCACGCACTACTACGAAGGCAAGGGCGTCCGCGCAGTTGTGCACGGCATCCGCACCGCGGCAGCCGCCGGATGCAGCACGCTGGTCCTCACCAACGGCTGCGGTGGCCTCAACGAGGCCTGGGCCCCCGGCACGCCGGTACTGATCCGCGACCACATCAACCTCACCGCGGCTTCCCCCCTGGAAGGCGCAACCTTCGTTGACCTGACGGATCTGTACTCGCCGCGCATCCGGGAACTCGCCCGCGAAGTCGACCCCACCCTGGACGAGGGCGTGTACGCACAGTTCCCCGGCCCCCACTACGAGACACCCGCTGAGGTGCAGTACGCCAAGCGGATCGGGGCGGACCTGATCGGAATGTCGACGGCGCTGGAGGCCATTGCCGGGCGGCACGCCGGGATGGAGGTGTTCGGCATCTCACTGGTCACCAACCTTGCCGCCGGCATCAGCCCGCAACCGCTGAGCCACCAGGAAGTCATCGAGTCCGGCCGGGCGGCAGGGCCAAGGATCTCCCGGCTGCTGGCGGACATCATCGCCAAGCTGTAGCAGCCGCGGCCGCCGGTTGCCGCGCGCGGACCGGCAATGACGATAGCGTTATGCCCATGACGACTGCCGATGCTGAACTTCGCCTGCTCGCCGAGGCCCGCGGATGGGCTGCCCAGGACCCGGACCCCGCAACCCGGGAGGCCCTCCTTGAGCTGGTCCGCCTTGTGGACGACGGTGATCCCGCAGCCCGGCAGGAACTGGAAGACAGCTTCCGCGGCACCCTGCAGTTCGGCACCGCCGGCCTGCGCGCTGCCCTGGGTCCCGGTCCCAACCGGATGAACCGGGTGGTGGTGCGCCGCGCAGCCGCGGGTCTCGCCGCCTTCCTGGGAGACGCTGTGGGCAAGGCCGCGGCCGGCACCCGGCCCCGCGCCGTCGTGGGCTATGACGCCCGGCACAACTCGGATGTCTTCGCGGCGGAGACGGCTGCTATCTTCACCGCCGCGGGCATCGAAACCTTCCTGCTGCCGGGCGCCCTGCCCACTCCCGTGCTGGCGTACGCCGTCCGGGCCCTGGACTGCGACGGTGGCGTCATGGTCACCGCAAGCCACAACCCGCCGCAGGACAATGGGTACAAGGTGTACCTGGGGCGGCATGCCGTGGCCGCGGATGGGGACGGCGCCCAGATCGTCGCCCCCTACGATGCGGAGATCGCCGCGCGGATCGGCGCGGTGGGAACACTGGAATCAATAGCGCTTGCGGAGGATGGCTGGACCGTCCTGGACGGCTCGCTCGCTGCCGACTACGAACGGGCGACGGCGGGACTCGCCATGCAGGAGCGCTTTCCGGCACGGGACCTGCGCATTGTCCTGACCCCCCTGCACGGTGTTGGCGGCGGCACGGCCGTGGACGTCCTGAAGGCGGCAGGTTTCACGGATGTCACCATGGTGGCGGAACAGGCCGATCCGGACCCCGATTTCCCCACCGTCAGTTTCCCCAACCCGGAAGAACCTGGCGCGCTGGACCTTGCCCTGGAGACGGCGGGCCGCCTCGATGCGGACCTGGTCATCGCCAACGACCCCGACGCCGACAGGGCTGCCGTGGCTGCCAAGGACCCCGACACCGGCGCTTGGCGGATGCTCCGCGGCGATGAGGTGGGGTCGCTGCTGGGGGCACACATGGTGGCCCGGCTCGCCGACGGAACCGCCGGCGCCGGCGCGGACAACCCCGGCGTCTTCGCCAATTCGATCGTCTCCTCGAGGCTGCTGGCCCGTATCGCCGCCGCGGCCGGCTTTGCCCACGAGGAAACGCTGACCGGCTTCAAGTGGATTTCCCGGGTGCCGGGCCTGGTTTACGGCTACGAGGAGGCGCTGGGCTACTGCGTGGCGCCGGACCTGGTGAAGGACAAGGACGGCATTTCCGCAGCCGTCCTGATCGCAGAACTCGCGGCCACCGCCAAAGCAGCGGGCAAAACCGTGTTTGACACGCTCGATGAGCTCTACCTCCAGCACGGCCTGCACGCCAGCGACCAGCTCAGCATCAGGGTGGCAGACCTGGGACTGCTGGACGCCATGATGAACCGCCTGCGGGTTTCGCCCCCGGAATCGTTCGGGCAATCGGCGGTGGAAGTCTTCACCGACCTGGCCCAGGGCAGCGCCGAGTTGCCGCCCACCGAAGGCCTGCTGTACATCACGCGCAACCTGACCCGCGTCATCATCCGGCCCAGTGGGACCGAGCCGAAGCTCAAGTGCTACCTGGAAGTCATTGAGCAGGTGGAATCCGCCGCGGAACTGCCGGCGGCCCGCCAGGCGGCACGGGCCTCCCTGGATGAGGTCCTGCACGACGTCAGCGAGGCCCTGGGGCTGTAAAGGCTGGTTAAAGGCAGGAAGGGCGCCGGGCTTTACGAAGCCCGGCGCCCTTCCTGTGCCGCCTCTGCGGGCGGCCGGCGTTAGAGTTCCACCTCAACGAAGCCGTCCGTGATGCGGGTGCTGTACGCCGCCAGCCGCAGGCCGGGCGCAGTGAAGCATTCGCCGGTCTCAAGGTCGTAGACCTCCTTGTGCAGCGGTGAGGCGATGGTGGGGCGGGTCCCCTTTGAACCGAGGATGCCACGGGCCATGACGTGGGCCCCGGTGGCCGGATCCTCGTGCGCCACGGCGAAAACTTCGGCCGGCCCAGTGCGGAACAGGGCCACCTGGCGGCCTGCCACCAGGGCAGCCTCGCCCCAGGCGGGCTCCAGGTCGTCAACCGCGCAGACACGGTACCAGCCGGTCTCAAATCCAGCGAGGTCTGATTCGGCGGCGAGCGCCCCAAGTTCCAGTGTTGCCGTCATGTCCGGCTCCTTTCCCTGTGCCTGTTGTCCTGTGCCTGTTTGGGCAAGCGGCCGCTTCTGCAGCCGTGTCCCACGCTAGGGTCCGGGTGTTTCAACCGGATGCGGTCAATGTGTCCGGGGGGTAAAAGAGACCTAACGCCGCGCGAAATGCGCCCGTGATGCAGAAGTTAAGTTGGCGAAACAATTGGGAAACTGAGGCGAAACTGCCCCTTCCTAGGCTGGAGGCACAAGCTGCAGAGCACCGTCTGCGGCCCATGCGAAAGGCCCACAGTGACCGAACAGACTTCAAGCACAGAGACTCCGCGCCGCATCGTCGTCGTCGGCGGCGGCCCCGCGGCCCACCGTTTCGCGGACGCCATGCATGCCCGGGGCCTCGACGGCTGGCATGTCACGGTCCTCACCGAGGAAGCGCACCTCCCCTACGACCGGGTGGCACTCTCCAAGGCCCTCACCGACACCGGGGTGGACCTCACCCTCGGCACGGCCTCTATGTGGGAGCACGGATCGCTGGTCCTGAAGACCGGCGAGCGGGTGGTGAAAATCAACGCAGGGGCCAAGACGGTGGAAACCGCTGCCGGGAACAGCTATCCGTATGACGAACTGGTGGTGGCCACCGGCTCGGACGCCGTGCGCCTGCCCATTCCCGGCGCCGACAAGGCCCACGTCTACCGCACCCTCGAAGACGTGTGGGCCATCAACAAAGCCATCGCGGAGCTTAGCGAAAAGCTCGGCCGCAAAATCAATGCCGTCACCATTGGCGGCGGCCTCCTGGGCCTCGAATCGGCTGCCGGCACCGAGCAGCTCGGCGCCACGCCCGTCGTCATCAACGGTGCGCCGTGGCTGATGAACACCCAGCTGGACGAGGGCGCCGGCCAGGCCCTGGGACGCCTCATCGAGGCGAAGGGCTTCGAAGTCCACGGCGGCGTGTTCCCCAGCCGGATTTTGACGGACGACGACGGCCAGGTCACCGGAGTGCTGATGGCGGATGAGCGCATCATCCCCGCAGACCTGGTGATCGTGGCGGTTGGCGTCAGGCCCCGCGATGAACTTTTCCGCGCGGCCGACGGCGGGGAACAGGTCTTCAGTCTGGGTCCGCGCGGCGGCGTGGTCATCAATGACTACTGCGCCACCGAGGTACCGGGCATCTGGGCCATCGGTGAAGTGGCCAACTTCGGCGGCATGTGCCTCGGCCTGGTGGCCCCGGCCAACACCATGGCCGAGATCGTGGCGGACCGGCTGCACGGCGGCGACGCCACCTTCCCGGGCTTCGACACCGCCACCAAGCTGAAGCTGTCCGGGGTGGACGTGGCCAGCTTCGGCGACGCCTTCGCCAGGACCGAACACGCCCTGGAGATCGTGTACGCGGACCCCGCCCGCGGCGTGTACCAGAAAATCGTCACCACCGACGACGCCAAGACCCTGCTGGGCGGCATCTTCGTGGGCGACGCGTCTCCGTACATGAGCCTGCGGCCGCTCCTGGGCCGCGAACTTCCCGCGGAGCCCGGCGCCTTCCTCAGCGCGGCAGGCGGCGGCGAAGCTCCCGAAACCGAACTCCCCGATGACGCCACGCTGTGCTCCTGCAACAACGTCACGGCCGGCAGCATCCGCGACGCCATCAACGGCTGCGGCGCCTGCGAGGGCAATGCCCCGGTCCAGGAACTCGGGGAGCTGAAAGGCTGCACCCGTGCCGGCACCCAGTGCGGTTCCTGCGTGCCCATGCTGAAGAAGCTGCTGGAAACGGAGCTGACCAAGTCCGGCGTCGAGGTTTCCAAGGCCCTCTGCGAGCACATCGAACTGTCCCGGCAGGAGCTGTTCGATGCCATCCGCGTCCTGGAGCTGACCTCCTTCGAAGAGATCATGGCCAAGTACGGCACGGGGGCGGGCTGCGATATCTGCAAGCCCACTATCGCCAACATCCTGGCCAGCCAGAACAGCGCCTACGTGCTCGATGCGGGCCGCGGGACACTGCAGGACACCAATGACCGCGCGCTGGCCAACATGCAGAAGGACGGCACCTACTCGGTGGTCCCCCGCATCGCCGGCGGTGAAATCACCCCAAAGAAGCTTGGCGTGATCGCCGCCGTCGCCGAAAAGTACGGCCTCTACACCAAGATCACGGGCGGCCAGCGGATCGACATGTTCGGTGCCCGCCTGGAGCAGCTGCCCGAGATCTGGAAGGAACTGGTGGACGCCGGCTTCGAGTCCGGCCAGGCGTACGGCAAGAGCCTGCGCACCGTGAAGTCCTGCGTCGGGTCCACCTGGTGCCGCTTTGGTGTCCAGGACTCGGTGGCCATGGCCATCAAGCTGGAGCTGCGCTACCGCGGCCTGCGGAGCCCGCACAAGCTGAAAATGGGTGTCTCCGGCTGCGCCCGCGAGTGCGCCGAGGCGCGCGGCAAGGACGTGGGCGTGATCGCCACCGCTGACGGCTGGAACCTGTACGTGGGCGGCAACGGCGGCGCCACCCCGGCGCACGCCCAGCTCCTGGCCAAGGACCTGGACGACGAAACCCTCATCAAGTACATCGACCGCTACTTCATGTACTACATCCGCACCGCGGACCGGCTGCAGCGCACCGCCCGCTGGCAGGAAGAACTCGACGGCGGCATCAAGCACGTCGAGGACGTGGTGGTCAAGGACACCCTGGGCATCGCCGAAGACCTGGAAGCCGCCATGGCCAAGCACGTGGACACCTACGTCGATGAATGGGCCGACACGCTGAAGGACCCCGAACGGCTCCGCAGGTTCCGCTCCTTCGTCAACGCCCCGGACCAGAAGGACGACTCCATCACCTTCGTCCCGGACGAGCGCGGCCAGATGCGTCCGGCCACCCCCGAGGAGAAAGGGAAAGTCCTGATCGGGGCCTCCATCCCCGTCCGCGCCGCAACCGAAACCACCGGAAACGAGGCATAGCCATGCAGCTCAGTATCGACCTCACCGGCCGGGACGTCCTGGTGACCGGCACCCACGCCGCCGCGCGGCAGGCGGTGCGGCGGTACAAAGCCGCGGGCGCCGTCGTCCACCGCATGGAGACCCCGCACAGCGCCGCCCTTACCCGGCTGCCGGAGCACCTGTTCCTGGTGGCCGCCGTCGAGGACGGCCAGCCCGGGTGGGCAACCCTCCTGGACCAATGCCGGGAAGCGGGGATACCGGTCGCCGCCGAACCGGCTGCCGGCGCGGCGGGCCACGTGACGCTGGTGGGCGGCGGACCGGGCACCAGCGACCTGCTCACCGTGGCCGCCATCAAGGCGCTGCGGGACGCCGACGTCGTGTTTTACGACCGCCTGGCCCCGTACCAGGAACTGCCGCTGCTAACCGCCGCCGAACTGGTGGACGTTGGAAAGAAGCCCGGGCACCACAAGGTCAGCCAGGCCGACATCGAGAAGCTGATGGTGGAAAGCGCACTGGCAGGCAACAACGTGGTCCGGCTCAAGGGCGGTGACCCCTACGTGTTCGGCCGCGGCGGCGAGGAAGTTGCCGCCTGCGTCGCCGCGGGCGTGAAGGTAAAGGTAGTTTCCGGCGTGACCAGTGCCATCTCGGTGCCCGCCGCGGCAGGTATCCCGGTCACGCACCGCGACGTCAGCCACATGTTCACGGTGGTCTCCGGGCACGCCCCGCTCACCGAAGATGAGCACCGGCACCTGGCGGGCCTGGGCGGCACCATCGTGGTGTTGATGGGCATTGGCACCCTCCACCAGCTCGCCGCCGGCCTGCGCCGCGCCGGAATGCGCCCCGACATGCCCATGGCGGTGGTGGAGCGGGGCTACCGGCCCGGCCAGCGCACCACCATCGCGGACCTCGGCACCATCACGTCCGCCGCCGCGGGCTGCAGCAACCCGGCAGTGCTGGTCATCGGCGAGGTGGTGCGGGTGGCTGAAACCAACCGCGGGCACGCCCAGTCGGCCGCCGACCTGGATCTGCTGGCGGCCTCGCTGCTGGGATCATGAAAGGATTGACCCCCATGACCGCACTTGCACCGGCCGAACCACCGCACGCTGAAGAAACTCCCGATGCCGCGGAATCACCGCTGGAGGGCTTCCGCATCGGCGTCACCTCTGACCGGCGCTCCCGCGACCTGATCGAGGCCCTTGAGCGCCGCGGTGCGGAGGTGCTGCACGCCCCCGCGCTGAAGATCGCTCCAGTCCAGGAGGATATGCGCCTCATTGAGGACACCAAGGCCGTCATCGCCGCCAAGCCGGACCTGTGCATCGCCACCACCGCCTACGGCATGCGCCGCTGGTGCGAGGCCGCGGACTCCTTCGGTATCGGCGACGAGCTGCTGGACACGCTGGGGAACTGCCGCATGTTCGTCAGGGGACCGAAGGCACGCGGTGCGGTGCGCGCGGCAGGCCTCGCCGACGTCGGCATCAGCAGCGACGAAACCACCTCCACCCTGGTGGACATGCTGCTCACCGAGGGAGTCCGCGGCAAAACCGTCGCCATGCAGCTGCATGGTTATACGGATGTCCGCCAGATCGAACGCCTGCGCATGTCCGGCGCCACCGTCCTGACCGTCACGCCCTACCGCTGGGTCAAGCCCGACGGCGAGGACAAGCTTCCCCGGCTGATCGAGGCAGCCTGCAGCGGCAACCTGGACGTCTTGACCTTCACCAGCGCGCCGGCGGTGGACGCAATGTGGAGCACGGCGCACGAAATGGGCCTGTACAAGCAGCTCGTGGAGAGCCTGAAACTGAACGTCACCACCGCCGTCGTGGGACCGGTGACGGCGCAGCCGCTCCTGGATGCGGGCGTCACGCCGCTGATCCCGGAACGGTTCCGCATGGGTGCGCTCATCCGGCTGGTGTGCGAACACCTGGCCCTGAACCATGTCCGGCGGCTGGACACCCGCTCGGGGAACATCGAGCTTCGCGGCCGCAGCCTGCGCATCGACGGCCACCAGGTGGAGCTGGCCCCCGCTCCCCTGCTGCTCCTGCGCGCCCTGCTCGGCGCCGGCGGCGCGGTCCTGTCCCGCGAATCCCTGTCCGACCTGCTGGAACTCCGGGGCTCGGTGCACGCGCTGGACATGACCGTGAGCCGCCTTCGCTCATCGCTGCCGGACGGCAAACTGATCGAGACCGTGGTCAAGCGGGGCTACCGGATCCGCGTCTAGCAGCACCTCCAAACGTGGTTTGGCAGCGGCGAATGTGTCGACTTCCCCATGGATGAGAGGTGCGTCACGGGTTCTGTTACCGGCCGGTAAATACTGGCGAACAAGGGGTCCGTAAACGGCAACCGACGGGTAACACAACCGAAAAGGCAGGTCCCTACGCTGGGTCCATCACGAACTTCCGGCCGGTTCCCGGCCACCAGCGAAAGGGCCAGCACATGTCCGCTCCGGCACCCTCAACATCCGTTTCCGCCGCAACCCGCATCGTCATCGCCGGCGCCGGTCCCGCCGCCCAGGCCCTGGTGGCACAGCTGGACCGCGCACAGTTCACCGGGACCATCACGGTGCTGAGCAACCGTGACGACGCGCCCGGGGAGCTGCTGGAGCTCGCCATGCTGCCCCAGGTTTCCGTGCGGTTCGGCCAGCCCGCCAGCCACATCGACGCCGTCAACCGCACCGTTGCCACCACCGATGGCATGGAATTCGCCTACGACCAACTGGTCATCGCCACCGGCTCGGCCCCCGTGGCCGGCCCCGTGGACGGCGCCGCGCAGTGCCTGAGCTACGCCACCATCGACGACGCACCCCGCATCGCCAAAAGCGTGCAGAAGGTGGCCCGGGAGCTCGGGCGCCGACCGGTGGGGATCCTGGTGGGCACCGGCGCTGCGGCCGGACAGGCCGAGGCGGTCCTGCGGGCCAAGGGCGTACGGCCCATCCGCACCACAGCCCGCCCGGCCGCCGTCATTCCGGCCGTCGTCGCCGGTCCGGTTCCCCGGACGGCAGCATCCGCCGTGGTCTTCGAAGACGGCAGCAGCATGACCGGAGACCTGGTGGTCCTGGCCGAGGAACGGGTGTCCCGCGATGGCCTGGCCGCCAGCGCGGGCCTGCGCACCGCTCCGGGGGGCGGCATCGTGATCACCCGCGACTACCGGACCTCCGTCCCGGGAATCTGGGCCATCGGTGACGCCGCAGCGTTCGACGGCGTCCGGCTGGGGCTGCTGGTGGCGGCCGCTTCGGCGGCAGGCGCCTGCGCCACCCAGCTGCTGACGGCAACCTCGGCAGGTCCGGTCCTCCAGGCAGCCGCCTGAGCGGCTGCCTGCTCCCGGCGCCTTCCGCTGTGACAAGATGGTTTCCGAAACCGAGCCAACGCCGGGCCCACAAGGCCCTTCGAGAGGACCATCATGAGCAACGAAGCCACCGTTCACGCCGGCACCGCCGGTCCGGCCGCGGCCGCGAACATCGCCTCCTACATCGACCACACGCTGCTCAAGCCCGAAGCCTCCGAAGCCGACGTCCTGAAGGTCTGCGCGGAGGCGGCGGAGTACAGGTTCAAGTCCGTCTGCGTGAATCCCATCTGGGTCAAGACGGTCAGCACCGCGCTCAAGGGCTCGGGCGTCCTCACCTGCTCCGTGGTGGGCTTCCCGCTGGGGGCCACCCCCACCGATGTAAAGTCGTTCGAGGCCCGCGGTGCCGTGCTGGACGGTGCTGACGAAATTGACATGGTGATCAACATCGCCGCCGCGAGGGCCGGTGACAAGGGCGCCTTGGTGGAGGATATTGCGGCTGTGGCAGAAACCGTCCACGCCGGCGGCGCCATCCTGAAGGTCATCATCGAAACAGCGCTCCTGACGGATGAGCAGAAGGTGCTGGCGTGCCAGGCTGCGGTGGAAGCCGGGGCTGACTTCGTGAAGACCTCCACGGGCTTCAACGGCGGGGGTGCCACCGCTGAGGACGTGGCCCTGATGCGCCGGACCGTCGGCCCGGACCTGGGGGTCAAGGCCTCCGGCGGCGTACGGTCCCTGGCGGACGCGCAGGCTATGATTGCAGCAGGTGCAACACGAATTGGTGCCAGCTCCGGGATTGCCATCGTCAAGGGTGAACAGGGTTCAGCCGCTTACTGACCGGAACCGCGAGCCGCCACAGATCACGCCCCGCGGGGCCGAGGAGGAACACATGTCCAGCCAGATCAACCCGTCCAGCCAGGACTCGGCGTCCAACCGTGAATACGTCCGGACCCCGCAGAACGAGAACAAGCTCGGCGGCAGCATCGTGCTCTTCGTGATCTGCTTCGCCCTGTTCCTGGGCGCCATCTACTCGCTGTCCTTCCTCAGCCTGGGCAACCCCTGGCCGATGGCCGTCTGCCTGATCCTCTTCGCGCTGGCCTTCTGGCTTCCGCAGACCATCTTCGGCCGCTCCGACTCCGCAGGCGAGCACTAGGTTTAACGCGCAGCCGCAAGACAGCAACGGACCCCGGACACACCGTCCGGGGTCCGTTTTCACAGCAGCTGTTCCGCTGCTAGAACCAGAGCCTGATCCAGGCCCCCGCGGCAGCGGCCACACGGCCCCAGTGGTGCTGGGCGAGGGCCCAGCCGGCTACTGACATGCCCACCATCGCATAGGCGCTCACCGGGATCAGCACCAGCCACTCCCGTTTGGAGCCGGCCCGCCCCAGCAGGGGTACGGACAGGGCACCGTTGGCCCGCCATACATTCCGCAGGAGGGGCAGGCGGCGCAGCACCTTGGGGGGCCGGAGTACCAGCGGCCACAGCAGGGGCACTCCCCCGGTGGTGATCAAATCACCGACTATGTGCACCACCACGCCAATCAGCATCGAGGTGGGGAGCCACGTCCACTGCTCCGGCGCGTAGACCGTGACCAGGCCCGCCATGACCAGCGCAAAGATCCAGTTTGAGATGAAGCCGCTCTTGGGAAACAGTTTCAGTGCCTTCGCGGCAATGTTGATCAGGAACATGCACAGCAGGCCGGCGCCGACGGACAGCCGCCCCCAGCCGGTGTCCATATGGACCTGCGAGGCCAGCCCTGCAAGGAACACAAAGAACGCTGCCCCAAGGATGGAGTGCGTGCCCTGGCGGTGGCCCCCGCTGGCGTTCTCAATGCCGCGCGCGATCACGTTGGACAGCGGCGGCAGGGAATGGGCCACCGTGCTGGAACGGTGGTCCCAGTCGCAGACCAGGGCCGTGCCCGCGGTGGCCATGCCGCCGATCAGGATGCCCGTGGGATCCAACGGATACCAGCCCAGGGTGTAGGGCCCGGTAGACGCAACAGCAACCCACGCCGCGGCTCCCGACGCGGCGTGGTGTCCTCCCATCAAGTGCTAACTCACCGCCAGCGGGGCATCGGAGAAGATATTCCGGATCACGCCGTTGGCCCACTCCAGAATCTCGGCGTCCTGCAGGTCCCGGCCCCCGATCCGCGCGGTCTTGGGCTTGGGGATCAGGACCGCGTCCAGCGCAGGCTTGGCCTGCGACCCCGGGTACATCCGGTTCAGCCGCATGGTCTTGGACTCGGGAAGCGTTGCCGGGGAGAACTTGATGAAGTTTCCCTGCAGCGCGACGTCGGACAGGCCGGCTTCCCGGGCGCCAACCCGGAACCGCGCCACCGCCACCAGGTTCTGGGCCGGCAGGGGCAGTTCACCGTAGCGGTCCACCAGCTCCGCCTGGACCTCGTCGATGGCCTCGTTGGTGAGGGCCGCGGCGAGCTTCCGGTAGGCCTCCAGGCGCAGCCGCTCCCCTGGGACATAGTCATGCGGCAGGTGCGCGTTGACCGGCAGCTCGATCTTCATCTCCGCGGCCTTCTCCTCGGCTTCGCCGCGGAAATCCGCCACGGCCTCGCCCACCAGCCGGATATACAGGTCGAAGCCCACGCCCTGGATATGGCCCGACTGTTCACCGCCCAGGAGGTTGCCGGCGCCGCGGATCTCCAGGTCCTTCATGGCCAGCTGCATGCCGGCGCCGAGCTCGTTGTGCGCGGCCACGGCCTTGAGCCGTTCCAGCGCCACCTCGCCCAGCGGCTTCTCGGAGGGGTACAGGAAGTACGCGTAGGCGCGTTCACGGCCGCGGCCCACGCGGCCGCGCAGCTGGTGCAGCTGGGACAGCCCGTACTTGTCCGCGCCGTCCACGATCAGGGTGTTGGCGTTGGAGATGTCCAGGCCGGTCTCGATGATGGTGGTGCAGACCAGTACGTCGAACCGGCGTTCCCAGAAGTCGACGATGATCTGTTCCAGCCGGCTTTCGGACATCTTGCCGTGCGCCACCTCCACGCGCGCCTCGGGTACCAGTTCACGGATCCTGGCCGCTGTCCGCTCGATGGTGGACACCCGGTTGTGGACCAGGAACACCTGGCCCTCGCGCATCAGTTCGCGGCGGATGGCGGCGGAGGTCTGCTTGTCCGTGTAGGGGCCCACATAGGTCAGCACGGGGTGCCGTTCCTCCGGCGGGGTGGCCAGGGTGGAGGTTTCCCTGATCCCCGTCAGCGACATTTCCAGGGTGCGGGGAATCGGGGTGGCGCTCATGGCCAGGACGTCCACGTTGGTGCGCATCTTCTTCAGCGCTTCCTTGTGTTCGACGCCGAACCGCTGTTCCTCGTCCACGATCACCAGGCCCAGGTCCTTGAACTCGAAGTCCTTGGACAGCAGCCGGTGGGTGCCGATCACCACGTCCACGGCGCCGCTCTTGACGCCTTCCGCCGTTTCCTTGGACTCCTTGGCTGACTGGAACCGGGACAGCGGCTTCACCCGCACGGGGAAACCGGAGAAGCGTTCGGTGAAGGTTTCGTAGTGCTGCTGGGCCAGCAGGGTGGTGGGCACCAGCACGGCCACCTGCTTGCCGTCCTGGACGGCCTTGAAGGCGGCACGCACCGCGATTTCGGTCTTGCCGTAGCCCACGTCGCCGGACACCAGCCGGTCCATGGGAATCTCCCGCTCCATGTCGGCCTTGACCTCGTTGATGGTGGTCAGCTGGTCCGGGGTCTCCACGTACGGGAAGGCTTCCTCCAGTTCACGCTGCCACGGGGTGTCAGGGGCAAACGCGTGGCCGCGGGAGGCCATGCGGGCGGAGTACAGCCGGATCAACTCGCCGGCGATCTCCTTGACGGCCTTGCGCGCCTTGGACTTGGTGCTGGCCCAGTCCGCGCCGCCCATCTTGCTCAGGACGGGGGTGTCGCCGCCCACGTAGCGGGTCACCTGGTCCAACTGGTCGGTGGGGACGAACAGGCGGTCGCCGGGCGCGCCGCGCTTGGCGGGCGCGTATTCCAGCACCAGGTATTCGCGCACCCCGTCACCGCCGCCGGCCACCTTGCGCTGGATGAGTTCCACGAACCGGCCGATGCCGTGCTGCTCGTGGACCACGTGGTCCCCCGCCACCAGCTGCAGGGGGTCGACGGCGTTGCGCCGCTTGGAGGGCATCCGCCGCATGTCCTTGGTGGACCCTGCGGAGGTGCGGCCCAGCAGGTCGGCTTCGGTGAGCAGGCCGAGCTTGAGCCCATCGAGGACAAAACCACGGCCGACGGCGGCGGTGGTCACTTCGATGATGCCCGCCTGCGGCTCGTGGTCCAGGCTGTCCACCCGGGCACAGGGGATGTCGTTCTCGTGGAACAGCTCGGCCAGGCGCTGGGCCGGGCCCGGACCTTCGGTTGCCACCACGATCCGCCACTGGTCCCGGACGTGGGAGCCGATGAAGTCCATCATCTCGGCAACGTCACCCTGGTAGCCCCGGGGTTCGCGGGCGTGCAGGTTCAGCACGTCGATCTCGGGCAGCAATTCGGCGTCCTGTGCCAGCGACGTGATGGACCACCAGGACACCCCGTGACCCAGCGCAGAGCCGCGCGTTTCGGCCAGGGACCGGAAGCTCGCCGAGTGCAGCGCGGCGCTGGCCTGTGAGCTGAGGTCCAAAGGTGCCGCCCCGCCGTCGGACGCCGTGGACCAGGCCGCCTCAAGGAATTCCTCGTTGGTGGCGGAAAGGTCATGGGCGCGGGTGCGGACCTTCTCCGGTTCGATCACCACGGCGATGGAATCCGCCGGCAGCTGGTCCACGAACGGCACCATGGCGTCCACCAGGACCGGAGCCAGTGACTCCATGCCTTCCACGGCGATGCCGCCGGCGATCTTTTCCAGCATGTCCGCCGCGGCGGGAAGCTGGGCTTTCAGGGTGGCGGCGCGGGACATGACGGAGGGGGTGATGAGGATTTCGCGGCAGGGCGGCGCATGCAGCTCCGTGGGGTGGTGGATCCCGGGTGCTGACAGCGAGCGCTGGTCGGCCACGGCGAACCAGCGCATCTGGTCCACCTCGTCCCCGAAGAATTCCACCCGGATGGGGTGGTCTTCGGTGGGCGGAAAGACGTCGATGATGCCGCCGCGGACAGCGAACTCACCGCGGTGGGTCACCATGTCCACCCGGGCATAAGCCGCATCCGCGAGGCTCTTCACCACGTCGCTGAACGGAACGTCCTGGCCCACTTTCAGGGTGACCGGAACCAGGTCGCCAAGGCCGGCCACCACCGGTTGGACCACGGCGCGGACGGGCGCGACGACGACGCGGAGCCTGCCCGCCGTCGAACTTGCCGGATGTGCCAGCCGGCGCAGGACGGACAGGCGCCGGCCAACAGTGTCTGAGCGCGGCGACAGCCGCTCGTGCGGGAGGGTCTCCCAGCTGGGGAACTCGGCCACCGAATCGGCGGGCAGGTAGGCGCGCAGGGCCGCGGACAGATCCTCCGCTTCGCGGCCGGTGGCCGTGACGGCCAGGACCACACCCGGCTCTGCCCCTTCTGCCGCCGCCGCGAGCCCGTCCGCCATCTCTGCCAGCAACACCGGCCGCAGGCCGGCAGGAGCACTGATCTGGTAATCCTGCCCGCGGACCGCGAAGCCGCGGGCAGCCTCTGCCCGGACCCGGGCGAAGGTCTGGTCCGGCTCCAGGGCGCGGCGCAATCCGTCGAGCGACGGGCGCGGGACGCCGGACGTGCCCGTGCTGGATGTGCCGGCGGCGGACTGGCCGGGAAGACTCATGGCAGAAGCTCCTGTGGTGTTCATCGAAGACAAGCAGGCAACGCGAAAACCCGAAATTCGCTGCGAATCCCGGGTACTCCCAGCCTACCGCGCAGGAACGACATGGCAGCGCGGCACAAACCATCTAGGCTGGCAGGACCGGGCCTTTCCGCCGGGCCTTCTCCGCCGGAGCAGCCGTCCTGACCGGCCGCCGCTCCGAACTCCAAGGGACGAACAGGAGCAAGCATGACCGCAATGAGTGCCCAGCCAACACCAACCACCGTCCTTGTCACCGGCGCCACCGGCTACATTGGAGGCCGCCTGGTGCCCAAGCTCCTCGAGGCCGGCCACACCGTGAAGGTCCTGGTCCGCTCCCCCGACAAGATCGCCGGCGTCCCGTGGCGGGACAAAGTCGAGGTTGTGGAAAGCAGCCTGGACGACGGCGACGGCCTCCGCGAAGCCCTGGCCGGCGTCGACGTCTTCTACTACCTGGTGCACTCGATGGCCGCCGGGGCTGGATTCGAGGCGAAGGAACAGGCCATGGCCCGGACTGCCGCCGACGCAGCTGCCGCCGCGGACGTGCGGCGGATCGTCTACCTTGGCGGGCTGCACCCGCAGGGCGTGGAGCTCTCCACGCACATGCGCTCACGCGAGGCAGTGGGCAAAGTGTTCCTGGACAGCCCGGTGGACGCCATCGTGTTCCAGGCGGGTGTGGTGATCGGCTCCGGCTCGGCCTCCTTCGAGATGATCCGCCACCTCTCCGAAACGCTGCCGCTGATGCCGGCTCCCAGCTGGGTGCGGAACCGGATCGAGGCCATTGCGGTGCGCGATGTCCTCTACTACCTGGTGTCCGCCGCGTCCCTGGAGGGCCCATCAACCGGACCTTCGACATCGGCTGCCGGCAGGTGCTGACTTATGCGGGCATGATGAAGGAGTATGCCGCTGAAGCAGGCCTGCCCTACCGCGTGGTGCTGGCCCTGCCGGTGCCGGCGCCCAAGCTGGCAGGCATGTGGGTGGCGCTGACCACCCCCATCCCGCTCGCCATGGCCGTTCCCCTGGTCCAGTCCCTGCAGCACGATGCCGTGTCCAACGAACACGACATCGACCAGTACATTCCCCAGCCCGACGGCGGCCTGACAACCTACCGGACAGCGGTGGCCCTGGCGCTGGGCAGGGAGCGGGACGGCCAGGTGGAGACCACGTGGGCCAATGCCGGCGCCGACTCCGATCCGCTGCCCAGCGACCCGGAGTGGGCCGGGCACAAGGTGTACATCGACGAACGGACGTTCCACGGCGATGTGGACCCCGCCCACGTGTGGACCATCATCGAGGGCATTGGCGGCCGCAACGGCTGGTACTCACTGCCCCTGGCCTGGCAGGTCCGGGGGTGGCTGGACAAGCTCACCGGCGGTGCAGGCCTGCTCCGCGGCCGCCGGCACCCGCACACGCTGGCCGCAGGAGAGGTTGTGGACTGGTGGCGGGTGGAACGGATCGAACATGGCAGGCTGCTGCGGCTGCGGGCAGAGATGCGCGCGCCGGGACGGGCGTGGCTTGAGCTGTCCGTAGAGCCCGACGGCGGTGGCAGCCGCTACCGGCAGCGCGCCATTTTCTTTCCCAAGGGCTTGAGCGGACGGCTCTACTGGCTGGCTGTGCTTCCCTTCCACAGCCTGATCTTCCCGGCCATGGCACGGAACATCACCACGGCGGCACAGAAACTGGCCGATGCGGACCGCGCCCAGGTGACACCGTAGGATGTTGGAGGCTTAATCCATTCCCCACGTCCCAGGAGGACCCATGGCGCTGAGCGCAACCACCACCCTTCCGCATTCCGTCGACAGCGTGGCCGCCGTGCTGGTGAACGAGGATTTCCAGCGCCACGTCAGCCAGCTGGTGGGCGGCAGCCTGGAATCCTTCACCGTGGACGGAGACATTGCAGGCGCATTCAACGCCACCTCCGTGCGCACCCTTCCCACCACCCGCCTGCCGGAAATCGCCCGCAAATTCGTGGGCGAGCACCTCAAGGTGACCCAGGTGGAAAACTGGGAAGCACCCGCGGCAGATGGCTCGCGCCAGAGCAACATCTCCCTGAAGATCGCAGGCGCACCGGTGGACGTCACCGCCGTGCAGCGGCTGGTGGCCGACGCCGGCGGAACCCGGGTGGAGCTTGAGGGCGCCGTAAAGTCCTCCGTTCCGTTCCTCGGCGGCAAGATCGCCGACGCCGCGGAGCCCATGGTGGCCAAGGCACTGAACCTGCAGGCCGCACAGGCACAGGCCTGGCTGGAAAGCCACTAACCCGTGCAGCTTCCCGTCTTCGCCGCCCTGGTCCTGATCGTGGCCGGCATCTGGTCCCTGGTGGTCTGGCCGCAGTTCCTGCGCCGGGTGATGAAGGATCCCCGCGCCCGCGATACGGCCGGTAAAGCAACAAAGTTCCTGACCGTCCATGTGGTGCTGGTCAGCATCTCCATGGTGCTGGGACTCGCTACAGCTGTGATTGGCATCCTCGGCCTGATCGGCTGACGGAAACATACAGAACAGCCCGGGCCTTCCTCCTGACGGATGAAGGCCCGGTCTGTTTGCTTTTCGGGCTCAGGCGGCCTGGTTGAGGGCGTCTTCGGCGGCCACCCAGGAAATCATGGCGCACTTGACCCTCGCGGCATACCGGGCCACGCCCTCGAACGCGGCGGCATCTCCCAGCAGCTCGGGATCGGCGTGGACCTTGCCGCGCGAGCGGAGCACCTCCCGGAAGCTGTCGATAACCTCATGCAGTTCTGCCAGGGTCATGCCCTGGGCAAGGTCGGTGAGGACCGAGGCGGAGGCCATGGAGATGGAGCAGCCCGCCCCGTCCCAGGCGATCTGCGCCACCTTGCCGTCCTGCACCGCGAGCCGAAGGGTCACTTCGTCCCCGCACACCGGGTTGAGCTGGTGCGACTGCCCGGTTGATGTGCCCTGGGGCGCTTCCGTCGCAGCGAGGCCGCTGCCATGGCGGGCCTTGGAATGGTCCAGGATGATCTGCTGGTACAGCTGGTCGAGGCTCATAGTGCCACCTTTCGTCTTCTCCGCTACGCGCGGAAGTAGGCCCGGACGCCGGCCACGGCTTCGAGGAAGCGGTCCACGTCGTCCGTGGTGTTGTAGAGGTAGGCGCTGGCCCGTGTAGTGGCCGTCAGTCCGAGCCGCCGGTGCAGAGGCTGGGCGCAGTGGTGCCCCACGCGGACGGCGATTCCGCGGGAGTCCAGGAACTGCCCCACGTCATGAGCGTGGACGCCCTCGACGTCGAACGCGGCCAGGCCGATCCGTTCTTTTCCGGCGGCCGGGCCGAGGACCCTGATGCCGGGAATGCCTTCGAGCCCGGACACCATGCGCTGGCCCAGTCCGGCCTCCCAAGCGTGGATGCGCTCCAGTCCGGTTTCGGTGAGGTAGTTGGCGGCGGCGGCCAGGGCCACTGCCTGGGAAATCCGCTGGGTGCCGGCTTCGAAGCGTTGCGGTGCCGGAAGGTACTCGGCCCGTTCCATGGTGACCGTGGTGATCATCGATCCGCCGGTCAGGAACGGCGGCAGGATGTCCAGGAGCTCCTGCCGTCCGTAGAACACGCCGATTCCGGTGGGAGCCAGCATCTTGTGGCCGGAGAAGACAGCGAAGTCCACGCCGAGTTCCTTGACGTTCAGGGGCAGGTGCGGGGCAGACTGGCAGGCATCCAGGACCACCAGGGCGCCGGCGGCATGGCCCAGCGCTGCAAGTTCCGTCACGGGGTTGATGATGCCAAGGACGTTTGACGCGTGCGTGAAGGCCAGGACCTTGGTGCGCGCGCCGATGATGGCCGCGGCCTGGTCCATGCGGAGGCTGCCGTCGTCTGCGATGGGGATGTACCGGAGCGTCGCCCCGGTGCGGAACGCCAGTTCCTGCCAGGGAATGAGGTTGGCGTGGTGTTCCATCTCGGTCACCACGATCTCATCACCCGGGTTCAGCGCCAGTTCCTTGAGCCCCCGGTCACCGCGTCCCTGGGCGGCCCACAACCCCGCGTTGGACAGCGCGTAGGAGAGGAGGTTCAGTCCTTCCGTGGCATTGGACGTCCAGATCGTTTCCTCGTAATCCGCACCGATGAAGTCGGCAATGGTCTGCCGGGCATCTTCGAAGACCTCGGTAGCCTCGACTGCAAGGTGGTGGGCTCCCCGATGAACCGCGGCGTTGCGCTGTTCATAGAATTCCTGTTCGGCCTCAATGACGCTGAGCGGGTTCTGGGAGGTGGCACCGGAGTCGAGGTAGACCAGCGGCTGTCCGTTGACCAGCTGGTTGAGGACCGGGAAGTCGTTCCTGATGCGCAGCACCTCGGCGTTGTCCATGGCAGGTACGGCGCGTTCCAGTGTGGCTGGCGTTGATACTACGGCCAAAACGAACTCCTTGGGCTGCCAATGTCTGACATCCAATTGTCCCACACACGGCGGTGGCGGCCGCCCCGGAGGGGTAGCCGCCACCGCTGCCCCGGGCTTCAGCCGAGGGAGCAGAGGGCCGGCGACGGCTGGGGGGAGAGTCTCGGTCTCAGAAGACTCTGACGTCGCCGGCCCCGTCCATGCCCGGTCCGCGGGGACCGGAAAATTGAAAGGGCCTCAATGTGTCCGTGTGGCTGCTCTGCGGCCTCCAGCCTGCCGCTTCGCTTTGCCTCCTTAAGTAAATCCGGGAGTGCCCTCCCGTACACGAGTAGGAAGTACTCGATTCCTCCCGCCCGTACTACTAGCCCACGGTGCTCCTACGCGCTGTAAGACCCGGGAACGGCGGTTCAGGACGCCTCCGCCCCGGGTAGGCGCGCAAAAACCAGGCGCCGGGCGCCTGGGCGGGCTTGCATTGGGAAGCGCCTACTTGGGGAGTGCCGATTCCAGTTCGTCGCGGCTGCGTACCCCGAGCTTGACGTAGGTGCGGTACAGGTGGCCTTCAACCGTCCGGACCGATACCATCAGCCGCTGGGCTATCTCCCGGTCCGTGAGGCCCTGCACGGCCAGTTCAACGATGTCCTGTTCCCGGCGGGTGAGCCGGATGGTGGGTGCCGCCGCTATGAAGCGTCCTTCACGGAACCGCTCACCAAGTTCGTGGTCGCACTTCTCCCGCTGGGCAACGGCCTGCCGCGACCGGCGGCGTTCGCCGGCCTGCTCCAGTACGGTGCTCGCGCGCGCGTAGGCCTCCCGGGCCAGGTTGACAAAGCCTGCCTCCTCCAGCAAGGCAGCCGTCGCCATGAGAGTGTCGCCATCGGCGTTTTCCCATGCGGTGGCCAGCGTCAGCATCGACTCAGCCCACCGGCCTTCCACTTCCGTGGCCACTGCCTGGACCATGGGAACCACCGAAGGGTCCCCGAGGTCCCAGCACATGGCCAGGACTTCCAGGAGGTTTCCGCTCCTGGCCGAGGCCTCGGTGGTGGTCATCAACGTCTGCAGGGCCGCCAGGCCCTTGCCGTCACGGGCCAGGTATTCGCCGGCCGCTGCCACGTAGGCTTCAGCGGGAAGATCATGGGCTGGCCAGCCGGTATCGGCGTCCTTGTGATCCTGTTCCAGTCGTTTTGCCTGCTCGGAATCTCCCAGCCGGGCGGCGGCGTAAAAGCCCAGTGCGGTGCCGAAGCGGTACAGGTGCAGCGGATCATTCAGCCTGAGCGCTTCCACGGCGGGCAACAGGATCTGGTAGGCGCGCTCCATCCTGCCCTGCCGCAGCAGCGAGTAGCCCTGAAGCAGTTGGAGGCTGCCGTTGAAGGTGGCCCCGCCCGGTGCATGGCCGGCACCGTAGTGGTGGATTTCCCGCTCTGCGGACTCCCACTCGCCCATGGCCAGATAGTCGGAGACGAGCCGTCCCAGCACGAACTCGGGGAAGAAGAACAGGCTGCCTTCCAGCGGGGGCAGCTCCGATGCGGCCAACAGGGCGGCCTCGAGTCCCTGGACGGGCCGCCCTGCTGCGGCAAGGGCATGGGCCAGGAGGCCCTCGGCCAGGGCGCGGAGGGGTTCTGCCCCGACTGCCCGCGGACGTGTGCGCAGGGCCTCCACCTCGTCACCCAGCGCCTGGACGTTCACCTCGGCTCCCAGATGAAGCAGGTGCAGGAGCTCTTCCTGCCAGCTCTTTTCGCCGTCGCCGCCGGGCGCGGAGTGCTTTTCGACATCCCCGGCAACCGCACCCAGGGGGTGGCCGACGCCCTGATGCGCGGAAACCCGGAGCAACAGCACGGCGGGCCCCTGGGCGTCGTCGGCCAGCGGGAGCCAACATTCATCGAGGAGGGCGGCGGCCTGGTGGTAGGCGCCTTCGTTATAGAAGGCGCGGGCCTGGATCGCCTGGGCCAGCGGAACCAACGCGGGCAGGTGGATCCGCGCCGCAATGGTCCGCGCGCTCTGGTTGCGGAACCTGGACAGCGCTTCTTTTGCCGCCGCCAGCATCTCCTCATCGGTGACCCGGACACCGCACTCCAGGGCCCACTCGACGGACCGCAGCCGCCCTTCCCCGTGCAGCAGGGCCGGGTCCTGGTGCGCCTTGACCTTTTCCAGCAGCTGAAGGCTGCGGGAGACCGACACGGTGTTCCTGATAGCCCCGGCAAAGAGGCCGTTCCAAATGGAAAGCTCGGCCGGAACCCCCGGCGCTTCGACGATCATCTGCTGGTCCAGGAGTGAGCGGACCACTGCCGCACCGCTGATGTCTTCGATGACTTTCCTGCCCACCGGACCCGCCAGGGCGATGAGCTTCAGTGCTTCCTGTTCCTCCGGCCGCCGCCGAAGGTGGTCTTTGGCAACCACCGCTGCCAGCCGTACCCCGTCGGAGGGCAGGGCGCCCAGGAGCATCCAGATTCCGTTGCGCTTGGCGAGGACGCCTGCTTCCGCTGAATCGTGGAGCAGGGCATCAAGGATCCGCGGATTGCCACCCGAGGCGTTCCAGATGGCGTCCACCGTTGCGCCGGGGACCGTCCCGTCGAGAGCGTGTTCCAGGACCTCTTCAACCTGTTCCCGGTTGAGGGGGCGCAGGTCCACCCGTTCGGCCAGGCCGTCGTACCAAAGCTGGTCCAGCGGCTGGGGCAGGCCGGGGCGGGGACGGGCGGCCGCCACCACCGTTGCCCAGCCGGCCGAAATCACTTCGGCCAGCACTCCGGCCGAAGCGTCATCCAGGTGGTGGGCATCGTCCACGGCAAGCAGCACTGCCGCCCCGTTGCCGGCCTTCAACTTTTCAAAGTATGACCACATGGACCGGAGCACAGCCACGGGCGAGACGGATTCCTCGGCCGTGAGTTCGCCCGTGTACGGCGTCAGGACACCGAACGGGACGCCGGCCAGGGCCGAACTGGCATGGATGCGCAGGATGTTCATGTTCCCGGCAAGCCGCTCCGTCACCGCGTCAGTCACCGCCGACTTTCCAATGCCGGGGGCGGCCATGATGAACACAGCGTGGTGGGTACCGTTCCCAAGCACGGCGCAGATACGGTCCACCGGTTCGCGGCGGCCGGTCAGGAGCCGGTGCGAAGACGAAGGCTTGTGGCCGTTAGACGAGTCCAGTCAGATCACCCCTTGAAGTCACGCCAAGCTTGGTGAAGACCTGGTACAGGTGGCCTTCGACGGTGCGGACGGAGACCCCCATCTCCATGGCGATGTCCCTGTTGGACGCTCCACGCCCGGCCATGCGGGCAATCTGCCGCTCCCGGCTGGTCAGGAGCGGGCTTCCGCTGCTGGGCACGATGGGAAGGTTGGCCACGGTGGCCGCCAGGATGTCCAGCCGTGCCTGTGCGGTCCGCGCCGAGAGGGCGTCACCGTCCTGGCGGGCGAAGTCCACGGCCAACGCCATGCACCTGGCTTCGACGGCGTCGAGTTCCAGGGTGGCAGCGAGTTCGCCGCCCGCCAGGAGGGATTTGGCGTCCTTCGTCCTGCTTCCGACGGCGATCAGTCGCGAAACTTCGGCCAACGGGCCCTGCCGGTGGCCCGCAATGTCCTCGAGAAGCCGGAAGTCGGAGTCGCTGCCGTTCACGGTGGCCGCCAGCAGGGAAATCCCTGCCACCGTGTACCGTCCCGCCTCCAGGTCCCGCCGGGCTGCCTGCTTTAATCCCGCGACAGCTTCCGCATCCCCCAGCCAGCGCCCGGCAACGAGGGCGCAGAAATCCACGATGCTTTCAGCCACGAACCCGGACCGGCCTGGTATCCGTTGCAGTTTGGCGAGGTTCTTGCGGGCCATGGTGGCATTTCCCGTCTGGGCGTAAGCCAATGCGGTAGCCGCATATGCCGTGCGCAGCGCGGACTGGACCGGCTGCAGCTCCAACTGGGCAGTGGCGGAAATCAAGGGCTCCAAGGCGGCCTCGCCGCGGCCGGAAAAAGCGAAGGCGACGCCGGCCGCGAGTTCGGTGGCCGCGCTGCGGTACGGAAGCCGGTGCACCTGGCCGGAGCCGAAGGGGCTGAGGAGGTCGATGCAGCGCCGCCACTGGCCGGCCATGAGCAGGACGACGTAAGCCTCCCTTGTATAGCGCTCCCGCAGGCCCACGATGTGCGAGGCGTCGGTGAGTTGACCACCAAGCTTGCGCATGAGGCCAAGGGCATCCATTTCGCGTCCCGTCAACGCAAGGGCGCCCATCAGGATGATCGCTGACTGGATTCGGAATGCGGTGTCGGGGTTGGCATCAGGATCGGCCGCTTGCTCGAGCGCCGGGATCATGGCTGCAATGTCACCGGCATGGGCACGGTACTCGAATTCGCTCAATGCGATGCGGTTGGCAGCCACCGACGCCGGCTGGGGCCAGGAGGAATGGCGGGCTGCCGGGTCCAGGTGTTCGCGCGCGTCCGCCAGGAGCTTCGGGACGCTGGCGGCCCGTTCCGGAATGGAGAGCATGACCCGCGCCTTCGCAGCAACCACCTGGGCGTACTCGTCGGGGTCGAGGGCCTGGAGCTCGGGCTGGGAGATATCTTCCAGGGCGGACAGCGCCTGGACCGGCATGTCCAGCTGGAGATATGCGGCAGCTTTTTGCCGCTGCGCGGGCGCCCACTGGGCGTCCGACCGCTGGAGCATGCCGGCGTAGGCCAGGGCAAAACGGGGGTCGAAGAGCTGGACGGCTGCCTGGGCGGCCGCGAGCGCGAGCGCCGGGCTCAGTTCGGCCTCGCACTCGTGGGTCCAGGCGGCGAAGGACATCAGTTCTTCCACGGTCATGTGCGCCGGGTCCGGTTCCTCGCCGCCAAGCAACATGCTGCGGAGTTCACGGCGGCGCGAAATACTCAGCCAGGTCCTGACAACGTCTCCGATGTATTTCTCCCGCAGCGACACCCAACGGTATTCGGAATCGTCGATCTCCAGCAGGCCGCCGTCTTCCATGTCGGCAATGACATCCGAACCGTAGATGGCGGTGAGGCTGGACAGTTCCACCCGCCGTGCGCAGGAGAGCATCTCGATGACTTCCCGGGTTTCGGGTGTTTCCCGTGACCATCGGGAGCGGACGATGTCATCCAGGCTCGCTGCGCCGTCCAGCACCACCTTGTCCCGCAGCGTCCAGACAGAGTCCGACAGGACCAGGTTGCCGGAGAGCTGCTGTTCGGTGACCAGGGCTTTGAGCAGCAAGGGATTGCCGCCCACCATCTGGTGGTAGGTGCTGACCAGCGAGGAAGCTACCCGGTGCCCCAGCAGGGACAGCAGCACCTGCCGGGTCTGGAGTTCGTTGAGGTTGCCCAGCCGTACCTCGGTCAGCTTCCGGTCCGTCAGCAGCCAGTGGAAATCCGCCGGCAGGTCACTGGAGTTGGGCGCGACTGCGACGATCTTCGCCGTACCGGTCAGCAGGACGTTCAGCAGCACCCCCGCACTCATGTCGTCGATGCTGGCGGACGTGTCCAGGGTGATGATGCACGGCCTTCCCGCGGCGTCACTGCGGATCAGCGATGTGATACCGCGAAGGATGGCCGTGGGCGACCCCATATAGGCCTGCGGCAGCCTGGCCAGCAGGAATGAAAGGCAACCGTAGGGCGTGGTGGATCCGGCAGGGCCGTTGCGCAGCTGCAGGGACCAGATATTGGGACCCAGGTCCGCCACTGCCGCGCGGGCAAGCGAGGATTTTCCCACTCCCCTGGCTCCGGTGATGACGACACCCAGCGAATCCTGGCTGGTCAGGGCGGTGCGGACGGCGTCGAGGTTGGCGCTTCGAGCGGGCATGGACCATTGCTGGCCCTCCGGTGCCGCGGAGGGGGGCGTGGGCAGCCCGTCACCTTGAGGTGTTGACCCACGTCCCCAGCTGAGTGGCTCGATTGACATGAACTTTTTCCCCTACATCCTGCAATAGCGGGATGTAGCCCCATTGCTCCCCCGCATAGGAAGAAGAGTACCCCCTGCCACAGACAAGGAAACAGGGTAGAAGGGAACTTTTACGATTCCGGTTGGCGTGATCCGGACTTGGCCGGATGGAACCTCTGCTGCGCGGCGGTCAGCCCTTCCTTGAGCAAGGACTCGACGGCGTCAGCGGCATCATCGAGCAGGAAGGGCAGTTCCTTCTTCTCCGCGGTGCCGAAATCCCGCAGTACGTAGTCTGCGGTGTCCATCCTGCCGGGCGGCCGGCCTACCCCTACACGCACCCTCAGGTAGTCCTTGGTGCCCAGGGCCTTGGAGATGTCGCGAAGCCCGTTGTGGCCGCCTTCCCCGCCGCCGAGCTTGAGTTTGACCGTGTTGAAGGGGATGTCGATCTCGTCATGGACGGCCACCACGTGGTCAGCCGCGATGCCGTAGAAGCCGGCAAGGGAGGAAACCGGCCCTCCCGAGACGTTCATATAACTCATCGGTTTGGCCAGGACCACCCGCGGGCCCCCGATGCCCAGCCGGCCCTCCAGGACCTGGGCGCGGGCTTTGTGGGTCTTGAATCCTGCCCCGATCCGGCCGGCAAGTTCATCGAGCACCATCTGGCCCACGTTGTGCCTGTTGCCTTGGTACTGGGTGCCGGGGTTGCCGAGGCCAACGATCAGCCAGGTGTCTGTCATGGAATCAATCCTATTGATGCGGTGCGGGTGGACCGGAAACTGCGGGGAGGGACACCGCAGGCGGAAACGAACAGTGGCCGGACCCAGGCGGGTCCGGCCACTGCGCAAACGGCGGAGTCGTTACTCGGCTGCGGCTTCTTCGGCTGCGGGAGCTTCCCCGGCTTCGGCCTCGGCGGGAGCTTCGGTTTCTGCTTCCTCGGCGATTTCGACGGCCTCGGAGATGTTGACCACGAGTGCTTCGGCGTCGGTCAGGAGGGTGGTGCCCTTCGGCAGGACCAGGTCGGAGGCGTGGACGTGCTCGCCGGCGGCGCGGCCTTCGACGTTGACCTCGATAGCGGTGGGCAGGTGGGTTGCCTCGGCTTCCAAGGACACAACGGTCAGTTCCAGGTTGTGCACGGTGCCGGGAGCGGTTTCGCCCTCAACGTGGACCGGAACGTCAACCGTGACCTTCTCGCCCTGGCGGACGGTCAGGAGGTCGATGTGCTCGATGATCTGCTTTACGGGATCGCGCTGGACGTCCTTGACCAGGGCCAGGTGGCCTTCGCCGTTGATGTCCAGGGACAGCAGGGCGTTGGGGGTGCGGACGGCCAGGGTGGTGGCCTTTGCCGGCAGGGTCACGTGGATGGGCTCTGCACCGTGGCCGTAGATGACGGCGGGGATCTGGTGGTTCGCACGGGCACGGCGGGCGTAGCCCTTGCCGAATTCGGTGCGCAGTTCTGCTGCGAGCTTCTGCTCAGACATGGATATCTCCTTGAAACTAAACGGTGTTCAGCAAGGGCGGAGGTCTGATGTGACCTTCAACGCCGGGCGGCCGGAAGGCGGCCCTTCAAGAAGGCGGTCCCCACGGGGACCAGCAGACCCAGTCGATAACGGAGGCTATGCCCTCCCTCGCCAAGGTATCGGAAAGAGTTTACCAGTGCGGGGACCCTTTCCTTAAATCCCCACCGGCCCCCCGAGCTCGCAAGCTCGGCCAGGGAACCCTGCCGGCGTGGGCCCGAACCCCGCCGGCCTGTGCCAGCGGGGTTTCGCAGCGTACTGTCTTACGCCTTGCCGTCGAACAGGCTGGTGACCGATCCGTCGTCGAACACTTCGCGGATGGCCCTGGCGATCAGCGGCGCGATGGAAAGCACCGTGAGCTGCGGGAAGCGTTGGGATGAAGTCAGCGGGAGGGTGTTGGTGACCACTACTTCGCGTGCGCCGGACTCCGAGAGACGGCGGGCGGCCGGGTCGGAGAAGACTGCGTGCGTGGCCGCGATGATGACGTCCTTGGCCCCGGCGTTCTTCAGGACCGTGACGGCGCCTGAGATGGTTCCGCCGGTGTCGATCATGTCATCGATCAGCACACAGGTGCGGCCCTCGATCTGGCCCACCACCGTCTTGGAGACGGCCTGGTTGGGAACGGTCAGGTCGCGGCTCTTGTGGACGAAGGCCAGCGGCGCGCCGCCGAGGCGTTCGGCCCACTGCTCGGCAACGCGGACGCGGCCGGTGTCCGGGGAGACGACGGTGATGTTGTCGGCCGCGACGCGGGTGCGGATGTAGTCGGCAAGCAGCGGGATGGCCATCAGGTGGTCAACCGGCCCGTCGAAGAAGCCCTGGATCTGCGAGGTGTGCAGGTCCACGCTCATGATGCGGTCCGCGCCGGCGGTCTTGTAGAGGTCCGCCACCAGGCGGGCGGAGATGGGCTCGCGGCCGCGGCCCTTCTTGTCCTGCCGGGCGTACGGGTAGAAGGGCGAGACCACGGTGATGCGCTTTGCCGAGGCCCGCTTCAGCGAATCGATCATGATCAGCTGTTCCATGAGGTGGTTGTTCAGCGGTGCCGGGTGTGCCTGGATCACGAAGGCATCGGTACCGCGGACGCTCTCGCCGGCGCGGACGTAGATCTCGCCGTTCGCGAAGTCGTAGGCGTCAACGGGAAGGAGGTCGGTGCCCAGTTCCTTTGCGATTTCCCGGGCCAGCTCCGGATGGGCCCGCCCGGTGGCGAGCACCAGCTTCTTCTCGCCGTGCGCCGTAATTTCGCTCATTGTTACTTGCCCTCTTCTGTAGATGCCGGGGTACTTGAGGAGTCATTGGTGGCCGCCTGGGCCAGTTCGGCGGAGCGGGTTCCCGGACGGTGCTCGGGAACCCAGCCTTCGGCGTTGCGCTGGGCAGCCACGCTCAGGGCCAGCGCTCCGGCCGGTACGTCTTTGCGGATCACCGCGCCGGCGCCGCTGTAGGCGCCGTCCCCCACGGTGACCGGGGCAACAAAGACAGTATTGGAGCCTGTACGGACGCCCGAGCCGATCACCGTGCGGTGCTTCTTCTCGCCGTCGTAATTGGCCGTGATGTTGCCACAGCCGATGTTGGTGTCTTCGCCGATTTCGGCGTCCCCTGCATAGCCCAGGTGGGACAGCTTGGAGCCGCGGCCGATGGTGACGTTCTTGGTTTCGTAGAACGCGCCGATCTTGCCCTTTTCACCCAGCACGGTGCCGGGGCGAAGGTAGGTGAAGGGGCCGACGGCGGCGCGCGGGCCGATGACCGAGCCGGAGCCGTGGGTGCGGACCACTGTGGCGCCCTCGCCGACCGTGACATCGGTCAGGGTGGTGTCGGGGCCCACGACGGCGTCCCTTGCCACCGTGGTGGCGCCGTGCAGTTGGGTGTTGGGGAGCAGGCGGACATCCTCATCGAGAGTGACGGAGGAGTCGATCCAGGTGGTGGAGGGGTCGACGACAGTGACGCCGGCACGCATCCAGGCTTCCACGGTGCGGCGGTTCAGTTCCGCGCCGAGGGCGGCGAGCTGGACCCGGTCGTTGGCGCCCTCGACCTGCCAGCGGTCGGCGGTGACGACGGCGGCAACCCGGCCGCCGGCCTCCCGGGCCAGTCCCAGGACGTCGGTCAGGTATTTTTCGCCCTGCGCGTTGTCGGTGGTGACCTTGGCCAGGGCCTCGCGGAGCACGGCGGCGTCGAAGGCGTAGATTCCGGAGTTCACTTCCCGGATCAGCTTTTCCGCGTCAGTGGCATCCTTGTGTTCGCGGATTCCGGTGACGGAGCCGTCCCCGCCACGAAGGATGCGGCCATAGCCGGCGGCGTCGTCGAGGACTGCTGTGAGGACCGTGACGGCGTTGCCTTCGCGTTCGTGGGTGGCGACCAACTCGGTCAGCAGTTCACCCGAAAGCAGGGGCACGTCGCCGTAGGTAACCACTACGGTTCCTGCCAGGTCCTGGTCGGCGTGCAGCGCCTCAAGCGCAGCTTCGACGGCGCGGCCGGTGCCGGGGACATCGTCCTGGTCAACGATGACGGCCTGCGGGTCAAGGGCAGCGACGTGGCTTTCCACCAGGTCCCGTTCATGGCGGACCACAATGGCCAGCCGCTGCGGGTTGATGCTGCGGGCCGCCCGGAGGGCGTGGCCCACCATGGACAGGCCCCCGATTTCGTGGAGGATCTTGGGGGTACGCGATTTCATCCGGGTACCGGCGCCTGCTGCCAGAACGATTACAGCGGCCGGGCCGGTATTCTCGGGGATCACGTACGGGCTCTCCTTGCTTGGTTGTGCTGGCGCTTCGCGGTGTTCTGCGGGCCAGGCCGCTGCGCACCGGGTGCCATCCTCATGATCGCTCCTTGCCCAGCAGTTCCGCCCATAGGATTCGAACCTATACTCCACGGCTCCAAAGGCCGGGGTGCTGCCGTTACACCAGAGCGGACCGTGCCGGAAGACTCAAGGCCCGGGCACAAGTCCCTATTTTGCCACGGGTTCAGGGCGCCGCGCGACACGGTGGGTCCGGCGGCGGCGTTGAGCCGGGAATCCAGCCAGCGGCAGTGGGGCATGATGGGAAGGTGAGCAACAACCTTCCGCGGATGCGGATGACTGGCCTGCAGCGCAGAAGCCAGCTGATCGACGTCGGCCGCGGGCTTTTCGCCGCACGGGGGCTGGACGGGACCACCATTGAGGAAATCGCGGCCTGCGCCGGAGTGTCCAAGCCGGTCATCTACGAGCATTTCGGTTCCAAGGAAGGGCTGTACACCGAAGTGGTGGACTGTGAGTTCCACATCCTCCTGGCCGCGATCAACGCAGCCCTCACCGAGGAAGCCAAGCCCCGCGTCCTCGTGGAGCGTGCAGCACTCGCCCTGCTCACCTACATCGAGGAGCGCACTGAGGGTTTCCGCATCCTGATGCGCGACGCTCCCCCGTCGCAACCGGAAGGCGCCTTCTCCACCCTGCTTTCCCATGTCACAGCACGCGTGGAGCACATCCTGTCCGACGAGTTCTCGCGCCGCGGCTTCAGCGGCGAGGACGGCGCCATGTACGCCCAGATGCTCGTCGGTATGGTGGCCATGACCGGCCAATGGTGGCAGGACAGCCGCCAGCCCGACAAGCAAACCGTCGCCGCGCACCTGGTCAACCTCGCCTGGAACGGCCTGACCGGCCTCAAAAGGGACCCTGAGCTGCAGTCCGAGGGGTGAGTTGTCACCTTCGTGAGCGGGGCACCTGCGTCCGGTCCGGGTCCGCGGCACAGGAGCCCTTCGCCGTCGCTTAGACACAACGCATAGGGGCACCTGCGGTCGCTGGGCGACCTACGGCGCCCGCTGCGCCGCGATGCGCGACTACACGAAGGCCTCCTGCGCCGCTGGTGCCCGCGTCGCCTTTGTCAGTCGCCCAGGAGTTCTGAGGACTCCAGCCACCCCATTTCCAGGGCGTCCTTTTCGTCCGTGAGCTCCTTGAGCTGCTTGTTTTGGTCGGCGAGCTTGTCGAAGTCGCCGGCCTCGGTGGTTTTCACCATGGCGTCGTGGAGTTTCTTTTCCTCCTGATCGAGCTTCTTGAGCTGCCGCTCGATCCGGTTGAGGGCTTTGCGGGCCTCGCGCTTCTCGGCTTCGGTGGGGCCGCCACCGACGCCACTGACTGGCTGCGCCTGCCCGGCGCTGGTAACAGGGTTTCCGCCGCCGGTAACGGTGGACCCGGCCAGGGCCGCTTCGCGCAGTTCAAGGTACTGGTCCACGCCGCCCGGCAGGCCACGGAGCTTTCCGTCGCCAAGGAGGGCCATCTGGTGGTCCGTCACGCGTTCCAGCAGGTAGCGGTCGTGGCTGACCACCACAAGGGTTCCGGGCCAGCCGTCCAGGACGTCCTCGACGGCGGCCAGTGTGTCGGTGTCGAGGTCGTTGGTGGGTTCGTCCAGCATCAGCACGTTGGGCTCGCCCACCAGCAGGCGCAGCAGCTGGAGGCGCCGCCGTTCACCGCCGGACAGGTCCCGCACAGGGGTCCACTGCTTCTGGTTGGTGAACCCGAGCTGCTCCACCAGCTGGCCGGCCGTGAATTCCTTGCCGCCAACATTGAAGGAGCGCTTTTCCCGTTCGATGACCTCGATCACGCGCAGGTCCGCGACGTCGTCGAGTTCCTTGACCTCCTGCGTGAGGACGGCGGTGACCACGGTTTTTCCGCGCTTCAGCCGTCCGGCGTCGGGGGTGATCTCGCCGTTGAGCAGCTTCAGGAGGGTGGTCTTGCCGGCACCGTTGACACCTACCAGGCCCAGCCGCTCCCCCGGCGCCAGGCGGAGGGTGATGTTGTCGAAGAGCTTCCGGCCGGCGTCGCCGCCCTGGAAGTTGAGGGAGACGTTTTCCAGGTCCAGGACGTCCTTGCCCTGCCGGGCGGTGGCCATCTTGCTCAGCGCCATGGAATCGCGCGGAGCGGGAACGTCGGCGATCAAAGCGTTGGCTGCCTCGATCCGAAATTTCGGCTTGGCAGTGCGGGCGGGCGCGCCCCGGCGCAGCCAGGCCAGTTCCTTCTTGACCAGTTGCTGGCGCTTGCCTTCCACCACGGAGGCCATCCGGTCGCGTTCAGCCCTGGCCAGGACGTACGCCGCGTAACCGCCTTCGAAGGGGTCCACGATCCCGTCGTGGACCTCCCACGTCTTGGTGCAGACTTCGTCGAGGAACCAGCGGTCGTGGGTGACCACCAGGAAGGCGCCCTGGTTGGCCCGCCAGCGCGTCTTCAGGTGCCGGGCGAGCCACGCCACGCCCTCGACGTCCAGGTGGTTGGTGGGCTCGTCCAGCATGATGACGTCGTGGTCCTCGATGAGGAGCTTGGCCAGCGCCACCCGCCGCTTCTGCCCGCCGGAGAGCGCATGGACGTTGGCGTGCCAATCGACGTCGGACACCAGGCCGCCCATGATCTCGCGGATGCGGGGGTTCCGCGCCCATTCGTAATCGGCTTGGTCCCCCACGATCGCGGCACCCACCGTCAGGTCGCCGTCGAGCACGTCGCTCTGGTCCAGGTATCCCACGTTGACGTCGCCGCGTTTGGTGACGCGTCCGGAATCCGGGGTGGAGCGCAGCGCCAGCAGGCGCATCAGGGTGGACTTGCCGTCACCGTTGCGGCCCACCATGCCAATGCGGTCCCCCTCCTCCAAACCCAGGGTGATGCCGTCAAGGACGGTACGGGTCGCGTAGGAAACCGTGAGGTTCTCGCCGCCAAGAAGGTGTGCCAAAGGGAACTGCTTTCTGCTGCCGGACTGGAAGTACTAAAGGAGGGTGTCGGAGATGATGCGCGCACCCGGGACGGGCCCGTGGACCGGGAGGGCTGTCAGGCCATGGTGCCGAAGATCCTCAGCCAGCGCCTCCGCCGCAACGGAATCATCGGCCAGTAGAGCCACGGTGGGGCCGGAGCCGGAAACCAGCCCGGCGATGGCGCCGTGGGACTCTCCGATGCCCAGCGTATCGCGCAGTGACGGGGCCAGTTCAATGGACGCCCGCTGCAGGTCGTTGACCAGGACCCGGCCCAGCGATTCGGCATCGCCGCCGCGCAGCGCCGCCAAAACCTGCGGATCAACGCCAGTGGGTTCAGGGGCGTCTACCCCCTCCGCACCGCGCAAGCGGTCAAGTGTCCGGTACACCTCGGGCGTGGACAGGCCGTAGTCGGCCACCACCAGGACCCAGTGGGTCTGCGCCTTCGCCAGTGCAGGCGACAGTTTGTCGCCAAGGCCAAGACCGACGGCGGTGCCGCCCAGCAGCGAGAAGGGGACGTCGGCGCCCAATTCGGCTGCAAGATGGGCCAGTTCCTCGCGGGACAGTCCGCTGTTCCACAGAGCGTCGCAGGCCAGGAGCGTGGCGGCGGCATCGGCCGATCCCCCGCCCATTCCACCGGCCACCGGGACCCGCTTGGTGATTTCCAGGTGCACGCCGGTGGCGTGCTCGGACACATCGGCCATGATGGCGGCGGCCTTGTAGGCCAGGTTGCTGCTGTCCAGGGGGATGTCGACGTCGTCCAGGTCCAGGGTGCTCTCCGGACTGAGGCTGATGGTGATGCCCGGCGCTGCCGTGCTGGTGGCTGCCACCTCCTCGTAGAGGGACACCGCAAGGTAGACGCTGGCCACGGAGTGGTACCCGTCCGGCCGGAGCGGACCCACGGCCAGGGAGACGTTGACCTTTCCGGGCGCCTTGACCCGCACCGTCCTGGCGGCGAACCGCCCTGTGCCCGCCCTCTCAAGTCCCGCGCTCACGGGCGGTTTTCCCTGGCTTCGGCAATCCTGGCGAACGCGGCAATGTCAATGACCTCGCCACGCGCCGTGGGGTCCACACCTGCAGCCAGCAGGCAGCGTTCCGCTTCCGGGGCTCCGCCGGCCCAGCCGGCAAGCGCGGCACGAAGTGTTTTCCTGCGCTGGGCGAACGCAGCGTCCACCACTGCGAACACCTGTTCGCGTGAGGCGGTAGTGGCAGGCGGTTCGCGCCGGGTGAAGGCCACAAGCCCGGAGTGGATTTTGGGTGCTGGCCAGAAGACGTTCATGCCGATGACACCGGCCTTGCGCATCTGGCTGTACCAGGCGGCCTTGACGGACGGTACGCCGTAGGTTTTGGAGCCGGGGCCGGCCGCCAGCCGGTCCGCGACCTCATCCTGCACCATCACCAGCCCGTGCTGCAGGCTGGGAAAGTGCTGCAGGAGGTGCAGCACAACGGGGACCGCCACGTTGTACGGCAGGTTGGCCACCAGGGCCGTGGGTTCCACCGGCAGTTCGGTCACCTTCATGGCGTCGGCCTGGACCAGGTGGAAGGATCCTGCCGCGGAGGGCCGCCATTCCTTCACCGTTTCCGGCAGCTTTGCGGCAAGGACAGGATCGATCTCGACGGCGACAACCGCCGCGGCCGCATCCAGCAGGCCCAGGGTGAGCGACCCGAGCCCCGGCCCAACTTCGAGCACTGTCTCTTCGGGTCCCACCCCTGCTGCGGCGACGATCCGGCGGATGGTGTTTCCATCGATGACGAAGTTCTGGCCCAGGGTCTTGGTGGGCCTGACCCCGATTTCCTCTGCCATCCGGCGTATGTCGGAGGCACCGAACAACGGTGCGGGCGCGGCGGGAGTCGGTTCAGTCACCTAGGTATCCTATCCCGCCCCGCGGATTGGCCCTGCCCGGGTTAACGGCAGTGGCCGGGCCCGGAGTACCCGGCCCGGCCACGATGTTTCCTGTGCTTTCAGGAACTGGGGATCAGCTGCTGGCAGCCCAACCGCAGCCCCAGGGCGACAGGCCACGCTGCGCGTATACGCGGTTGGCGATGTCGATCTGCTGCGCTTTGGTGGCCAGGCTCGCGTTGGGGGCGTAGGCGCCGCCGCCGGAGCCGATCCAGGTGCGGATGTCGAACTGGAGGCCGCCGTAGTAGCCGTTGCCGCTGTTGATGCTCCAGTTGCCGCTGGACTCACACTGGGCAATCTTGTCCCACATGGCCTCGTTCATCATGGCCGGTGCGGCTGCGCCGGTGTTGGCGCCCGCGGCGGGGGCCGGGGCGGCCTGGGCTACCGGCTTGTCCTTTGTACCCACGGTGACCTGTTCGTTTACAGGCTGGACTGCGACGTTCTCCGACACGAGCGTGCGGGAGGCTTCCCGTCCGTCCACGAGGACCAGCTTGAAGGTGCGCTCCAGCTTTCCGGCCACGCCGGCCTGGGTTACCTGCTTCTCACCCTTCAGCATGTCCGCGCTTTCGGCGGTGACAGTCTGGAACGGCACGTCCTCGCTCGTGGTTGTGGTCTGGCCGGTGTCCACGCGGGAGACCTTGATGACCATGTTGTTCACCACATTGGCGTTGGCAGGCTGGGAGGTACGGTCATTGGCGCCAAGGGTCACGCCGGAGTCCTTGAGGACCTTGCCGACGGTGGGGGCGGTGGTAGTGGTGGTGTTCACCTTGCCATCGGCCACGATGCTGACGGTCTTGGGGGTGGAGATGGAGACATAGGAGCCAGCCAGCGAGAGGGTGGCGTCCTTGGGCGCCGAAACCTCGGATGCACTGGCAACGCCAAGCTCGGTCACCAGGTCTTCAACGTCCTGGGCCGTGGTGTTCACGGTCTTCTCGGCACCGTCAAGGCTGACCTTGACTTCCTTTGCCTGGTTGATGTTGATGACCGTGCCGTTCTGCACGGTTGCATCAACCGAAGGCGAAACGCGGTCGCCGGGCTTCAGTTCCAGGTTGGCGCTCCTGACCACCTGGGCGACTGTTCCACCAAAGGACTGCACGGACGACGTCTTGCCGTCCACGTTGAGCGTGATTGTTTTGTTATTGCCCACGAAGGCTACGAGGCCTGCGACCAGGCCGCAAAGCACCAGCAGCTGGGCGCCAACCTTTATAAAGCTGAACTTGCCGTCCGATGTGAAGAACTTGATCACGATTGCCCGTAACTCTCGGTCCATCCGGGCACGGGGAAACGCGCAGAAAAATGCCCGGAACAGACCAGAAAAGGACAGTCCGGGCAACGATGCGCCGCCACACTCCACGCAGAGGCAAGGCTGGCTCAAGTCCAGGCCGGGCCGGCTGCGTAAGGAGTGAAATTACCCGTTGGCCTTCCCCGACCCCGGCTAATAGTTTCCCACTGTAACCGTAGCGTTATAAAGCAACCAACATTTTTGCATACCAGATATGCATTTACCATCAGGAGGAGGATCCCCGGATCAGGCCCAGGATCCGTATGCCCGCACGGTATTTTCGCTGATTGCGGCGCACAGGCCGGAGAGGTCGGAGCCTGTCAATTCTGCCATGGCGCGCACGGTGTACGGGACCATGTAACTGGCATTGGGACGCCCCCGGTGCGGGTGCGGGGTGAGGAACGGGGCGTCGGTCTCCACCATGATCAGATCCCGCTCTGCCACTGCGAGCGCGGCCCGCAGGTTTGCGGCGTTCCGGAAGGTCAGTGTGCCGGCAAACGACATCCACCAGCCATGTTCGTTGCAGGTCCGGGCCAGTTCCTCGTCACCGGAGAAGCAGTGGAAAACCACCCTGTCCGGCGCCCCTTCTTCATTCAGCACACGCACAACATCGGCGTGCGCGTCGCGATCGTGGATCTGGAGCGTAAGGTCCAGCCGTTTGGCGATGTCAATGTGCCGGCGGAACGAGTATTCCTGGTGGCGCAGTCCCTCGCCTTCCGTGCGGAAGAAGTCCAGGCCCGTTTCGCCGATGGCCCGGATCCGGGGATGCGCGGCCAGGTGCTCGATCTCGGCGAGCGCGGCTTCAAGTTCATCGCGGGCAGCATAGTGCGGAGCATCGTTGGGATGCAGGGCCACCGCTCCCAGGAGCCGCGGGTCCTGGTCCACCGCAGCCACCGTGAACCGTGAGGATTCGAGGTCGCAACCCACCTGCACGGCCCCCTGGACGCCCACCGCCTCTGCTGCGTCGAGGGCGGCCTTGATTCCCACAGGACCCTCCCCTTCCGGAAAGTCCAGGTGGGTGTGGTTGTCCATGACCGGTACGGGCAGGGGTTGCGGCGCAGGCGGGAAGTTCTTCCGGCGGGCGGCTTCCGGCCCGGTGGTCCCGTCAGCGGCAGGCGCCCTGTAGGCAGCAGGGATCGACGAATCGCACATGTGCCCAGCCTATCGGCCGCGGGCCTCCCCAAATTTGCCGGAACTCTCTGTCAGGCATGGCAGTTGTGTTAGTAGTCTGGAACGAGTACACGCGCACGCCCAACGCGGGGCGAAGGCAGGCTCGCTGTCCCGTCCACGTGAACCCGGGCTGAAAGGTTGCCGATGGAACCCCACCGACGCACTGCCGCCAATGGAAGCGCGCCCAACCTCAACCTGGCAGGCGTCTCCGACCCCGTCAGCCACCTGAACGGACACCGTCCGGTGGCTATGGACCCTGGGGCTTTCCATGCGGCGGCGCAGCGCATCCTCAGCACTGTCAACACCGTCATCGACGGCAAATCCGACGCGGCCAAGCTGGCGCTCACTGTCCTCCTCGCCCAGGGCCACCTGTTGGTTGAGGACGTGCCCGGCGTCGGGAAAACCCTGTTGGCGAAAACCCTTGCCCGGACCATTGACTGCACTGTCAACCGCATCCAGTTCACCCCGGACCTCCTGCCCTCCGACGTCACCGGGGTGTCGATCTACAACCAGGCCTCCAGGCTCTTTGAATTCCGTCCGGGCGCGGTGTTCGCAAACATCGTCATTGGCGATGAGATCAACCGTGCTTCGGCCAAGACGCAGTCTGCCCTCCTGGAATGCATGGAGGAGCACCAGGTCACGGTGGACGGCAACACCTACAGGCTCGATGAACCATTCATGGTGGTGGCCACGCAGAACCCCATCGAAATGGAGGGGACCTATCCCCTGCCCGAGGCCCAGAGGGACCGCTTCATGGCCCGGATTTCGATGGGATACCCGGATATGGATGCCGAAATCGAGATGTTGGAAACGCACCAGGCCGTCTCCCCGCTGGCCAACGTCTCCCCCGTTGTCACAGCAGCGGATGTCGCCGCCATGACCGCCACTGTGCAGAAGGTCTTTGTCTCCGGGCCCGTCAAGGAATACACGGTCTCGGTAGGCAGGGCCACCCGGGAAAGCCCCATGCTGCGCCTGGGCGCCAGCCCCCGCTCCATGCTCCAGCTGCTGCGCGCCGCCAAGGCCACTGCCGCCCTGGACGGACGCGACTTCGTCCTGCCGGACGACGTGGCGGACGTGGCCCAGGCGGTCCTGGCGCACCGAATCATCCTGGACCGCAAGGCCGCGGGTGCAGGTGAAACGCCGCACAGCGTCCTGCGGAACATCCTGTCCCGGCTGCCCGTGCCCCAGGCCCAGCCCGGCCGGGCTGCTGCCGGCACACCCGGCAGGAACCGCTAGGCAGGCAGCATGGGCCTGCTGGAAAAGCTTCCTCGCCACCTTTTTACCAGGCGCGGCTGGGGCATGCTTGCAGCCGGTGCCTTCACGCTTGCGGCGGCCCAGGTGATGGGACGCCGGGACCTCCTGACGCTGGCCCTGCTGCTGCTGGTACTTCCCGTCAGTTCCCTTGCCGGCATCCGCCTGGTCAAGCCCCGGTTCCGGGTCTACCGTGAGTTCAATCCTGCCCCCGTGGAAACCTCGGCCCCTGCCGCCGTGCATCTGGCAGTAGCCAGAACGGACCCCGGGAGCGGCCGGGTGGCCATGGAGGAACGGCTGCCCCCGCAGTTCGGGCACGCTCCGGCATTCCGGTTTCCGTCCCGGTCCGCAACCGGCGGAGTCAGCCGCTACGAGTACCGCCTCACCTCCAGGCACCGGGGCCAGTTCAGGATCGGGCCCGTGACCGCCGAGTTCACCGACCCCTTTGGCCTGTCGCTGCACCGCCAGGCGATCGACGACGGCGACGTCCTCACGGTGACGCCTGCCGCCGTCGTCCTCCCTGCCACCGGACTGGCTGGAGCGCGCGGCCATGACGGTGTCACCGCCACCCGGGTGCGGGCAAACCCGAGTGATGACGACGTCATGACCCGCGAGTACCGCCACGGCGATCCCATGCGGAGGGTGCACTGGGCGGCCACGGCCAGGCACGGGGCACTGATGGTGCGGCAGGAGGAATCCGTCACCACGCCCGAAGCAACCATCATCCTCGACCACCGCCCGGGTGCTTTTGGCGGCCCCGGAGCGGCAACGGCCGGGATGCTGGGCCAGGACGGCCACGCAAGGGCCACCAGCGAAACTTTTGAATGGTGCGTTGTTGCCGTGATGTCCATCAGCGCGCACCTGGCTGAGCGCAATTACAGCCTCCGCCTGCTGGATACCGGCGGGGATCCGGCATTCCTGCACTCCCCTTCCTCGCCGGAACCGGCAGCTGAAGAGTACGCCGGGACGTCCGGCCTGCAGTCCATCGCGGAAAGCCTCGCTGCAATCCAGCTGTCCGGAAGCCCGCATCCGCGCCGCGACGGTGCGCGACGGAGCGCTGCCGGCAGAGCGTCCCAGTCCCACGGAGCCACGGCCATCCGCATTCCAGCAGATACCACCCATGAGCCAGCGGCATTCGATGACCGTCTGATGGACAAGCTGTCCGCGCACCGGATGCGGGGGCCTGTGATAGCCGTCCTGGGCCGCATTACCGCTGAGGAAGCCGTGGCCCTGGCACCGGCTGCCGCATACGCCACCAATGCGCTCGCCATCGTGGCGGTGGAGCGGCCGGCTGAGTCCCGGAGCGTCCTGGAAGTGCTGCGCCAGGGCGGCTGGCAGGCCGTGGCCGTGGATCCAAAAACTCAGCTTGCCGGGGCCTGGGCCCAGTTCGACCAGGATCCCGCCCTGCCGTCGGCTCCGGCGTCAGAGGTCCGGCGGGGAGCGGGGTTGACCAGATGACTGTGGCACCGGCCCGGCCAACAGGCGGGGAGCAAAAGGCGGCACGCCAACCGGACCGGCCGGGCCGGACGCGCGCGGGCGCCTACCCCTGGGCCATGGCGGCCGCCGTCATGGTGGCTGTCTCCGGGGCGGCACTGTCCCTCAACGGCGTCCTGCGCGGCTGGAACTGGTATTGGCCGGCCATCACCACGGTCCTGGTGGTGGGGTTCACCCTCGCCGCGTTGCGTTCGCTCCGAGCCCAGCCCCTCCTGGTCACCGCAGGAGGATTCATCGCGCTGGGTGGCGTGCTGACGCTGACCTTCTTCCGCAGTTCCAGCTTCCTCTGGGTCGTTCCCACCGCTGGCACCCTGCCGGACCTGGACCGGCTTATCGGGCGGGCCAGCGAAACGGTCCTGGGCGAAACAGCCCCCGTGGCGCCCAACGCCGGGATCGTGCTGGTCTCCTGCGCCGTGCTCGGCCTGGCCGTCATCCTCGTTGACGCGCTGGCCGTACCCCTGGCCATGCCGGCCGCCTCCGGGATAGGCCTGCTGGCTTTGCTGGTGGTTCCCGCCATGATCAAGCCTCAAAGCGTGGGCGCCTGGAGTTTCCTTGCCACCGCGGCGGGCTACCTGCTGATCCTTGCCTGCAGCCAGTGGTTTGCGCCGGACGGCAGGGTGGAGCCCGGGCCGGGCCGGAGTCCGGGGGTGGTGCGGCGCGCAGCGCTGACCGGCGCCGTGGCCCTGGCTGCAACCCTGGTACTGCCACTGGCCATCCCCGGCTTCGACAGGGGTACTTTTCCCCAAGGATCCCGGCTCAATCCGTGGGGCGCCTCCAACAGCCTAAACCCGATGATCACACTGGGTAACAGCCTTCGCGCTCCTGATGGCAGCGGCAGGATCACCTATGCCACCAATTCCACGGCACCGCTCTACCTGCGCTCGGTAACCGTTGACAACTTCGACGGCGATTCCTGGGGACCGGATGACCGCTCCGCTTCCCGGGTACCCCTGGATGGCCGGATCGACCCCGGCTATGCAATCCTGGCGGACGAGCAGGTACAGCAGGTGACCGCCATCGACGCCGGATCCTTCAACAGCCCCTACCTGCCTGTCCCCTATGCCCCCGAAACCATCAGCGGCCTCGGCGGCCAGTGGACGTGGGACCCGGCCACGCTGACCATCAAGGGGACGGACACCACCACACGAAGGCAGGAGTACCTGGTCACGTCCGCAGTACCCAAACTCTCCGCAGCACTGCTGGCCCAGTCGTCGGGGCAGGCGCGGGACATTCCGGACGTCTTCACCCGGATACCGGCCAACGTTCCGCAGATCGTCAAAACCACGGCCCAAACCGTCGCGGGAGCCGCGGGGGCCCCGTACCAGAAGGCCATGGCCATCCAGAAGTACCTGCGGTCGTCTGAGTTCACGTATTCGCTGCAGTCTCCCGTGCAGGGCGGTTACGACGGCAACGGCCTCTCCGTCCTGGCGGACTTCCTGCAACAGAAGAGCGGTTACTGCATCCATTTCGCCTCCGCCATGGCGGTAATGGCCAGGCTGGAAGGCATTCCAAGCAGGATTGCCGTGGGCTATGCGCCCGGCAGGCTGACCGGTGCAACGGTCACCGTGGCCGGGCAGGGCGCCCTCCCGGAGTACGAAGCCGATGCGCGCGACGCCCACGCGTGGCCGGAGCTCTACTTCCAGGGCCTGGGATGGGTCCCGTTCGAACCGACGCCGTCCCGGGGAGTGGTACCGGACTACGCCGTTGACGGACCAGCCCCATCGGCCCCGGATACCCTGGGGAACAATGACGGGCTGGTCCCCGACGCCGCCCCCGTTCCCACCACACAGCCCAGTGCCACAGCCCAGGCCACACTGGGCGCCGGGAGCGGCAGCACCGGCGGCACGGAGCTCATGCCGTGGCTCCTCGGTGGTGGTGCTGTGGCAGGCTTTGTCCTCCTGGCCGCCGCCCCGCACCTTGTCCGCGCTGGAACACGGTCGCGGCGGCTGCAGCCCAAGCGGGCGGACCGCGCCGTCCCGCTGGCATGGAGCGAGGTCATGGACCTTGGCACCGATTACGGCCTTCCTGCGGAGCGAAGCGAAACACCGCGGGCTTATTCGGCGCGCTTCCGGGAGGCACTGCTGGGTGAGCCGGGGGGCATGGACCGGGACGCGCATGCCGCCATGGCCACCCTCACCTCGGCCATTGAGCATTACCGCTACGGCCGCCCGGATCAGGGCGGTTCTCCTGACAGCGGCCTTGTGAACGGCAGTGCAGCAGAGGAGATCGCCGCCGTCGCAGCGTCCCTGCGGGCGAACGCCACGCTGCCCAGGCGATTGGGCGCGGCATGGCTGCCGCGGTCCGTCACCAGACGCCTGGGTCAGCTTGCCGGGGCTCCGTTCAGCGCGGCCAGCAGGGCATTCCGCGCCGCAGCTGCTGCCATGGCCCGCCTGTGGCACGGAAGCCCGGGCCGTGCGCACGACGCCGGGCGCAGGGCCGGCGGAGGCTGAACCGAAAGTGCCGGCCGGGCTAGCCCGGCCGGCACTTGTTTTGTTTCAGGCGGCGGGCCGCCTGCTACTAGCCCGCGTAGGGGTCGGCGATGCCGATGTACTGGGTGTAGAGGTATTCCTCGATGCCCTCCAGGCCACCTTCGCGGCCCAGGCCGGACTGCTTGACGCCGCCGAAAGGTGCGGCGGCGTTGGAAATGACGCCGGCGTTCAGGCCGAGCATGCCGGTTTCGAGCTTTTCGCCCATCCGGATACCGCGGTTGATGTCCTTGGTGAATACGTACGCCACCAGCCCGTACTCGGTGTTGTTGGCCAGCCGCACAGCCTCGTCCTCACTGCTGAAGGTGATGATCGGGGCAACAGGACCGAAGATCTCCTCGGACAGGATGCGGCTTCCCTCGGAGACGCCGGACAGGATCGTGGGCTGGTAGAAGTACCCCGGCCCCTCCACGGGTGCGCCGCCCAAGACCGCCTTGGCACCCGATGCAACAGCGTCGGACACCAGCTCGTGGACTTTGTCACGGCTCTTTGCATCGATCAGCGGGCCAACCTTGGACTCCGGCTCGGTACCGCGGGCCGTAGTCATTTCCTTCATCTTCGCGGCGAACTTCTCCGCGAACTCACCGGCCACGGACTCGTGGACGATGAACCGGTTGGCAGCGGTGCAGGCCTCTCCCATGTTCCGCAGCTTGGCGGCCATGGCGCCGGTGACTGCGGCGTCGAGGTCCGCATCCTCGAACACCAGGAAGGGGGCATTGCCGCCCAGCTCCATGGAGGTCCGGAGTACGTTTTCGGACGCATCGGCGAGCAGTCGGCGTCCCACTTCGGTGGAGCCGGTGAAGGACAGCTTGCGCAGCCGGGAGTCCTTGACCAGGGGTCCGGTGGTGGCGCCTGCCGTTGAGGTGGGAATGACGTTGAGGACGCCGGCGGGCAGCCCTGCTTCCTGCATGACGGCTGCGAACAGCTGGGACGTCAGGGGTGTCAGGTTTGCCGACTTCAGGACCATGGTGCAGCCGGCGGCTACGGCCGGGGCGATCTTGCGGGTGGCCATGGCCAGCGGGAAGTTCCAGGGGGTGATCAGCAGGCAGGGGCCCACCGGCTTCTTGGTCACGAGGAGGCGGGACTTGCCGTCCGGCGAGACGGAGTAGCGGCCGAAGGCCCGGACTGCTTCCTCCGAGAACCAGCGCAGGAATTCGGCGCCGTACGTCACTTCGCCGCGGGCTTCGGCCAGCGGCTTGCCCATTTCCAGGGTCATCAGCAGGGCGAAGTCTTCCGCCCGTTCGGTCACCAGGTCGAAGGCGCGGCGGAGGATCTCCCCGCGTTCGCGCGGCGGCACCTTAGCCCAGGAGTCCTGGGCAGCGGCGGCAGCGTCCAGGGCTGCCGCGCCGTCCTCGGGGCCGGCGTCGGCAATGCTCAGCAGCACCTTCCCGGTGGCGGGATCCTCGACGTCGAACGTCTTGCCGGAGGTGGCATCGCGCCACTCACCATTGATGAGCAGCCCGGTGGGAACGGAGGCCAAAAGCCGGGTTTCGCGCTCGGCGGTAACGGCCGGCTGTGCAGTGACAGTCACGATGACTCCCTCGTCAGTAGGGTTGTGGCAGCCCGTGGCCGCGGCCGGAGTGACCGGGATCATGGGGCTGATTAACAGCCAGACTACTGCGGGCCACCCGCACGGTCTACGCCGTTGCGCACTGCGGAATTGCAGCTTCGCTGTGCAGCTGCACTAAAGCCCGAGGCGTGGCCTGCGGCTTAGCGGGCGGCGAGGACTGCCGAGTACAGCTCCCGCTTGCTGACCCGCGCATCGTCGGCGACGGCGGCAACTGCCTCCTTCAGTCGGATGCCCTGTGCCACCAGCTCGTTGACCGCCGCAACGTGGTCTTCCGGCGTTCCGGCTGCCTGCTCGGGAGCACCCCCGACCACCACGGCGATCTCGCCGCGGACCTCGTTGTCCTCGGCCCATGTGAGGAGTTCGCCCACAGTGCCACGGATCACTTCCTCATAGGTCTTGGTCAGTTCCCGGCATACGGCGATGGGGCGGTCCGGGCCGAACCTCTCGCGCAGGGCGCGCAGCATGGCTTCCAGCCGGTGCGGCGCCTCGAAGAACACCATGGTGCGCCGCTCCCCCGCGAGGTCGGCCAGGCGCGAGGCCCTTTCACCGGCCTTGCGCGGAAGGAATCCCTCGAAGCAAAACCGGTCTGTGGGCAGTCCGGACAGGGCCAGCGCGGTGAGGACGGCGGAGGGGCCGGGAACCGCCGTCACGGGAAGTCCGGCGGCGATGGCCCCTTCCACCAGCCGGAAACCGGGGTCCGAGACTGCAGGCATTCCTGCGTCCGTGACCATCAGGAGCGTGCTGCCGGCACGCACCTGGTCCAGGAGCTCTGCCGTCCGGGTGGCCTCGTTGTGTTCGTGGTAACTGATGATGCGGCCGGCCACGGCCACGCCCAGGCTCTGCACCAGGCGGTGGAGGCGGCGCGTGTCTTCGGCGGCCACAATGTCCGCCGTGGCCAGCAGTTCCACGAGCCGGGCGGAGGCGTCTCCGGTGTTCCCGATGGGAGTGGCGGCAAGGACGATACGTCCCGCCGCCGAGGGGCCGGGCTCGGGAAGGGTGCTGGGGTTCGGGTCCACCCACCCAGCCTACTGCTGCCGGGGTCACCAGCCGCAAAAGGTAGCATGGGGCTCGTGACGCACACCTCGACGCGGCCCGCCGGGGCCTGGAAAAACAGCCCGGAGTCCCCCTCAGGAGCCGGCGCCACAACCGCGCCAGGCAGGAAGGCCGGGCGGGGCTGGATCAGCCGCCCGGACCAGGCGTATACCGCAGAGGCACTCCGGGAACGGCTTATCGGCGCCGGCCTGCGGTGGCGGGACTATCCGCCGTCGCTGCGGCTTTGGTTCATCCTGGTTCCGGTCCTGACGGCCGTCATTGGCGGGATCCTCCGTTTCGTCCGCCTCGAGGTGCCCCACAAGCTGGTGTTCGATGAGACGTATTACGTCAAGGATGCCTACTCCTACCTCATCAGCGGCTATGAACGCAGCTGGCCTGACAAGGCCAATGATTCCTTCAACGCAGGGAATCCCGACGTCCTGCTGAACACGCCCGAGTATGTGGTCCACCCGCCGGTGGGCAAGTGGATGATCGCGGCCGGCATGTGGCTGTTCGGGCCGGAAAATCCTTTCGGCTGGCGCTTTGCCGCCGCCCTCACCGGCACCCTTACCGTCCTGCTCATCTCCCTGATCGCACTGAAACTGTTCCGCTCGCTTCCGCTGGCGGGCGCCGCCGGGCTGCTCCTCGCCATCGACGGCCACCACCTGGTCATGTCCCGCACGTCACTGCTGGACATCTTCCTGACGTTTTGGGTCCTTGCCGCCTTTGGCGCCCTGCTGATGGACCGCGACGACGGGCGCCGCCGGCTGGCGGACCGTCTGGCCCGTGCCGCTGCGGCCAACGGTGGACAGCCTCCGGCGGGGGTGCTGCTGTCCGGGCCGTGGCTGGGCGTGCGGTGGTGGCGTGTTGCCGCCGGAGTGTGCATGGGCCTGGCCGTGGGGACAAAGTGGTCCGGGCTCTTCTTCCTCGCCGGCTTTGGCCTCCTCACGGTGCTGTGGGACCTCAGCGCACGGCGCGTGGCAGGCATCCGTGGCTGGATCAGCGGTGGCCTGATCCGGGACGGGATTCCCGCGTTCCTCGGCATGGTCCCCGTGGCAGCAATCGTCTACTCCGCCACCTGGACAGGCTGGTTCCTCTCGGACAACGCGTACTTCCGCCACTGGGCGGAAAGCAACCCCTCGGCGGAATGGGGCTGGCTTCCCGACGCCGTCCGCTCCCTGGTCCACTACCACCTGGAAGCCTACAACTTCCACCAGGGCCTCAGTTCCGAGCACCCGTACCAGGCCAGTGCCTGGAGCTGGCTGGTGATGGGACGGCCAACATCCTTCTTTTATGAGTCCCCGCCCCAGGGGACGCCCGGCTGCGACGTGGAGAAATGCACCTCCGCCATCCTGTCCGTCGGAAATCCGCTGATCTGGTGGGCGGCCGCCATTTCCCTGGTGGTCCTGCTGTTCTGGTGGGCGGGGCGCCGGGACTGGCGGGCCGGGGCCGTCCTGGCCGGCGTTGCCGCGGGCTACCTGCCGTGGTTCATGTACCCGCAGCGCACCATGTTCTACTTCTATGCGGTGTCGTTCGAGCCGTTCCTGGTCCTGGCGCTGGTGTACTGCATGGGGCTGGTCCTGGGCAAGGCGACGGACCCGCCGCAGCGCCGCCGCGCCGGGCTGTACCTGGTAGTCCTGTTCCTTGTGGCCGCCCTCATGCTGTCCGCGTTCTTCTACCCCATTTGGACTGGAGAGGTCATCCCGTACGTCGACTGGAGGGCCCGGATGTGGATGCCGTCCTGGATCTAGGGCAGGATGGCAAGAAAGCCCTGAAGGAGCCGCTGCCGCGGCGTGCCAGCGGAAACGGAGACCTGCTGTGAGAGAAGCGAGCACGGAACTGCTGGTTGAGCTGGACGCCAACAGCAACGTGACGGACCTGCTGCTGGAGCAGCACGCCGACAACCCGGCGCGTGCCCTGTACCGGCGGAAGGGCCCCAACGGCTGGGCGGACGTTCCCGTGCAGAAGTTTCTCCAGGACGTTATTGCCCTGGCCAAGGGCCTTATCGCCGGGGGCCTGGAACCCGGGGACACCGTGGCCGTCATGTCCCGCACCTCGTACGAGTGGACGCTGGTGGACTTCGCCATCTGGTTCGCAGGCGGCGTCACCGTGCCCATCTACGAAACATCCTCGGCCAGCCAGGTGGAGTGGATCATCCGTGATGCAGGGGTCCGGCGGGTCTTTGCCGGCGACCGCGCCATGGTGCAGCTGGTCACCGGCGTGGTGGCAGGTTCGGCCGAGCTCAGCGACCGCCTGGTCAACGTAGTGCGGATGGATTACGACGGCGAGGCACCGGACCTCGCCAGCCTCGCCGCTGCCGGCACCGGAGTCAGCGACTCCGAGCTGGAGCGGCAACGCAGCCACGCCGGGCTGGCAGACCTCGCGTCGCTGGTCTACACGTCCGGCACCACGGGCAAGCCCAAAGGATGCGAGATCACCCACGGGAACTTCGCCCTGGTTGCCAAGAACATCGTTGCGTTCCTGCCGGAAATCCTGCTGAATGACCAGGCCCGCACCCTGATGTTCCTGCCGTTGGCGCACGTCCTGGCGCGGGCCGTCCAGGTGGTCTGCGTGAGTGCCGGTGCCACCGTGGGCCACACGCCGGGGGCCGCGCAGCTGCTGGATGATCTGGGGACGTTCCGGCCCACCTTCCTCCTGGTGGTGCCGCGCATCTTCGAAAAGGTCAGGGCAACGGCCGCGCACAAAGCGGCCCTGGCAGGCAAAGGCAGGCTCTTCGATGCCGCCTCAGCGGCTGCCATCCAATACTCGCGTGAACAGGACCGGCAGAGCCGGGGTGAAGGACCGGGGCCCGGGCTGCTGAGCCGGGTCCGGCACGCAGTGTACGACCGTATCGTCTATCCCCGGCTGCGCCAGGCACTGGGCGGGGACGTGGGGTACACCGTCTCCGGCGCCAGTCCGCTGGCCTCGGAGGACGCCCATTTCTTCCGGGGTGCGGGAATTCCCGTACTCGAGGGCTACGGGCTGACGGAGACCACGGCGCCCTGCACCGCCAACACTCCGTCCCGCACCAAGGTGGGAACCGTAGGCATCCCCATACCGGGGACAACCATCCGCGTGGCCGAAGACGGCGAGATCCTGGTCAAGGGAATCGGTGTCTTCAGGGGCTACCACGCCAACCCTGCCGCGAATGCCGAAGCGTTCGTGGACGGCTTCTTCCGCACCGGTGACCTCGGTGAGCTGGACAAGGACGGCTTCCTCACCGTCACGGGCCGGAAAAAGGACCTCCTGGTCACGGCGGGCGGGAAGAACGTGGCGCCCGGCCCGCTGGAGGAGAAGATCCGCACCCACCAGTTGGTGGGCCACGCCGTGGTGGTGGGTGACGGCAAGCCTTTCATCTCAGCCCTGCTGACCCTGGATCCTGAGGGCCTTGCCTACTGGTGCGCCGAGCGTGGTTTACCTGCGCTTCCCCTCAGCGAGGCGGCAACGGACCCCCAGGTCCTGGCCGCCCTCCAGGAGGCAGTCGACCTGGCCAACCAGACGGTGTCCAAGGCCGAATCGGTGCGCACCTTCCGGCTGATCGACGCCGACTTCTCGGTGGAATCCGGTCACCTGACGCCGTCCCTGAAGCTGAAACGGTCCGCCGTCGTCAAGGAATTCCAGGCGGAGATCGCCAAGATCTACGGCTGAACGGTTTTTTCCTGCCCGCCGCCGGCAGGCTTGTCCTCCCGGGGAACACCCCGGCGCCTGCGCGTGGGCCAGGTGAGCACCAGTGTCACGATCGATGCCAGAAGCACCATGGCCCCGATGGCGATGCCGGCGTCCATCCAGAACTGGCTGGGGAACAGCCGGATCAGGGTGTCGTCCAGGCTGAAGGTCCACGAGCCGTCGGCAAAGAAGATCCGGTGGAAGTCGGTGAAGAACTGCTGCCAGCCCAGCGCCGCCAGTGTGCCAAGGCCAAGGATCAGGACCAGCGTGATGATGGACCCGGCGAAGAGCCCGCGCCGTACCCCGCCGGTGCTGCGCCGGCGCAGGTACAGAATGGCAATCAACGCAAGGAGGAGCAACCCGGCGCCAGCGCCAAAGGTGGACAGGATGACGGTCTTGACGTCAGCCATATGGCTTACTTCGCCGTCCTTGAAGAGCTTGTCGCCTCCGCGTTGCACCAGGTCACCCAGGTAGCGGGGCCCGGCCCAGTTACTGAGGTAGTCCACGGCGTAGGAACCGTAGGTCATCCTGTCGTCGGTGTTGAACCCGTACCCATCGCCCGGGAAGCCGGGACGGTTGTACTCCACCCAGAGAAACAGCGGACTGGCCACGGCCCTGACGGCCAGGATCAGGAGGATGAAGGGGTAAATGATGGCCAGCAGGACCTGCATGACGCGCGGCGCCACGGGCTTGGCGTTAGCAGCGCTCTCACGCTGGGCATTCCGGCGCTCCACTTCCTCCTGGGGCGGCCGGACGTGCAGTGCCGAGGTGGGAAGGGGTTCCTTGAAGACCGGCGAACCGTCGCTGCCGGCCGGCTCCCTTTCCGGGGATCCGGCCGCATGGTTTCCAGGCGCGGAAGATCCGACGGCGGCTTCGGCCGCTTTGCGGTCGGCCCGGCTTTCGGGCTGCACGGCTTTGTCAGCGTCGGCTGGTGCGTTCCGGACGGGTTCTTCCTTGCCGGGGCCTGCCCCGGCGGATTCGTCCCGGTCAGCCGCGCTCCCGCTCCCTTTCCGCCCGGTGGATGCGTCCCCTCCGTCGGCTGTCATCCAGGAGAACGCGGGCTCGTCGGAATCCCCGGACGTGTCCAGGAAAGGTTCCGGCTGCGGCACGGCGCTTTTGGCGCGGACCGGTGTTTCGTCATTCACAGCAGCGTCACTTCCGTTGGGTTCCGTGCCGGGCCCAGTCAGCCGGCGCGATTATTCTGCTGACGAGCCTACCGTCCGGAACTTCGACTGGGCGAGGAACCACCCCGGCAGGATTACAACGATTCAGGCAGCGATTTCCGTGTAGCCGGCATCTTCGCCGCGGAGGTCGCCGCGTTCGCCGGCCAGGAAGGCCCGCCTGCCCAGCACCAGGACGTACGTCCAGTACGCTGCGAGGACAGCGGCCCCGATACCGATCCGGGCCCAGGCCGGCAGCGGGCTCGGCGTAACGAAGCCTTCCACCAGACCCGAGACGAACAGGACGAGGACGAGTCCCAGCGCCACCGTTATCAGTGACCGGCCTTCCCGGGCCACTGCCCGGGCACGGGTGCGTGGCCCGGGTGAGACCATGGCCCAAAAGATACGCAGGCCGGCGGCCGAGGCAACAAAGACCGCCGTGAGTTCCATCAGTCCGTGCGGCAGGATGTAGCTGTAAAAGACGTCGGATTTGCCGGCCGATGCGAAGATCCCGGCGGCGATGCCCACTCCCTGGGCATTGCCGAACAGGATCATGGGCACCCACACACCGGTAATTCCCAAGGCTACGGCCTGTGCACTGATCCAGGCGTTGTTGGTCCAGACAGCGCCGGCAAAGGACGCCGCCGGATTCTCGGAGTAGTAATTGACGAAATCCTCGTTCACGTACTGGGCTGCAGCCGTCTCGGACGCGACGGCCTTCAGCGCTTCAGGGGACGTCCCGATCCATACCGCATAGGCAGCAGCAATGAGGACGAACGCGGTGCCGCACGCGAGGGTGAGCCGGGTCAGCCGGTACAGCGCCGCGGGCAGGGCCACCACGAAAAACCTTGCGAGGTCGGCCATGGCGTTGGACCTGGCGCCGGTGAAGCGCGTCCTCGCCAGGGCCAGCGTCGCGGAGAGGGAGGACGACAGCGCGCTTTCCGGCGCCACGGAACGCACGAGGGAAAGGTGGCCGGACGTGGACTGGTAGAGCGTCAGCAGCTCGTCAGCCTCGGCGCCGCCCAGCCGGCCTTTGCCGGCCAGCTCCTGCAGCCGCGCCCATGTGTCTGCGTTAACGGCGGCGAAGGCATCCATGTCCACGGCAACAGCCTAGCGCCCGGCATTAGACTTTGAGCGTCCGCACCAACCGATCATGCGCAACATCAGCTGCGAAGGGCAGGGACGCAGTGTGAGTCCGATCATCACCGGCGAGGCAGTGGTCCTGGAGCTTCGGCCCGCCAGCTTTGCCGCCCGGGCCCTGGGCCTGGCCATCGACATCGTCGTCCACTTGGTACTGCTTGTGCTGATCATGATTGGCCTGGCAGCTGCCGGCTCGGACCTGGATGGCGCCGCCGCCCGGGCCCTTGCACTGGCCGCCGTCGTCTTTTGCCTCGTGGTGGTGCCGGTGGCCGTGGAGACCCTGAGCCGCGGCAAGTCGCTGGGAAAGCTCGCCACGGGCCTGCGGGTGGTGCGCGAGGACGGCGGCGCCATCCGGTTCCGGCACGCCGTGATCCGGGGGCTGACCGGATTCCTCGAGATTTACCTGACGTTTGGCGGCGTTGCCCTTGCCGTGGCGCTCTTCAACGACAAATCCCGCCGGCTGGGCGACCTGCTCGCCGGCACCTACGCCGTACGAAGCCGGGTACCGGCCGAGCAGGTGATCAGGGTTTTCGTGCCGCCGCACCTGCAATCGTGGGCTGCAGCGGCGGACATCGGGCGCATCCCCGACGCCACCGGACGCCGGGCGGCACAGTTCATCCGCCAGGCGGGCCGGATGGCGCCGCTTTCCCAAGCAGGTATGGCGGCCACGATCGCGGCCGAGTTGTCGGCCCACGTGGCACCGGCCCCGCCGCCGGGGACCGTCCCTGCCGACTATCTGGCCGCCGTCGTCGCTGAACGGCGCAACAGGGAGTTCGGCAGGCTGTCGCAGTCACGCCGCCGGTACATGCAGACGGGGCAACGGCTGCAGCGCCTGCCGTTCGGCGACTGACTCAGTTGGCGTACTCGCTCCAGGGGATGTTCCAGTCCCCGAACCCGTCGGTGTTCGCAGCGTAGTCGCCCTCGGTATTGATGATCTGGACCACGTCGCCGGTGCCCATGTTGTCGAACACCCAGGCTGCACCGTCCGGCAGGAAACCGATGCAGCCATGGGACACGTTGGTGTTCCCGATATAGGGGAATGCGGAATCGAGTGCCTGGTGGATGTAGGCGCCGCTCAGCGTAAGGCGGATGGTGTATTCCACGTCCGCTTCACCGTAATAGGCGGGGTCACCGGGCTTCAAGCCGATGCTTGCCGCCCTGAAGTGGTCAAAACGGTTCTTTTCCATCAGCACCGCATACCCCTTCGCGGAGGGGAAGCGCTTGTCCCCCATGCTGACGGGCAGGGTCTTCACGGGCTGGTCGTTGACGCTCAGAGTAAAGGTGTGTGCCGTGGCATCTGCGACGGCCACCTTTTTGTCTCCGATCGATACGTTGACCTTCTTGTTGAAGTTGGCAATCTGGCCGTTGCCCAGGTCAACGCCGAAGAGCTGCATGTCCATGGTGACGGTCGAGTTGGCTGCCCAAAAGTTCTCCGGGCGGTAGCGCACCATGGTGTCGCTGTACCAGTGGAACGCCCCCGTCTGCCCTGCCGAGGTGCTGATCTTGATGGCCTTTTCCACCGCCGCACGGTTGGTCACGGGCTCGCTGAAGATGACTTGCAGTGGCTGGCCTACGCCAACCTTCATACCGTTCAGCGGATAGACGGCGGCGTCGGCCTCGTGCGAGCTGGACACGGTGTTAAAGGACTGCGTGGTGCTGGTCTCGCGTCCAGCTGAGTCCTTGACCACATAGGTGTAGCTGTACTCGGTGTTGAACTCGAGGGGCGCCGTGGCGGACCATGACGTCCCGCCCGGGTCGATGCTGCCGTCAATGGTCTTCCCGGCAGTGCTGGCCAGGGTGACACGCTGGATGATCCCGTTGCCCACTTTCAAGGACACCGGGGCGGCTGGATTCACCTGCTTGGCACCGTTGGCGGGCACTGCGTCAAGCTTGACCGGCGGCACAACAGGCGCTGCAATACCCGGCGACGTCCGCAGCGCGGAGCCTGCTTCCGATTCGAGGGGTCCGCCCGCAAGGCCTGGAGCGACGGCGGCGAAAACCCCGCCCACGGCGGCCAGGATACAGACGGCGGCCACGGCAAGGACTTTCTTGGCGGTCCCCCTGCGACGGGGCTTTACATCAGGCTCCATGTTTTTGATCCTACGTGCAGGACATAACGGCCCGGGCGCTTGGCTGCGCCCGGGCCCTCACGTCTCAGTAACGATAGTGCTCCGGCTTGTAGGGGCCGGCAACATCAATGTCCAGGTATTCCGCCTGGTCCTTGGTCAGTTCGGTGAGCTCGACGCCCAGTGCGTCCAGGTGCAGCCGGGCCACCTTCTCGTCCAGGACCTTGGGCAGGACGTAGACCTTGTTGTCGTATTCGTCCTGGTCCCGCTTGGTCCACAGCTCGATCTGCGCAATGGTCTGGTTGGCGAACGAGTTGCTCATGACGAAGGACGGGTGGCCGGTCGCGTTGCCGAGGTTGAGCAGCCGGCCCTCGGACAGGACGATAATCGAGCGTTCCCCATCGGTGCCTTCATCGAAAACCCACTCGTGGACCTGGGGCTTGATTTCAACCTTCTTGACACCGGGAACCCGGGCCAGGCCGGCAATGTCGATCTCGTTGTCGAAATGGCCAATGTTGCCGACGATGGCCTTGTTCTTCATCCCGGCCATGTGCTCGGCCATGATGACGTCTTTGTTGCCGGTGGTGGTGATGAAGATGTCGCCCTGCGGCAGGACCGACTCCAGCTTGGCTACCTGGTAGCCGTCCATGGCGGCCTGCAGGGCACAGATGGGGTCGATTTCCGTGACGATGACACGCGAGCCCTGTCCGCGCAGGGCCTCGGCCGCGCCCTTTCCGACGTCGCCGTAACCGCAGACCACGGCAACCTTGCCGCCCATCAGGACGTCCGTGGCCCGGTTGATGCCGTCGGGGAGGGAGTGGCGGATGCCGTACTTGTTGTCGAACTTGCTCTTGGTCACGGAGTCGTTGACGTTGATGGCCGGGAAGAGCAGCTTGCCCTGGTCCGCGAGCTGGTACAGGCGGTGGACTCCGGTGGTGGTTTCCTCGCTGACGCCCTTGATCGTGGCGGCCGTCCGGGTCCACTTCTGCGGGTCTGCGGCAAGGGAGCGGCGGAGCACCTCGAGGAAAATGCCGTATTCCTCGGAATCCTCCGGCGCGGCGGAGGGGACGGTGCCCACGGCTTCGAACTCGACGCCCTTGTGGACCAGCATGGTGGCGTCGCCGCCGTCGTCGAGGATCATGTTGGGGCCCAGCTCGGGGTTGGTGTCGGCACCGGGCCAGGTGAGGATCTGCTCGGCGGTCCACCAGTACTCTTCAAGCGTCTCGCCCTTCCAGGCGAAAACGGGCACGCCCTGGGGGTCTTCGACGGTGCCCTTGCCAACCACGACGGCTGCAGCGGCCTCGTCCTGCGTGGAGAAGATGTTGCAGGAGGCCCAGCGGACCTCGGCGCCCAGTGCAGTGAGGGTCTCGATCAGCACGGCCGTCTGCACCGTCATGTGCAGCGATCCGGCGATCCGTGCGCCCTTGAGGGGCTGGTCGGGGCCGAACTCCTTGCGGAGCGACATCAGGCCGGGCATCTCGTGCTCCGCAAGGCGGATCTGGTGGCGGCCGGCCTCCGCCAGGGAGATGTCGGCAACTTTGTACTCAAAAGTCATGGGTGGTCCTTTGCTTGGTCCGGGTACTGGTCCAGTCCCGTTCTGCTCTGTCTGTGCTGGCGATGGGGCGTACTAGTGGCCGGCCGTGGCGGGATCGTGCTGATCTGAACCCGCCGATGCTGCTGCGGCAAGCAGTTCCGGAGGCAGCAGCAAAGGGATCCCGTCCTCGATGGCGTACCGGTTCCTCACCCCGGTTTCCCCTGCGGCGGTGGCGACCAGCTCCTCCCCCTCCTGAATCAGGGGAGAGCCGGTGACGGGGCAACGCAGGACGGACAACAGCTCGGGGCTGATCTTTGGCATTTGGTCATGCTCCCTGGCGGGCGCGCTCGCGCCGGTAGCGGAAAAGATGTGCAGCTCCAGCGTACCGCCAGATAGTGGTCAGGAAGGTTCCCGGAGGACACGCAGGTGTCCCCGGCGTGCCCCTTCGGTAGCCGCGGGTGCTTCCAAGGCGGAATGGTGGCTCCGCTGCGCGGGAGCCTGGGCTTCCGCGGGAAGCGCCGCCGCGTCCCGCACGGCGTTGGCCAGCGCCAACAGGTCATCGGGTCCGGGCTGCTGGGGGGTGGAAGGCATTGCCAGCCGAAGCACTTCCCAGCCGCGGGGAACCGTCAGCGAATCGGCGTGCTGCTCGCAGAGGTCGTAGCAGTGGGGCTCCGCGTAGGTGGCGAGCGGGCCCAGGACAGCAGTGGAGTCTGCGTAAACGTACGTCAGGGTGGCTACCGCCGACTGGCGGCAGGCAGACCTTGAACATTGACGTATAGCTCCCACGACATCACAGACTACCCCTTCGGGGACCAAAAGCCGCGCATTGCGGCCACTGTCCGGCGCGCGCGGGAAGCCAGGGTGATGTATCGCGTAAATGCTCCCCCGGGTTTAGAGTCGATATATGCAGTCATCGAACCATGAATCAGGTTTTTCGGTCCGGTTGGCTGACCCTGATGCTCACGTGGCTCAGGGTGGGGATACCAACGGCAGAAGCTTCTTCAGGCGGCGCCGGAACCGCCATGGCCGCGGCCTTCGCGGCGAGGTGATGTTGCCCACCCACCCCGGATACCGGACCCGCGGCGACCGGTTCGACGACATGGTGCTGGATTCCGCGCAGCGGCTGCACGACATCTGGGGCAAAACGCTGGACGGCGTCAGATTCGGGGTGGACGAGATCCCCCCGGACCTTGAGCAGCTGGCCGCGACTGGATCCCCGGCACCCATGGGCGCCTACATTCCCGCCGCCGGTGACGACGGACCCACCATTACCGTGTACCGGCGGGTGGTTGAGCAGGCATGCTCCAGCGCGGACGAACTGCAGGACCTGGTCCATGATGTGGTGGTTGAGCACACGGCAGAGATGCTGGGCGTGGCGCCGGAGACCCTGGACCCGGTATACCGGCGGCGCTACTGAGCCAGGACTGCCGGCGACGAACGGCTCCTAGTAGCCGAGTCTTACCGGGACGGTCTCCTGGCCGGCAGCGGCCGCGAGGAAAGCAAGGGATGAAACGTCATTCCGTCCGTCCTGTCCCACCAGCACGGCTCCATATGCTGCGTCACCCGACGCGGACACTGCGTAACCTACGATGTCCGACCCTTCGGCCTGATCCGGAATACTGATGGAGGCGGTAGTGCCTCCGGCAATATCGGCCGTGGCGGGTGCACGAACTTTCCCGTCGGCAGTGATGGGCGCGTAGGTGATGGTGGCCCTGGCGTCCAGGGCCCCGAATACCAGTTGCCGGAGGCCGCCTTTGGGGACGGGAACAATGTGCTGGCTGCCAAGCCGCACCGCGGAGGAAACCCAGGCCACGTCCGACGGTTGTCCCGCCTGGAGTCCGCGGCTGATGCGGGCGGCGGCAACAAAGGAGACATCGGATGAAGCCGAGACGGTGTACTGCCCGGCAGGTACACCGGCCAGGGATACCTCCGTGGTCGAACCTGCTTTGGCGGTAATGACACCGCCGGAGGGAAGCGCATGCTGGCCGTCCCGTCCGTACAACTTGACCTCCACCACCGCGTCCGAGGCACCGGGAACGGTCAGCTCAAGCGTCGGCCCGGCATCCTTGTAAGCGGCCTGGGCCGTCAGTGCGGCAACTCCTGCGGGGTCCTGGATGTCCACTCCGGTCATCACCTGGCGTATGGCAGGGGCAGTCCCGGGGGTGATGAAATCCACCCCGCCCGGAGTGAGGCCGCGAAGGACACTCTGCTGGATGGAGGCAGCTACGGGGCCACCGGCGCTGCGCACGTGCACGCCGAGCCGGGACTCATTGGGGGCCAGGCCGGCAAGGACCACACTCCGCGTCGTGCCGGGCGCGACCAGCAGTCCCCGGCTGCCCGGGGCCTGGATCTGGCCGCCTGCCCCAAACAGTTCCAGGCTCACGGTGGCCGGGGTGCTGGAGGCATTGGTCAGCGCCAGCACTGAAGTGCGGCCGACAGTGGTCGCAGCCCCCACAAGCCATTGGTCGTTCGAGGGCTGCCCGCACGTGGCCGCGGCGCTGCCCCGGAGGTCGCCGTCGCTGGCTGTGTATTTCATGGCCCCGGCAGCTGAGGCATTCTGGTTTGCCACCGGGTTGGCGCTGAGGACGCTCACCTGGTCCACGGTCCGGTCGGCCAGGACGCCGGCAAGGAGCTGCTGTGGGGCTCCCGGAGTCGGGGCGGGACCAGGATCCTTGGAAATATCGACGGCGGCCGTTCCGTCCAGGTGCGCCAGCCGGCTTCCCGGGAGCACGCCTCCCGCGCTGAGGACGGCGGCAGTGACCTTGGTTGCGGCGGACGCGGATTCAGGCCGGAACTGCGCGTCGGTTCCGGCCTCCGTACCCTCCAGCAGCCGGGCGGGCCCGGGGCAGACACCTACGCTGGCTCCCGCCGGAACAGCGGCTTCGGCCGCCGGCACGGTGCGGCTGGCGGAAGGAGCGGGCATTAGTGATCCTGCCGCCACCACTGCTCCGGCGCCGGCAACGATGAGGACACCCGCGGCAACACCGGCTACGGACGCCACCCGCCCTTTACCGCCCGGCACACGGCTGGCGCCACGTGCGGAGGCCTTCCTGCCGTGCTTCGTCCCGGTCGGCGCCAAGGTTCCGGGCATGTCTTGCTGCTCGGCCCCAACCGGAAGGGTGGTGTCCGGCGTAGTGTGCTCATGCATGTTGGTGTTCCTTACGCAGGGAGCCCTCGTCACGCGAGAGGCCGGTCCGCGGCCGTCGTGCCGGCATGGGGATTGCCAGGATGATGGTCAACGCAATGATCGCGATCTGGGCGGCGGCAGCCCAGAATGACCATGGGTTCTCGTAGCGGATGGTCAGCTGGCCGGCCGATGCAGGAAGTGTGAAGGCCTGGGACCAGCCGTTGGTGGTGGAGGTGAGCTTCCGGCCGTCCAGCCACGCGCTCCAGCCGGGGTCCGCCCGCTCGGCAAGGACTACCAGCCGGCCTTCCGGTCCTGCCGGGACTGCAGCGTCCACGTCGTCAGTACCGGACGCGACCAGGGTGGTGGCAGTCCCACTGGAATCGACAATCCGGACCCGGTGGGCGACATCAGCTGCCTGGAGGACCGGCTGGTTCAGCGGACTGACGCGCCAGAGCCAGCCGACGTCGGTCTGGCCCACTGCGACGAGGCCGGGGACTGCATCCATCCGGCTGGCGGTGAGCTGGGCTGCCGTATCAGCGGAACGGAGCACGACAAATCCAACGCCGAGCTGTTCGAGGTCGGGGCGCGGGTCTACACCCTGGCCGGCAACGAGGGTAGCCACGACGCGCCGCAGAGCTGCGCTGACGTCGTCGTCACCGCGGACTTCTTCGGCGCCTGGTGCGCCGATGATGCTCCGTGCGGAGGCGATGGCGGAGAGGCTGTCCAGCGTAGTGCCGGACCCGCGCATCAGCGACGCGCTGAAGGTGCCGTCATCTCCGGTACTCAGCAGGAGGGTGCGCGTCTGTTCGGGACCGGTCCCCCGGTCGATGGCAGTGGCCGGAAGGGACCGGCCGGGAGCGGCTTCCACGAGTCGCGCAGCGCCCAGCGCCCCCTCGGTTCCTGAAGCGTTCGGGGCCGTGGAGAGGGTTGTCTCCCGGGCTGCCGTCGGCTGCTTACCCGCTGCGCCGGCCGGACGCAGCAGGTTCTGCGCGGACCAGGCGGTCATGCCCGCAAGCGGTCCCGCCAGCAGCACGACCAGTCCCAGCGCAAGCGCGGCGCGCGCCACCGTCCCGGTCTTGGCTCCGTTCCCGGCAGCCTTGTCCGCGGCGGACAGCAGTTGCTCGGCGCCCAGGATGGCTGCTGCAAGAAGGGCGAAGGACGCGGCCGACACTGCCGGTCCGGAGAAGGGCGCCACCAGGAGGCCTGCGTTCAGTCCCGTCACTACGTGGCTGCAGAGCCAGCCACTGGCCAGTGCGATGACCGCGGCAATCCAGAACCATCTGGCGGTCCCTGCCCGCTGTCCTCGGGAAAAGACTCCCACGATGGCGAGGAGCAGCACGGGCGCCGCGATAAGCAGGGCGAGCAGCAGGGCCCACGGCACGGGGCCGCCGGTGAAGGCTGCCAGTCCCTGGAGGCCGGCGCCGGGGTCGAATGAGAGCGGCTGGCCCAGTACCTGCTGCCACAGCGGTGCGGCGTCGAACCCAAGCGGAAGCCCAGGATCGGCAAGGAGTGCCCGGGGCCTGTCGAGCGTTGACAGCGCGAAGGGGATGAACAGGGCGGCGGTGGGCAGCAGCGCCCACCACACCGTCCGCCCGCGGCGGCGCAGCAGCAAACCGCAGAGGACGATGACCACCGTGGCCGGGATGACCAGGGACGGCGCCGACGCCGTGGTGACCGCCAATGCCAGGCCCGCTGCAGCGGAAGCGGTCCACGAGGGCGTGCCATTGACTCCCGGCTTGGCGGGGACCTGTTCGCCGGCAGCGTCAACGGATGGCGAATCGGTGTTGAACCTGCCGTGTCCTACTGCCGAGCCGGTGGCCCGCAGCAGGCCAAGGACCACCAGCGGCAGCAAGATGTGTGCAACCAGCGCGCCGGCCCGGCCCTGGTTCAAGGCAACCTGGAGTGCCGGTGCAGCCGCCCAGAAAAGGGCCGCAACCAGGCGCAGCCGGCGGCGTACTGTCAGGCCGCCTGCCGCAAACCAGGCGGTGAGGCCGGACAGTGGGGCTCCAAGCAGAAGCAGCCAGGCCATGGCCGGGTTGGCGTCGCCACCGCCGAGGACTCCGATGAGCCACAGGACGTAGTCAAAGGGGTCGCCGTGCCCGGGAAGCCCGGCTCCAAGGCTGATCCACCACGTGGAGGCGTTGTGCCAGATGTCCCCGAGCCCTGAAGAAACAGGAATAAGGGCGCCGCCGGCCACCGCGCCGGCCCGGAACAATCCGGTCAAAGCCAGGAGTGAGGCCACGGAGGCGGTGATGACGGCGGCCAGGGCACCGTTGCCCACCCATCCGCGTTTGCTGGTGGCCAGGGCGGCAAAGTCATCGGCGGCGTCACCCGTGGGCTGGTGCGCCAGGGGATCCTGGACAAGGTCGTCAGTGCCTGATCCGTCTGATCCCAGCGCCTCCATCAGCGACCGCCGGTGGCTCCAGACCTCCCGGCGGGGCGTCTGGAGCTTGCGGATGACGGACCGGCGGATACGTCGCGTGCGTTTGGCGGTCCGGCGGCCCTTCGCCAGGGCCCGGGGCCTGGCCAGTGCGGCGCAGGTGGCAAGGAGCTGGGAAATGCCGTGGCCGGGATCCTTGACCACGATGCTCAGGACGAGTTTGAAGAGGCTGCCGAGCAGGGCGCCGATGCCATGGACGGGCACCATCCACAGGGGGCTGTGTTTGAGCCGGAGGTGGACCTGGGCCTTGCGGGCAGCGGCCGGGTTCCCAAGGGCATGCGGCCGGTGGGACACGTGGAACATGCGGGCGGCAGGGACCACCACGACGCGATGGCCAGCCAGGCGGTTGCGCCAGCAGAAATCGACATCGTCACCGCTGCCGGGCAGCGCGGGGTCGAAGCCGCCCAGCTGCTCCCACACATCGCGGCGTACCAGCATGCCGGCGGAATTGACGGCGAAGGTATCAGACCTGCCGTCATACTGGCCCTGGTCCATTTCATCGGCGTCGATCAGGGTAAGCCGCTCCGCCCAGCGGCTCGTGGAGAGCCCGACGTCAATGAGCCTGCGCGGCGAGTGCCAGTCCAGTTGCTTGCAGCCTGCAACGGTGACCGAAGGCGCGCGTTCCACGGCGCCGAGAAGTTCGGCGAGGGCCTCAGGCGCCGGCGCTGCGTCGTCATGCAGCAGCCAGATCCACTCCACCGGGGCACCCTCGGGGGAATCCGTGAGCGGCGCCAGCTCCGCCAGGGCAGCGGAGACGGCGGCGCCCATGCCGCCCTTGGCCCGGGCATGGCTGACAACACTGGCCTCCCCAAGCGCTTCACTGAGGAGGCGGAAGGAGTCATCGCCGGATCCGGTGTCCACGCCGATGGCGCGGTCCACGGGACGGCTCTGGGCTGCCAGCGCTGAAAGGGTTCTGGGCAGATAGGCACTGCCGTTGTGGGCAACCACAACGGCAGTGACGTGCACATCCTGAAGAATTAGATTGCTCGCTTCCTTAGCCGCCGGCGTTCACGCTCGGAAAGGCCTCCCCAGATGCCGAACCGTTCGTCGTTGGCCAGCGCGTACTCCAGGCACTGCGACCGTACGTTGCAGGCCCCGCAGACTTTCTTGGCATCGCGGGTGGAACCGCCCTTTTCGGGAAAGAAGGCTTCCGGATCCGTCTGGGCGCACAGGGCGTCCGTTTGCCAGCCCAACTCCCCCTCGTCGTCGAAGTCCTGCTGAAGCGGCAAACCGATCCATACCGGCTGGACACTGCCGGCGGCAGCGAGTTCCATTGGGGGGTCGAGGTCATCTTCGGACTCAGTACCCCCTTCGAGAAGGGCCTGATGCGCCGCGAGGAACGCCGTGGCCTGGTCCTCCAGGATAGTAGTGGAATCCCTGTTGTACCGCTCCGCAGCATCAGGATCGGCGGGATCCACGTACCAATCACTCGGCACCCCCCGCGCACGGTATTTTGCCGTTGCCTGACCGGCCACGACGGCATCTTCCTGGATACGCTCTGCTTGCCCCACGGCGACCCTCCTGATGTTTTCAGCCACTGCCTGGATACGTGGACACTCGGTTGGGTGCCGGTATTTACGCAATTGCTTTAGTTACCTAATTACACGTGTGTAACTAGGGCGAGTCAAGCCGTTGCCGGGATAATAGACACTTGCCGCGGCGATGCTTGCGCACGCCACGCCCGGGATTTTTCTACACCCGGGCGTGGCGGAGCGGCCAGGGCCACCTGCAGGCTCAAAAAAGCGGGCCAAACCGCGTGCTGGCGGGGAAAATACCCGCTTCCGGGAAAAATAGCAAGCATCCTTAGCAATGATGGTGATTAACATCACATTACGTGTGCACCTCTGCGAGCTGCGTCCGCCGCAATTTCCGGCAGGCCGTGAGTGGGAGGATGAAGCCATGACGACAATCCCCGCCATCGGCCTCATGCACAGCCTCCGCTCCGGCAACTCCACCGCCCCAAGACTCACCTGGTACGGGCCCGACTCCGAGCGCGTGGAACTGTCGGGCCGCGTCCTGGACAACTGGGTGGCCAAGACCAGCAACCTCCTGCAGGACGAACTCGACGCGGAGCCGGGCATGCGGCTGCGGCTCGCGCTCCCCGCCCACTGGAAGGCCCTGGTTTGGGCGCTGGCCGGCTGGCAGCTTGGCCTGGAAACGGTGCTCGACGGCGGTCCCGCCGATTTCCTGGTGACGGACAGTCCCGGCGGGCAGGAGGGCCAGTACGACGCCGTGATTGCCGTTGCACTGCCGGCACTCGCCATGCGCTGGGCGGGCGACCTCCCCGCCGGCTGCGTGGACTACGCGGCGGAGGTGCGGTCCCACGGGGACGTGTTCATGCCCCATACCGACCCGGACCCGTCAGGCCGCGCCGTCCTTACCGGTCAGGGAACGTCAGTCCTGCACGGGGAACTGCTCAGTGGTTTTGCGGCGCCGCATACGGACGGCGCCAGGCTGCATGTCCCGGCCGGGGCCGGACTTGAGAACGCCTTGGCGCATGCACTGGGGGCCTGGCAGCATGACGGCTCCATAGTATTGACGCACTCCGAGGTGGCCCTCACCGACAAACTGCTGGCGGCCGAACGAATCCATGGGAGTTAGCAGCGCGCGCCTCAGACCTGCGGGCCGCCATCGGCAGGAGTGGGGGCCGGGCGATCGGCGGCACGCGCGGGCTCGCGGTGCTCGCGGTGGGGGTGCGCCTCGATGATTTCGTGGTCGTGGGAGAACTCGGGTTCCTGGTCCAGTTCCTGGTTGAAGACCAGGAAGCGGTAGGCAAAGAAGCGCACTACCGTGGCCACGAGGATGCCGACGACGCCGGCCAGGAACAGCAGGTTCTTGTCATCGATGCCCATGCCGTACTTGGCCAGGGCGGTCAACCCGGTGGAGATGCCAATGCCGATGCCGTTGATGATGACGAACATGACAAACTCACGGACCACGTTGGCCTGGCGTCGGTGCCGGAAGGTCCAAAATCGGTTCGCGACCCATGAGAAGACGGTGGCGACCGTGGCGCCCACGAACCGCGCTTTCGCTTCGCTGTCAGACATGGGTCCGTGCATCAGGTAATAGGTCAGCCCGTTATCGATGACGAACGCCACACCGCCCACCGCTCCAAACTTGGCCACCTCACGCCAGAAGAGCGAGGCGAGCCCCCGGATACGATCTGCAAGTGCGTTAAACATGACCCTCCATGGCCGCGACGAACTGTGGGCCACTCGGCCAAGGGTCCATTTTAGCCCCCAAAGCTTTGAAAGGCCCCCCGCCGGCAGATGCCCGTTGCGCAGTCCGGGGAGAAACTGTTCTTCCCGCAGACCGTTAAAACCGCCGATCCTTTCCGTTTTCGGTAGGCTGGCACATGTGACTTTTCCAGTGATAGGCGTGGTTGGCGGCGGCCAGCTCGCGCGAATGATGGCCCCTGCCGCTACTGCACTCGGCTTCGAACTCCGCGTCCTCGCCGAGGGCGACGACGTTTCCGCAGTGTCTGCCGTACCCGCCACACCAGTGGGCGATTACAAGGACCTGCAGACGCTCCTGGAGTTCTCCAAGGGCCTGGACGTGATGACGTTCGACCACGAGCACGTGCCCACGGACCACCTCCGCGCCCTGCAGGAGGCCGGCGTCAATGTCCAGCCCGGACCTGATGCGCTGGTCCATGCGCAGGACAAACTGGTGATGCGTGCCGCCGTCGACCGCCTGGAACTGCCGAACCCCGCTTGGGCGTCCGTAGCGGACGTTGACGCGCTGGTTGAATTCGGTGACCGGACGGGCTGGCCCGTCGTCCTGAAAACACCCCGCGGCGGATATGACGGAAAGGGCGTCCGGATCGTCGCCTCAGCCGATGAAGCCGCAGAAGCCGCCGACTGGTTCGCCGCCATGAGTCCGCTGCTGGCCGAGGCGAAGGTCGAATTCACGCGGGAGCTCTCCGCACTGGTGGCACGTAACCCCGACGGCGAGGCCCGGGCGTGGCCGGTGGTCCACACCATCCAGGTGGACGGTGTTTGCGATGAGGTAATTGCCCCCGCACTGGATATTCCGCTGGAGGTCGCTGCCGCGGCCGAGGACGCCGCCTTGCGCATCGCCGCGGAGCTGGACGTGACCGGCGTCCTGGCGGTGGAGCTCTTCGAAACCCCCGGCACCGGAGCCGGGTTCCTGATCAACGAACTGGCAATGCGGCCGCACAACACCGGCCACTGGACCCAGGACGGCTCCATCACCAGCCAGTTCGAACAGCATCTGCGTGCCGTCCTGAACCTGCCCCTGGGTGCCACCGATGCGCTGGCACCGGTGACTGTGATGAAGAACTTCCTGGGCGGGGACAACCAGGATCTGTTTTCCGCATACCCCATGGCCCTTGCCTCCGAGCCCGCCGCGAAGGTCCACTGCTACGGCAAGTCCGTACGGCGCGGCCGCAAGATCGGCCACGTCAATCTCGTGGGCAGTTCCACCGCAGAGGTGGACTCCGTCCGGCGCCGTGCCGCGGCCGTGGCCGGCATCATCCGGGACGGCCGGGCTGCCGCCGAAGAACCATCCGCACTTTTCGAGGAGAACGCATGAGCGCTGAAGCCAACCCCGCTGCCGCTGCCGGCCCCAGTCCCCTGGTCGGCCTGGTCATGGGCTCCGACTCGGACTGGCCAGTGATGGAGGCGGCGGCAGAGGCCCTGGCCGAATTCGGCATCCCCTTTGAGGCGGACGTCGTCTCCGCCCACCGCATGCCCACCGAAATGATCCGGTACGGCCAGACAGCCCACGAACGCGGGTTGCGTGTCATCATCGCCGGCGCCGGCGGCGCGGCCCACCTGCCGGGCATGCTCGCCAGCGTCACGCCCTTGCCCGTCATCGGCGTGCCGGTGCCGCTGAAGACCCTGGACGGGATGGACTCCCTGCTGTCCATCGTCCAGATGCCGGCCGGCGTGCCGGTGGCCACAGTATCCATCGCGGGGGCCCGGAACGCCGGCCTGCTGGCCGTCCGGATGCTGGCGTCCGGCACCGACGAGCTTGCCGCTTCACTGCGCGCGGATCTCCTGGACTTCGCCGCCGACCTCAATGCTGTGGCCTCGCGCAAGGGTGCCAGCCTGCGGCAAAAGGTCAGCGAAGTCTTTCCTGAGGGTTCCAGCGCTCTTCGGGGCAGCCGTTAGGGCGGCGGGCATGGCCACCAGCAGCAGTGTGCCCCACACTGGTTCCGGCCCGTCCCTCATGGACCCGGTCCGCTACCCGGTCAGCGCTTCCTCCCCGGTGCGCACCAAGCGCGCCTTCGTGCTGATCCTGCTGACGCTCCTGCTGCCGGGCAGCGCCCAGCTCGTTGCTGGCGACAGGAAACTGGGACGGACGGCCCTGCGCGTAACGCTCTGTGCGTGGGCGGTCCTGCTGCTGGCAGTACTCCTGCTCCTGCTCGACCGAAGCCTGGTCATCAGCGTTGTCACCAACCCTGTCACGTCCCTGCTGCTGGTGGTCCTGCTCGGGGCGCTGGCCCTCGGCTGGTCGTTCCTTTTCCTGAACACACTGCGCCTCATCCGCCCGGTCCTGCTGGCACCCCGGGCGCGTCCCGCCGTCGGGATTGCCCTGGTGCTGGCGCTGGTCCTCGGCAGCGGATCAGTGGGCTACGCCGCCTACCTCCTGAACGTGGGCCGCAACGCCATCGGCAACATCTTCTCGTCCGGCCCGGCAATCGAGGCCGTGGAAGGACGCTACAACTTCCTCCTGATGGGCGGCGACGCCGGCAGCGACCGCACGGGGCGCCGGCCGGACAGCCTTTCCGTCCTGAGCGTGGACGCCGGAACCGGTCAGACCGCCATTATTTCGGTCCCCCGGAACTTCCAGAACGCCCAATTCAGCGCAGGCTCCCCCATGCGCTCCCTCTACCCTGACGGCTACAACTGTGGCGACGAATGCCTGATCAATGCCATCAACACCGAGGTCACCAACGAGCATGCAGACCTCTACCCGGGGGTCGCCGATCCCGGTGCCCAGGCGACCATGGAGGCCGTCTCCGGAACACTGGGCATGCAGATCCAGGCCTACGTCCTTGTTGACATGGACGGCTTCTCCAAGCTCATCGACGCCATGGGTGGCATCCGGATCAAGGCCGGCGGCTGGGTCCCCATCAGCGGCGAGACCATTGACGAAGCCAACGGAATCCACGGGATGCCCCTCGGCTGGATCCCCGCCGGCGAGAACACGCTGGATGGCTTCCACGCCCTCTGGTACGGGCGCTCCCGCGAGTTCGTGGACGACTATGCCCGGATCGCCCGCCAGCAGTGCGTGCAGCAGGCCATGCTGAAACAGCTGGATCCCGCCACCTTGCTGTCCAAGTTCGAGGACATCGCCAACGCGGGAACCAAGGTAGTGGACTCCAACATCTCCGCCACCCAGCTGGGAAGCTTCCTGGACCTCGCCATCAAAGCCAGGGGCAAGGACGTCAAGAGGCTCACCATCGGCCCGCCCGACTTCGACCCGTCGTTCTCCACCAATCCGGACTTTGACCAGATCCACCAGCGGGTGGACCAGGTGCTGGCGTCCGCATCTGCCAAGGGTGCACAGTCCGCAGGAATTCCCGACGGCGGCGCCGCCGTTCCACAGGCAGGCGCCGGACATGTCCAGGCGGCAGGGGCTGTCCCGGCCGCGCTGCCGGAAGCGGCCAAGTCGGGGCAGCAGCCCCCGCCGTCGGACTTCACCCCGGTGACCACAACGCCGGATGGCGAACCGATCACCGAAGCAATGCTTAACGACCTGAAGCGCCAAGGCGATGAAGAGGCTATCCGCCAGCTCGTGGCCACCAACGGACAGTGCGCCCCGCTGTAGCGCACGGCCATTGGCGGCCAACCACTCATCAGTGCCCATACCCGAAGGAACGGAACCGTTTTGTACGAGATTGAGAACGTCCTCAGGGACTACGCCTGGGGTTCGACGACAGCCATCGCCTCGCTGCTGGGCCGTCCCGAATCCGGGCGTCCCGAGGCGGAACTGTGGATCGGCGCGCACCCGGATTCGCCGTCGGTGGCCCACGTCCCGGAGGACCGGACCACGAGCCCGCTCGATGCACTGGTCTCTTCCGACCCCGAACATTTCCTGGGCGCGGAATCCGTTGCCGCTTTTGGCCCGCGGCTGCCGTTCCTGGCCAAGATCCTTGCGGCCGCGCAGCCGCTCTCCCTCCAGGTCCACCCAAGCCTTGAACAGGCACGGGAAGGCTTCGCCCGGGAAAACGGTGCCGGACTCGATCCGCATGCTCCAGACCGGAACTACAAGGATGACAACCACAAGCCGGAGATGATCTTCGCGCTCACTCCGTTCGAGGCGCTGTGTGGATTCCGCCCGGCGGCTGAGACACACCGGATCCTGCAGCACATTGCCGGGATGTTCCCGGGCCGCGAACAGACCCCTGCGCTGGTCAACGCCCTCCTCGACGATCTCGCTGCCGGGGATGAAGGCGCAGGGCTGCGCCAGGCCTTTGAGCGGTTGATCACCGGGGGCCAGTCCGTGGCAGGGGAAACGGCCCTGGTGGTGGAAGCGCTGCTCTCCGGCGGCTCGCTTGAGCCGTTCCAGGCAGAGCTTGGCACGGTCATCAGCCTCAACGAAAAGTACCCGGGTGACCCGGGCGTCCTGATCTCGCTCCTGCTGAACAGGATCTCGCTGAAGCCCGGCGAGGCGGTGTACCTTCCCGCCGGGAACGTGCACGCGTACCTGCACGGCCTGGGCGTGGAAGTCATGGCGTCCTCCGATAACGTCCTCCGGGGCGGCCTGACGCCCAAGCACGTGGACGTCCCGGAACTCCTGCGCACCATCGACTTCCACCCCGTGGCCGTACCAATGCTGGCTGCGGAACGGACGGTGATGGACCAGGAACTGTTCCGTCCGCCGTTCCGCGAGTTCCAGCTGCAGCGTATCGAGCTCGGGCCGGGCTCCGGGCCGGTTCCGCTGGCCCAGTCAGGCGCAGCGGTAGTGATCGTGGTAGCCGGTTCCGTGTACCTCGACTCTCCCAAAGGCGACCTTGAGCTGTCCCGGGGCGGCAGCGCATTCATCGCCGCGGCGGAAGCTCCGGTCAACGTGCACACTGTGGCCGGGAGCACCGAGCCGGCACTGGCATTTGCCGTCACCACCGGCCTCTAAGCCCGCTCCGCCACAGCAACGACAAAGGGCGACGGCGGCACCCTGGAGGGTGCCGCCGTCGCCCTTTGCTGTGGCGGATTAGTTGCCCGGCCGCAGCTTCCGTATCAGGGGGCGGATCTGCCCGGCTGCGGTCTTGAGCAGCCGGCGCCCCTGCTGGAGGCCCTTGCGGGCCATGGGCATGGCCTTGGAATAGGCGGGATAGAACGGGGACAGCGGCTTTTCCCAGGTGCCCAGGAGCATGTCTTCGTGCCGCGCGAACTGCTTCTTGAAGTCTGAGATGCCGTCGTTGAGCAGGCCGTTGAAGTCGTAGCGGGTGCAGCCGTCCTCGCGCATGGATGTCAGGGCCGCCCACTTCACGCCATAGTTCACGCGCTGCTTTTGGCCTTCGGCCGACACCCCGCCATAGAGTTCAAACGCGGTGGCACCACTGCGCGACAGCCACGTGAAGGCCAGCAGCTGTTCGCCGTCGAACGCGCCGACAATCGGGGACGCGTCACCGAGGTTGCGGAAGATGTCCCGGTAGTACTGGTCTTCGTGGATACCGAAGCCCGCCCGCTCTGCGGTCTGGTGGTAGATGGCCAGGACCTGTTCCAGCTCGGATTCGTTCTTGACCTTGCGGAACTCCACGTCGCTGCGCATCGCCTTGCGGATGTTGGCCCGGGTGGACTTGGACATCTCCGCCATCAGCTCGTCGTCGGTCCGTGTGAGGTCCAGGATGAGCGTGCGGGGAATGAGGACGGTGTTGGTCGACTCCCGGAAACCGGCAGCAGCCACGGCACCAGCAAAAGCGGAGTCCCGGTCCCAGTCCGGCTCGATGCTGAGGGCCACAGCCTGGTGGCGGAGTGCGGCGTGTTCGGCCAGGCGGTTGAGGACCTCCTGGGCGTGTTCCAGGGAACACATAGGGCCTCGCGGGATGTAGGCGAGTGCCCGGAAAGGGAAGGGAAGGCGCCGGACCAGCAGCTGGGCGCAGCCGATCGTTTCGTCCCCCGCCTTGACCAGGACCCGGTCCACGGACCAGCCATGCATCGCTTTGGTCTCGCCCCAGCCCCACAGCTGTTGCGGGTGTCCCTGGAACTTGTCGACATTTTCGTCCCAGAGGGCGCGGTCAGTACAGGGCACAACAGCAGGAATCATGGCTTAAACCCTATACCAAGGCACTAACGGCAAAACCCCGGCACGCACGCGGCGTCCCGGGGCCTGACATCCTGCAGTGGCCGTGGATCAGCTCTTGCGGGCGTAGCCTTCCCACTTGTCGGCGCGGTGCTCGCCGTCGACGAAACGGATGGTGCCGGACTTGGAGCGCATGACGATGGACTGGGTGAGGACCTTGTCCTTGGAGTAGCGGACACCCTTGAGAAGGTCGCCGTCCGTAATGCCGGTGGCGGCGAAGTAGCAGTTGTCGCTGGAGACGAGGTCGTTCGTGGAAAGCACCCGGTCGAGATCGTGGCCGGCGTCGATGGCCTTCTGCTTTTCTTCGTCGCTGGTGGGCCAGAGACGGCCCTGGATGACGCCGCCCAGGGACTTGATGGCGCAGGCGGCCACGATGCCTTCGGGCGTTCCGCCAATGCCCATGAGCGCGTCCACGCCGGTGCCCGAGCGGGCCGCGGCGATGGCGCCGGCGACGTCGCCGTCCATGATGAACTTGGTGCGCGCGCCGGCTTCCCGGATTTCCTCCACCAGCGGCTTGTGGCGGTCGCGGTCAAGGATCATCACGTTGAGCTGGTTGACCTTCACACCCTTGGCCTTGGCGATCAGGTGCAGGTTCTGCTTCACCGGCAGGCGAAGGTCCACCATATCCGCGGCCTCAGGGCCGGTGACGAGCTTTTCCATGTAGAACACGGCTGAGGGATCGAACATGGAGCCCCGCTCGGCGACAGCCAGGACGGCCAGCGCATTGTTGATGCCCAGGGCGGTCAGGCGTGTCCCGTCGATCGGGTCAACGGCAACGTCCACCTCGGGGCCCGTGCCGTCGCCAACGCGCTCCCCGTTGAACAGCATGGGGGCTTCGTCCTTTTCGCCTTCGCCGATCACCACGACGCCATTGAAGTGGACGGTCTGCAGGAAGGAACGCATGGCGTCCACGGCTGCACCGTCGGCGGTGTTCTTGTCTCCGAAACCAACCCAGTGGCCGCCGGCGATGGCAGCGGCTTCGGTGACCCGGACGAGTTCAAGGGCAAGGTTGCGGTCCGGCTCGTCGTGGCCCACAGCAAGGGACGGTGAAATCGTGGAGTACTTCTGGGTCATGGACGCTGGTGACACGTGAACCTCTTCTTCGAGTGGCGATCATTGAACCCGCCTGCCGGTGCAGCAGAACGGTGATTCCTCTGGTATCGATCATAGTCGCGGCGCCGCGCCGCGGGCGGCCCCGTGACGCGCCTCCGCAATGTACGCCGGACGCTGCCGGCCGCTCCCGGCCGGGCCCGAATGGAAGTCCGGTTCAGGGATGGGCGACTATAGAGGGGTGAATGACATCCAGGAAGCCACCAGTCCCAGCCCGGAAGGGGCGCAGCCCGAAGGCCTTCCGGCCCCGGCGGGCGGCAGTGCGGATACCCCCATCAGGCCCGTGATTCCGGCGGCGGCTGCCAAACGCGCCAATGCGTCGGTGATCGGCATGATCATCGCCCTGGTCCTCAGCATCGCCGCGTTCCTGCCCGTTGTCCTCATGAACCCGCAGCCGAAAAGTGAGGGGTACCGGCCGGACATCGACGTCGCCTCCGTGGCGAAGAACGCGGCGGACGTGGCAGGATTCACACCGGTTGCTCCGGACACGGGCAACGCCTTCCGTGCGAACTATGCCCGGTGGGAGGCAGGGACAGCCAGTGGTGTCCCCACCTGGGAAGTGGGATACCTCACCCCCAAGACCTCCTTCATCGCCCTGGTGCAGACCACCAGCGCCAACCCCACCTGGTTGCTCCAACAGACCAAGAACGCTCCTGTCACCGGGACCCGGAATGCAGGCGGCCAGGACTGGGAACTGCGGGACACCGGCAAGGGCGAAAAGTCCATGATCCTGAACTACCGCGGCAGCACCGTGATCCTCTCCGGCGCCGCGCAACTGGACGAACTGGCCACCCTGGCGGCCGCCGTCGTCCGGTCCCTCGAAACCAACCCGGCCGTCACGGTTTCCCCGTCCGCCGCCCCCACCCCGTAAAGTTGGGGCCGTGACGACTAACCTGACCCCTGCACTGGCCTGGCGCCGCCTGCGCGAAGGCAACGAACGTTTCGTAAACGGCGAATCCTCGCACCCCAACCAGAACGCTTCACGGCGCTCCTCACTGGTGGACACGCAAAATCCCTTCGCCGTCATCTTCGGCTGCTCCGACTCCCGCCTTGCGGCAGAGATCATTTTCGACGTCGGCCTCGGTGACGTCTTCGTGGTCCGCACGGCAGGACAGGTGATTGACGACGCCGTCCTGGGCTCGCTCGAATACAGCGTCGCGGTGCTGGGGGTGCCGCTGATCGTGGTGCTCGGGCACGACAGCTGCGGAGCGGTCACGGCCACCCGGGACGCCGTCGAAACCGGTGAGATGCCCGCAGGCTTCATCCGCGACCTCGTGGAGCGCATCACGCCCTCCGTCCTGACGTCCCTGCGCAACAACCAGACCGAGGTCAACGACATGGTGGTGGAAAACGTCAAGCAGATGTCCCAGCGCCTTGCCGACAGTTCGCGTGTGATTTCCGACGCAATCGAGGACGGCCGGACCGCGGTGATCGGCCTCTCCTACCGGCTGGCGGAGGGCCGCGCCGACCTTGTTTCCGGAATCGGCGAGCTTTAACAGCGCCCGGCGGCGGTCCTTCGGGCCGCCGCCAACGCTGCCTTAACGGTTTTCGATGGGGCGCCCGATCGCCATAAGCTAGCCCCATGACTTCCACTGAAGAGTTCCGCATTGAACATGACACGATGGGCGAAGTCCGCGTCCCCGTGAACGCACTGTACCGCGCGCAGACGCAGCGGGCAGTGGAGAACTTCCCTATTTCCGGCAAGACCCTGGAGCGCACCCACATCGAGGCGCTGGCACGGGTCAAGAAGGCTGCCGCCCAGGCCAACGCAGAACTGGGCGTGCTCGACGGCGAGCTGGCCAAGGCGATTGCTGACGCTGCCGACGAGGTGGCTGCCGGCAAGTACGACGGCGACTTCCCCATCGACGTCTTCCAGACCGGTTCCGGCACCTCGTCGAACATGAACACCAACGAGGTCATCGCCGAGCTGGCGACCCGCGCGCTGAAGGCCGCCGGCAGCGACAAGGTGGTCCACCCCAACGACCACGTCAACGCCTCGCAGTCCTCCAACGACGTGTTCCCCACCTCCGTGCACGTTGCCGCGACCTCCGCGCTGATCAACGACCTCATCCCCGCCCTGGGTTACCTGGCCGAATCGCTGGAACGCAAGGCAGCCGAGTTCAAGGACGTCGTCAAGTCCGGCCGTACCCACCTCATGGACGCCACCCCGGTGACCCTGGGCCAGGAGTTCGGCGGCTATGCCGCGCAGGTCCGCTACGGCATTGAGCGCATCAACGCTTCGCTCCCCCGCGTTTCCGAGGTTCCGCTGGGCGGCACTGCCGTTGGCACCGGCATCAACACCCCTGCCGGCTTCCCTGAGCGCGTCATCGAACTGCTCGCCACGGACACCGGACTGCCGCTGACCGAGGCCCGCGACCACTTCGAGGCCCAGGCCAACCGCGACGGCCTCATTGAAGCCTCCAGCCAGCTGCGTAACATCGCCATCTCCTTCATGAAGATCAACAACGATCTCCGCTGGATGGGCTCCGGCCCCAACACCGGCCTGGGCGAAATCGCCCTCCCGGACCTGCAGCCCGGCTCCTCGATCATGCCCGGCAAGGTCAACCCGGTCATCTGCGAGGCTTCCATCATGGTTGCCGCCCAGGTCATCGGCAACGACACCGCCATCGCCTGGTCCGGCACCAACGGCGCCTTCGAGCTCAACGTGGGCATCCCGGTCATGGCCGCCAACCTGCTCGAGTCCATCCGCCTGCTGGCCAACACCAGCCGCGTCATGGCGGACAAGATGATCGACGGCATCACCGCCAACGTTGAGCGCGCCCGCTTCCTGGCCGAGGCTTCCCCGTCCATCGTCACGCCGCTGAACAAGTACATCGGCTACGAGAACGCCGCCAAGATCGCCAAGACGGCCGTCAAGGAGGGCCTGACCATCCGCCAGGCCACCGAGAAGCTGGGCTTCGTCGGTGAAGGCGACGGCAAGGTTTCCGAGGCTGATCTCGACAAGGCCCTGGACGTTACCACCATGACGGCCCCGGCCCACAAGGCCTAGCAGCGCCCGTTCCACGAGCTTAAGTACGACGGCGGCCGGCACCTTCCACACGGAAGGTACCGGCCGCCGTCGTACTTAAGCGTGGCAACCGGAAAGTGCCACGCTGCAGCCTTTAGGGCTCGAAGTGGACGGCGCCGGAAGGGGAAAGGGCCTGGCGGATGCTGGTGAGGTGCCCCGGCATGAGTTGCGGAAGTTCGTCCAGGCCGAACCAGCCGACAGCCAGGGATTCGTCGTCATTGACCCTTGCCTCGCCGGAGACGTAGCGGCACAGGAACACTACATCCAGGAACTCGCAGACGTCTCCGTTGGGGTAGGTGACCGGACCGACGGCGCCCACGGAGACCACGCGTTCGGCCTCCGCCACCACCGCGGTCTCCTCGAAGATTTCCCGCACCAGGCCCCGGGCGGGCTGCTCCCCCGGATCCAGCATGCCGCTGATGAGCGCCCACTGCCGGTTGTCCGCGCGCTGGGCCAGGAGGATCCGGCCGGCGTCGTCGACCACCACGCCCCGTACCCCCGGAACCCAGAGGGGATCGTTGCCGATTTTCTTGCGCAGCTTCAGGACGTATTCGGGTGCAGGCATACTGCCAGCCTACCGAACAGCCCCTGGTTTCCGCGGGCACCTGGAGTGGTTCACGCGGGCAGCAGCATGGCGGCAGCGGCGCCGGCGAGCATGAACGGACCGAACGGTATGGCGGATTTAAGGGTCCCCCGCCGTGCCACCAGGATTACCAGGGACCACAGGCCGCCCAGCAGGAACGCCAGGAAGGTACCGGCGAACAAGTGCCCCCAGCTGAGGTAGCCAAGGTACATTCCCAGCACGCCGGCGAGCTTGACGTCCCCGAATCCCATACCCGGCGGGTAAACGAAGCGCAATATGAAGTAGAAAAGCCAGAGGACGGCAGCCCCGGCAACCACGCGGACCAAAGGCGTGGCCAGAACCCCGTTGACCGTCCCCAGGCCCGGAGCGGGGCCGGTCCAGGCCACGGCGGCCGCCAGCAGGAGAAGCGCACCGGCCACGGCATAGGACGGGAAGACGATCCTGTTGGGCAGGAGGTGGTGCCGGACATCGATAATGGTGAGCCTGACCGCCATCACGGCAAAGTAGAGGCACGCCGCGAGTACCAGCCAGAAGGCAAGCGGTGTGTGCTGCCAGAGTTCGCCGAGTCGTCCGATCACCCCTCGGATGCTACTGGATCCCCCCGTTCCGGCCGTAGCACCGCCGCGTAAAATGTGGATATGTCCACCTGGGACTCCCGGCGCCGGCCGCCTCCGGATACTCCTGCGGCCCCCACGGACCTGGCTGCCACGTTTCGGAACCTGTGCCGCTCTTCGCCATGGAAATGGCAGTCTTTGCGGTTTGAGTACTGGGACCAGCCCTTTGCCTCTGCGCCTGCCCCGGGAGCTCCCTTCGTCCGCGCCTGGCTGCGCCGTCCAGGGGCCCTGCGGCTGGAAAGTCCGGAGGGACTGGTCCTGCACAGCACCACCGGGATCAACGACTCCAGGGACGTCTTCTACGTGAGCGCCACGCGCAAGTCCTGGCTCCTCCCCCCGCACCTGGTTACCCCCGTCTACGACGACGCCGGCCTGGTCCGCCGCAGGCCCGAGGCCGCCTACGGCGAGCCGGGCTTCGGCAACGGCCGTTTCTCCGCCGCGCTTGACCCGGTGGAGCTCGCGGGCAACGCACCGGTACCCATCGAATTCCCCGGCAGCAACGCCTTGGACATCGAGGATGTTGGGGAGGCAGACCATGAAGGCCGCCCTGTCCTAGAGGCGGAGGTGGTACCGAACGCTGCCTACCGGCCCGCTGATCCGTCAGCACCGCTCTGCCTTCCCGGCAGGTCCCGGCTCCGCGTGGACGTGGGTACAGGCATCTGTGTGTCCAGCCGGTCCCTGCAGCCCGACAAGGACGAATATGGACATTGGATCCGCATCATCGCCGTGGACGAGTACATGCTCGATGACCTCTTCCTGGCCGAGTCCATGAACCTGACCGACGTCCGCCGGCACATCAGCTGGGACGTGCCCGCCTGAGGATGGCAAATCCCGGGCGTGGCATCGGCTAGGCTTCGCGGATGACGACGATGAGCACCATCTGGCCCTTGTTCGACCTCAAGCTGAGGACACCGCGCCTGGAGCTCCGTCCCATCACCGACCAGGACGTCCCGGCGGCTGTCGACGCCGCCCGCAGCGGCATCCATGAACCGGGCAGGAATCCCTTCAGCACGCCCTGGTCTGAGCTGCCGGACGATGAACTCGGTCCCAATATGGCCCGCTGGTACTGGCGGTGCAGGGCTGAGTGCACACCGGAGAACTGGACTCTGCTCCTGGGCATCTGGCACAAGGGCCAGTTCGTCGGATGCCAGGACGTCGGCGCTAAGGAGTTCGCGGCGCTCAAGACCGTCAGCACCGGATCGTGGCTCAAGCAGTCCGTGCAGGGCGTTGGCCTGGGCAAGGAGATGCGCGCCGCCGTCGTCCTCTGGGCCTTTTACTGGCTGGGCGCCGAAGTTGCCGAATCCGAGGCCGCCCAGTGGAACACCGCTTCCCTGGGCGTCTCCCGCTCCCTCGGCTACGAACCCAACGGCATTACCCGCAAGGCCTGGGGCAGCAACGTCCAAACAGTCCTGCACGTCCGCGTCACCCCGGACACGTTCAAACGCCCCGACTGGACCTTGCAGGTCGAGGGCCACGAGGCGGCGGCGAAGTTCCTCGGCGTGCGGTGAGTGCCTGTCCGTGGCTGGGTACGCCGGGCCACGGTCCTTCTCCGTCGCTTAGACACAGCGCAAAGGGCCACCTTCGGTCGCTGGGCCTACGTCGGCCGATGCGCCGCGATGCGCTCCTACGAGAAGGCCCGTAACCCGGCTTGGGAGTGGGGCAGCCTTCCGGCAGCGTGCGTCAAAGGCGAGGAACGAGCCAGCACGCAGAGGAAGGGTGCCCCACGCACCCCCGTTAGCCCTCCAGGAGCTCTGTCACAAGGGCTGCGATCGGTGAGCGTTCGGAGCGGGTGAGGGTGACATGGCCGAAGAGCGGGTGTCCTTTCAGGGTTTCGACGACGGCGGCAATCCCATCGTGGCGGCCGACGCGGAGGTTGTCCCGCTGGGCGACGTCGTGGGTGAGCACGATCTTGGAGTTCTGGCCCATGCGGCTCATGACGGTGAGGAGGACGTTCTTTTCGAGCGACTGGGCCTCATCGACGATCACGAAAGCATCGTGAAGGGAACGTCCGCGGATGTGGGTGAGGGGCATGACCTCGAGCATGCCCCGGTCCATGACTTCCTCGACGACTTCCTGGCTCACTAACGCGCCGAGCGTGTCGAAGACTGCCTGCGCCCAGGGATTCATCTTCTCGGACTCGGAACCGGGCAGGTAGCCCAGTTCCTGGCCACCCACGGCATAGAGCGGCCGGAAGACGATGACCTTGCGGTGTTCGCGGCGTTCCAGCACGGCTTCCAACCCGGCACAGAGAGCCAGCGCCGACTTGCCGGTGCCGGCGCGGCCTCCAATGGACACGATTCCGACGGCGGGATCCATCAGCATGTCGATGGCCAGTCGCTGCTCGGCCGAGCGGCCGTGGAGGCCGAACACGTCGCGGTCGCCCTTTACCAGGCGCACCTGCTTGTCTGCACCCACCCGGCCGAGGGCGGAACCGCGGTTGGAGAGCAGGACAAGCCCGGTGTTGACGGGAAGTTCGGCTGCGGCGGGGATGAAGACGGGCTCGTGGCCGTACAGTGTTGCGATGTCCTGCTCGTCGGCCTCGATTTCGGCAACGCCGGTCCAACCGGAGTCCTTGACCAGTTCGTTGCGGTACTCGTCTGCGGTGAGCCCCATGGCAGAGGCCTTGACCCGCATTGGCAGGTCCTTGGAGACCACGGTGACGTCGCGCCCCTCGTTGGCCAGGTTCTTGGCCACCGCGAGGATTCGGCTGTCGTTGTCGCCGCTGCGGAAACCCAGCGGCAGTACCTCCGCCGAGATGTGGTTCAGTTCCACCATGAGGGTGCCGCCCTCATCGCCAATGGGAAGGGGCTGGTTCAGGCCGCCATGCTTAATCCGAAGGTCGTCAAGGAGCCTTAGCGCCTTCCGGGCGAAGTAGCCGAGTTCGGGATCGTGCCGCTTGGATTCCAGTTCGGTAATGACCACGACGGGAACCACCACCTCGTGTTCGGCAAACCGCAGGAGCGCATGGGGATCGGAGAGCAGGACAGAGGTGTCGATGACGAACGTGTGGATGTCGGCTTCCCTTCCGGAGACAGCAAAACCGGCCGCAGCATCAGTTGCCGCACCGGTTTCAGGGGTGGCTCGCTCGGCGCGAGAGGTAGCTTTCCCGCCCTGTCCAACCAGGACCTCGGGCAGTTGTTCAGAAGTAGCCACATCGACTCCAGCCCCGGGCGCAAGCCCGGAATTGTTATTGGTGAGGCGGCTCGGCCAGGAGGCCGGGTCCGGCCTCCCATACAACCGGTGCGATGTTTCGCTCCATGTACTGGCCTCCCCGATCAGCCGGCGGTTTTGCCTGCTGATGGTTATAACGTAAATCCACCACGGGTGATTTCCGCAACCATTTGGCCGCGATTTCTCTGGCGGATGTATGAACTCGTTATGAACCGGGGGTTTCAGGCGCCAAAGCGGCGCTGGCGGCCTGCGTAGTCCCGCAGGGCACGGAGGAAGTCCACCTTCCGGAACGCGGGCCAGAGGGCCTCGCAAAAGTAGAACTCGCTGTAGGCGCTTTGCCACATCAGGAAGCCGGAAAGACGCTGCTCCCCCGACGTCCTGATAACCAGGTCCGGGTCCGGCTGGCCGCGCGTGTAGAGGTAGCGGGAGATGTCGTCCACGCACAGGTCGTCGGCGAGCTTGGAGATGTCCATGCCCTTGGCCACGGCGTCGTGCAGCAGTTCACGCACTGCATCCACGATCTCCCTGCGACCGCCGTACCCTACAGCCACATTCACGTGGATCTTCTCCCGCACCGGGGTCCTGGTCGTGAGCTTGTTGAGCCGTTCGGCCAGGTAGTCCGGCAGCAGTTCCGGGGCACCCATGGCGTGCACGGAGATGTTCGCGTCTTCATCCAGCCGGTCCAGCGTGTTGGCGATGATGCCCATCAGGAGATCCAGCTCCTCGCTGGAGCGGTTCATGTTGTCCGTGGACAGCATGTACAGGGTCACCACTTTGACGCCCAGCTCCTGGCACCAGCCCAGGAATTCGTGGATCTTGTCGGCACCGGCCTGGTGGCCCTGGCTGGTGGGGGCGTTGAACTGCTTGGCCCAGCGCCGGTTGCCATCCACCATGACGCCGATATGCCGCGGAATGCGGTCGCGCGGGAGATCCTTGAGGAGCCGGCGCTCGTAATAGCCATAGAGGAACCCGGGCAACTCCACGCGTCCACTCACCTGACTTTCCTGCCGAACGTACATCCACATCCTAGGCTACCGCCCGTGGCAGCCTGGACCGGCAGCACGGAAATGCGGCACCAGAGTCATGTTACTCATCGGTAACTTACCGGACCGTAGGTTATTCTGGTCTCATGAACAGCCACTCCCCCGAGGCTTCGGCGGCGCCCCCGCCGGAGGACCGGACTCCCGGCCCGCAACCGGAAGCCAGCGCCGTGGACGATGCCGCGGTCCGCCTGGCTGAGCTGCTGATGATCAAGCCGAAGTGGCGCGGATGGATCCACACGGTCACCGCTCCCCTCGCCCTGGTCGCCGGCGTCATCCTCGTCGCCCTTGCCCCCACGCCGGACCGCAAAGTCACGTCCGCCGTCTACGCCGCCACCGGCGTCCTGCTGTTCGGGGTCAGCGCGGTCTACCACCGCGGCAACTGGTCACCGCGCGTCAAGCTCGTCCTGAAGCGGCTGGACCACACCAACATCATGCTGGTGATCGCGGGCACCTACACCCCGCTGGCCTGGACGCTCCTGGAACGGGGACAGGCGGTGGTGCTCCTGTGGGTAATCTGGGCCGGAGCCATCCTCGGCGTCGCTTTCCGGCTGTTGTGGACTGACGCGCCCCGCTGGCTCTACGTGCCCATCTACATCGCACTGGGCTGCGGCGCGCTATTCTACCTGCCGCAGTTCTTCCAGGCCAGCGTCCCGGCGGCCGTGCTGGTTTGCGTGGGTGGCGTCCTGTACATCGCCGGCGCCATCTTCTACGCGCTGAAGAAGCCCAATTTCAGCTACTACCACTTTGGCTTCCACGAACTGTTCCACGCATTCACCGTATTTGCATTCGCCGCCCATTTTGGGGCAATCGCCCTGGCGGTCCTTTCCTAACGGAAGGCGCCCCAGGAGACAGCCTTCCCGGGCCAGCCTACTCGCGGGGCCGGGAAAGCCCGTTGGACGACCCGTCTTCCCTGGAGTCCCTGGACGGCCGGTGCGCACCGTCGTCGAGCCCGTCCTGGCCTTCCGCAGCTTCCACGTCCGCCGCAGCGGCGGCTGCCATGCGCTCTTCCTCCACCTGGGCCCGGTACCGCACCCGGCGGATGCGCCGCACCATATCGACAATGAGCAGGGCGGTCGCCACGACGAAGAAGGCCGTCATGATGAATCCCAGCAGGCCCGGGGTCACCTGGTCCTCGGAGATGCCGTCCCTGAGTGTTGGGGTGGGCAGCGGGGTGGGCGTGGTGGCCAGGCGGAGGAGCAGAGAATGCACGGTTGAAACCTTCTGGTGGAACGGATGCAGCAGGAGGCGGACGGGGTGTCGCCGCGGCTATCTTCTACGCAAGATAGAAATTGCCTGCCCTGTCTATCTTAGCCCCGCAAACAGGTCCTTTTCGGGGAGCTCCGAGTGCACCCGTGAATGAATCAGCGAATAGTCCTCCCAGGGCCAGACCCGGCGCTGCATCTCCGGCGAAACGGCGAAGAAGAACCCAAGGGGGTCCACCTGGGTCCGGTGGGCGCGCAGCGCGTCGTCGCGCATCTCGAAGAAGTCTCCGCAATCCACCTGAGTGGTGGTGGCATGCGTGGCCGGCGGCGGGGTGTGTCCCTCGGCGTCGGACTCCAGCCAGGCGGCCAGCCGCTCGGCATATGGGGACTGCAGCCCGGCCTCTTCAAGGGCGAAATGAAGCGCCCGGAAACGCTCGGGGCTGAATGCCCGGTCGTAGTAGAGCTTGCTCGGCTCCCACGGATCCCCCGCCCCAGGGTAGCGTTCCGCATCGCCCGCCGCTTCAAAGGCTTCCACAGCCACCCGGTGGGCCATGATGTGGTCCGGATGCGGGTAGCCGCCGTTCTCGTCGTAACTGAGCATCACGTGGGGCCTGAAAGACCGGACCAGCCGCACCAGGGGCGCTGCGGCCTGGTGCAGCGGCAAAGTGGCGAAGGATCCCGCCGGGAGGGGCGGAAGCGGGTCTCCTTCCGGAAGGCCCGAGTCGACAAACCCCAGCCAGCGCTGGCGGATGCCGAGGATGGTGGCGGCGCGCTGCATCTCCAGCCTGCGTGCGCCGGCCATGTCCCGCTTGGGATGCGGCTCGCCCTCCACCGCGGGGTTCTGGATGTCCCCCCGCGATCCGTCCGTGCAGGTTGCCACCAGGACATCCACGCCGGCAGCCGCGTACATGGCCATGGTGGCAGCGCCCTTGCTGGACTCGTCATCCGGGTGGGCGTGGACCGCGAGCAGCCGGAGCGGCACCGGGGAGTTGCTGGACGCTGTCATGGAAGGGACGGCTCCTTATTCTTCTTTCGCGGCATGATGGCAGCTGTCGGATGATGTGGGGGCGCCCCGCCCTGCGGCGGCCACGGCCAACGCAAGGAGCATGTGGAAAGGGCACTAAACTGGTCTGGTGACTTACCCGGACCAGCCGGCCCAACCCGCGCCCGCAGACACTAGCCTAGCCAATCGGTATGGTGCTAAAAAGCGCCGGCTCTCCCCCAAGGCTGCCCGGGTTGTGATCGGAGTGGCATTGGCTGGGGGAATCGCCTTCCTGGCTTGGGCCACCACGTCCAGCTCACTGTCCGGTGTGACGTTCAAGGACGTTGGCTACAGCACCACCGATTCAACGCTGGCCGAAGTGGACTTCCAGGTCACACGGGAACCTGCCAAGCCCGTCAAGTGCGCCGTGAAGGCACTCGATTCGAAGTTTGCGGTAGTGGGCTGGAAAGTGGTGGACATTCCGCCATCGGCGGGTGACGGCACGGCCGACGGCGGCAGGACAGTGGCCCAGAGCGTCACCTTGCGTACGGAGTCCGCATCCGTCTCCGGCGTGGTGGACAGCTGCTGGATCCCGGGTGGGGAGTCATAAGGCGTGTGACCTGCGACGCTTCGGTGTTGGGTTATCTCCAGCGGATTGACTACAATGGAGAGATACCTTTACCCCGCTGAGCTGGTTACTGTTCCACAAGTGGCCACCGTGGCGGGGTCTTTTGCATGTAGGACCACTAGAGGAGAAGTCCGTGTCTACCACCAACAGCGCATCTGCAGCCTGGCTCACCCAGGAAGCTTTTGACCGCCTGAAGGCAGAGCTGGACCACCTTTCCGGCGCAGGCCGGGCGGAGATCGTCCAGAAGATTGAAGCAGCGCGGCAAGAGGGGGACCTCAAGGAAAACGGGGGCTACCACGCGGCCAAGGAGGAACAGGGCAAGATCGAAGCCCGTATCCGCCAGCTGACGGTGCTGCTCCGTGATGCCCATGTGGGTGAAGCGCCTGCCGATGACGGCATCGTTGAACCCGGCATGATTGTGGTCGCCAGGATCGCCGGTGACGAGGAGACCTTCCTGCTGGGTTCGCGCGAGATCGCTGGCGACTCAGACCTGGATGTCTTCAGTGAAAAGTCGCCCCTTGGTGCAGCCATCCTGGGCCATAAGGAAGGCGAAACCCTCAGCTACGTTGCGCCCAACGGCAAGGACATCAAGGTGGAGATCCTTTCCGCCAAGCCGTACGCCGCCTAGCGTAAACCATCAGGCGCAGACAACCGGCGGCCGCCCCCACGGGGGGCGGCCGCCGGTTCGCTTTAACGCTCCCGGGCCGATCCGGCTGCCTTGGCACGGACCCGGATCAGACCTGCCGCGGAACGGCGGGCATGCGCGGACGCAGCAGCAGGGCGGCCACCACCCCGCCGGCGGCGCCGCCCAGGTGTGCCTGCCAGCTGACGTATCCGGCCACGAACGGCAAGGCCCCCAGCAGGATGCTTCCGTAGCCCATGAAGAGGACCGCTGCGAGCAGGATCTGCCGCCAGCTGCGGTTGAAGAATCCGCGTACAAGGAGGAACGCGAAGAGCCCGAAGACCAAACCCGAGGCCCCCACGGTGACGCCGTCGCCAATAAGCCAGACCGTGAGGCCGCTGCCGAGCCAGCTGAAAGCCAGCGCGGTGAGGAACACCCGCAGCCCTGAAAGGAACACCAGGAAACCGAAGATGACCAGGGGAAGGCTGTTGGACAGCAGGTGGTTCAGGTTGGCGTGCAGGAGCGGAAAGGTCAGGATGTCCAGCAGCCCGTCGGGGCTCCTCGGCCTCAGGCCAAAGGTCCGGTTAAGTGCTCCCATCATCAGTGTGTTGAGCACTTCGATGGCGAACAGCAGCGCCACGAACCCGCCAAGGACCGCCAGTCCGGCCCTTGCGCGGGAGGCAATGGTGTGGCGCTCCGGATCCCGCCCGTCACCCGTGGGTCCGCTGACCGGTCCCGCCATCGCCGTTCCTAATGCACCACGATTGGCTGGAAGCCCTCGGCGCGGAGGGCGCTGAGTACCTGTTCCCCGTGCTGGTGGCCTTTGGTTTCCAGGTTTACGGTGATGGAGACGTCGCCCATGCTGATGGAGCCGCCAACCCGGGTGTGGTCCAGGCCGGTAACATTGGCGTCGTTTTCGGCGATGATGCGCGCGATCGTTGCCAGCGAACCAGGGCGGTCATCCAGCATCATCCGCACCGTCATGTAACGGCCTGCAGCGGAGAGGCCGCGCTGGATCACCTTAAGCATCAGCATGGGGTCGATGTTGCCGCCTGACAGGACGGCCACGGTGGTTCCGGGGTTCTCGATCTTGCCGTCCATGAGGGCAGCCACGCCCACGGCGCCTGCTGGTTCCACCACCATCTTGGCCCGTTCCAGCAGGAAGATCAGGGCGCGGGCCAGCGAGTCTTCACTGACGGTGACCACATCATCAACCAGTTCCCGGATGATGCTGAAGGGCAACTGCCCCGGGCGGCCCACCGCGATGCCGTCGGCCATGGTGGACACCTTCTTGAGCGGCACCAGGGCGTCGGCGGCAAGCGAAGGCGGGTACGCTGCGGCGTTTTCCGCCTGGACACCGATGATCCGGATCTCCCGGCCGAGTTCCCGGGCGCGCGCCTTGATGGCGACCGCGACCCCTGCCAGCAGTCCCCCGCCGCCCACGCCCATGAGGACGGTATCCACGTTGGGGACCTGCTCCAGGATTTCCAGGCCCACGGTCCCCTGGCCTGCCACCACGTCCACGTTGTCGAAGGGGTGGACGAAGACCATGCCTGTTTCATTGCTGTAGCGCTGGGCCTCGGCGAGCGCCTCGTCCACGTTGTGTCCATGCAGCACCACTTCGGCGCCGTGGCTCCGGGTGGCGGCAAGCTTGGGCAGTGCTACGCCGAGGGGCATGTAGATGCGGGCCTTGATGCCAAGGCTCTTGGCGGCGACGGCAACGCCCTGCGCGTGGTTGCCGGCCGATGCCGCCACCACCCCCCGCTTTTTCTCGTCCGGGGAAAGCCGGGCCATCCGAACGTAAGCGCCGCGCACCTTGAACGAGCCGGCACGCTGGAGGTTCTCGCACTTGAAGTACACATCGCCGTTCACCATGCCGCCAAGGGCCCGCGACGATTCCACAGGAGTGCGCGCAATAATCCCGTCAAGCAGCTTCTGCGCCTCAAGGACATCGTCCAGTGTGACGGGAAGGGTTTCAAGGATCTTCACGGACTACTCTCCTCTGGGTTCCGCCCGGCTGCCATCCGGCGAGGAGGCACGGGCATCACGGTGTTCGGCTGGGGTGCCTGCCGCGGCGTCCCCCACGTCATCGGATGCAGTCCGGGGTTCAACATCCTGGATGGTGTTGTCCCCGCCCGCTCCGGCCGTGATGGGCTTCCCGGCAATTACCGGCACCTGTTCATGGTCCCACGTTCTGGCGGCGATGTAGCGAACGGCCGAGTTTGCTACGGCCAGGATGGGTACGGAGAACAAGGCTCCGGGGATGCCGGCGAGGTAGGAACCGGCCGCAACGCTAAGGATCACGGCTACCGGGTGCAGCGATACCGCCTTGCCCATGACCAGGGGTTGCAGGATGTGGCCTTCCAACTGCTGGACCAACAGGACGATGGCCAGCATGACCAGGGCGTTTACGGGGCCGTTGGCCACCAGGGCCAGAAGGACGGCGACGACGCCAGTCACCAGGGCGCCGACCACCGGAATGAAGGATCCAAGGAAGACCAGCACGCCCAGGGGAAGCGCCAGCGGGACGCCAATAATCGCCGCGCCCACGCCGATGCCAAGTGCATCGACGGCCGCCACGAACATCTGGATGCGTGCGTAGCTGACCATGGACGCCCAGCCCCTATGGCCGGCCCCGAAGGTGGCGGCACGGGCTTTGCGGGGAAGCATCCTGACCAGGAACGCCCAGATCCGGTCACCTTCCAGGAGGAAGAAGATGAGGATGAAGAGCGAGAGGAGCATCCCGGCCGCGAAGTGTCCGGCGGTGCTGCCAAAGGACAGGGCGCCGCTGACAATGCTGCTGCTGTTGTTCTGGAGCGCGTCCGTGGCTTCCTTGACATACTGGTCGATCTGGGTGGCGGTGAGGTGCAGGGGGCCGGCGGAAAGCCAGTCCTGGACCTGCCGGACGCCCTCAAGCGCCTGGGAGTAGAGCTCGCCAAATCCGACCGCAAGCTGCCTGCCCACCAGGGCCAACGCACCGGCGATGACGCCGATGAAGCCAAGGACAGTCACGGCGACGGCGAGTCCTGCCGGCAGTCCCCGCCGCTTCAGCCAGGCCGTGACGGGGCTGAGCAGTCCGGCGAGGAGGGCCGCCACCATGATCGGGATGATCAGGAGGGTGATGTGGCTGAGGAGCCAAACCAGGGTCCCCACCATCAGGAGGATCAGGCCGAGGCGCCACGACCAGGAAGCGGCGATGCGGATGCCGTACGGTATGTCCTTGTCCAGTTCTCGGTCAGTCAGCACCCGGAGGGGCACAGCGGCGCCGGCCGGCGCCGCTGGAGCCGTATTGGCTGGAGCTGGGTGGGCCAGGGTAACGTCGTCCTCTTTTGGCGTCATATCCCCATACTTCCGCAGCCCCAGCCCAAAGCAAACTAGCGGGCCGACGCGCCGGGCCGGTAGTCGATGCCCCACTCCATGCTGAAGGACTCTCCGGGCTCAAGCCAACGGAGTCCCTCCCCTGAGTTGAACGCATTCGCGGGCCCGGTCATCGGCTCTACGGCCACAGCGCGTTCCCGCCCCGGATACACCGTGCTCACGTAGACGTGGACATACCGGCAGGTGTCATCCTGCCAGAGGGAGACCTCGCTGCCGTCGGCTGCAGCCAGGGTGTGGCGGGCCCGGCCGTCCTGGTAATGGAGGTCCGTCAGGGCAACATCCACGGCCAGGTCAGCAACGCGCCGCCCGGAACGGAAGTCAACATCGCCGTCAACAGGAGCCGAATTGCGGGGAATCAGGCGCTCGTCGGTCACCAGCCGGGTATCGGCGGCAACCGTCAGCCGCAGTTCCTGAGCCGGCGTGTCACCGACCCGGAGATAGGGATGCGCCCCCAGCACGAAGGGCGCCTTGGACAAGGTGTCATTGGTGAGGGTTTGCCGGACGTGGAGCCCAAGGTCATCCGAAAGCCGGTATTCCACGCGGTGGCGCACCAGGAATGGGTAGCCGTGCTGCGGGAAGACGGTCGCCTCCAGTGCCACGCCAAACCGGGACTCCTCCAGCAGCGCGTAGCCGGTATTCCGCAGCAACCCGTGGCTGGCGTTATTGCGGGAAACCTCGGTGATGTCCAGCTGCTGCTTCCGGCCATCGAGGAACCATTGCCCGTCCTCCACCCTGTTGGCCCAAGGCGCCAGGGTAATGCCGGAACCGCCGGGGGAAATCTCGTCATCACCGTACGTTTCGGTCAGCAGGACGCCGCCCCGGGTGAAGGAGCGCAGCCCGGCGGCGAGTTCGGTCACCACGGCCACGGCATCACCCCGGCGCAGCTCGTACTGGCGTCCCGTTGCGCAGGACCGGATGGACGACGGTTGCGTGGTTCCTTGTTCTGAAGAGGCTGTCATGGGCATTACCGTACAACGGCGGGGCGCAGTCCCCGATATCCGACCCTGTTACTTTTTGTTGGAAACTATTCATTATTGAGCGTTTGTGCGAAAATTCTTCCATGACCGGGATTACCAGCACCAGACTCTCCGACGGGCGGGAGCTGATCTACTTCGACGACGCGGGCACCAGCGACTCACGCGCCGCACACCTCACCGCCGATCACCGGGGGCTACCGCCGCGCGGCGAACCGGGCGAGGTCCGCTTCGATGCCCTGACGGGTGAATGGGTGGCCATCGCCGCCCACCGCCAGGCCCGCACCCACCTGCCGCCGGCAGACCAATGCCCCATCTGCCCCACCACTCCCGGCAACGCGTCAGAAATTCCGGCGGCCGACTATGACGTGGTGGTCTTCGAGAACCGGTTCCCTTCCCTTGGGCCGGCGCTGGGCCCCGTCCCGCAGAACGCCGCCTGGGGAACGAAAGGCCCCGCCTACGGGCGGTGCGAGGTGGTCTCCTTTACTCCCGAGCACACAGGATCCTTCAGCGGCCTGAGCCCGGAGCGGTCCCGCACGGTGATCGAAGCATGGTCGCAGCGCACCGCCGCACTGAGCGCCCTGGACGGCATTAAGCAGGTCTTCCCGTTCGAGAACCGCGGTGCGGACATCGGGGTGACGCTGCACCACCCGCACGGACAAATCTACGCTTACCCGTACGTCACGCCCCGCGCCGGCGTGCTGGGCAGTGCCGCACGGAAGTACTACGACGCACACGACGGGCGGGACACCCTGACCGGATCCCTCCTGCGTGCCGAGCGGGAAGACGGCAGCAGGATGGTCCTGGAGGGGACGCATTTCAGCGCCTATGTGCCCTTCGCAGCCCGATGGCCCTTGGAGATCCACCTGGTCCCCCACCGCCACGTCCCGGACCTGGCAGGCCTCAACGGGGCGGAAAAGGACGAGCTGGCACAGGTCTACCTGGACCTGCTCAAGCGGGTGGACGCCCTCTATCCCACCCCCACTCCATACATCTCCGCCTGGCACCAGGCCCCGCTGGATGACCTCCTCAGGCCGGCCGGTTACCTCCACCTCCAACTGACCTCTCCGCGCCGCGCCGCCGACAAACTGAAGTACCTGGCAGGGTCGGAGGCGGCCATGGGCGCGTTCATCAACGACACCACACCCGAAAAGGTGGCAGAACGGCTGCGCGCCGTCGCTCTCCCGCCGTCCACGACCGTCCCCGCAGCGGCGGCCACCCCGGAAGGAGCATCGGCGTGAGCAGCCGGAACCAGGACCACGGCCGGATGGCACCTACCGGATCCCCGGACCTCAGCGCCCGGTTCGAGCAGGAATTCGGCGGCGCTCCAGATGGCGTCTGGCAGGCGCCCGGCCGCGTGAACCTCATCGGTGAGCACACCGACTACAACGAGGGCTTCGTCCTGCCCTTTGCCATCGACCGGACGGCCCGCGTGGCGGTTGCCGCCCGAACCGATACCACTGTCCGGCTGCTGTCCACGTACGGCGACCAGGGCGTCGTCAGCACTACGCTTGACGCGCTGCAGCCCGGGACAGGGAAAGGCTGGACGAAGTATCCCCTGGGCGTGATGTGGGCGCTCAGGGAGCGGGGCATCGCCGTTCCGGGGGTGGACCTGCTCCTGGACTCCAACGTGCCGCTGGGTGCCGGCCTGTCGTCGTCGCACGCCATTGAATGCGCCGTCATCACCGCCCTCAACGACATTACGGGCGCCGGCCTGGAGGCGCAGGAGATGGTCCTGGCCACACAGCGGGCGGAAAACGACTTTGTCGGGGCCCCCACGGGCATCATGGACCAGTCCGCTTCGCTGCGCGGCTCGAAAGGACACGCCGTCTTTTTGGACTGCCGGGACCAGACAGCAAGCCTGGTTCCCTTCGAGACCGAACCCGCCGGCCTGGTGCTCCTGGTCATCGACACCAAAGTCTCACACTCGCACGCGGACGGCGGCTACGCGTCCCGACGGGCGTCCTGTGAGCTGGGTGCCGAGGTGCTGGGAGTCAGGGCCCTGCGCGACGTCGAGGTGGCTGACCTTGCCGAAGCCGGCGGCCTGCTGGACGAGGTCACCTTCCGGCGGGTGCGGCACGTGGTCACCGAGAATGACAGGGTGCTCCAGACCGTGGAACTCCTGGGAGGCCCCGGCCCGGCTGCCATTGGCCCCCTGCTGGACGCAAGCCACGCCTCCATGCGTGACGACTTCGAGATTTCGTGCCCCGAACTGGACCTGGCAGTGGATACGTCCCGGGCCAACGGCGCCATCGGCGCCAGGATGACCGGCGGCGGGTTCGGCGGGGCGGCGATTGCGCTGACCCCGGCGGACGCTGAGCAAAAGGTGCGTGACGCCGTCGCCAAGGCTTTCGCCGAAGCCGGCTTCAGGGCGCCGGAAATCTTCACCGTCTCCCCTGCCGCCGGCGCCATGCGGATCGCCTAGCCGTACGCCGCTGCACGGGCGCAGCCCGTTAACGGCCGTGGGG
>NZ_JAYXNX010000003.1:0-283698 GCF_036455295.1 Pseudarthrobacter phenanthrenivorans | reverse complement strand
CCCTTTAACGGCCGTGGGCCCCGCCAGGTTGGCGGGGCCCACGGTTGTTGGGGTTACGACAGCGGCAGCTGCCTGGGTACCTAGTCGTCCCCTCGGAGAATGGCCAGGAGACGGATGATCTCCACGTACAGCCACACGAGAGTGACGGTCAAGCCGAAAGCTGCGGTCCAGGAGAAGCGCTGCGGGGCGCCGCTGCGGACGCCGGCTTCGATGCTGGTGAAGTCCATGATCAGCGAGAAGGCGGCCAGGCCGATGGCCAGCAGGCCGATGAAGACGCCCAGCGGGATGCCGAAGATCACGATGCTGGTACGCAGGCCGAACGGTTCCTGCACGGCGCCGGTCCAGACCAGCACCATGTTGATCAGCGAGAAGACTGCGTAGCCAATGATGGCGATCATGAAGAACCGCATGGCACGGGGGGTGGCCCGGACCTTGCCGCTCTTGAAGAGGACCAGGGTGACGGCGAAGACCGAAAGCGTGCCGATCACGGCCTGCAGGCCGACGCCGGGGAACTGCGTGTCCAGGATCCGGGTCAGGCCGCCCAGGAAGAGTCCTTCCAGGGCTGCGTAAGCGAGGATCAGTGCCGGTGAGGGCTGCTTCTTGAACGTGTTGACCATGGCCAGCACGAAGCCGCCCAGGGCGCCGACGATCATCAGCATGGAAGCGAGCGGCAGCGCCGCGGTGAGGGTGATGGCTGCGCCCACCAGCACAGCGCCCAGGCACGCGGCGGTCTTCATGATGACATCGTCGAACGTCATCCGGCCGGTGTCGGCCGGGCCGGCCGACGGCTGGGCGTACATCTGGCGCAGCTGCTCGTCCGTCATGCTCTGCGGCTGCCCGTAGGGGGCCTGGCCGTAGGGCTGCTGGCCGTATGCGGGCTGCCCATACTGCTGCTGGCCGTATGCGCTGTGGCCGTATTGACCACCGTAGGGAGCCTGCGGGACAGGCGGTGCCTGGGTGGCTCCACGGAAATTCTTTCCGTTGAAGATTGGGTTGCCGCCAAGTGCCATTGCGGGGTTCCTCCATGTGGATGTGGGTGATGAGCTTTTTGTCACGCTACCAATTCCCACGTGGAGGCATTGGGGAAAGTTCCCCCGGGGTCCGGTTGCAACCGAACCGTGACCGTTGCGGCCCGTTCGTGCACCGGACCCCGTCCCCGGCTACCCGACGCCCAGGTAGGCCTCCTTGACGGAGGGATCTTCCAACAGCTCCTTGCCGGTGCCGCTGCGGGTGATCGCCCCCGTCTCGAGCACAAAGGCGCGGTGCGCGCCGGCCAGCGCCTGGTTGGCGTTCTGCTCCACCATCAGCACCGTGGTGCCCTGGTTGTTGATTTCCTTGATGATCTTGAAGATCTGTCGGATGAACTGCGGTGCCAGGCCCATTGATGGCTCATCCAGCAGCAGCAGCTTCGGGTTGGACATGAGGGCGCGGCCGATGGCGAGCATCTGCTGCTCGCCGCCGGACATCGTGCCGCCAAACTGCTTTTCCCGCTCTTTCAGGCGCGGAAAAAGGTCGAAGACGCGGTCCAGGTCCTTGGAAACGCCGCTTCTGTCCTTGCGTCCAAAAGTTCCCATGTCCAGGTTTTCCATCACCGTCATGCCCGGGAAGATCCCGCGGCCCTCGGGGGCCTGTGAAATACCGTGGACCACCCGGATATGGGCCTTCATCTTGGTGATGTCCTGGCCGGCAAAGGTGATCTTGCCTTCGGTGCAGTTCAAGAGGCCGGAGATGGTCCGCATCGTGGTGGTCTTTCCGGCGCCGTTGGCCCCAATCAGTGCCACCACTTCCCCTTCCTCAACCGTGAAGGAAATGTCGCGCAGGGCCTGGATCCTGCCGTAGTGGACGGATACGCCCTCAAGCTCAAGCAACGTCATCTTCAGGCTCTCCTAGGTAGGCGGCAATGACACGCGGGTCCTCGCGGATTTCGCGCGGCAATCCGTCCGCAATCTTTTTCCCAAACTCCAGCACTACGATCCGGTCCGTCACGCCCATCACGAGCTTCATGTCGTGCTCAATCAGGAGCACGGTGTAGCCCTCATCCCTGATGGTGCGGATGAGCGCCATCAGTTCCTCTTTCTCCGCGGGGTTGAAGCCCGCGGCGGGTTCGTCAAGGCAGAGCACCTTCGGGTCGGTGGCAAGTGCGCGTGCGATCTCCAGCCGGCGCTGGTAGCCGTACGGCAGCTGCCGCGACAGCACGTGTGCATGGCTGCCGATGCCAACGAAGTCCAGCAGCGCCATGCCGCGCTCGATGGCCGACTTTTCCTCCCTGGTGTGGGTGGGCAGGCGCAGCAGCGCCCCGCCAACGCTGGTGCGGTGGCGCGCGTCCAGGCCCACCACCACGTTCTCAAGGGCGGTCATTTCGCCGAACAGGCGAATGTTCTGGAAGGTGCGCGACAGCCCCAGGCGGGTGATTTTGTGCTGCTTGATGCCGTTCAGGACCACGCCTTCCATCACCACCTTCCCGCTCGTGGGCTTGTAGACGCCGGTCATGGCGTTGAAGCAGGTGGTCTTGCCGGCACCGTTGGGGCCAATGAGCCCCAGGATCTCGCCCCGCTTGATGTTGAAGCTGATGTTGTCCAGGGCCACAAGGCCACCGAACTTGATGGTCAGGTTCTGCACCTCGACGATGTTGTCGCCCACCTTGACCGCGATGTCGCGGTCGGGCGCCACTTTCTCCGCCAGTTCCTGGTCAACCCCCGCCTCGGCCAGGGCTTCCATGTCCAGTTCAGGCGCAACAGGGGCCGCAGATGTTTCCTGGGCGGTGTCGTCCTGTGCCGGCTGCTCCTCCACGCTGCTGGATCCGCTGTGCCTCTCCTCGGAGCTCATGCCTCCGCTCCTCTCTGGCCGGCCGCGTGGGCGCCCGGTCCGGCCGGTGGTTTGTCCATGTCCTTGGTTTCGGTGGCGTCACGGCTGGTGATCTTGTTCAGAGCAGTCCGGCCGTAGGCCAGCAGGCGCTGCCGGGCCGGAAGCAGCCCTTGGGAACGGAAGATCATGATCAGTACCAGGGCGATGCCGAAGATCAGGTATTTGTACTCGGCAATAGCGGTGAACCGGAGCGGGATGTAGCTGACCAACGCCCCGCCCAGGATGGCACCCACTTTGTTGCCCGCACCGCCCAGGACGACGGCGGCGAGGAACAGGATGGACGTGGTGACATCGAACTTCTGGTTGTTGACGAACCCTACCTGGCCGGCAAACAGGGCGCCGGAAAGGCCGCCGACGGCAGCACCGATGGCGAAGGCCCACACCTTGTATTTGAAGGTGGGGACGCCCATGATCTCCGCGGCATCCTCATCCTCGCGGATGGCAATCCACGCCCGCCCCACGCGGCTTCGTTCCAGGTTGCCCACCAGCAGGGTGACGATGATGATGATCGTCAGTGTCAGCCAGTACCAGGGAACGCCGTTCGAGTTGGAGAAAATCGGCGTTCCGTCGGCCCCGTCTCCGGGCGGGTGGCCGACGTTCTGGAAGCCCACCTGGCCCTTCATGGCCGGGATGATCGTGGCCAGGATGCGGATGATCTCCCCGAAGCCGAGCGTCACGATGGCGAGATAGTCGCCCCGGAGCCGGAGGGTGGGCACGCCCAGCATGACACCAAAAAACATGGTGACCGCCATGGCCACAGGAAGCGTCCACAGATAGGGGATGTGCAGGTAGGGCGAGTCCGGGCTGGTCAGCATGGCGGCGACATACGAACCCACCGCGAAGAAGGCGACGTATCCCAGGTCCAGCAGGCCGGCGTACCCCACCACGATATTGAGTCCGACCGCGATCAGCGCAAAGCGTGCCATGTCGAAGCAGGCCAGGGCGAAGTTGTTGCCGGGTTCGGTGGTGATGATCGGCGGATTGATCAGCGGCAGCATGTAGGCCAGGACCACCACGACCACCAGGAATGCCCACTGCTGTTGGCGGGACAGGGCGTGCCACCGGTCCGAGAAGTAGCCGGACTTGCGTTTGCCCTGCTGCCGGAGGGCGCTTCGGCCCGGTGCTTTCGGCGAGGCTTCGCGGTCCTCTGCAGCCTGTTCGGCGGCAGCAGTCCGCAGCGGCGTGGGGCCATCCGTCATACTCATGCTTTGCTCCTTCCAAGGGAGGTGCCCAGGATGCCTTCGGGCCGCAGCAGCAGCACGAGCACCAGCACCACGAACGCCACGACGTCGGTCCACTGCGAGTTGCCCAGCAGGATCTGGCCGTAGTTGCCGATCAGGCCGAGCAGCAGGCCGCCCAGCAGGGCGCCGCGGACGTTGCCGATGCCGCCGAGCACCGCGGCCGCGAACGCCTTGATGCCAAGGACAAACCCGCCGCTGTACTGGACACCGGACGGAATCTTCATGACGTAGAACAAGGCGGCGGCTCCTGCAAGCAGGCCTCCGATGACGAAGGTGGTAATAATAATGCGCTCTTTGTTGACGCCCATCAATGTGGCAGTGTCGGGGTCCTGGGCGACTGCCCGGATGCCGCGGCCGGTGCGCGACTTGCTGATGAACCTGTCAATGCCCACCATCATGATGACGGCGGCGATGATGATCACCAACTGCTGGGAGTCGACGATGGTACCGAAGACGTCGAAAATGGGCGTGGGCCGGAACATGGTCAGTGCAAGTTCGGGGCTGGGACCGCGCCACAGGTAGATCAGGTACTGGATGGTGAAGGAAGCACCGATGGCGGTGATCAGGAAGACCAGGCGTGGTGCGTTTCTTTGTCGCAGGGGTTTATAGGCGATCCGCTCCAGCAGGAAGGCTGTGACCGCCGAGGCGACCATGGCGAGGACCAGTGCCAGCAGCAGGTTCAGGATAATGGCCCAGATGTCGAGGCGGGGGGCGGAGGGGCCGAAGCCAAGGCTGCTGAGGGTGAAGAACACTGCGTAGCAGCCAACAATGAACACTTCCGAGTGGGCGAAGTTGATGAGGTTCAGAACGCCGTAAACGAGCGTATAGCCAAGCGCAACGAGCGCGTAGATCGCGCCGAATGTGAGGCCATCAAAGGTGGCACTCCAGAAGTTCTGGATCAGGGACGGTATGTCGAACGTGATCCAGTCATTTTCGGTGGGGAGCAGTGGGACGAGAGAGGGAAGCATGGGAACATCCTGATCCAGTTGCACGCGGCCTTGTGGGCCCGGCCGTGGGACTTGTGTCTATTGACGTTGCTTGTCGATTGACGTTGCTTGGTCCTGGGCTGCTGCCAAGCGAAGAAAAGGCTGTGGGGGCCCGTAGTGCTGGCCCCCACAGCCTTTTCCCGCCGGGCTGCTACTCCCCGATTGGGCCGATCGGTACGATCTTCCCGTTTTCAACCTTGTAGCCGTAAACAGTCGGTGCCTGGAGCTCGCCCTTGGCATCCCACTTGTAGTGCTTGCTCAGGCCGTCCTTGTCATAGGACTTGACCCAAGCCAGCAGGTCCGCGCGGCTCTGCTTGCCCGCGTCAATGCCGGACAGGAGCACAGTAGCGGCGTCGTAGCCTTCGATCGAGTACGTGCCGGGTTCGGCGCCCTTGGAGACGTCCTTGTACGCCGAAGCGAAATCGGTGATCAGTTCACCCGGGATGCAGGGGCAGGTGAAGTACGCGTTGTTCGAAGCGTCGCCTGCCTGCTTGATGAACTGGTCATCCTTCACACCGTCAGGGCCCACGAACGTTCCGTTGAAGCCCTTGGAAACCAGCTGCTGGTCGAACGGTGCACCCTCGGCGTAGTAGCCGGCGTAGAAGACCGCGTCCGCCTTGGCGTTCATGATCTTGGAGATCACGGCCGAGAAGTCCTTCTGGCCGGTGGTCACCTTCTCCGTGCCGGCCAGGGCACTGCCGAGTCCGGCCGATGTGGAGGTTCCCAGGCCGATGCCGTAGTCCGAATCATCCTGGACCAGGTAGACCTTCTTGGCACCGATCTTTCCGGTGAGGAACTTGGCGGCAGCGGGGCCCTGGACGGCGTCATTGCCGAGGCCGCGGAAGAAGGTGGTCCAGCCGTTCTCCGTCAGGGTGGGGTTGGTGGCAGACGGCGTGATGTGGACCAGGCCCTTCTGTTCGAAGATGTTGCCTGTGGCCTTGGACTCGCCCGAGAACGGGAGCCCGACGACCCCCACGATGTCCGGCTCGCTGACCATCTGGGTGACGGGACCGGTGGCCTTGTTGGGGTCACCTTCAGTGTCGAATTTCTTGAACTGCACCTGGCAGCCCGGGTTGGCCTTGTTGTGCTGGTCGATGGCCAGCTGGATGCCGTTAAAGATGTTGACGCCCAGCTGGGCGTTGGGGCCGGTCTCCGCGCCCGCGTAGGCCAGGGTGGTGGTGGAGGGGCAGTTAGACTTGCCGTCACCGGCCGGTTTGACCGCAGCGGCGGGAACGTCGACTTTCGAAATGGCGGGGATGTTCACCTTGCTGGACGAGCCGGAACTTTCGGTGGTGCCGGGGCCCGCCTGGTTGGCACAGGCCGACAGCAGCACGGTGAATGTGGCTGCCGCTGCCAACGAGGTGAGGACTTTCTTTCGGTACATTTGTCTGCCTTCCGAAACAGGGCCATGCGATGCGCGTACGGATCAAGGGCGCTTCGGCGCCCGGAATGGGACCAGGTATTCCTGATTTAGCTTCAAGCTAGTGCATAGACAGCAGCGAAGCTAAGTGACTGAGGTCACAGCCTTATAACAGTCGTTGCCTATGCGGAATTAAACGCCGGAAGCCGCCTGCACTGCAGGCGGCTTCCGGTGTCCGCTGGACACTGCCATGGACGGGAGAGTGTGTACCCCAGGTGGGACTCGAACCCACAACACGCGGATTTTAAGTCCGCTGCCTCTGCCAATTGGGCTACTGGGGCGCCGGGTCAATGGTACCTGTCCAACCCGGGTTGGCCGGTAACGCCGACGGCGGCCGGCCCCGCAAAGGGACCAGCCGCCGTCGGACGCTGCCCGGCGTACCGGGACTGGGGCGTTACTTGGCGTTCGCCGCCACCGTTTCCTTGGGAGCGGCGGCAGCGCTTGAGCCGGAACCGGCGGCCGGGGCGGCAGCCGGTGCAGCGGCAGGCTTGGGGGCCGGGGTGGCTGCTGCCACGAAGGCACCGCGGGGGTTGTCCAGATCCATCAGCTGGGTGGTGTCGCGGCCGGCGAAGAAGCCGATGATCCAGTTCAGGATGACGCGGAACTTGCGCTCAACCGTGGGCATGGCCATGCCGTGGTAGCCGCGGTGGGCCAGCCAGGCCAGTCCGCCCTTGAGGCCAATACGGCCCAGGAGGTTGATGTTGGCAACGCCCTTCCATTCACCGAAGCCGGCAACCGCACCCAGGTTCTTGTGCTTGTAGTCGGTCAGCGGCTTGTCCCAGCGCGAAGCCCACAGGTTCTTGGCAAGGCGCTTGGCCTGGCGCAGCGCGTGCTGGGCGTTGGGGACGCAGGTGCCGTCGGGGAGGCCCTTCCCGGTGAGGTCGGGGACTGCGGCGATATCGCCCGCGGCCCACGCGTTCTCCACGATGCCTTCATCGCCGGAGATACGGAGGTCCGGCAGGACGCGGACGCGGCCACGCGGCTCAAGCGGGAAGTCGGTGGAGCGGACCATCGGGTTGGCCTGCACGCCGGCCGTCCAGACCAGGGTGTCGGCCTCGAATTCCTGCGCCGGGGTCTTGTCCGGGAGGTTGATGAGCTTCAGGGTGCCTTCGGCGCTGTCCAGCGAGGTGTTCAGCAGGACCTCGATGCCGCGGCTGCGCAGGTGCTCAACCACCCAGTCAGCCTGCTTGGCGGTAACCTCGGGCATGATGCGGCCCATGGCTTCGACCAGGACGAAGCGGACTTCCTCCTGCTTGATGCGCGGGTTGTTGCGCACGGCGGCGCGGGCGAGGTCTTCCATTTCGGTGATGCACTCGATGCCGGCAAATCCACCGCCGACCACCACGAAGGTGAGGGCCTTGGCGCGGGCTGCGGGGTCGGTCATCGTGGAAGCAACCTCGATGCGCTCCAGGAGCTTGTTGCGCAGGGCAACCGCTTCCTCGATGGTCTTCAGGCCGATGCCCTTGTCCGCAAGGCCCTTAATGGGGAAGGTGCGGGTAATGGCGCCTGCAGCCAGCACGACGTCGAAGTAGGGAACCTCAAAGTTCTCGCCGCCGTCGGCGGGAGCCACCACAGCGGTGCGGTTGACGTGGTCGATCGAGGTAACGCGGCCCTGGATCAGTTCGGTCTGCTTCAGGTGCTGGCGGTGGGACACCACCGCGTGGCGAGCTTCGATGTTGCCGCCGGCCACCTCGGGAAGGAAGGGCTGGTAAGTCATGTAGGGCAGCGGATCGACGACGGTAACGATGCCACCGGCGTTCGCGATCTTCTTCTGCAGTTTCAGTGCTACGTACAGGCCGACGTACCCGCCGCCGACGACGAGTACCCTGGGACGGTCCTGGAGCTGTGGGGTGGTTGCCATAGTTTAAGGATAGCCCAGTTTGTGAAAATCTTCACTAGCCGGTGCGGCGGTCCGTAATGTGCGGTTTCCTGCGTGGAGTGACCCGTTCCATGGCTCCCGTCTCCGGTTCTTCCCCGGCGGGCAGGGGCTTCCCGGCAGCCCTGCGGAGCTGGACGGTGGCCGCCCCGATGATCGCCAGGAAAAGCGCGGCGAAACCAATGACGACGGCGGCGCCGATGGCACTGTCCCGCTGTGAGGGCGCCTTGGCTGCAGGAACGGTGGCTTCGGGAAGCGTGGGTGCGGCACTCGCCACGGGAGCTGCCGACGGCGCCGGCGAAGCGGGCACGGCGTTGCCCCGCCGGTGCACGCGGATCCATCCAGCAATGGTGCCCAGCGGATTCACGGAGACCTCCGGGACATCGGCCTTGAGGGCAGCCTCCGCGTTGAGGATGCCGTAGCCGTACAGCGGGTCTTTCCCCGGGGCGCCTGCATCCCTGGCGGTGGTGATGATCCTGTTGATCACCTGTTCGGCGCTCATGTCCGGCCACTTGGACCGGATCAGGGCTGCGACGCCGGCCACGATGGGTGTGGAGCCGGAGGTTCCCGCCCATTCCGCGTAGCCGCCTCCGGGGAGTCCGCCCACGAGGTTCTCCGCAGGGGCCGCCACGCCGATGCTGATGCCCTGCGACGAGGCGTCCACGCTTGCCACGTTCTTGCGGTCCACCCCGGCTACCGTGAGGACACCCGGAATGGTGGCGGGGGCACCTACCTGCGTGTTTCCACCGATCCGGTTACCGGCTGCGGCAACAATGACCACGTCTTTTTGCTCTGCATAGAGAAAGGCGGCATCCCAGCTTTGCGGCCACTGCGGCGTGGTACTGCCCAGGGATATGTTGATCACCCTGGCGCCGTTGTCCACGGCCCAGCGGACCGCTTCCGGAATCTGGTCCTGGTCGCTCTTGCCGGACGGGTTGGGGGAACCCAGCCAGGTGGATATGGAGAGGAGCTGCGCTTCCGGTGCCACACCAATGATGCCGTCAGGCGGGGTGCCGGCGGTGCCGGGGCTGGGGCTGGCGCCTGCGGGCTGGTGTCCACGGCCGGCCAGCATGGTGGCCACAAGCGTGCCGTGTTCAGGCTTGGAGCCCACGCTCTTTTGCCCGTTGGGATCGCCGGAACCGGAGGCGTCATAGCCGCCCGTGACCGCACCTTTGAGGTCCGGATGCTGGGCGTCGATGCCGCTGTCGATGACCGCTACCTTGACGCCCGCGCCCTTGGAGACTTCCCAGGCTTTGGTGATGCCGGAGTCGGCCAGCCAGTATTCTTTGTCGCGCCAGTCGTCTGCCCTGGCTGCGGGGGCGGTGAAGAGGCCGGCGCAGACGCAGCAGGCAGCCAGGAGGACAGCCGTGAGGGCCGCCGCTGCCCGGGGAACGCGCGGGGTGGAAGCTGTGGTGGACTGCATGGGTCTATCCGATGCTCAGCGCGATGCCGTCGAGGATGTCGTGCTCGCTTGCGGTGGCCGCGGTAATCCTCCCGCCGGTCAGTTCCCCCATCCGTTCCAGGATGCGGCGCCACACCAGTCCCCCGGCGCCGATGACGTCCACGCGGCCCGGGTGCATGTAGGGCAGTGCGGCGCGCTGGTCCCGGGTCATGCCGAGCAGGTCGGTGGCAGCGGCACGCACGTCCCCGATGGGCAGCACGGCGCCGTGGATGGCTTCCGGCGAGTATTCCGGCAGGCGAAGGGCATGCGCTGTGATGGTAGTGACGGAGCCGGCAACACCGACGACGGCGGTGGCGCGCTCAAGCGGCACGTTTCGTCCGGCGCGGTCCAGGGCAGCGTCCACGTCGGCCTCCGCTGCGGCGGTTTGTTCGGGTGTGGGCGGATCGTTCCGCAGGTGCCGTTCGGTCAGGCGGACACAGCCGATGTCGACGGATTTGGCTGCGGTCACCCCCGCGGCAGTGCCCAGGACGAACTCGGTGCTCCCGCCGCCGAGGTCCACCACCAGCACCTCGTGGCCGTCGAGGATGGGCAGCACGCTGCTGGCACCGGCAAAGGACAGCGCCGCCTCCTCATCCCCGGAGATGACTTCCGGCTCCACGCCCAGAAGGTCCTTGACTCCGTCCACGAAGACGTCCCGGTTGCGCGCGTCCCGGCTTGCCGATGTGGCCACAAAACGGACCCGCTCCGCGCCGTGCTCCCGGATCATGCGGGCATAGTCGGAGGTCGCGGCAAACGTCCGCTCCAGGGCTTCCGGAGCGAGTTCCCCCGTGGCATCCACGCCCTGGCCCAGCCGGACCACGCGCATCTCGCGCACAACATCGGTGAGGACTGTCCTGCCGTCGTTGCGGTCAATGTCCGCAATGAGAAGCCGGATGGAGTTGGTGCCGCAGTCAATGGCGGCCACGCGGGTCATTCGGCGGCGCCTGTGCTGCCGGCGGACTTCCGCACCGGGGCGGGGCGGCCAACGAGGTCGGGCAGGCCCTGGGGTCCGTGGCGGCTGAGGTCCCTGGACGGTGCCTCGCCGCTGGTGTCCCAGGCGCCGTCGCAGTAGCACTTGTCCGCCGTCCACCATTCGCTGATCATCTCAAGCGCCCGGTCACCCAGGGGGTTGGCGCCCCTGCCGGCTGCCAGGGAGTGGCCCACCAGGACATGCAGGCATTTGACGCGGGTGGGCATGCCGCCGGCCGAGACACCGTCGATTTCGGGCACGGGGCCGATGCCGGAGCGCCGGCCGATCGCCTCCCGGGCGGCCAGGTAGTCCTCGTGGGCAGCCCGGTAAGCCGTGGCGAGCCCAGCGTCGGAGGTCAGCTCGTCATTCATCGTGTTCATGACGCCGGCCGCTTCAAGCCTGGAAACCGCGGAAGTGATCACCGGGTGCGTCAGGTAGAAGGTGGTGGGAAACGGGGTCCCGTTGCTGAGGCGTGGTGCGGTGGCCGCCACCAGGGGGTTGCCGCACACGCAGCGGGCAGGAATCTCCACGACGTCGCGGACGGGTCGTCCCAGCTGCCTGCTCAGTACTTCAAGGTCGTGGGCGGTGGGTTGGCGGGATTCGTCCCGGGCGGCTGCCGTGTTGTGTTCCACTGTCGCGGGCCGTCCTTCCTGTGCGGTTCAGTCTGTGGCCGCGCGCCTGATGGACTCCCACAGGGAATCCACCCACGGCAGATCGGCGGGGTCTTGTGCTGTTGCTGCGTCGGCGGGGCTACTGCTTTCTCCGGCCGGCTCATCGCTGCCAAAAACCCAGTAGCCGGTTTCGCCCGGCATAACCATGTTAATGCGGTCGCGGGCCTGCTGCTTGACGTAGTTGGGGTCCTGCCAGCGCGACACCTGCTGCCGAAGGGCGTCGCCTTCGGCCTGACGTGCGGCGATATCGGCGTTCAGCGCGTCAATTTCGGCCTTCTTGTCGAAGAAGATTTTCACCGTGGGGGCAAGCATGATGGTGATGGCGACCATCACCACGGCCAAGGCAAGCATGCGGCCGGAGAACGCCTTGGCGGGGACCGGGTGCTGGTCTTCTTCGCCGGTCCGGGCGGCGTCCACGGGGCTGCTGCCCTTGCGTCCGGCAGACGGTTTGGGCTTGCTCTCCTCCCCCGGTTTCCGGGCCTTGGCCCGCTCTGCAGGGCCACGCCCGTGGTTCTGCCCGGACGCCGCAGCGTCCGGGGACGCCGCACTGCCCTTCGACGCCGCACCCTTGGCCGGCCGGAAATCGGCCCGGATGATCTCGGCACCGTCGGCGGACCCGGCGTCGTCCGTTGCCTTGGCTTGACGGGTGGGGGCGACCTTGGGAACTTTGGGGCGGCGGGTAGCCATGACACTCCTGAAACGCAGCCTGCTGGACCAAATGCTGCTGGAAACAACAGCGGTGGCTATGGTCTTTCAACCATAGCCACCGCTGATGGATTTAGCCGGTTACTAGCCCTTGAAACGCGGGAAGGCGCTGCGTCCGGCGTAGCGTGCGGCGTCGTCGAGTTCCTCTTCGATGCGGAGCAGCTGGTTGTACTTGGCTACGCGCTCGGAGCGGGCCGGTGCACCAGTCTTGATCTGGCCGGCGTTGGTGGCCACCGCGATGTCGGCGATGGTGGTGTCCTCGGTTTCGCCGGAGCGGTGCGAGGTGATGGTGGTGTAGCCGGCCCGCTGGGCCAGGCTGACGGCGTCCAGGGTCTCGGTCAGCGAACCGATCTGGTTGACCTTGACCAGCAGGGAGTTGGCGGTCCTGGTGTCGATGCCGCGCTGCAGGATGGACGGGTTGGTGACGAAGAGGTCGTCGCCCACCAGCTGGACCTTGTCGCCGATGGCGTCGGTGAGGGTCTTCCAGCCTTCCCAGTCATTCTCGTCCAGTGGGTCCTCGATGGAGACCAGCGGGTAGTCCGCCACGAGTTCGCCGTAGTAGGCGCTCATCTCGCTGGCGGACAGTGCCTTGCCTTCGAACTGGTAGGCGCCGTCCTTGTAGAACTCGGAGGAAGCGACGTCCAGGGCCAGGGCGATGTCCTTGCCCGGGGTGTAGCCGGCGTTCTTGATGGCCTCGGTGATGAGGTCCAGGGCTGCGCGGTTGGACGGCAGGTTGGGGGCGAAGCCGCCCTCGTCGCCGAGGCCGGTGGACAGGCCCTTCTGCTGCAGCACGGACTTGAGGTTGTGGTAAACCTCTACGCCCCAGCGCAGGCCCTCAGAGAAGGTTTCGGCGCCGATGGGGGCGATCATGAATTCCTGGATGTCGACGTCGGAGTCGGCGTGCGATCCACCGTTGAGGATGTTCATCAGCGGCACGGGCAGGACGTGTGCGTTCGGGCCGCCCAGGTACTTGTAGAGCGGCAGGTCGGCGGAGGCGGCTGCGGCATTCGCAACAGCCAGGGAGACGCCGAGGATGGCGTTGGCGCCGAGCTTGCCCTTGTTGGGCGTGCCGTCCAGGTCCAGCATGGCCTGGTCGATGCTGCGCTGGTCGGTGGCGTCGAAGCCGGTCAGTGCGGGAGCGATCTGGTCGATCACGGCGTCGACGGCCTTCTGCACGCCCTTGCCGAGGTAGCGGCCCTTGTCGCCGTCGCGCAGTTCGACGGCCTCGTGCTCACCGGTGGAGGCACCGGAGGGAACCGCCGCGCGGCCGATCTGGCCGTCCGACAGCAGGACTTCAACTTCAACGGTGGGGTTGCCGCGGGAATCAAGGATCTCGCGGGCGTGGATGGCATCGATAAGCGCCATGAATTTGCTCCTTATGGCCGATTAACGGGGGGAATCAGACTGAAAACTCGACGTACTCGTCACGGACCAGCCTAGTCGAGAGTGCTCCGGGTTACTCAAACTGGTCAAGGCCGGGACGTCATGATGGCGCGTGGTCACTTGGCCCACTTTGGCCACGCTGATATCGGCTGACGGCGGCACGGAGCGCACGCTCGGCGTCCATGCCGTTGTCCCGGGCGGAACGCACGACGGCGAGCAGCAGGTTTCCGAGCTCATCCTCGTTTTCGGGAACCGGGACTCCGTCCGGCAGCCCCAGGCCTCCCCGTGCCGCCCGGTCCAGCGACTTCTGCGCTTTGGCCAGGGCCGGGAGGGCCTCCGGGATGCCGTCAAAGGCGTTACGGCGGTCCGGCCGCTCAGCCCGTTTAACCGCATCCCACTTCTGCTCGATCTCCTCCACGGTGGCGGGAAAGCTGTCCTGCAGCGTGCCGTCAGGCCTGAATACGTGCGGGTTCCGGCGCACCATTTTGGCACCCAGGCCGCGCGCCACGTCGTCGAACGTGAAGGCCCCGCGCTCCTCTGCGAGCCGGGCGTGTAGCACCACCTGGAGCAGGACGTCGCCCAGCTCACCCTGGAGTTCGGCGTCGGGGTGGCCCTCCTCGATGGTTTCGGCCACCTCGTACGCCTCTTCCAGGAGGTACTCCACCAGCGAGGCGTGCGTGAGGGCGCGCATCCACGGACAGTGCTGGCGCAGCTGCGCCATCTTCTCGAGCAGTTCCGCCGTGGCGGATCTGCTCGAGGATGGATGCTGGTCAGCCAAGGTTGGCGTAGGCGTCGTTGATGTATTCCACCAGCGCCTCCTTCTCCTCCAGGGGCAGGAAGGACGCCTCTGCGGCGTTCAGGGTCAGCTCCAGCAGGTCGTCGAGGTCGTAGTCGAAGGTTTCCACCAGCAGGTTGAACTCATCCGTCAGGGTGACCCCGCTCATCAGGCGGTTGTCAGTGTTGATGGTGACGTTGAAGCCCAGCTGGTAGAGCATGTCCAGGGGGTGGCTCTCGATTCCCTCGCCGAACTCCGCGATGGCGCCAGTCTGCAGGTTGGAGGAGGGGCAGATTTCCAGCGCGATCCCGCGGTCGCGGACCCAGCTGGAGAGGTCGCCGAGGGTCACCAGGCCAACCGTGTCCCCCGCCTCATCGTCGTCGTCGAATTCCACCATGATGTCCTCGGCGATGCGGACACCGTGTCCCAGCCGCAGGGCGCGGCCGTCCACCAGGGCGGACTGGATGCTCTCCAGGCCTGCCGCCTCGCCGGCGTGCACAGTGGCGGGGAAATTGTGCTGGGCCAGGTAGGTGAAAGCGTCCTTGAACCGGCTGGGCAGGAAGCCGTCCTCGGCGCCGGCGATATCAAAGCCGACAGCGCCCTTGTTGCGGTGGCGGACGGCCAGTTCAGCAATTTCCTGGCCCCGGTCGGCGTGGCGCATGGCGGTGATCAGCTGGCCCACCTGGATTTCGCGTCCGGTCTCCGACACGGCCTCGACGCCGGCTTCCAGGCCCTCCTGCACCGCTTCCACGACCTCGTCCAGGCTGAGGCCCTTCTGGAGGTGCTGTTCGGGTGCCCAGCGCACTTCGCCGTAGACCACGCCGTCGTCGGCAAGGTCCTCAACGAACTCCTTGGCCACCCGGAACAGTCCGTCGTAGGTCTGCATGACGGCTACGGTGTGGTCGAACGTCTCCAGGTAGCGCACCAGGGATCCGGAGTCGGCTGATTCACGGAACCACTGGCCCAGGGCCACCGGGTCCGTTGAGGGGAGCTGGTGGCCAACGGCCTCGGCCAGTTCGATGATGGTGGCAGGACGGAGTCCGCCGTCCAGGTGGTCGTGAAGGGAAACCTTGGGCAGGCTCTTCAGGTCAAAATCGATGGCAGGGGCAGCGTCAACAATGGGCTCAGTCACCTTCCCACCTTAGGGTGGGGCGGTGTTCAAAGCCAGCCGTTCAAAGCCGGCGGCTACTTTGCCGCGGGACCGGCCTCTGCCGACGGCACCACCAGGGCGTGGGTGCCGGGACGTCCGTCCTTGCCGGTGCCGGAGCCGGAGGTTCCCTCGCTCCAGTTGTCCGTATGCGGGCCGTCGTTCCGGCCGAGCCGCTTGTGCCACCAGCGCAGCAGGTGGTCGATGAGGACGCCCAGGACGATGGCGAACACCACCGCGATGGCCGCGCTCAGCAACGGATTGTGGTGCAGCCACGGGAACGAGCTGGCGAGCAGGCCGATGCCAAGCGAGTAACCCACCCACGTGAGGCAGGCGACGGCGTCGAATGCGAAGAACCTGCGGTGGGAGAAGCCTGTGCTGCCGGCCACATAGTTGACGGCGACGCGCCCCCACGGAATGTACCTGGCGGTGAAGATCAGCACCGCGCCGCGCTTCTCCAGCTCGTAACGGGCCCAGGCGAACACTTTCCGTACTTTGGGGCGCCGCATCCATCCCCACCGCTCCAGGCCGATCTTGCGTCCGAGCATGTAGGCCATGTTGTCACCGGCAATGGCACCCACCAGGGCAGTGATACCCAGGATCCAGAGGTTGGGTTCGCCGCTGTGCCGCGAGAAAGCCGCGAGCGCCACGATAAGGGTCTCGCTGGGGACCACCATGGCGAAGCCGTCCACGAAGAAGAACACCAGCAGCGCCGGGTAAATCCACCACTGGCCCGCTGCATGGAGCACGGCCTCATTAATAAACTCCACGCGGTGTTGCTCCTGTATGAAAATGACACAGCTAAAGTGCCGCAGCCAAAGCGGAAATCGTTCCTAAGTGTCCCACGGCAGGGGCGCTGTCCGCTACGCCCCGGTGCCGGGAATCGCCCTGTTAAACGAGCCGGTCAGGTGCCGGGTTCCCGGATGCGTTCCACCACGTTGGGTTTACCCCGGAATTTGTTGATGACCAGGTCCACCACAATCCCAAGCGCCACGGCGCAGATGATCGCGATGGCCGCCCCCAGGACATGGTTGTCCTCAAACCATTGCCCGAAAAAGAGCCCTATGGCCACGGAGTAACCACCCCAAAGGCCGGCCGAGAGGATGGTCAGCCCGGCGAAGCGGAGATGCGGGTAATGGGTCACACCGGCGCTCAGGTTGACTGCCACCCTGCCGATTGGAATGAAGCGGGCCACAAGGATCAGCGACGCGGGCCGTTTCCGCAGTTCCCGCCCTGCCCAGCGGAACGCGCTCTGCATGCGCGGCCCGCGCATCCATGCCCAGCGACTGGTGCCGACCCGTCGGCCCAGGAGATAGGCAATGTTGTCTCCGGCGAAGGCGCCGGCTGCGGCCACCAGGGCGAGGAGCAGCGGGTTGGGAACGTCGGCGGTGGCGGCTACGGCGGCAAGGCCCACCACCACCGATTCGCTGGGGACCGGCGGAAAGAAGCCGTCAATGACACAGCAGGCCAGCACCAGGACCAGCACCCACGGCTGTCCGGCTGCGGCGAGGATGAAGTCGTTGATGGCCTGCATTGGTTCCTATGCTATGCGGTCGATGATCAGCTGCTGGGCGGGCCGCGAGCCTTCCGGCGCGATGACCACGGCATGTTCCAGGGCTTCCCGTGCCCGTGCGAAACGGTCAGAGGTGTCGGTCAGCAGCGTCATCAGGGGTTCACCGGCCCGGACGGTGGCACCGGGCTTGGCGTGCATGCGCACACCCGCCCCGGCCTGGACGCTGTCCTCCTTGCGCGCACGGCCGGCGCCGAGGCGCCATGCCGCCACGCCAACGGCGAGCGCGTCGAGTTCCACCAGCACGCCGTCGGCAGGGGCGTAGACGACGTCGGATTCCCTGGCCTCCGGAAGGGCGGCATGGGGGTCTCCGCCTTGGGCGGAGATCATCCTGTTCCAGACGTCCATGGCACGGCCGTCCTTCAGGGCGGCAGCGGGGTCGGCGTCCCGCACGCCAGCGCAGGAGAGCATTTCTTCGGCCAGCCGGACGGTCAGCTCCACCACGTCGTCCGGGCCGCCGCCGGCCAGCACTTCGAGCGACTCCTCCACTTCGATGGCGTTCCCGGCGGTGAGTCCGAGGGGGGTGTTCATGTTGGTCAGCAGCGCCACCGTGTTGACTCCTGCATCCTTGCCGAGGGCAACCATGGTCCCGGCGAGTTCGCGGGCTTTTGCCTCATCCTTCATGAAGGCCCCGCTGCCCACTTTGACGTCCAGGACCAGCGAGCCGGTGCCTTCCGCGATCTTCTTGCTCATGATTGAGGACGCAATCAGGGGAATGGCTTCCACGGTGCCCGTGACGTCCCGCAGCGCGTAGAGCTTCTTATCCGCGGGCGCCAGGCCGGCGCCCGCGGCGCAGATCACTGCGCCGACGTCCTGGAGCTGGGCCAGGATCTCGTCATTGCTGAGGTTGGCCCGCCAGCCCGGGATGGATTCCAGCTTGTCCAGGGTGCCGCCGGTGTGCCCCAGTCCGCGGCCGGACAGCTGCGGTACTGCGACGCCGAAAACCGCCACCAGCGGAGCCAGCGGCAGGGTGATCTTGTCCCCCACCCCGCCGGTGGAGTGCTTGTCCGTGGTGTACTTCAGGCCGCCGTCCGGACGCCGCAGGCTGGAGAAGTCCATCCGTTCACCCGAGGCGATCATGGCTGCGGTCCACCGTGCGATCTCGGTCCGGTCCATCCCGTTGAGCAGGATGGCCATGTTCAGGGCTGCCATCTGCTCGTCGGCGATGGCGCCACGCGTGTACGCGTCTATGGTCCAGTCGATCTGCTCCGGGCTCAGCGTCCCTTTGTCCCGCTTGATGCGGATGATGTCGACGGCGTCGAACGCTTCGGCTCTGCTCTCAGTCACCGGGTCTCCTCCAGGTGTTCGGGACCAAAGGCGTCAGGCAGCACCTGGTCCATGGTTTTGATGCCTTGGGTGGTCATGAGCTGCATGTCCGGGGCACGGAATTCGTACAGCAGCTGCCGGCAGCGTCCACAGGGCATCAGGATGTTTCCCGCCCCGTCCACGCAGTAGAAGGCCCGCAGCCGTCCCCCGCCGGTCATCTGGAGGTTGCCCACCAGGGCGCACTCGGCACACAGGGTCAGTCCATAGCTGGCGTTCTCCACGTTGCAGCCGCTGACGATCCGGCCGTCCCCAGTCAGCGCCGCAGCGCCCACCGGAAATTTTGAGTACGGGGCGTAGGCGTTCTTCATGGCAGCGACGGCGGCCGCCTCGAGGGCTGGCCAATCCACGGTTCCCCTGGTATCCACGGCCGTCACCCCTTGACGTACGGTATGCCGTCGGCGGCCGGCGGCCGGGAGCGGCCCACCAGTCCGGCCACCGCGATGACGGTCAGGGCGTAGGGCAGCATGGCCATGAACTGGCTGGGCACGGGTGAGCCGATGATGGTGATGATGCTTTGAAGGTTGTCGGCGAATCCGAACAGCAACGCGGCCAGGAACGCCCCGATGGGGTTCCAGCGCCCGAAAATCATGGCGGCCAGCGCGATGTATCCCCTGCCGCCGGACATGTCCTTGCTGAAGGCGTCCACCGACACCAGGGTGAAGAAGGAACCGCCGATTCCGGCGATGGCACCGCCCATGAGGACATTGATGAACCTGGTCCGGTTGACGTTGATGCCCACCGTGTCCGCTGCCTGGGGGTGTTCACCGACGGCACGCACCCGCAGGCCCCACTTGGTGTGGAACAGGCCGACGTAAACGACGATCACAGCCACGTACATGAGGTAGCCGACAAGGGACTGGCGGAACAGGATAGGTCCGATGATGGGGATGTCGGCAAGGAACGGGATGTCCACGGCCTGCAGCCGGCCGGGTTTGTTAAGGTGCTCGGGGTCCGCTGTCAGCAGGGTCGAGAACAGGAAGCTGGTGAGCCCGCTGATCAGGACGTTGAGCACCACGCCGACGATGATCTGGTTGACCAGGTACTTGATGCTCACCACGGCCAGGACCAGGGACACGAGCGCCCCTGCAACAGCCGCGGACACCAGGCCCACGTACACGTTGCCGGTGACGGTGGCCACGACGGCGGCGGAGAAGGCGCCCAGCAGGAGCTGGCCCTCGATGGCGATGTTGACCACGCCGGCCCGTTCACAGAGCACTCCGGAGAGCGAACCGAATACCAGCGGCACAGCCAGGGTGACGGCGCCGGCCATCAGCCCTGCGAGGGAGATGGACGGCTCGGGGTCCCGTCCGCCCGCGACGATCCAGATCATGAACCCGACGAGGAAGACGACGGCGAAGCTTCCGCCCACCCAGGCGGGGACCTTCCTGCGCTGCACGGTCAGGAAGCAGGCGTATGCGGCGAGGGCAAGCAGCAGGACCGAGCAGATCCAGCCGAACACCATGGAGGGCACGGTGATCTTCTCGACCCTGGCGACGCCCAGGGCGGCCAGGCCCAGGACGACGACGGCGGCGATGGTAGTGGCGGGAATCCACCGGTCCACCGGTCCGCCTCCGCGCCGCTGGCTGATCCACCGGTAGCCGACGTAGGCAGCGGCCGCCAGGGCGACGGCCAGGGTGACCCAGGCCGCAGCGGAGGAGGCGTTGGGGTCGCGCGCCTCCGCGATCCGGAATCCGGCCGACTTGGTGTTGGCCAGGAAGCCGAACAGCACGGTGCCAAGGACGGCGAGCAGGCCCAGGCCGACGCCGGCTTTCCAGCTCACCAGCTCGGCGGCAGCCGGGGCGCCGGCCTTCCCGGCGTCGGTCCCCTTTCCGGTTCCCGGCTGTTTGTTGGCCGGGGATTGTGTCGTGGCGCTCATGCTGCCGCTCCGCTCTTAATACCGCCGGTACGCGAACCAGCGGTCCCACTCGTCGTTTTCTTCTTACGGGGGTTGAGTCCGAATATTGCACGGACCAGCGGCGGTGCCGCGATAAACAGGACGATCAGGGACTGGATGACCAGCACGATGTCGATGGGCGTCTGCGTCTGTGCCTGCATCGCCACGCCGCCGGCGCGGAAGGCGCCGAACAGCAGGCCAGCGAAGAAGGTCCCCCACGGCGTCGAACGTCCCAGCAGGGCGACGGTAATGGCATCAAAACCGATGGAAGCCGCGACGCCGCCGGAAAGGTACTTTTCCGTGCCGGACACCTGGGCCACCCCGGCGAGGCCGGCCAGTGCACCGGCGATCGCCATGACCAGGACGGTGCTGCGCGCGACGTTGATGCCGGCTGTGCGCGCGGCGCTGGGGTTTGCGCCGACTGCCCGGAACTCAAAGCCGATCGTGGAGCGGTTGAGCAGCCACCAGACCAGGACTGTGGCCGCTATGGCGACCAGGAAGCCCGCGTGCAGGCGGAACTGCGGTCCAAGCAGTTCGGGAAACAGCGCTGTGGAGTCCAGGAAGGGCGAGATCGGGTTGGTGGACCCCTTCCGCTGGAATGCCGGGGTGGTCAGCAGGAACAGCAGGAGGAAGTTGGCGATGTAGTTGAGCATGATCGTCACGATCACCTCGTGCGCCCCGGTCCGGGCCTTGAGCAAGCCGACGACGCCACCCCAAACCGCACCGCCCACCAGGCCGGCCAGGATGACGACAAGCAGGTGCAGGCCGATCGGAAGGTGCCAGGCGAATCCGATGTAGGCGCCAAAGAGAGCCCCGAAGATGATCTGCCCCTGCGCGCCGATGTTGAACAGGCCGGCGCGGAAGGCAAGCGCGACACCGAGACCGGCGCAGATCAGCGGGGTGGCCACGGTGAGCGTTTCGGTAATCGGGTACAGCTGCGCGGCGAGGTCGGCACCGGCCCAGTTAAAGATCGACCCCTGCACCAGCGCGGTGTACGGGCGAACGACCTCGGCCAGAAGGTCCCCGGGCTGGGCAAAGAAATACCCGGCCGCGACCGCCACCTTGGGGTTGGTCACGGCCATCAGGATGCCGCCAAGCACAATGGCGAGCAGCACGGACAACACGGACACCATGGCATTTCCGGTGGCAATCCGGTGCAGCAGGGACCCGTCGTCCCCCACGTGGTCCCGGCCGTGCCGCTGCGTCGCTGCCGGCACGGCGGACGGCGGCATCTGGCCGCCGGCAGTGTCAAGCACGACGTCGGAGGCTACGGCTTCGGAGGTGGTGCCGCCGGTTGCCTTGACTTCCGCAGGGTCTGGCGCCTGGACGTGGTCCGCGGCGGTGGGTTCCGGGGTTGTCTTCTCAGACATGGGATTCTCCTTCGTGGCCGGCCGGGTCCGATGCCGCCGCCGTCGTTGTGCCGGTGTGGGCGTGCGGGGAGACGCTGGCTTCAGCTTCTGCGGCCGGAACTCCGGCCATCATCAGGCCCAGCACATCGCGGGACGTGGTGGCCGGTACCACCCCCACCAGCCGGCCACGGTAGAGCACCGCAATCCGGTCCGCCAGCTGCAGCACTTCATCCAGCTCAGTGCTGACGATCATGACCGGCGTGCCGTGGTCCCGTTCGGCGATGACGCGCTTGTGCACGAACTCGATTGAGCCGACGTCGAGCCCGCGAGTGGGCTGCGATGCGATGAACAGGCGCAACGGACGCGACAACTCACGGGCCAGGACCACCTTTTGCTGGTTGCCGCCGGAAAGGGTGCCCACGGCAGCAGACACGGACGGGGTGCGGACATCGAACTCCTCGACCTTCCTTGCCGCGTTCTCGGCGATCACCCCCGGCTTCATTCCGACGCCGCGCGCGAAGGGTGCCTTGTCGTAGAGGTCCAGGATCATGTTTTCAGAGATGGTGAATGTCCCCACGAGCCCGTCGACGGTGCGGTCCTCGGGGACGAAGCCCACGCCTGCGCCGAGGACGTGCTTGACGCTTTTGCCCAGCAGTTCCTCGCCGTCGAGGGTAATGGATCCGGCCACGTGCGGCTGCACCCCCAGGATCGCCTCGGTCAGTTCCGTCTGGCCGTTGCCCTGCACGCCGGCGATGGCGAGCACCTCGCCCTTGGCGATGTCGAACGACAGGTCGTCGACGACGTGCTGGCCGTTGTGGTCCGTCACGGTGAGGTTGCGCACCTTGAAGGTCACCTCGCCGGTCCTGGCCGGTGCCTTGTCCAGAGTGAGGCTTACCGTGCGGCCCACCATGGCGGACGCGAGCTCGGTGGGCGAGGCGGTGGGATCGGCCTGCCCCACCACCTTGCCGCGGCGGATCACGGTGATGGTGTCCGAGATGGCTTTGACCTCGCGCAGTTTGTGGGAGATGAAGACGATCGACTTACCGTCCCGCTTCAGCTGCCGGATGATGTCGAGGAGTTCATCGGTCTCCTGCGGCGTCAGCACCGCGGTGGGCTCGTCAAGGATGAGCACCTCGGCATCCCGGACCAATGCCTTGATGATCTCGACGCGCTGCTGGACGCCCACCGGCAGATCCTCCACCATGGCGTCGGGGTCGACGTCGAACCCGTACTGGTCCGAGATCCGGCGGATTTTCTCACGCGTGGCCTCAAGGTTCAGCAGTCCGGCGGCTTTGGTGGTTTCGTTGCCCAGCGCGACGTTCTCGGCCACGGTGAACACCGGGATGAGCATGAAGTGCTGGTGGACCATCCCGATGCCGGCAGCCATGGCCTCGCCGGGATCCCTGAAGACGACCGGCTTGCCGTCGACCAGGATTTCGCCCTCGGTGGGGTCGTACAGGCCGTAAAGCACGTTCATCAGGGTAGACTTGCCTGCGCCGTTCTCTCCCAGGAGGCAGTGCACCTGGCCCGGCTCGACGACCAAATCGATGTGGTCATTGGCTACCAGGGATCCGAATCGCTTCGTGATCCCCTTCAGTTCGAGTTTCAAAACCCAACCAATCTCTGTGTATGGATCTGCTCCGGCGCGCTGTGGGCGGCAAGGCAGCGGGTAATCCCAGCCTAGTGTTACGGGTGGTTCCTGGGCAGGGCAGGCAGCTGGCAAAAAGGACCCCGAACGGCCTACGGGACGCTGCCGTCAAGACAGAACGCGCCGCCCTTCGGCCGGGTAACGGCGGAAGGGCAGCGCGCCCCGCGGTTCTGTGGCTACTTGGTGGGGCTGGACTTCGACTCGACCTTGACGCTGCCGGAAATGATGTCCTTCTTCAGCTGGTCCAGTTCGCTCTTCAGGTCTGCCGGTACGGCGGAATCGAGATCGTGGAACGGAGCCAGGGCCACGCCGCCGTTTGCGAGGGTACCGATGTACGGCGAGGCGTCGAACTTGCCGTCTTTGTCGTCCTTGATGACCGATTCCACAGCATTGGCCATGGTCTTCTGGACGGAGGACAGGATCACGGACTTGTAGTCCGGGGCAGTCAGGTAGCCATCTGAGTCAACCCAGATGAGCTTGGCGTCCTTGCCCTTGGACTTGGCATCGAGGATCGCGCTGCCCGCGCCGCCGCCCACGGGACCCGCGACGGGGAGGACGATGTCGGCGCCCTGGTCAAGGAAGCCCTGGGTCAGGACCTTGCCCTTGTCGACCTGCTTGAAGTCGCCGACGAAAGTGCCGTCCTGCTTGTCCTTGTCCCAGCCGATGAGCTGGACATTCTTGCCCTTTTTCTCGTTGTAGTACTTCACGCCGTCGGCGAAGCCGTCCATGAAGATGGTCACGGTGGGGATGTTGATGCCGCCGAACGTTGCCACCTTGCCGGTCTTGGAGGTGCCGGCTGCCAGGTAGCCGGCCAGGAACGCAGCCTGGGCGGTGTCATAGACGATCGGCTTGACGTTCTTGGGGAAGGTGGGGTCGTTGTAGTCGATGATGGCGAAGTGGCTGTTCGGGTTGGCCGTGGCGATGGACTTGGTGGCGTCGCCGAGCAGGAAGCCGACGGTCACGGTGAGCTTGCAGCCCTGCTGGACCATGGAGCGCAGGTTCGGGTCGTAATCGGTGTCAGCCTTGGACTGGACGTGCTTCTCTTGGATGCCGAGGTCCTTGACTGCACTCTGCAGGCCCTCGTAGCCGGACTGGTTGAACGACTTGTCGTCGAAGCCCCCGGAGTCAGAGACCATGCATGCGGTGTAATCGGACTTGGGCGCAGCGCTTGAGCCCCCCGACGAGGACGGCGGTGCTCCACACCCGGCCAGCAGGAAGGCCGCGGCACCTGCGGTGGCCACGCCGGCCATTGAACCGCGCTTGAAGCCGGCACGCAGTGATTTCTTCAATTTTCCTCCAGGGATGATGCGAGTGGCACTACGGGCTGGAATTCAATGAGTGTCCGTTTCGGCGCTGAAATTCTGTTTTCACTGAAGGCACGCAGCACTGCGCCGGAGCGCACTGACGGCACTTACTTTAGTGGCCTGCGCCACGTCGCCATAGCACGTCGGGAGCCCATCCGGGAGATTGTTTACAAGTTGTTACCATGCAGTAAGGGCACCGCAAAGCGCGGTGCCCTTACTGGTTCTTATTTGGTTGGATTGGCTACAGCCGGACCAGCATTTTGCCGGTGTTCGCACCGTCCAAAAGGTCCATGAACGCCTGCGGCGCGTTCTCCAGGCCGTCCACGATGGTCTCGTCGTAGCGCACGGTCCCGTCCGCCAGCCAGCCGGCCATCTTCTCCGCAAACTCTGCCGCGTGCTGTCGCTGTCCACCTACCAGGAAGCCTCGAAGGGTGAGCTGCTTGCCGATCGCCTGCATCAGGTTGTGGGGCGCCGGCGTGGGCTCGGTGGAGTTGTACTGCGCGATGGCGCCGCACATTGCCACCCGGCCACCCACATTGAGGACTGCCAGTGCCGCTTCCAGGTGTTCACCGCCCACGTTGTCGAAGTAGACGTCGATACCGGCGGGGCCGGCGGCCTTTTCCAGCTGCTCCACGACGGGACCGTCGTGGTAGTCGAAGGCGGCATCGAAACCGAGTTCCAGGAGGCGTGCCACCTTGGCAGGCGACCCGGCGGAGCCAATGACGCGTGAAGCGCCCATGGCCTTGGCGATCTGGCCTACCAGGGAGCCCACGGCACCTGCGGCACCGGAGACGAAGACGGCGTCGCCGGGCTTGAACTCCGCAACCTTAAGAAGCCCTGAGTATGCCGTCAGCCCCGTCATGCCCAGAGCACCAAGGAAAGCCGAAGCAGGGGCCAAGTCCGTGCGGGCCGGGCTGGTTGCGGAGGCGTCCACGACGGCGTATTCGCGCCAGCCGAGGGAATGCACGACGACGTCGCCCTCCTTGTGCGCGCCGGAACGGGACGCGATCACCTCGCCCACGGCGCCGCCGTCGAGCGCCTTGCCGACCGCGAAGGGGGCCGCGTAGGACTTGACGTCATTCATGCGGCCCCGCATGTAGGGGTCCACCGACATGAAGAGGTTCCGCACCAGGATTTGGCCGTCCTCGAGGGCGGGAAGCGGGGACTCTGCCAGCTCGAAGTTGTCGGCGCCCGGGCGTCCCACCGGACGGGAGGCGAGGCGGATTTCACGGGTTGTGGTTGCCAGTGCTGTGCTCATGCTGCGTACTCCAGAATCTTGAGGTCGACATTGATGTTGCCGCGGGTGGCGTTGGAATAGGGGCAGACCTGGTGTGCTTTGGCCACCAGGTCCTCCGCGGTTGCCAGGTCCAGGGCCGGAAGGGCGATTTCCAGCTCGGCGGCCAGCCCGAAGCCGGCCCCGCCGTCCAGCTGCCCCAGATGGATCTTCGCCGCCACCGCCGAGTCGGTGAGGTCGGCCCCGGCCTTGCGGGCCACCAGCCGAAGCGCGGAGTGGAAGCACGCCGCGTATCCGGCCGCGAAGAGCTGTTCAGGGTTGGTGCCCTGGCCGTTGCCGCCCAGTTCGACGGGGCTGGCCAGGTCGACTGCCAACCGGCCGTCGTTGCTGCGCGCGGTGCCGTCGCGCCCTTCGCCGGAGGCAAGGGCCTCGGCCGTATAGAGAGTCTTCATTAGGGATGTCCGTCCTGTTGATGGATGGTTACAGCGATTCATGCAGTGCGGCCGTGAGCTTGCCCAGGGTGGTCCGCAGTTGTTCCAGTTCGTCAAGGGAAAGGCCGGCGGCATCTGCCAGCCGCTGGGGAATGGCACTTGCCGGTCCGCTGAGGCTGCGTCCCGCAGGCGTCAGATGGATGGCCACGCGGCGTTCGTCCTCACCGGACCGTCGGCGCTCCACCAGCCCAAGTGTCTCCAGCCGCTTCAGGAGCGGCGACAGTGTGCCCGAGTCCAGACCCAGTTCCCCACCGAGTTCTTTCACACCCCGTGGTTCGTTTTCCCACAGCACCAGCATCACCAGGTACTGCGGGTAGGTGAGTCCGAGCTCGTCAAGGATGGGCCGGTAAACAGCGGTGGCGGCACGGGACGCCGAGTACAGCGCAAAACATACTTGCCGGTCCAGGCGGGGCGCTTCGGTCATGACAACAACATATCGCACAACTCAATTGTGCACAACTTAACTGCCGCAGGGGCGCCCCAGCGCCGCCGTCGTGCCCCTAACGCGGTTGGCACGGACGGCCAGGCCGCGCAAAGGCACGCGGACAGTGTCCCGGCTAGGGAACCGGGGCCTGCTCTAGGTCGCGAATGGTGCGCAGGGCTGCTGCGGCGAGGACGCGGATGCCCATGCCCAGCGACCGCTCGTCCAGGATGTAGTCTCCGCGGTGGAGGTCGTAATCCTCGCCGCCGGGGGTTTTGGTGCCCAGGCGCATCATCGCTCCGGGAAGTTCGGCCAGGAACCACGCGAAGTCCTCGCCACCCATGGATTGGGGGGTCAGCACCACGGCGTTCTCGCCGATTTCAGCGCGGGCCGCAGCCTCGATAATGGCGGTCTCGTGCTCGGAGTTCACTACCGGGGGCACTCCCCTGGTGTGTTCCAGGTGCACGTCCACGCCGTAGGGCGCGGCCACCTGATGCACCACCTCGTCCAGGAGTTCACCGGCAGCGTGCCAGGCGTCCCGGTCCAGGCACCGCATGGTGCCTGCCATGTAGCCGGTGCCGGGGATGGCGTTGGGTGCGGAACCGGCCGTGATCTGGCCCCACACCACGGATACGCCGCTGCGGACATCCACCCGGCGGGACAGCACCGCAGGGACGTTGACGGCGATCTGGGCCAACGCGAACACCAGATCCTCGGTGAGGTGCGGACGTGAGGTGTGGCCGCCCCGGCCGGAGAGTTCGATCCGGATGGTGTCCGAGGCCGAGGTGATGGCACCGATGCGCGTTCCCACCTTGCCCACTTCAATCCGAGGATCGCAGTGGAGCGCCAGAATGCGGGGAACCCCTTCCAGGACACCCTGCTCGATGCAGGCGTGTGCTCCGCCGGGCATGGTTTCCTCGGCCGGCTGGAAGATGATCCGGACGGTGGCGCCAAGCGGCGTTTCCTGGTGCATACGCTGCAGGACCAGGGCGATACCCAACATGGTGGTGGTGTGCACGTCATGCCCGCAGGCGTGCGTCACGCCGTGGTTCCTGGACGCGAACGGCAGGCCCGTTTCCTCGATGATGGGCAGGGCGTCGATGTCACCGCGCAGGGCGGTGGCAATGGGGCCTTCGCCCACGTCCACCGTCAGGCCGGTGCCTTCCAGGCGGCGTGGCGACAGGCCGGCCGCTTCGAGCCGCTCGGCGAGTTTGTCAGTGGTGCGGAATTCCTTGAAGGACAGTTCAGGGTGCGCATGGAGGTCCCTCCGGAATTCGATCAGTTCCGGCAGGAGCGGTTCGAGCCACGGAGCCACCAAAGCGGTGGGCTCGGCTTCAGTAGTGTAATTGCGCACTGCTTCACTCTAGCGAGGGTGCCCGCTTTAGCACCCATTCACTGACGCAGCATTACATCGGAACCTGCCGGCACGCGCGGCGCCGGCAGGTTGTCCCGCTAGAGGACGTCCGTGTCCCCGCTTGCCTTCAGTGCGTCCACGGCGGCCTTCACCCGCTGGGAGTTGGCCATGGTGGTCACCAGCAGGGCGTCCGGGGTATCGACGATGACGACATCCTGGATGCCGATCAGCGCGATCACGCGCTTGGTGTCCGTGACCACCACGCCGCTGGAGTTTTCGGTGAAGACACGGGCGCCTTCACCGAGGACGGTGACGTCGTCCACTTCCTTGGCACTGTTCAGCCGGCCAACCGAGGCGAAGTCGCCCACGTCGTCCCACCGGAAGGATCCGGGCACGACGGCGACGTCCCCGGCTTCGGCGGCGGGCTCGGCCACTGCATAGTCGATGGCGATCTTGGGCAGGGTGGGCCAGATGCGTGCGGTGACCTCGTCACGCTGCGGAGTGTCCCAGGCGCGTGCGATTTCCTGCAGGCCCTGGAACAGTTCGGGCTGGTTGGCCTCGAGGTGCTTGAGCATCAGTGAGACTGGCGCCACGAACATGCCGGCGTTCCACACGTAGTCGCCGCTGTCCACGTATTGCTGGGCCACCACCTCGTCGGGCTTCTCGACGAACTCCACCACGTCATGGGCGCTCGGCGCTCCCTCGACATTCAATGCCTTGCCGGAGCGGATGTAGCCGAAACCGGTGGAGGGGTGGGTGGGCTTGATGCCGATGGTGACGATCTTGCCCGCGGCGGCGGTGTGGATCGCCTCGCGGACGGCCTGCTGGAACAGCGCATCCGGGCTGATCACCTGGTCAGCGGCGAAGGAACCCATAATGGTGTCGGGATCGCGCTCATGCAGGATCGCCGCGGCAAGGCCGATGGCTGCGGCCGAGTCCTTGGGCTCCGACTCAAGGACCAGGTCGGCGTCGTGGACCTCGGGAAGCTGGCGGCACACCGCTTCACGGTGCGCCTTGCCGGTCACCACCAGCATCCGGTCGCCGGCCAGCGGGTGCAGGCGGTCATAGGTGGCGCGCAGCAAAGTGCTGCCGGATCCCGTGAGATCGTGAAGGAACTTGGGAGCTGCTGCTCGTGACAGAGGCCAGAGGCGGGTCCCCACTCCGCCTGCCGGAATCACCGCTATGAAGCGGTCAAGGGGTGAGGCCGGGCTTGTCACTTTGTCTGTACTCATCACGGCTACTTTAGCCGAAGGGGGCCATGTGGCTCCTGTGATGACACCGGCCGTATCTCTCCGGCGCACCGGGGATTCGCTCCGCCGCCGGGTCCAAATGCGGCCAGCGGTGTGGCGTTGGTCTCATTTAACGCGAAAATCCGCACCAGCACTGGGCACCAACGAACGTCTAAATTGAATAAGCTGTAAGCGGAGCCTAGATTTAGGCCTGAGCTACGAGTGCTCTCGCAGCAGGCGTTCCCCCCGCATGGATCTCATGCCAGCGCCGCTGTGTTGCAGGGAGGTTTATCAGTGCCGACAAAACCAGCTGGCACCTTGTACCGCGGCCGTGAAGGCATGTGGTCCTGGGTAGGACACCGCATTACCGGTGTAGTGATCTTTTTCTTCTTGTTGGTCCACGTGCTGGACACCTCCTTGGTGCGTGTGTCACCGGAGGCCTACACCGCCGTCATCGGCGCCTACAAGAACCCCCTGATGGCATTGGGCGAGACCGGCCTCGTCGCCGCCATCGTTTTCCACGCCTTCAACGGCCTGCGGATCATTGCGGTCGACTTCTGGAAGAAGGGTGCCAAGTACCAGCGCCAGATGCTGTGGGCAGTACTGGCCCTCTGGGTTGTGACCATGGTCGCCTTCTCCATTCGCCACCTGTCCCTCGCCCTCGGAGGTCACTGAGCCATGACTGCAACGATCGAGAGCCCCCGCAGCGGGCGGATCGCCCCCCAGTACCGCCGAAGCGGCGGCGCCAAGGGCAACTTTGAGATGATTGCCTGGCTGTTCATGCGCCTCTCCGGCGTTGTGCTGGTGGTCCTCATCTTCGGCCACCTGTTCGTGAACCTCATGGTGGGCGAAGGCATCCACGCCATCGACTTCGGCTTCGTGGCCGGCAAGTGGGCCGACCCGTTCTGGCAGTTCTGGGACCTTGCCATGCTGTGGCTGGCCATGCTGCACGGCACCAACGGCGTCCGCACCATCGTCAACGACTACGCCGAGAAGACGTCCACCCGCCGCTGGCTGAAGACGGTTCTCTACGCCGCCGCAGTGGTCATCATCCTCCTTGGCACGCTGGTGATCTTCACCTTCAACCCGTGCCCCGTGGTGAACGGCGTCGCCCTTCCGGGCGGATTCTGCCCTGCCTAGCACTGGCACCACCCCGGGCCCGCGGGCATTCCCGCGGGCCCTGTTTTGCGGAGCAGGCAAAGCCGCCCCGTTGTTTCATAGCGAATTTTGAGAGAAAGAGCGTCTGGTATGCAGGTCCATAAGTACGACGTCGTCATCGTCGGTGCCGGTGGCGCTGGCATGCGCGCCGCGATCGAATCCGGTCAGCGTGCGCGCACAGCAGTACTGACCAAGCTCTACCCCACCCGCTCGCACACGGGTGCGGCGCAGGGTGGCATGTGCGCAGCCCTTGCCAACGTCGAGGAAGACAACTGGGAATGGCACACGTTCGACACCGTCAAGGGCGGCGACTACCTGGTTGACCAGGACGCCGCGGAGGTCATGGCCAAGGAAGCCATCGACGCGGTGCTGGACCTGGAGAAGATGGGCCTGCCGTTCAACCGGACGCCCGAAGGCCGGATCGACCAGCGCCGGTTCGGCGGGCACACCCGCGACCACGGCAAGGCTCCGGTCCGCCGGGCATGCTACGCCGCGGACCGCACCGGCCACATGATCCTGCAGACCCTGTACCAAAACTGCGTCAAGCACAACGTCGAGTTCTACAACGAGTACTACGTCCTGGACCTGCTGACGGTCGAGGAAGACGCTGTCCGCGAGGACGGCACCCCGTACAAGCAGAAGCGCGTGGCCGGCGTCGTGTCCTACGACCTCGCCTCCGGCGAACTGCACGTCTTCCAGGCCAAGTCGGTCGTCTTCGCCTCCGGCGGCGCCGGCAAGGTCTTCAAGACCACCTCCAACGCCCACACCCTCACCGGTGACGGCATGGGCATCGCGTTCCGCCGCGGCATCCCGCTGGAGGACATGGAGTTCTTCCAGTTCCACCCGACAGGCCTTGCCGGACTGGGCATCCTGCTGTCCGAGGCCGCCCGCGGTGAAGGTGCCATCCTCCGCAACTCCGAGGGTGAGCGCTTCATGGAGCGCTACGCCCCCACCATCAAGGACCTGGCACCGCGTGACATCGTGGCCCGTTCCATGGCCAACGAGGTCCGCGAAGGCCGCGGCTGCGGCCCCAACAAGGACTACGTCCTCCTGGACCTGACCCACCTGGAGCCGGCGCACATCGACGCCAAGCTTCCGGACATCACAGAGTTCGCCCGCACCTACCTGGGCGTGGAACCGTACACCGAGCCGGTGCCGGTATTCCCCACGGCGCACTACGCCATGGGCGGTATCCCCACGAACATCCAGACCGAGGTCCTGCAGGACAACGACACCGTGATCCCCGGCCTCTTCGCCGCCGGTGAAGTGGCCTGCGTATCCGTCCACGGATCCAACCGCCTGGGCACCAACTCGCTGCTGGACATCAACGTGTTCGGCAAGCGCGCCGGCATCGCCGCTGCGGAGTACTCCAAGACCGCCCCGTTCGTGGAACTGCCGGAGAACCCGCTGGCCTACACCACGGAATTGCTGGACATTGCCCGCAACGGCACCGGCGACGAGAAGGTGGCGCAGATCCGCAAGGAACTGCAGGACACGATGGACGCCAACATGCAGGTGTTCCGCACGGCGGACACCCTGAACCAGGTGCTGCGCGACATTGCCTCCTTCGAGGAGCGGTACAAGCGCATCAACGTCCAGGACAAGGGCAAGCGCTTCAACCTGGACCTGCTCGAGGCCGTTGAGCTCGGCTTCCTGCTGGAACTGGCCAAGGTCATGACCGTGGCCGCACTGCACCGCGAGGAATCCCGCGGCGGACACTTCCGCGAGGACTTCCCCGAGCGTGACGACGAGAAATTCATGAAGCACTCCATGGCGTACAAGGATGACCATGCGCCGGCCGACGGATCGGCGGAATCAATCGCCGGCATCCGCCTCGCCACCAAGCCGGTTGTCTTTACCCGCTACGAGCCGATGGTGAGGAAGTACTAAGATGACCGCTGAAATCGCTGAGCCAGCCTCAAAGGTTGAACTTCCTGCCGGCGTCGGCGGAGGCGGGGAAATCCCCACGTTCGACGTCCACATGCGGGTCCGCCGCTACAACCCGGAGGTTTCCGGGGAAGCCACCTGGGACGACTTCCACCTGACCATGTACGGCACGGACCGCGTGCTTGATGCCCTGCACAAGGTCAAGTGGGAAATGGACGGCACCCTGTCGTTCCGCCGCTCCTGCGCCCACGGTGTGTGCGGCTCGGATGCCATGCGCATCAACGGCCGCAACCGCCTTGCCTGCAAGACGCTGCTGAAGGACCTGGACACGTCCAAGCCCATCACCGTGGAACCCATCAAGGGCCTGCCGGTGGAGAAGGACCTGATCGTGGACATGGAACCGTTCTTCCAGTCATACCGCGAAGTCATGCCCTTCCTCATCAACAAGGGCCACGAGCCCACCCGCGAACGCCTGCAGTCCGCAGAGGACCGGGAACGCTTCGACGACACCACCAAGTGCATCCTGTGCGCCGCGTGCACGTCCTCCTGCCCCGTGTTCTGGACCGACGGGCAGTACTTCGGTCCCGCAGCGATCGTCAACGCACACCGCTTCATCTTCGATTCCCGTGACGATGCCGGCGACATGCGCCTGGAAATCCTCAACGACAAGGAAGGCGTGTGGCGCTGCCGCACCACCTTCAACTGCACCGAGGCATGCCCCCGCGGCATCCAGGTCACGCAGGCCATCGCGGAGGTCAAGCAGGCCATCCTGGCCCGCCGTATCTAGTCGCGTCCAACAACAGGTACAACGGCCGACGGCGTCGCCCACCACACGTGGTGGCGGCGCCGTCGTCGTTCCAGCTCTCAACCACCCCGGATGCTCCATCAGCTTTGGTCCCTAAGCCGGGGGTTTAGGGACCAATAGTGATAGAGCAAGCTGTCCGCCCGCAGAAAGGCTCCCCTTTGTCCCGGTCCGAAAAAGTCTCCTTTGCCGGTTCCACAGGCGAAATGCTGTCCGGCATCATCGACGTCCCGGAAGGCCCCGTTAAGGGGTGGGGCGTCTTCTCGCACGGCTTCACGCTGGGCAAGGACAGCCCCTCCGCGGCCCGCATGTGCAAGGCGCTGGCGGACAGCGGCATCGGAATGCTGCGCTTCGACAATGTGGGACTGGGCGGCTCTGCCGGTGAATGGTCCGCGGGGTCCTTCAGCCACAAAGTGGCTGACACCGTAAAGGCTGCGGAGTTCATGCGCAGCGAAGGGAAGGAGATTTCCCTCCTGGTGGGGCACTCCTTTGGCGGCGCCGCCGTGCTTGCGGCCGCGCGGGAGATCCCGGAGCTCGACGCCGTTGCCACAGTGGGCGCCCCCTTCTCCCCCAAGCACGTGGCGCACGTCTTCGATGCAGCACTGGACAGGATCCTGAGCGAGGGCAGCGCCGAGGTGGACCTGGGCGGCAAGCGGGTGGAAATCCGCCGGCATTTCGTCGAGGACCTGGAGAACGCAGACCTGACGGACTGCATCCGGCAGCTGCACAAGCCGCTGATGGTGCTGCACTCCCCCACCGACAACACTGTGGGGATCGAGAACGCCAGCACCATCTTCCAGACCGCCAGGCACCCGCGGAACTTCGTATCGCTGGAGGGAAGCGACCACCTGCTGACGGGCAAGGGCCAGGCTGCCCGGGCCGCCCGGATCATCGCCGCCTGGGCAGACCAGTACCTGGACGCCGGGAACGGCTCCTAGAAGGGCCCCGGGGCCCTTCCCCTGTTGTCAGGTCTGTGGCGTCGCTCGGCGCGCCCCGAGGATGGCTTTCCGGGGAGAGCTGCCGGAGTCCAGGTCGGCCTCGCGTACGGCTGCCCAGCCTGCGGAGACAAGGTAGACCTGGCTGACCAGGTTGAACCAGATCAAGAGCCCGATAATGACGGCGAACGAGGCCAGGAGGGGGTTGCGGCTGGCCCCGCCCAGGAGCTCGGTGCTGAAGATCTGCAGCACAGTAGTGCCCAGGGCGGCGAGGATGGTTCCCTCAAGCAGGGCCTGGCGTGAGAGCTTCAGGCCTGCTGCCAGCCGGTACATGATCAGCGCGGTAACCCAGTTCAGCACCAGCGGCACGAAGATTTTGACGGACGTGGTGAGTGGACCGGCCAGGGCTTCGGTAAGGTGCAGGAAGTTCGAAACCCAGCCGGCCGCCGTGCCGAATACCAGTGACGCACCCGCGCTGAGTACCAGGGCCACCCCCAGCAGCAGGAGGGTTCCGGCGTCGCGGAGTTTCATAAGGATGGGGTTGACCATCAGTGGCGGCAGTTGCAGCACGCCACGGAGGCCGTCCCGCAGGCCGTTGATCCAGCCGAGGGACGTGACAACCGTGACCACGGCACTGATGACGGCAGTCCAGCCAAGGCTGCCGGGATTGAGCAGGTCCTTGGGATCCACCAGGCCCTGGCCACCATTGATCTTCAGCAGGCCGGGGGCGCTGGTGGCCACGCTTTTGATGATCGTGTCCAGCAGCACCGGTTGACTGCTCAGCACCAGGCCGGCAACGGAAAAGCCGGTGGCCAGCAGGCCGGTGATGGAGAAGAACATGGTGAAGCCGATGCCGGCGCTCATCAGGGGCCCATAGTGGAGGCTGTAATGCCGGAACGCGCGCATTGGCCGCAGGACGTTCACCCGGGCGGTAAGCCACTGCACCAAGGCCATCAGGGCGGCGAACCTGGCTCCGGTCCTGCGCACCCTGTTCCACTCCATCCGCTTCTGGATGACCTCCAGCTTCAGCTGGGCGTGCTCAGTGGGCAGCGGCTGCTGGTTACCCTGCGTCCGTTGGGGTGTCCGCGGCATCGCCCACGAAGCGGGCGTCGCCGTGGTTGTCAGTTTCGGTCCCAAAGTCCAGCTCTTCCCGTAGCTGCCAGATGCCGTCGGCATCATGCTCATAGAGTCCCATGCTAACCACGGGGAAGGTTGCCCTGTAGTTCTTCAGCACCGTTTCGGCCTCATCGAGGCTTTCGGGGGCAACATCGTGGGCGATGGTTACGTGGGGATGGTAGGCAAAGGGCAGTTCGCGGTGGAGCGGGCCCTGCTGGAGCTTGCGGTGCAGGTCCACGCAGTGATCAAATCCGTCCTCCACGTTGATGAAGACCACGGGAGAAACCGGCCGGAAGGTTCCGGTCCCGGCGATGGTGACCATGAAGGGGCTCTGGCACCGGGCCACTTCGCGCACGTGCCGGCGGGTGGCCTCCCAGTCCTGGGTGGGGGTGGTGGTCACCAGGGTGATATGTGCCGGTACGACGCCCGCCATGGGGTCGCCGAAAGACGCCCGCCATCGCTGGAGTTCTTCGGCGATCTCCGGCGGGAAACCAAGGATGACGCCCACGCTGATTTCGTCGCTGGGCGTCCTGCCATGTTCGGCGCCGGGGCTCTTGCCTGACTGGTCTCCGATTCGGTCGGCCAGGGTCCGCTCGGCCTGGGCGGCAGAGCGGGCACCTCCCCTGGCGGTGACGTTTCCCGAAGACATGGCGCTAGCGGACTCCTGCGAGGCTGAGGGACGGCAGGAAGCCCATGCGCTGGTACACCTGGCCCAGGGTGACCGACGCAATCTCGCGGGCCCGTTCAGCGCCGAGGGCCAGCAGCCGGTCGAGCTCTGCGGGATCTGACATGAGCTCGTTGGTCCGGTTGCGGAGCGGGGTGATGAAGTCCACCACCACCTCGGCGAGGTCCACTTTGAGGTGGCCGTACATTTTGCCCTGGTATTCGGCTTCCAGGTCCGCCACGGACTTGCCAGTAAGGGAGGAGTAGATGGTCAGCAGGTTGGAGACCCCGGGCTTTTCCTCCGGGTCGAAGCGGATGTCCGTTCCGGCGTCCGTCACTGCGGACTTGATGCGCTTGGCGGCGATCTTGGGATCTTCCAGGAGCTGGATGGCGCCGTTGGGAGACTCCCCCGTCTTCGACATTTTGGCGCTGGGATTCTGGAGGTCGTAGATCTTGGCGCTTTCCTTGACGATGGTCGCCTCGGGCACCGTGAACGTGTGGCCAAACCGGGTGTTGAAGCGTTGGGCCAGGTTTCGGGTCAGTTCAAGGTGCTGCCGCTGGTCCTCGCCCACCGGCACCAGGTCACTCTGGTAGAGCAGGATGTCCGCGGCCATCAGCGTGGGATACGCGAACAGGCCCAGGGTGGCTGAATCCGCGCCGGACTTCTGGGTCTTGTCCTTGAACTGCGTCATCCGGGAGGCCTCGCCGAAGCCGGTGATGCAGTTCAGCGCCCAGGCGAGCTGCGCGTGTTCGGGAACGTGGGACTGGACGAAGAAAATGCTCTTGTCCGGATCGATCCCGGCGGCAATGTACTGGGCCGCGACGATGCGGGTGCGCTTGGCCAATTCGGCGGGATCAAAATCCACCGTGATGGCATGCAGGTCCGGGATGAAGAAGACGGCGTCATACTCCGCCTGCATGTCCACCCAGTTGCGCACGGCTCCAATGTAGTTGCCCAGGTGCAGGGAATCGGCAGTGGGCTTGGCGCCGGACAGAATGCGCTTTTTGGCGGTGGGGGAAGTCTGGGTGGTCATGGAAAAACTTTCGGGCTTAGAGCTGGTAGTCCACTACCAGCGGGGCGTGGTCGGAGAAGCGGGTGTCCCAGGAGGCTGCACGGTCAACGACCGCCGAAATGGCGGACGCCGCCAGCCCTGGAGTGGCCAGGTGGTAGTCGATGCGCCAGCCGGTGTCGTTGTCGAACGCCTTGCCGCGCCAGGACCACCACGTGTAGGGCCCGTCGACGTCGCCGGCCAGGTTCCGGTGGACATCGTGCCAACCGATCTCCTCGCCCAGGAAGCGGTCGAAGTAGGCGCGTTCCTCCGGGAGGTGCCCGGCCTTCTTGACGTTGCCTTTGGAGTTCCTGATGTCCCTGGGCGTGTGGGCTACGTTCAGGTCCCCCACCACCAGGGCATGGTCGCTGTGCTTGGTCAGCTCCGGAAGCCGGGTGCTCATAACGTCCAGGAAGCGGAACTTGTCGTCCTGTTTGGGGGTGCCCACTTCGCCCGAATGCACATAGGCGCTGGCGACGGTGAGCTGGACAGGGTTCCCTGCGGCATCCGGGACGCGGAAGTCGGCTTCAACCCAGCGGCCGGCGGTGGCGAAGTAGTCGTCGCCGATGCCGTTCCTGGTGTCGAGCGGTTCCTGGCGGGACGCGATGGCGACGCCGGCACGGCCTTTGGCTTCCGCTTCGGCATGCAGGATGTGCCAGCCATCCCCCAGCAGCTCCCGGACGATCGCGTCAGGGGCGCGCACTTCCTGCAGGCAGAGAATGTCCACCTCGCGCGGCTCCAGCCACGCCGCCATGCCGTTTTTGTAGGCAGCCCGGAGGCCGTTGACATTCACGGATGCGATGCGGATGTGGTCCTTGTTCAATGCCGAGCTCACCCGCTCCACTCTAGTCGATGATGGTTCCGGTCACCGGCTCGCCGCTGCCGCCGGAAGACTTGATCATGTCCCTGGCGTTGGTGGCAGTGATCTCGATAGTCTCCAGGGCGCGGTTGATGGTGTCCTGGTTGGCGGCGGCGCCCTTGGCGCGCTCCTCCTCCACCACGCGGACCTGCACCTGGACAATCTTGAAGGAGTGGTCCAGCTTCAGGTCCCGCACTTCGTCAGCTTCGCGGCGCTCGTAGATGACGCGTGTGCCGCCCTGGTCTGCAGCTGTATGGGCCGGCGCGCGTCCGGTGGCCGTGTGGAAGGCACTCTGCGCCTCTGAGAGCTTCGCCCCTGCCTTCTTGGCGGCCCGCTGGATGCTGAAGACCACAAACGCTGCCAGCCCCAGCCAGAAAGCGGCAATGACGGCGACAACCCAGCCCACGACGTCGTTCTGGTTGGCGGCGAAGATGACCGCCACGATGAAGGCAGTCACCAGGACCATCAGGCCGGGCCCGCTAATCCGGAACATCGAAAAGCCGCCCCTGGCGGGTTTGGAGGATGACGAAGAGCTGCCCAAAGTTCGCATGGAGCTATTGTCTCAAACGGTAGACCGTGCTCCCGCCGCCTTCCACCCCGGGCGAACAGTGCGGGAGCGACGGGTCACTTTTGGCGTCGGTCTCCGCTGCGCAGGACCTCCAGCCGCTGCCTGAACTCTGTCTCGTCGACCTCGCCCCGGGCATAGCGTTCGCGCAGCACTCCTTCGGCCCCCTGGCCGGCTGCCCAGTGCTGGTTCCGGCGCCAGGTCCTGCGGGCCACAAAGATAAACAGCGCGATCACCAGGATCCAGAAGAGCGGGAACAACAGGAACCAGGGGGAAAAGGCACCGTGCCAGGGTCCGTAGACGACTGTGTCGGCCGGCACCCGCGCAGCCGCGGACAGGGCCGCGGTGGACAGTGTGGTGGTCAGTGAAGGCAACATTTTCGTTCTCCAGACTTTCTCAACGGGCCGGGGACCCGGCCTTGTATCGAGTCTGGTTGCCGGCGCCTGCGGGCGCGTCCGGCGGCGGGAGTCACCTGCACCGGGCCGCTTACTCCCCAGGGAGTGCGCCGGCTGCACCCGGTGCCGGGGTCAGCCGGCCCAGCCGGGCCTGACGAGGCCGGATTCGTAGGCCAGGACCACCAGTTGCGCCCTGTCCCTGACCATCAGCTTCGCCATGATCCGGGATACATGCGTCTTTGCCGTGAGCGGAGTGATGAACAGCCGGTCCGCTATTTCGGCGTTGTTCAGCCCCTCCCCCACAAGCTGCAGGACTTCCCGTTCCCTGTCGGTGATGCGGTCCAGCGCCACGGGCGGTTCGGCGGCGCGGGAGTGGCGTGCCAGCTGGGCCATGATCCGCCGGGTCACCGACGGCGACAGCAGCGCATCGCCGTCATGCACGATGCGGACTGCGCGCAGGAGCTCGGCCGGTTCGGTGTCCTTGACCAGGAAACCGGCGGCGCCGGCCCGCACGGCCTCGGCGATGTATTCGTCCAGCTCGAAGGTGGTGAGGATGACCACCCGGGTACCGGACAGCGAGGGATCCGAGAGGATCTGGCGCGTTGCCTCCAAGCCGTCACCGTCCGGCATGCGGATATCCATCAGGACCACGTCGGGGTGGTATTGGCGGGCGAGCCGCACCGCTTCGCGACCCGTCCCGCATTCCGCCACCACCTTCATGTCGGCTTCGGCGTCCAGCAGCGCCCGGAAGCCCGCGCGGATGAGGTTCTGGTCATCGGCCAGCAGGATGCTGATCATCCTGGCTCCTGCCCTGCACGGGCGGGCAGCGGGAGGACCGCGCGGACCCGCCAGCCCGTGCCGGACGGTGCTGGCCCGAGCCCAAGCCTGCCGCCCAAAGCTGCCACCCGCTCCCTCATGCCGGTGATGCCGTTACCTTCGGGCAGTGTGCCGGCCCCGGCGCCGTCGTCGTCAATGGTCACCAGCAGCTCCCCTTTCGCAGCGTGGATGGAAACCTGGGCCGTCCGCGCCCCGGAATGCCGGACCACATTGGTCAGCGCCTCCTGGATGATCCGGTACGCCGTTTCCTGCACTGCAGCGGGAACGTGTTCCGTACCCGGGTCGGCCTGAAGCCGGACCTCGAGCCCGGCGCGCCGCGCGTTGTCAACGAGTTCCGGGACGCGGCCCAGGCTGGGCCGGGTGGTGGGGGTCAACGGCGCATCTTCCCGGAGCACGCCCAACAACTGCCGGACCTCGGCCAGAGATTCCCTGCTCGCGGCCCTGATGGTCTCCAGGGCGGGCCGGAACTGCGCCGGATCCTTCTCACCCAGGTGCAATGCAACCGAGGCCCGGACATTGATCAGGGACAGCGAATGGGCCACCACGTCATGGATGTCCCGGGCCAGGGCAAGGCGGTATTCGTCGCGGGCAGCCTGCTCCGCCGCGGCCTCCTGGCGGCGCCGTTCGGCCAGCCGTTCGCCGCGGAACCGCGCCCCTTCGCCGATCAGGACCAGGATGGCCAGCCACGAGGAACCGGCAAATGCGCGGACGAACGCCGCTTCGTCGCCGCTGCGTGCCGCGGCCAGAAACAGCGCCAGGATTCCTGCCGCCGCCCCCAACCATGCCGCAGCGCGCTTTCCGGCCGCCGCCGTCAGGATCAGGGCCAGCGCGAAGGACAGGACCACCGGACCCCAGGCGTAGCCCAGGGCAAGGTACGCTGCGGTGGAAAAGGCTGCGACGGGCAGCATCACCAGCGGCGCGCGCCGGCGAAAGGCCAGGGCTGCGGGACCCAGCAGCAGAAGTGCCAGTGCCAGCGGATCCAGCGGCACGTGGCCGGGCTGCCGTGAGGACGCGAACGCCGACCCTGCCACCTGGATCACGGCGACCACCACCACGATGACGGCGGTGGGCGGTCCCCTGAAACGGCGCTGCATGGTCCGAGCCTATTCCCGCGGACCGCGAAAGTCGTCAGGTGGGCGGCGTAGCGCCCGTACTCCTCCTGGAGTAGGTGCACGGGGCCGCCCGGGCGGGCCTGCCGGCAGTGTGCTTAAACGGCCGACGGCGGCACGGGGCCTTCCGTGCGGAGGGTACCGTGCCGCCGTCGTGCGTTTGGGGGCGGTCCTACTCCCCGATGCCTGCTGCGCGTTCGGCCGCTTCGACCACGTTGGTCATCAGCAGCGCCACCGTCATGGGGCCCACGCCGCCCGGGTTCGGCGAGATCCAGCCGGCCACCTCGGCGGCCGCAGGATCGATGTCGCCGTAGACGCGGCTCTTGCCCGTCTCCGGATCGGTTTCACGGGTCACTCCGACATCCAGCAGTGCTGCGCCCGGCTTGACGTCGGCGGCCTTGACGATGTGCTTCACACCCGCCGCGCCCACGATCACGTCCGCCTGCCGGAGCAGCTCGGACAGGTTCCTGGTCCCGGTGTGGGTCAAGGTCACGGTGGCGTTGACATCCCGCCGCGTGAGCAGCAGCCCGATGGAACGGCCGATGGTCACGCCGCGTCCGACCACCACAACGTGCTTGCCGGCGAGGCTGTAGCCGTTGCGCTCGAGGAGTTCGATGACTCCCCGGGGAGTGCAGGGCAGCGGCGTGGTGATCTTGTTGTTGACGTTCAGCACCAGCCGGCCCAGGTTGGTGGGGTGCAGGCCGTCGGCGTCCTTGGCGGGGTCGATCCGCTCCAGGATGGCGTCCGTGTCCAGATGCTTGGGAAGCGGCAGCTGGACGATGTAGCCGTGGCAGGCGGGGTCCGCATTGAGTTCGTCAATGAGGGCCTCCACCTGTTCCTGGGTGGCGTCGGCCGGCAGCTCGCGCTGGATGGAGTTCATCCCGATCTGCACTGACTGCTTGTGCTTCATGGAGACGTACAGCTGCGAGGCGGGGTCGGCGCCCACCAGCACAGTGGCGATGCCGGGAGTGACGCCCTTGGCCTTGAGTGCGGCCACGCGTTCGGTCAGCTCGGCCTTGATGGCAGCGGCGGTGGCCTTGCCGTCGAGGATCTGTGCGGTTGTGGTTTCAGTCATTGGTTACCACTGCTCGTGCTGCGGGTAGAGCGGGAAGTCTGCTGCCAGCTTGTCCACGCGGGCCTGCAGTGCTTCGACGTCGGCGCTGTTGCCTGCCTTGAGGGCGGTGGCGATGATCTCGGCAACCTCGGTGAACTCGGTGGCGCCGAAGCCGCGGGTGGCCAGGGCGGGAGTACCAATGCGCAGGCCGGAGGTGACCATCGGCGGGCGGGGGTCGAACGGGACGGCGTTGCGGTTGACGGTGATGCCCACGGAGTGCAGGAGGTCCTCGGCCTGCTGGCCGTCCAGCTGCGAGTTGCGGAGGTCGACGAGGACCAGGTGGACGTCCGTGCCGCCGGTGAGGACGGAGACGCCGGCCTCGGCTACGTCCGCCTGGTTCAGGCTGTCGGCGATGATCTTTGCACCCTCAAGGACGCGTTCCTGGCGCTCCTTGAATTCCTGGGTGCCGGCGATCTTGAAGGCCACGGCCTTGGCGGCGATGACGTGCATCAGCGGGCCGCCCTGCTGGCCGGGGAAGACGTTGGAGTTCAGCTTCTTGCCGTACTGTTCCTTGGCCAGGATGACACCGGAACGGGGGCCTGCCAGGGTCTTGTGCACGGTGGAGGTGACGACGTCGGAGTGCGGCACCGGGCTCGGGTGCAGTCCGGCGGCAACCAGGCCGGCGAAGTGCGCCATGTCGGTCCACAGCAGTGCGCCCACTTCATCGGCGATGGAGCGGAAGGCCTCGAAGTCCAGGTGGCGGGGGTAGGCGGACCAGCCGGCGATGATCACCTGGGGCTTTTCCTTGATGGCCTGCTCGCGGAGCTTGTCCATGTCCACCCGGAAGGTGTCTTCCTCCACCTGGTAGGCGGCAACTTCGTAGAGCTTGCCGGAGAAGTTCAGCTTCATGCCGTGGGTGAGGTGGCCGCCGTGGGCCAGGGACAGGCCCAGGATCTTGTCGCCGGGGGTGATCATGGCGGAAAGCGCTGCGGCGTTGGCCTGGGCACCGGAGTGCGGCTGGACGTTGGCGAACTCGGCACCGAACAGTGCCTTGACCCGGTCGATGGCCAGCTGCTCTGCGACGTCGACGTATTCGCAACCGCCGTAGTAGCGGCGGCCCGGGTAGCCCTCGGCGTACTTGTTGGTGAGGACGGAGCCCTGGGCCTCCATCACGGCGCGCGGCGCGAAGTTTTCGGAGGCAATCATTTCCAGGGTGCCGCGCTGGCGGCCAAGCTCCTGCTCGAGGACTTTGGCGATTTCGGGGTCGAGCTCGGCCAGCGGCTGGTTGCTGACGGCTGTAGTTGAGGTGGCTGTAGTAGTCACGAAGAACTCCTGGCTAGGGATACGGGCACTGCTTAGGTCAGGCTACCGGCTGGCGCGCTTTCCTACCGTGTTGATGACAGGGTATGGAAGCACGGCATGGCACTGCTGCGCTGACGCGGGGTGCAGCCCCAATTCCGGCAAGACATGACCCTCGGCCCAGGCGTACGATCCGTGGTCTTCGTGATTGCCGCTCCCTGGTGGTTAGCCACCCAACGCCAGTTGCGACCGTTCCAGCCTACCAAAAGCGGGGCCTGCGGCGCGGGTAGGCTATTACGCGTGAATGAACAGCTGCTGAACCAAGCGTACGTCGTAACCCTGTCCTGCCCGGACCGTCCCGGAATTGTCCACGCCGTGGCCGGAGCACTGCTGGTGGCAGGCTGCAACATCACCGATTCGCAGCAGTACGGCAGCCCCACAACGGGGAACTTCTTCATGCGGGTGGAGGTCACCACGGCTGCTCCCAAGTCCGGGCTGCGCGCCGCGCTTGAGCCGGTGGCGGAAGCCTTCTCCATGCAGTGGAGCCTTAATACTGTAGGCGATAAGGTGCGTACCCTGGTGATGGCCAGCACGTCGGCGCACTGCCTTAACGATCTGCTCTTCCAGCAGCGCTCGGGCACGCTTCCCATCGAGATTCCCGCCATTGTGTCCAACCACCGGGACCTGGCCGGGCTCGCCGAGTTCTACGGCATCCCGTTCCACCACATCCCCGTCACCAAGGACACCAAGAGCCAGGCGGAGGACAAGCTGCGCGCCCTGATTGCCGAGCACGATATCGAGTTGACCGTCCTGGCCCGTTACATGCAGATCCTCTCGGACGAACTCTGCACCGACCTGACCGGCAAGGCCATCAACATCCACCACTCGTTCCTGCCGTCCTTCAAGGGCGCCAAGCCGTACCACCAGGCACATGCCCGCGGCGTGAAGCTGATCGGTGCCACCGCCCACTACGTCACCGCTGCCCTGGACGAGGGGCCCATCATCGAGCAGGAAGTCATCCGGGTGGACCACGCCCGCACTGCCGAGCAGTTTGTCCAGATGGGCCGCGACGTGGAAGGCCGCACCCTGGTCCAGGCCGTGCAGTGGCATGCCGAGCACCGCGTGCTGCTGGACGGCAACCGCACCGTGGTCTTCAACTAGGGTCCTCCCCGGTGCCGGCAGTCGCAATCCACACGGATGCCGGCGCCGCCAGGGGTGGCTTAGGGTGAAGCCATGGCTCCTCTTTACCCTTTCGCCGGCAACTCCCCGGCTGTCCATGAATCAGCGTTCGTGGCACCGTCAGCCTCGATCATCGGCAACGCCACTTTGGGCCCGGACTCCAGCGCCTTCTACGGCGTCTCAGTCCGGGCCGACACCGCGGCCATCACCGTGGGCGCGGGCAGCAACCTGCAGGACAACGTGGTGCTGCACGCCGACCCCGGCTTCCCCTGCACGGTGGGCGAACGCGTCAGTGTGGGGCACGCAGCCGTCGTGCACGGCTGCACGGTGGAGGACGACTGCCTGATCGGGATGGGCGCCACCGTCCTCAACGGCGCAGTGATCGGCGCCGGCTCGCTGGTGGCGGCCGGCGCCGTCGTTCTCGAAGGAACGGTGGTTCCGCCCCGGTCACTGGTGGCGGGGGTACCCGCCAAAGTTCGCCGCGAACTCACCGATGAGGAGTTCGACGGCGTGCGCGCCAATGCGGTGCGCTACGTGGAGCTCGCGGCGAAACACCACGAGCTCCACGCCTAGCGTTGCCCGGACCTAGTCCAGGCTGATCGGCCCGAACTCGTCCAGCAGGTCGCCCGGGCCCGGGTTCCCGGCCGCGGATGACCCGCCCAGGTGCTTCACCACGCCCCACACCGCGTTCAACCCCGTGGTCACCGCACCCTCGGCCCATCCCGCCGTGAAGGAGACGTCGTCCCCGGCAAGGAAGATGCCGCGCTGCGTTTCCGGCAGTTTGTCCTGCTTGAAGTGCGTGAACAGCCGCTGCTGGTAGCGGTAGTGCCCGGGCAGGTTGGCTTTGAAGGCGCCCATGAAGTTGGGATCCGCTTCCCAGGACACGGTGATGGGCTGGCCAACGATGTGCCCGGCGATGTCCACGCCCGGGTAGATCTGCTCAAGCGAGTGCAGCATCAGTTCCACGCGTTCGTCCGCGTCCAGGGCCAGCCACTTCAGCGCGTCGTCGTTCCAGGTGTAGGACAGCAGGATCACGGCGGGCTGGTCCGGGCCGTTGTCCAGCAGGTAGGTGGCGCGGTTCAGCCTGTCCGTCAAGGTCATGGACAGGACCTCGTTGCCCGTTTCGGGGTCGATGTCCTTCCAGAACGGCCGGTCCACCATCACGAACGTCTTGGAGGACTGCATGTAGTGTGATTTCTCCATGGCAGTCCACAGCTCGGCGGGGAACAGTGCCTCCTCGGTGTGGATGCGGGTGGACAGCAGCCACGACTGGCAGGTGGTCACCACGGCCGGGTAGCTGGCCTCGCGGCCCCAGCGTTCACGGACCCGCAGGTTGCCGTCCGGGTCCCGGCTGATCCTGCCGACGGCGCCGCGGGGCGAGCCGGAGTGCAGGGAGGACAGGGAGGTTCCGGCGGGCCAGTGCACCAGGTCCGACGGCGCGTGCTGCCAGAGTGCCTCGGGCAGCCGCTGCGCTCCCCCGCGGATGAGCCGGTGCTGGTCGTCCGCGTCCGTATAGACCACGCGGAGGATCTCCAGGATGGAGTTGGGGAAGTCGGTGTCCCAGCCGCCGGTGCCGAACCCCACCTGACCGAAGGCCTCACGGTGCGCGAACCCCGCCTTTTTGAAGGACTCGCTGGCCGCGATGAAGCCGTAGAAGGTCTGCTCGTCCATGAGCGGGAGCAGTTCGTTCCACAGTTCCTTGATGCGCGCCATATCCCGTGCCTTGATGGCATCCTGCATCTCCGCGAACTTGGCGCCGTCATTCACCGCGGCCTTCCAGGCATCCGCCACCTCGCGGAAGAACGGCGGCAGGTCGCTGGACTTCTTCGCGTAGTACTTCTTACCGGCCAGCTCGATCACGGTGCTGGAGGTGGCTTCCGCCAAGGGGTTGGGGAAGTCCTGGGTCTCCAGGCCCAGCAGGTCCACGTAGTGGTAGAACGCCTTGCCCGAGACCGGGAACCGCATTCCGCCCAGGTCCGCCACCACGCCGGGCGCTGCGGGGAAGGCTGCCGTGCGGAGGCGGCCGCCGATCTGGTCGGCCTCGTAAACCACCGGCCGGAGCCCGAGTTTCATCAGCTCGTAGGCAGTGACCAGGCCGGAGAGCCCGGCGCCGATCACGGCCACTTCCGTGCCGTACAGTTCCGGCGGGACCGAGCCCAGGCCCTCCGGGTGGGCCAGGTAGTGGTCGTAGCTGAACGGGAAGTCGGGGTTCAGCATGGTGATGGGGGCTGCCTGCCCGCCGGTGCCGCGTCCGGCTGCGTCCGCGGGCGGCGTGGAGGTGCTGGAGGGGTCGAACGCGGGCAGTTCGGTGGCGATGGTCATCGTTGTTCTGCTTTCACAGGTTCCTGGCGTGGTGCCATGGCAGTCAGTTCACGGTAGTCGGGCTCGCTCAGCGCCGCTACCTTGGAGTTCCGGCGTCCGTAGCCGAAGTAGATGGCGATACCCACGAGCATCCAGGCCCCGAAGACAGCCCAGGTATCAGCGCCGAGGTTGGCCATCAGGTAGGCGCACATGAGGGTGCCCAGCACGGGCGTGATGGGGTACAGCGGCACCCGGAAGCTGCGCGTCAGGTCGGGTCGGTTGCGGCGCAGGTAGATGACGGCGATGTTGACCAGGGCGAACGCGAACAGGGTCCCAATGCTGGTGGCGTCGGCCAGGGCGCCGAGCGGCACCAGGCCCGCGGTGAGGGCGACGGCGGTGCCCACAATCAGGGTGCCGGCGGCCGGGGTGCCGGTCCGGGGAGAAATGCGTCCGAAGACCTTGGGCACCAGGCCGTCCCGGGACATCGACAGGAGGATGCGGGTCTGGCCGTAGAGGACGGTGAGTACGATGCTGGCAATTGCCAGGACGGCACCGGCGGAGAAGACCAGGGCAATCCACGGCTGGCCGGTGAGCTCGTCAAGGATCTGGACCAGTGCGGCCTCGGTGCCGTCGAACCAGCCCCATGGGCGGGCACCGATCGCAGCCACAGCGACCAGGACGTAGATGCTGGTGACGATCACCATCGACAGCAGGATGGCACGCGGTAGGTCGCGTTTGGGATTCCGGGCCTCTTCGCCTGCGGTGGAGGCGGCATCGAACCCGATGTAGGAAAAGAACACCCGCGATGCCGCGGCTGATACGCCGGCGGCACCCATGGGCATCAGCGGCTCGAAGTTGCCGGCATTGAAGGCGGTGAAGGCAACGGCGCAGAAGAACAGCAGGATGCCGACCTTGATGATCACGATGGACGTGTTGATCCAGGCGCTTTCGCGGGCGCCGCGGACCAGCAGGACCATGGCCAGCACCACGATGGCCACCGCCGGGATGTTCACCACCCCGCCGTCACCGGGCGGCTGGGACATGGCATCGGGCAGCACCTGTCCGAAGGCGGCCAGCGCCTCGTTGACGTACTGGCCGGCCCCCACGGCCACCGCGGCGACGGAAACCGCGTATTCAAGGACCAGGCACCAGCCGCAAATCCATGCCATCCCTTCGCCCATGGTGGCGTAGGAGTAGGAGTAGCTCGAACCCGCTACCGGGACGAGCGCGGCCATTTCCGCGTACGACACCGCCGACAGCAGTGCGGCCAGGCCGGCAATGACGAAGGAGATCCAGATGGCAGGGCCGGCGAGTGGAACCGACTCGCCAAGGATCACCAGAATGCCTGTCCCGAGTGTGGCGCCCACGCTGATCATGGTCAGGTGGAGGACGCCGAAGCTGCGCACCAGTCCGCCGCCCTCGCCGCTGCCGGCTTCGCTGGCCATCTGGCTGATTGGTTTACGCCGCAGCAGCTGCGCCCCGAGGCCGGGGCGTGGGCCCCCGGACGGGCTCGCTGCCGGGTCAGTCGTTGTTGACTCGGTGGTTGTTTCGGTGGTCACAGGCACAGTCACCGTTGACGTCCCTTCAGAGTAGTTGGCGGTTTCCCCTCACCAAGGTTGGCATGTGAGCCAACTCTCAGGCTGGTGCAAAATGACTTATAGTCAATCAGCATGAGACTTTATGCACATAATTGGCCGGCCGTTTCAGCGGGGCCCCGGGGGCTGCGCAATGTCGTTTGAAGCCGCCGGCAGGCTGAGCTTCGTCACCCTCCAGCAGTTCCTGGACCAACTGCCTCCGGTCCTGAAGATGCTCCACGACGGTGGCAGCGGCGGCCGGCTGCTGCGCTGGGTGGAGCCCAGCGAACTGGAGGACCCCACCCCCTACCTTCCGGAAGGCGAGTTCCTGCTCACCGCCGGCCTCCCGTTCCTTGGCGACGGCGGTTCCCCCGCCCGCGTGGACGCGTACGTACGGCGCCTGGTACAGGCCAAGGTTGCTGCGCTTGGCTTCGGCATCAGGCCCTACTTCGACGCCGTTCCAGGCGTGGTGCAGGACGCCTGCCGCCGGCACAACCTCACCCTGTTCGAGGTGCCGGAGTCGCTTCCGTTCGCTGCCATCGGCCTTGAATTCTCCCAGTTGCTGGAGACTGACAACGCAAGGGTTTTCCGCCAGCTGGCCGGGACCAACCGGCAGCTTATGCGGGCCGTCCTTTCCCCCAGGCCGGAGCATGAACTGCTGGCGGCGTTGGTCCAGCGCGTGCCGGTCTGGGCGGTGATGGTGGGAGCGGACGGCCGGATCCGGGCCCGGGGTGCCAGCGCCGGCGGCAGCACCGCCGTCGAACTTTCCCTCCTGGAGCCCATGCTGGAACGGCTGATGACCGGGCGCGGCCCGCGCGTGGAAATGGACGGTTTCGACCAGCCGGGTTCTGCGCTGGTTGTAGGCCACCCGCTGCGCAGCACCAAGGACGCGAACCTTGGCGCCCTGATCCTGGGCTCCGACGTTCCACTGAGCCCGGCACAGAACAACGTGGTCCAGACCGCCGTGGGCCTGCTCGAACTGCTGCTGCGGCAGCGCACCAGCGGGTCATTGGCCCCCAGCCAGCTTGCCACCGCAGTCCTGCTGCACCCCGAAAGCCTCCACACCGGCGGGACGAGACATCTCAACGGACTCAAGGACCTGCTGGCACAAAGCCTGTCATCCACGCGCTCCGCGCCCATGCGGGTGGTTCAGGGCATCAACGTGGAAGCTCCCGGCTGGCCCGCCGGCGACAGCCCTGTCCGTGAACTGCTCCAGTGGCGCCGCCTGTTCGACTCCAAGCTGGTGGAGATGACGGACTACGGATTCGCCGCCGTGACCCGGCTGAAGGTGGATGACGCACTGCTCGCCGACGTGGAGAAGCTCGGGTGGCGCCTGGTGGTCAGCGAACCAACCGAGCTCACCGCCCTTCCGGCCGCCTACCAGCGCGCCACCTCGCTGCGCGGCCAGGTCCAGAGAAGTGGCCGCAGCATCCGCGCGGACGAGGTGTCCTGGTCCGTGACCGGACTGCTGGGCCGGGAGGCCGGGAACCTCCTGGCCGCTCGGCTGCTGGGCCCGGTCCTGGCGCTGGAACCGGAGCGGCGTGACCCGCTGCTGGCTGTCCTCCGCGGGTGGCTCGGCGAGAACGGCAGCTGGGATGGCTCCGCCAAAACGCTGGGTCTGCACCGGAACAGCGTGCGGCGCCAGATCGGTGTGCTCGGCGAGCTGCTGGGCATGGACCTGAACCGGGCACAGGTGCGGGCGGAGCTGTGGATTGCGCTGCAGTACGTGGAGGACGTGGTTGCCGCCGGCTAGGGCCCGTTTCTAGCCCCGGCCCCTTCCCGCCCGGCCAGCATCGCGCGGAAGCCCGGCATCCCAGGCGGCGTACAGTTCCGGGCGCCGCTCCCGGAGGTACGGAACCCCGTCCCGGGCGGCGGCCACGGCCTCGGCGCCCACCTGCGCGAACAGGAGTTCCGGACCTTCCCCTGCGCCCGCGAGGAGCGCGCCGTCCGGGCCCACAACCACGCTGCCGCCGCCGAACGTGTACATGTCCTCGTTCCCGCAGTGGTTGGCATAGGCCACGTTCAACTGGCTCTCCAGGGCCCGGGCACGGACCAGCACCTGCGGCACCGCGTCGAAGCCGGCGGACAAGGCGGTTGGCACCAGAAGCAGCTCGGCCCCGCGCGCAGCCGCCGCGCGGGCGGCTTCGGGAAACTCGATGTCGTAGCAGATCAGCAGCGAGGTGCGGATGCCCTTGAAGGTGACGACGGCGGGAGGTTCCGCGGCTGCCTCGAAGGCCTCCCGCTCCTCGCGGCCGAAGAGATGCACCTTTGCGTAGCTCAGGAGGTCGGTGCCGGTGGCATCCACAAGCGTGGCCGTGATGTGCCAGGCAGAGCCTTCTGGGGACGCCTCCGTTTCGGCATGTGCCAGGTCAGGCAGGCTGTAGACGAGGGCGATCCCGTTCCGGCGCGCAATCCCCGCCAGCCTGGCACGGATAGCGGGGAGGGCTGCGGGATCCAGCTCCTCCCGCAGCCTCAGCGGGGCGTACCCCACGGGAAACAGCTCCGGCGTCAGGAGGAGGTCGGCGCCTTCCTTCGCGGCCCGGCGGGCGGCCTCCTCCAGGGTCCGAAGATTGGCCTCCACGTCCATGACCACTGCGTTGGCCTGCAGGACGGACAGCAGCATCGTTACCACCTTCTGTATGCCGCTCCCGGGGAAATGCAGGGGCGGAACCTTCTCGCCTCCAGCCTAGCCAGCACCGCGCGGACACCAGCGGGTCGTTTGGACCCGGCTCCCAGCGCTCCGGGACGGAATGCACGGCGCCGTCCACCGGATCCAGCTGCCTCATCTTCTACGGGCGGAGGCACGGCGATGCGTTAACTTCTTGACTACAAGAGCCGCGATAAGGCAATGTTCTTAGCATGTCCGCAACCCCGCGCTCAACGAGGAGCAAGCCCAAGAATCCCGGGTCGCAGTCAGCCCTGCGGCAGCTGAACCAGCAGCGGATTATCGAGACGCTGATGGGCGGCCCGTCAACGCAGGCGGAACTCGCCCGGCAAACGGGACTGTCCACGGCAACGGTCTCGAACATCGTGAAAATCATGCTCGATTCCGGGCTGGCGTCCACCGAGCCCATTACCAGCTCCGGCCGCCGCGCATTGAATGTGCGGCTGAACAGCAATGGCGCGGTGGCGGTCGGGATTGACTTCGGCCGGCGCCACCTGCGGGTGGTCCTGGCGTCGCTCAGCTACCACGTGATCGCCGAGGAATCGGTGATGCTCCCGCTGGGCCACCAGGCTGATGACGGCATCCAGGCTGCGGTGGGCCTGCTGGAGAAACTGCTGCGCGAAAGCGGCGTGGATCGCTCCTCCGTGGTGGGTGCCGGCGTCGGAATTCCAGGTCCTATCGACCGGCGGACGGGGACCGTGGCGCAGGGGGCCATCCTTCCCGAATGGGTGGGCATCAACATCCTCCAGCATCTTGAGGAAACCTTGAGAATCCCCGTCTTTGTTGACAATGACGCCAATCTGGGCGCCTGGTCAGAGGTGACCTGGGGGCAGCACTCGGGGGTCAGCAACCTGATGTTCATGAAGATCGGATCGGGCATCGGTGCCGGCCTGATCCTCAACGGCGCCCCCTACTACGGGAACGTGGGGATCACAGGCGAAATCGGGCACGCGACCATCCATGAGCAGGGCCTGGTATGCCGGTGCGGCAACCGCGGCTGCCTTGAAACCATCGCTTCCACCACCACCATGATCGAGCTCCTCAGCCGCGGGGAGAACCGGCCCCTGACACCCGCGGACATCGTCCGGAAGGCCCTGAACCGGGACTCCGCCACCCTGCGCGTCGTGGACGATGCCGGGCTTGCGGTGGGCCGCGCGCTCGGCAATGTGGCCAACCTGATCAACCCTGAGGTCATCGTGGTGGGAGGCCCGCTGGCGGGCCTTGGGGACATCCTGCTGGACCCCATCCGGCGCGGCCTGATCCGCCACGCGGTCCCGGTAATCGGCGAAACGACGACCCTCACCATGTCCTCCCTCGGGGACCGCGCGGAGGCCCTTGGCGCCGCCGCCCTGGTCTTCCAGCACGCCGGGATCCGCCGCTCCTAAATCATTTCGTTATCCGTCAATTGCGTTAAAGACTTGACGACAATAGCTGTGATCCAGTTTACTTTTGGTTCAGACGGCCCTGCGCTTTGCCGGCCGGACAAAGAAGTCATTGCATTGGAGGGTTAGGGCTCATGACGTCCCAGACCACGCGAACGGAGCCGATCATCCTCGAGATGCGGTCCATCACCAAGGAATTCCCCGGCGTCAAAGCCTTGTCTAACGTGAACCTCCGCGTTAAGGCCGGCGAGATCCACGCCATCTGCGGCGAGAACGGCGCCGGCAAATCCACTCTCATGAAGGTCCTGTCCGGCGTTTACCCGTACGGCAGCTACGACGGCGACATCGTGTACCAGGGGCAGGTGCAGCAGTTCCGGGACATCCGGGCCAGCGAGCACGCGGGCATCGTCATCATCCACCAGGAACTGGCGCTGATCCCCGAGCTGTCCATCATGGAAAACATCTTCCTGGGCAACGAGCCCACCAAGCGGGGCATCATCGACTGGGGCGAGGCCCGCCTGCGGTCGCTGGACCTCCTGGCCCGTGTGGGCCTCCGGGACGACCCCGACACCCCCATCAAGGAAATCGGCGTCGGCAAGCAGCAGCTGGTGGAGATCGCCAAGGCGCTGAACAAGTCCGTGAAGATCCTCATCCTGGACGAGCCCACGGCAGCACTGAACGAATCCGACTCGCAGCACCTGCTGGACCTCATCCTCGGGCTGAAGGCCAAGGGGATCACCTCGATCATCATTTCGCACAAGCTCAACGAGATCGAGCAGATCGCCGATTCCATCACCATCATCCGCGACGGCAAGTCCATCGAGACCCTGGACGTCAAGAAGGATGGCGTGGATGAGGACCGGATCATTAAGGGCATGGTGGGGCGCACCCTGGAATCCCGGTTCCCCGACCACACGCCCAAGATCGGTGAGGTGTTCTTCGAGGTCAAGAACTGGACGGTGGGCCATCCCGCCATCCAGGACCGGCTTGTCTGCAAGAACTCCAGCTTCTACGTCCGCCGCGGTGAGATCGTGGGTTTCGCCGGCCTCATGGGTGCTGGACGCACCGAACTGGCCCGTTCCGTCTTCGGCCGCTCCTATGGCCGCTTCATCGACGGACACATCTATAAGGACGGCAAGGAGATTGCCCTCAAGAACGTCCGGCAGGCCATCGACGCCGGGCTGGGCTACGTTACCGAGGACCGCAAGACGCTTGGCCTGAACCTTCTGGATGACATCAAGACCACAACCGTGTCTGCTGCTTTGAAGAAGATCAGCCGCAACTCGGTAGTGGATCCCAACCAGGAGTTCACGGTGGCCGAGCAGTACCGCAAGTCATTGCGGACCAAGACACCGTCCGTCGAGGAGGGCGTGGCCAAGCTTTCCGGCGGAAACCAGCAGAAAGTGGTCCTGGCTAAATGGATGTTCACCGACCCCGACCTGCTGATCCTGGATGAGCCCACCCGCGGCATTGACGTCGGAGCCAAGTATGAGATTTACGGCATCATCCAGCAGCTGGCCAACCAAGGCAAGGGAGTCATCGTCATCTCCTCCGAGCTCCCCGAGCTCCTGGGCCTCTCCGACCGCATCTACACCATCTTCGAAGGCGCCATCACCGGTGTCCTGACCAAAGAAGAGGCCAGCCAGGAAAGCCTGATGAAGCTGATGACCTCCGCCACCCGAAAAGCCGCCTGACCCTCTGGCCCATCCAGAACCTTCCGGACACAAGGACTGACACCATGAACGCCCTCAAAAAGCTGTTTGGCGGAAACACCCGCCAATTCGGCATGATCTTCGCCCTCGTGGCCCTGATCATCTTCTTCCAGTTCGCCACCGAAGGCCGGACGCTGACCCCCGGCAACGTCATCAACCTCTTCAACGGCAACTCCTACATCCTGATCCTGGCCATCGGCATGGTCCTGGTGATCATCGCCGGCCACATTGACCTCTCCGTCGGCTCGGTCGCCGCGTTCGTCGGGGTCACCGTCGCCCTGGCTATCCGCGACTGGGGCATCCCGTGGTGGGCCGGGGTCCTGCTGGGCCTGGTCCTCGGCGCGGTCATCGGCGCCTGGCAAGGCTGGTGGACAGCCTATGTTGGCATCCCCGCCTTCATCGTGACCCTGGCCGGCATGCTTCTCTTCCGCGGCTTCAACCAGTTCGTGGGTAAGTCCAACACCATCCCCGTACCCAGCGACTTCCAGTACATTGGCTCCGGCTACCTCCCCGAGGTTGGACCGGACACCGGCTACAACAACCTGACGCTCCTGATGGGCATCCTCGCTGCCGCGTTCGTCGTTGTGGGCGAGCTGCGCTCCCGTGCCCGGGCCAAAGCCTTGGGCGCCGAAGTCCCCGAAATGTGGGTGACCGTGCTGAAGCTGGTGCTCATCTGCGCCGCCATCCTCTACGCCACATACCTCTTTGCCACCGGCCGCCCCGGAACCTCTTTCCCCATCCCCGGCCTGATCCTGGCCGTGCTGGTGCTGATCTACGGCTTCATCTCCTCCCGCACCATCCTGGGCCGCCACGTCTACGCGGTCGGTGGCAACCGGCACGCGGCCGAGCTCTCCGGCGTCCAGTCCAAGAAGGTCAACTTCCTGGTCATGATGAACATGTCCATCCTGGCCGGGCTGGCCGGCATGATCTTCGTGGGACGCTCCACCGCATCAGGCCCCTTCGACGGCGTGGGCTGGGAACTGGACGCCATCGCGGCCGTCTTCATCGGTGGCGCGGCAGTCACCGGCGGCGTGGGCACCGTAGTCGGTTCCATCATCGGTGGCCTGGTCATGGCTGTTCTCAACAACGGCCTGCAGCTCCTCGGCGTCGGCGCGGACCTCACCCAGATCATCAAGGGCCTGGTGCTCCTGATTGCAGTCGCCTTCGACGTCTACAACAAGTCGCAGGGCAAGCGCTCCATTATCGGCATGCTGACCAGGAACATGAACCGCCCCTCTTCAGGTCCCAGCAGCCCCATACAGCCCGACGAAACCACCTCCACCAAGGAAGCGATCGCCAGGGAAGCCTGAGCTTTGCAGCCTGAATACCGTTCCATTACACAAAGAAAGAGAACCAACAATGCAAATGTTTGGTAAAGCAGGAAAGGCCGCAGCGGTAGCTGCTATCGCAGCACTGGCGCTGACGGGCTGTGGACGCTCGGAGCCGTCCGGGGGGTCCAGCAGCGGTGCCGCGGGATTCGACCAGAACTCCTCCATCGGCGTCGCCCTTCCCCAGAAGACCAGTGAAAACTGGGTGCTGGCCGAGAAGCTGTTCAATGACGGCCTCAACGGGGCCGGGTTCAAGGCTGACGTCCAGTTCGCCAACGGCGGCGTGTCGGAGCAGCAGAACCAGATCAGCGCAATGGTCACCAAGGGTGCCAAGGTCATCATCGTGGGCGCCATCGACGGCTCCCAGTTGGGTACCCAGCTCAAGCAGGCCAAAGACGCCGGCGCCACCGTCATCGCCTACGACCGCCTCCTGCTGAACACGGACAACGTGGACTACTACGTGGCCTACGACAACTTCAAGGTCGGCGTGCTCCAGGGCCAGGCCCTGCTGGACGGCATGAAGGCGAAGAAGCCCAACGGCCCGTACAACATCGAACTGTTCGCCGGCTCCCCCGACGACGCCAACGCCAAGGTGTTCTTCAACGGTGCCATGAGCGTCCTGAAGCCCAAGATCGACGACGGCACGCTCAAGGTAGTCTCCGGCCAGACCAGCTTCGAGCAGGCCGTGACCCAGGGCTGGAAGGCTGAAAACGCCCAGCGCCGTATGGACACCCTGCTCAGCGGCAGCTACACCAGCGCCAACCTCGACGGCGTCCTGTCCCCCAACGACACCCTGGCCCGCGCGATCCTGACCTCCGTCAAGGCCGCCGGCAAGCCGATCCCCGTTGTTACCGGCCAGGACTCCGAAGTTGAGTCGGTCAAGTCCATCCTCGCCGGTGAGCAGTACTCCACCATCAACAAGGACACCCGCAAGCTCGTTGAGCACGCGATCACCATGGTCAAGGACCTGCAGGCCGGCAAGAAGCCTGAGGTCAACGACGACAAGTCCTACAACAACGGCAACAAGGTTGTTCCCGCCTACCTGCTGGAACCGGTCATCGTGACCTCCGCCAACGTCAAGACGGCCTACACGGACGATCCCGTACTCGGCCCGATCACCAAGTAACACCTTGTAATACCCGCCGGATACAACCGGCAGCAGGAAGGCCCGGTCCCCTCACGGGGGCCGGGCCTTCCTGTATGTGGGCACAGCAGGCTCTTTCCACTGGCCGGCGCTGCGCAAGGCCCGGGGTTCCAGGGCCGCGCTGCGGCCCTGTGACAGGATTGCAGCTATGACTGCCCCCATCGCCACACCGTGGCTTTCCAGCCAGCCCAACCAGGACCCCCGGTCCGGCACCGGAGCGCCGCTGCGCTGGGGAATCATCGCCACCGGCGGCATTGCCCGCGCCGTCTCGCAGGACCTGGCGCTGCTTGAAGACGCCGAGCTCTACGCGGTCAGTTCGCGGGCGCAGGACACGGCGGACGCGTTCGCCGTCGCCTACGACTTCGCCAAGGCCTACGGTGACGACGGCGGCGTCCCCGGCTACCAGCGGCTGCTCGCCGACGATGCCGTGGACGTCGTCTACGTCGCCACGCCGCACGCCCAGCACCACGAGATGGTCCTCGCCGCCCTCAAGGCCGGCAAGCACGTGCTCTGCGAGAAGGCTTTCACCATCAACGCGCGGGAAGCGGCAGAGCTCATCGATCTGGCCCGGAGCCGAAAGCTCTTCCTGATGGAGGCGGTGTGGAGCAGGTTCCTGCCCTCAATGCAACGTGCTTTCGAGATCGCCGCTTCCGGAGAGCTGGGAGACATCCACTGGATTACTGCAGACTTGGGGTTCCCGGCGCCCTACTCCCCCACGGCCCGGCTGTGGGCCCGGAACGATGGCGGGGGCGCCCTGCTGGACCTCTCCGTCTACCCGCTCCTGTGGGCGCTCGGCACCCTTGGCTTTCCACAAACAGTCAGCGCAACAGGCGTTATCAATGACGATGGCGTCGATGCACAAAACGTCATGACCTTGGGCTACGACCACGCTGCCCAGGTCCAGCTCACCTCCTCGCTGCTGGCACACGGACCGCGGACCGCAACCGTGGCCGGGAGCCTCGGCTTCCTGCAGAGCGTAGGCTCCATCAACAACCCCCGCGAGCTCCTGATCGCCAAAGGGTGGGAGGACCGCCGGACGGAAACCTTCGACGTCGTCGGCAAGGGGTATGCCTACGAGCTGCGCGAGGTGATGCGGTGCATCCAGCGGGGGCTGACCGAAAGCCCGGTCATGCCGCTGGAGGACACCTTGAACACCATGCGGCTTTTTGACGGCGTCCGGGCCCAGCTAGGGGTGACCTACCCCAACGACAGGCACTAGGCATCGCATAAAAAGCACGACGGCGGTGTTGCCACCTTTGGAAATGGTCACGAAGATTGCGGGGACATGACCGGTGATGCTTTTCATGCCTGTCGGCAGCATTCGTAAAATCCCTTGAGCAACATCTGGACTTCCGGTAATAAGCAGTCTTAGGATTTAGGCAGCATCGATTGCGCCGGTCACTGGGGGGTGGTACGCATGGCTCGTAAGAGTACGCCATGGCGTGCCCTGCGCCCGGCGCTTCTGGCCGGGGCCGCAGCGATTACCTGGCTGACCCTGTCATCCACCGCTGCCTCAGCCGATGCCGGTACGGAATCCCCGCCCCTTCTTGGCGGTGTCACCAGTTCGGTTTCGTCCTTGGCCCATGATCTTTCGGTTGCAGTGTCACCGGTTCCTGCCGGCTCCCCGGCTGGAGCCGTTGCTGGCCCCGGGCTGCTGCAACCTGCAGTAACGCCCGTCTCGGGCCTGGCAGACAACGTCATCGCGTCAGTTCCGGTGGTCAACCAGGTGGTCCCGGTGGGAACTGTTTCCTCAGTGTCCACTCCCCTTGCGGGCGCCGTCGACGACGTCTCGGCAGGTGTTGCGCAGGCTGTTGTCGCCCCTGCCGCCGAAGCCGTTCCCGTACTCGAACCGGTACTGCAGCCGGTGTCTGACCTTGTGACCGGTTCTGCTCCGCTGCCCGTTGCGGTCCCTGATGCGCCAATTGATGCTGGACCCGCGCAACTTCCCGTTGCAGCAAACCTGGCTTCGGCAGATGCCGCCCTTTCAGCGCCGGAAGCCACTGCGGACATTGCCGCGACGGCCGCGGAGCCGGACGAGGCTGCAGCAGCCTCGCCTGCCGCGGCGCCTGCCGGCAGCAGCAACGCAGCTCACCAGCAGCTCGATTCGGTCCCCTCGGGATATTTCCTGCACTTTGACGTATCCGCGGTCTCTGCTCCCGTGGATCCGCCACTTACCAGTGACCCGGCTCCCCTGCCCGGACAGGTCCCCGCGGCCCCCGGATCCGGAACGGGCAGCAGCGGGTCATCGGCCAACCCGTCCGGTGCCGCCGCATGGTTGAGCCCTTTCGATCTTGGTCTTGAACGTCCCGGCGTCATACCCGTCGGTGACCCTTCCCAGCACCTCCCTGCACCGGTGTCATTCGACCCCGGTTCTTCTCCTGACTAGTTGAGGCCACCTGCCCCTTCCGGCAGCACGTGGCTTTGCGGGCAGCTGACCTGCGCCCGGACAACATCAAATTCTCAGGAGAACCATCATGAACTGCACCCTTCGCAGGGGGCTGCTTAGCACCCTCTTTGCCGGCGGCCTTCTGGCCTTCGGCTGTGCCGCGGCAAACGCCGCAGACACCACCAGTGGGACGGACCTTTCCGCTTCCGCCCTCATCTCGGCAGCGGCACCCGCTGACTCGACGTCGTTGGGCCTGCTGGGTGACTCAACGCCGGCCAGTTCAACTGGTGTCGCTGCCGCAGTAGACGTCAACCTCGGCCTCGGCAGCACCAGCACCGGCCCCGCAACCGCAACCACCGGCACCACGGCGGACCTCGCCGCAACCGTAAACCTCGGGACCGGCGGGGCCACCACCGCCCCTGCAACCACCGGCACCACGGCCCTGGCCACCGCAGCCGACGTCAACCTCGGCAGCACCAGCATCGGAACCGGCACCACGGACGGCACCACGGCGGACCTCGCCGCCACCGTAAACCTCGGGACCGGCGGGGCCACCGCCCCTGCAACCACCCGCACCACGGCCCTGGCCACCGCAGCCGACGTCAACCTCGGCCTCGGCGGCACTGGCACCGGCCCCGCAACCGCTACTACCGGCACCACGGACGGCACCACGGCTGACCTCGCCGCAACCGTAAACCTCGGGACCGGCGGGGCCACCGCCCCTGCACCCCCCCGCACCACGGCCCTGGCCACCGCAGCCGACGTCAACCTCGGCCTCGGCGGCACTGGCACCGGCCCCGCACCCGCGACTACCGGCACCACGGACGGCACCACGGCTGACCTCGCCGCAACCGGAAACCTCGGGACCGGCGGGGCCACCGCCCCTGCACCCCCCCGCACCACGGCCCTGGCCACCGCAGCCGACGTCAACCTCGGCCTCGGCGGCACTGGCACCGGCCCCGCACCCGCGACTACCGGCACCACGGACGGCACCACGGCTGACCTCGCCGCAACCGGAAACCTCGGGACCGGCGGGGCCACCGCCCCTGCAACCACCGGCACCACGGCCCTGGCCACCGCAGCGGACGCCAACCTCGGCAGCACCAGCATCGGAACCGGCACCACGGCAGACCTCGCCGCCACCGTAAACCTCGGGACCGGCGGGGCCACCGCCCCTGCAACCACCGGCACCACGGCCCTGGCCACCGCAGCGGACGCCAACCTCGGCAGCACCAGCATCGGAACCGGCACCACGGCAGACCTCGCCGCCACCGTAAACCTCAGGACCGGCGGGGCCACCACCGACCCTGCAACCACCGGCACCACGGACCTGGCCACCGCAGCCGACGTCAACCTCGGTCTCGGCAGCACCGGCACCGGCACCACCGCAGACCTCGCCGCAACCGTAGGCCTTGGCGCTGGTTTGGGCAGCGGAACTGCGGGGACCGGAACTCTTGATCCTGCGGTCGATCTTGCCATCGACCTGGGCATCGGAGCCGGCGCCAGCACCAGCACGGGCACCCCAGGCACCGACCTGCCAGGCACCACGGACCCCGGTACCACGACCCCGGGTGACGGCACCATCGGAGACGCCGGCACCCTTGTCCCGGGCGCCGTCGATCCAGGCACCACGGACCAGGGGCGGGGTGACCCTGCCGGCAACGGGAGTGGGACGACCGCCGGCAATGATCAGACGGGCGTGATTGGCGATGCCGGGACGGCAGGGATGGGTGATGTCCCAGCAGCACCGGCCGGTTCGAGGGCTGTCAGCGGAGCCATCGCCCCCGTAACAGCATCGGGCCACACGGCAGCCAACGGCCGCTCGGCCCTTGCCAACACGGGCGCTGCCCACACCGGCCTCGCCGCGACGGGCTGGGACGGCACCCTGGTCCCCGTAGCCCTGCTGCTCCTGGCCGCCGGACTGCTGGTACTCCGCAAGCGCAAGGTGTCCTAGAAACCGCACACAGGAACGTTGAAAACAGCCCGCGAAGGTGCGCCTGAAGCGGCAGCGCCCTGCGGGCTGGAGAGAGGAGGACCGCAGCCCCGAAACGAAACAACCATACAAAACATGTCATCAGCACACATGTCCTTGTAGCCAATGGTCCGGCGGCGAAAGTGTTTGCAATCGCCGCCGGACCGTCGGCGTGGAAATGCAGAAGCCTGGGTCAATCGCTGGTTCCGGTGTCCCGCCCGTATAATTTGAGGTACGACAGTGCCGCAGAGCACCGGGAGGAACGGTCATGGTGGCGGAATCGCCTAGCTCCATCAAGAATGAAGTTGTCGGCGGTCGCTACCGTTTGGGTGATGTCATCGGGCGCGGGGGGATGTCCTCCGTGTACTGCGCCCGCGATGAGAATCTGGGGCGCGATGTCGCTCTGAAGCTGTTCGCTCCCCAGGCTCCGGACGCCGAGGAACTGAAACGGCAGGAAGCCGAAATCCGGCTCCTTGCCACCCTGAACCACCCCGGACTGGTAACGCTTTTCGACGCCGGCATTGATGACCGGATACCGGACGAGCCGCGCCCGTTCCTGACCATGGAGCTGGTGGAGGGCCAGGACCTCCGCGGCCGCATACGGCACAGCCGGGTGCCCCTTGAAGAACTTGCCGTCATTGGTGCCGGGATCGCCGATGCGCTGGCCTATGTGCACGGCCTCGGCATCATCCACCGCGACATCAAACCCGGCAACATCCTCCTGGTCCAGATCCGTCCGGGCGAGCCGCTGCGTCCCAAGCTCACGGATTTCGGCATCGCCAGGATCGTCGATTCCACCCGGCTGACGGCAACGGGAACCATGGTGGGGACCGCTGCCTACCTCAGCCCGGAACAGGCCCTCGGCAAGCCGCTGTCGTCGGCCACAGACATTTACTCCTTGGGCCTCGTGCTGCTGGAATGCATCAAGGGCACCGTGGAGTATCCCGGCAGCGCGGTGGAATCCGCCGTGGCCAGGCTCCACCGCGCCCCGGAGGTCCCCGACGACGTTCCTTCCGAATGGGCGGATCTCATCCGTTCCATGACGGCCATTGAGCCGCTGGAGCGGCCGAATGCTGTGGACATTGAGACTGCCCTGCGCCAGGCTTTGGTTTCCCCAGCATCAACGCCGGGAGAACTGGATACTGAATCCACCCGGGTACTGCCGGCGATGCCTTTCCACCCTCCCACCATCACTGCCGAAGAATCAGTGGATGAAGTGCGTGAGGCCGCCGAAGCCACGGGCGCGATGGTTCCCGAACCCCCTGCCGGGGTATCCGACCGGAATGCGGCCGCAGCTGCTGCCCGGCCCCCTGCTTCGACGGCCACAGCCGCTTCGCCCGCGGCCACGGCCACTAAGAAGCCCCGACTTCCATGGAGCCGGCGCGTCTGGCTGGCTGTTGTCATCGGTGTGTTGGTGATCGCCGCGGCGGCCGCAGCGGTGATAATGAGCGTCTCGGCGCGGCCCGCAGACGTGGTGCCGTACCCCACGGTGACAGGCGTTTTGGGCGACCACCTGCAGGAGCTTCAGAAGAGCGTGGAGCCGTGACCCTTGCAGCGGGTCGCGGTGGCCGCGTCCTCACCGGGTGCCTCGCGTTCGTTGCGGCGGCAGGCGTCCTCAGCGGATGTGCCCCGAGCAACAACGGGCTGCAGCGCGAAGCCGCCACACAACTCCAGGCGCGGGTGCTTGAAGTGACCGCGGCGGCCTCCCAGAACGACCCCGCCACCGCGCTGAAGGCCCTCGAAGGGCTGGAGACGGACCTGTCGGCGGCGCAGTCAAAGGGCCAGGTCTCCGAGGAGCGGCGCCGCAGCATCACCACTGTGGCCACTGCTGTCCGTGCTGACCTGAACGACATCCTCGCCGCCCAGCAGGCTGCGGTAAAGGCAGCCCAGGACGCCCCCACCCCCACAGGCCAACCGACACAAGACACTCCCCCCGCGCCGCAAGCTCCTGTGTCCCAGGCAGCTCCTGCCCCGGGACCTGGCAACGCCGGGGACGCTGGGAAGAACAACAGTGACAAGGGCAAAGGCAAGAACTGACCCCGGGCGGACAAACCAACTACTAAAGAAGCGGTGCTCCGGTCATGGACCGGAGCACCGCTTCTTTTATGTCAAAGCTGCGGCAGCAGCCCGTCGCTAGCTCAGGCTGCCGATGACCTTGTTGAGCGTGGCGGAAGGACGCATCACGGACGAAGCCTTGGCGTCGTCCGGGCGGTAGTAGCCTCCGATGTCCACCGGAGAGCCCTGGACCTCGGCGAGCTCGCCCACGATCGTTTCCTCCTTGGAGGAAAGCTCGCCGGCGACCGAGCTGAACGCGGCGGCCAGGTCGGCGTCGTCGGTCTGCTTGGCCAGTTCCTCTGCCCAGTAGCGGGCCAGGTAGTAGTGGCTGCCCCGGTTATCCAGCTCGCCGGCGCGGCGGCTGGGGGACTTGTTCTCCAGCAGGAAGGTGCCGGTGGCGCGGTCCAGGGTGTCGGCCAGCACCTGGGCGCGGGCGTTGCCGGTGGTGGTGGCCAGGTGCTCGAAGCTGACGGCCAGCGCCAGGAATTCACCCAGGCTGTCCCAGCGCAGGTGGTTTTCCTTCAGCAGCTGCTGGACGTGCTTGGGGGCGGAGCCGCCGGCGCCGGTCTCGAAGAGCCCGCCACCGTTCATCAGCGGAACGACCGAGAGCATCTTGGCGCTGGTGCCCAGTTCCAGGATGGGGAACAGGTCCGTGAGGTAGTCGCGGAGCACGTTGCCGGTGACGGAGATGGTGTCCTCACCCTTGCGGATACGCTCCAGGGTGAAAGCAATGGCCTTGACCGGGGACAGGATCTGGATGTCCAGGCCCTCAGTGTCGTGTTCCTTGAGGTACTCGTTGACCTTTGCGATGAGGTTGGCGTCGTGGGCGCGCTCCTCGTCCAGCCAGAAGACAGCGGGGGTCTGCGAGGCGCGGGCGCGGGTGACAGCAAGCTTGACCCAGTCGCGGATGGGGGCGTCCTTGGTCTGGCAGGCGCGCCAGATGTCGCCCACGGAGACCTCGTGCTCGATCAGGACGTTTCCGGAGCCGTCCACGACCTGGACCTTGCCGGCTTCCTGGATCTCGAACGTCTTGTCGTGGCTGCCGTATTCCTCGGCCGCCTGCGCCATGAGGCCCACGTTGGGGACGGTGCCCATGGTGGTGGGGTCGTAGGCGCCGTTGGCCCGGCAGTCATCGATGACAACCTGGTAGATGCCGGCGTAGGAGCTGTCCGGCAGGACTGCCAGGGTGTCGGCTTCCTTGCCGTCCGGGCCCCACATGTGGCCGGAGCTGCGGATCATGGCGGGCATGGAAGCGTCCACGATGACGTCGCTGGGAACGTTCAGGGTGGTGATGCCCTTGTCGGAATCCACCATGGCCAAAGCGGGGCCGTCTTCCAGGCCCTTCTTGATCAGGTTCTGGACACCTTCACGGACGTCCGAGGGCAGGTCCTCGAGGCTGCTGAGGATGGCTGCCAGACCGTTGTTGGCGCTGATGCCGGCTGCGGCGAGCTGCTTGCCGTAGGTCTCGAACAGTTCCGAGAAGTAGGCCTTGACCACGTGGCCGAAGATGATGGGGTCCGAGACCTTCATCATGGTGGCTTTGAGGTGTGCGGAGAACAGCACTCCCTCTTCCTTGGCGCGGGCCACCTGGGCCTTGAGGAATTCGTCCAGGGCGCCAGCACGCATCACGGTGCCGTCGATGACCTCGCCGGCCAGGACCGGGAAAGCCTTCTTCAGGACCTTCACCGAGCCATCCTCGCGGACCAGCTGGATGGAGATGGTTCCTTCGGGCTCGATGACCACCGACTTCTCGTTGGAGCGGAAGTCGTCCTGGCCCATGGTGGCCACGTTGGTCTTGGAGTCGGGGGTCCAGGCGCCCATGGAGTGCGGGTTCTGGCGGGCGTAGTTCTTGACGGACAGGGGTGCGCGGCGGTCCGAGTTGCCTTCACGCAGGACCGGGTTCACGGCGGAGCCCTTGATCTTGTCGTAGCGCGAGCGGATGGCGGTTTCCTCGTCCGAAGACGGGTTGTCCGGGTAGTCCGGCAGCGCGTAGCCCTGGCCCTGCAGCTCTGCAATGGCCGCCTTCAGCTGCGGGATGGAGGCGCTGATGTTGGGCAGCTTGATGATGTTGGCTTCCGGCGTCTTCGCCAGCTCACCGAGTTCAGCAAGGGCGTCACCGATCTGCTGCTCGGGGGTCAGGTAGTCACCGAAGACGGCAATGATGCGGCCGGCGAGCGAAATGTCGCGGGTCTCCACCTCCACACCTGCTGTCGAAGCGAAGGCCTCGATGATCGGCAGGAACGAATAGGTAGCCAGCATCGGCGCTTCGTCGGTGTGGGTGTAGATAATCTTGGACATGCGCGGGCGTCTCCCTGTGGGTCGGCTTGGTTGTGAAAAATTCGGTCTATTTCACCATGTACAACTTACCCGAGGACGACGGTTCGAACCTTAACGGGGCTCCCGCATTACCGCGCTTGAGAGCAGGATTACAGCGATAGAGAACGTCCGACGGCGGCCCGGCGCACCCGGCTGCCCGGACCCGCCGTCGTCACTGGCCCGGGCAAGGAGACGCAGGAAGGGGCGTAAGGCCTTTTCTGGTATCTCATTACTGTGTACAAACTTGCCGGGTAACGATAAATTCGCTGAGTCACTCCCGATCCCGGGCCCAACCCCGTTCAGACAGGACAATAATGACACGCAGAAGGTCTCTGGCCTCCAGCCTCCTCACTCTCTCGGCCGCCGCCGCGCTGGCGCTTGTTTCGGCTGGTGGGGCGTCTGCCGCGCCGGCCCCGTCCGATGGGAAGGCCAGCCCGTCCATCGCCAGCGTCGCAGTGGACGGCAGCGGTGCAGCAGATTACTGGACTCCTGAGCGCATGCAGGCCGCAGTGCCCGGCGACACGCTGGCCGGCAAGGCGCTGGAACGCGGCAACCGCTCAAACCCTCTCCTCGTGGAAAAGGGCAAGGCCACAACCACCAAGGGGACCAAGGGCAAGCCCAGGATCGCACAGAGTGAAAGCCCCGTTTCACACATCGGCAAGGTCTTCTTCACCATGGGCACCACCAACTATGTGTGCTCCGGCAACGCTGTCACCTCGGGTAACCACAGCACCGTGGCCACCGCCGGGCACTGCGTGAATGAGAGCGGCGCGTATGCCACCAATTTCGTCTTCGTTCCGGCGTACGACAACGGCGCGGCGCCGTACGGCAAGTGGGCCGCCAAGGGTCTTTATGCTCCCACCCAGTGGGTTTCCAACGGCGACATGACCTACGACACCGGCTTCGCGGTGGTCAACCCGGACAGCAAGGGCGAGCTGCTCACTGACGTCGTTGGCGGTTCCGGCACTGCCTTCAACCAAGCCTATGGGCTGACTTACAAGGCCTACGGCTACCCGCAGGCCTCACCGTTCGACGGCACGTCCCTGTGGAGCTGCACCGGCAAAGCCACGAAGGACACCAACAATCCCCAGTTCGGCACGCAGGGCATCCCCTGCGACATGACCGGCGGGTCCTCGGGCGGTCCGTGGTTCATCCAGACGAACTCCACCACCGGGTCCGATGGCCTGCAGAATTCCATCAACAGCTACGGCTACAACGGCTCAGCCGTGATGTACGGCCCGTACTGGGGCGAGACCATCCAGGATACCTTCAACCTTGCAGCAGCCTCCTAAACCTCAGCCCGACGAGGGTTCCGTGAGCCACGCAGACGTGAACCAGTCCCCCGAGGAAGTCCTCGAGTACTGGACGGAAGAGCGGATGGCGGAAGCCAAGCCCCGGGAAATTCGGCTCCCCCAGCCGCAACCACCTGAGGAGCAGGACTAAGCAAGCACAACGACGACGGCGCCCGTCCCCTGCGAAGGGAACGGGCGCCGTCGTTGTTGTGTCACTATCCATTGCTCCGTACTTGTCGTTATCACGCTCGAAAACGACAGTTACGGAGCAATCGATGGGTGTGGTTTCAGTGGAAGAAGTGCCGGGCACCGGTGAAGTACATGGTGAGGCCGGCCGCGTTGGCGGCGGCGATGACTTCCTCATCGCGGACGGAGCCGCCGGGCTGGACGACGGCGCGTACGCCTGCGTCGATCAGGATCTGCAGGCCGTCGGCGAACGGGAAGAACGCGTCCGAAGCTGCCACCGCACCGCGGGCACGCTCGGGTGCGCCGCTCGCGTCGGCGTTGGAGGCACCGCCGGCACCTTCGACGTCGGACTCCACCGTCACGCCAAGGGTGTTGGCCCGCTCCACAGCCAGCCGGCACGAATCCAGGCGGTTGACCTGGCCCATGCCGATGCCAACAGCGGCGCCGTTCTCCGCAAGGAGGATGGCGTTGGACTTGGCGGCCCGGCACGCGGTCCAGGCGAAGGCGAGGTCCGCGAGGGTCTTCTCATCCGCAGCCTCACCCGCTGCGAGGGTCCAGTTGGCGGGGTTGTCGCCCTCGGCGTCCACCTTGTCGGCGACCTGGACCAGCATGCCGCCGGAGACCTGGCGGAACTCCGTGGGGTAGCGGCCGTAGCCCTCGGGCAGGGCCAGGAGGCGGATGTTCTTCTTCTTGGAGAGGATTTCCACGGCCTCGGGCTCGAAGCCGGGGGCGATGACAACCTCAGTGAAGATGTCCTTGACGGTGTTGGCCATGCCGGCCGTAACCGTGCGGTTGGCAGCGATGACGCCCCCGAACGCGGAGACGGGGTCGCAGGCGTGGGCCTTTGCGTGGGCATCAGCGATGGGGTCGGCGGCGTCGGCGGAACCCACGGCGACACCGCAGGGGTTGGCGTGCTTGATGACGGCGACGGCGGGTTCGCTGAAGTCGTAGGCGGCGCGCAGGGCGGCGTCGGCGTCCACGAAGTTGTTGTAGCTCATGGCCTTGCCGTGCAGCTGGTCTGCCTGGGCGATGCCCACCGGCGCAGCCTTGTCCACATAGAGCGCAGCCTGCTGGTGCGGGTTCTCGCCGTAGCGCAGGACCTCGGAGCGTTCCAGGGACAGGCCGGCGTAGGCGGGCCAGTCGATGACGCCGTCGCCGTCCTCGTCCAGGAACTGGCTTGCGGTCCAGGTTGCCACGGCGTTGTCGTAGGCAGCCGTGTGGGCGAAGGCCTTGGCGGCGAGGCGGCGGCGGGTCTTCAGGTCAAAGCCGCCGGCTTGGGCAGCCTCCACGACCTGGCCGTAGAAGGACGGGTCCACCACAATGGCGACGGCGGCGTGGTTCTTGGCTGCCGACCGCACCATGGCGGGGCCCCCAATATCGATCTGTTCCACCACGTCGTCCTGCGCGGCACCGGACTTGACGGTCTCCACGAACGGGTAGAGGTTTACCACCACCAGGTCGAAGGCCTCAATGTCCATGCTGGCCAGGGTCTCCATGTGCGCCGGAACGCGCCGGTCGGCGAGGATGCCGCCGTGGACGCGAGGGTGCAGGGTCTTGACGCGCCCGTCCAGCATCTCCGGCGAACCGGTGACTTCCTCCACCTCCTGCACGGGGATGCCTGCGGCGGCAATCTTCTTGGCAGTGGAACCGGTGGACACGAGCTTGACGCCCGCTGCATGCAGGCCCTTGGCGAGATCCTCCAGGCCGGTCTTGTCGTAAACCGAGATCAGGGCCCGGCGGATGGGTACACGGTCAATGGATACGCGCTCATGCTGCGTGAAGCTCACAAATGTCTCCGTCTTATCTCGCGGACCACGGCCGCGGTTGGTGGGGATAGGGCCAGTTTATCGCGAAGGGCGCGGTTGCCCGGTGCGTCCTCCGGAGTGTGAACGCGGCGGGGCCCGGCTAGAGTTTCAACAGGAGGCGGCGATGAACACTTACACCACTGTGCCCAGCGGCGAACAGGTGGTCCAGGAACTTCCCTGGCGATGGAAAGTCCAGGGCAGGATTTTCCTGGTCGGCGGCCTTGGCTTCATGTTCGACGCCTGGGATGTGACGCTCAACGGCATCCTGATTCCCCTGCTGTCCAAGCACTGGTCCCTCTCCGCCGGCGAGGCCGCCTGGGTGGGAACATCCAACCTCATAGGCATGGCCCTGGGTGCCTTCATTTGGGGAACAATCGCGGACACAGTGGGACGGAGGAAGGCCTTCACCGCAACGCTGCTTCTGTTCTCGGTGTTCACCGTGCTGGGCGCGCTCTCCCCCGACTTCATCTGGTTCTGCGTCTTCCGGTTCCTGGCTGGCTTCGGACTGGGCGGCTGCATCCCCGTGGATTACGCACTGGTGGGCGAGTTCACGCCGCGGAAACAGCGCGGCAGGGTGCTCACGGCGATGGATGGCTGGTGGCCGGTGGGTGCCGCCCTCGCCGGGTTTGTCTCGGCCGGGCTGGTGGCCCTCTCCGGCGACTGGCGGCTGACCCTGCTGGTAATGGTGCTGCCGGCGCTCCTGGTCTTCTGGGTCCGGCGCAGCGTGCCGGAGTCCCCGCTGTTCCTCATCCGCAAGGGCCGGCGGGAGGAAGCGGCCCGGATCATTGACGGGCTGGTGGAAGCAACGGGGGCGGAGCCACGGGCCTACAGCCTCCCCGACGCCAGGGACGTACCGCGCCTCTCCGCGGGCAGCGCCTGGACGCAGCTGCGCTCTGTCTGGCAGTTCAACTGGAAAATCACCGCTGCCGCCTGGTCTCTTTTCTTCAGCATCCTGCTGGTCTACTACCTGTCCCTGACCTGGATGCCGCGGATCCTGATCGGCGCGGGATTCGCCGAGTACAAGGCGTTCGTCACCACCGCGTCCATGGCCGCGGTGGGATTTTTAGGCGTGGTGGTGGCGGCGCTCCTGGTGGAGCGCGTGGGCCGCAAGTGGATCCTGGCCATCACCGGGCCGCTGTCCGCGCTGGTCCTGGTGATCGTGGCGTTCGTGGTGGACATCCCCACGGCCGCGGTGTTCTGGCTGCTGGTGTTCGGCTTCGTGGTGCAGGTGGCCATCCCGGTCCTGTATGCGTACGTGTCCGAGCTCTACCCCACGGAACTGCGCGGTACCGGGTTCGGGTGGGCGTCCACGTTCTCCCGCCTGGGCGCAGGGTTCGGACCGCTGATCTTTGCCAACTATTTCTGGCCCGAGCTCGGTCTGGCCACCTCGTTCGCCCTGGCCGGTGCGCTGGTCCTGGCGTCCGTGCTGTGGATGGCGTTCTTCTCCCCCGAGACACGCCGGCGCCGGCTGCAGTAGCGGCCGGGGTTCCCGACGCGCGGGTCTAAGACGCGGATAAAGCCGGGTCTGCGGCCAACGCGGCCAGCGTGGACACCAGGAGCCGTCGCTCCACCACCTTGATGCGTTCGTGCAGGGTATCCTCGGTGTCGGTGTCCTCGATGGTCACCGCTTCCTGGGCAATGATGGGTCCGGTGTCAACGCCGGCGTCGGCCCAGTGCACGGTGCAGCCGGTGACCTTCACCCCGTACGCCATCGCGTCCCGCACACCGTGGGCTCCGGGGAAGGCAGGGAGCAGGGCGGGGTGGGTGTTGAGGTACTTGCCGTTGAATGCCTCGATGAAGTCCGGGCTGACGATCCGCATGAACCCGGAGGACACCACCACGTCGGGCCGGTAGGCGGCCACGGCTTCTGTGAGCGCGGCGTTCCAGCCGGCGCGGTCCGGGTAGGCCCTGAAGTCCACCACGAAGGTGGGGATGCCGGCGGCGGCCGAGCGTTCCACGCCGTAGGTTCCCTGGCGGTCGGCGCCAACCGCTGCGATCTCCACATCCAACTCCCCTGCCTTGACGGCATCGATGACTGCCTGGAGATTGGACCCGGTTCCGGAAACGAGGACGACGATACGCATTGGTCCAGCTTAGGTGCAGGCTCGCGTACGCTGGAAAACATGAACAGCGAACGGGGCCGGAGCGGGCAGCAGCAGGTAAAGCCCCCGCTCAGCGACGCGGCGAAGGCCTCGCTGGCCAAGACCCACACCCTGTTCCGGACGTTCGTGGTCTCTGTCCTTGGTTCGTTCTTCGTGTACCAACTCGACGTCGGTTATCTGTGGCTGACAGCCCTGCTTACCGCAGCGAGCCTGGTCCTGGGAGCGGTCCTCCTGGTGCGGGCCATCCGGTTGAAGGAATCCAGGCTGATTCTCGTGGGCACCATTTCCGGCCTGGTGGTGGCCGCGGTCATGGTGCTGCTGACCGTCACCACGATGGTCTTGTTCGACCAGGTGCGCGAGTACCAGGCCTGCCTGGGGCGGGCGCTGACGGACCAGGCCTCCCATGCCTGCATGGTGCAGTTCCAGAACGTCCTGCCCACGACGGTCCGCTAGCCGCGGAGCGGTCCCTAATGGACCAGTTCGCCGTGCCGATCCGCGCCTGCCGTGTTCTCCCGTTCCAGCCACGGTCCCGCTGCGTAACCGATCACGACGCCGACGCCCACCTCTGCAGCCACCCAGAGTCCCGTCCACAGGGGGTCGGGGCCGATGTCTGTCAGGCGCCCAAGGCCTGCTGATCCCCTGGCGATCCATGCCAGGCAGGCCGTCAGCAGGCCCGCCGCCACCCCCACGAGCGCACCGAGCACCAGGGTGGAGAGGGTTGCCGTGAACCAACGGGCATGCACCTTGATGGCGAGCCACTCGTCGAAGTGGTTCTCCCCCTCGCGGAGGAACCACCAGCCTGCCATGACTCCTGCCAGCACCGGAACGATCAGGGCGACGAACGCGTAGTCCAGGGGGCCCGAGGGGATGGCTGCCAGCAAGGGAATGGACGGGAGCGGCCCCACCGCTGTGGCCAGCGGACCGACCTGGGAACCGGCCCCCATCGCAAAACCTGCCCCGGAGGTCCACGCCAGGGCAAAGACCACCAGGTTTGGCAGGAAGCCCAGCTCCGCAATGGTGAGGGCGGCGCCTCCCACGGGCCCTGCGCCGAGCGCTTCGTAAACGGAGACCACGAGGTTCCAGTGGATGAACAGGTCCACGGCCAGCAGTGCTGCGGCGAGGGTCAGCGCGGAAACCGCCGCCACGAATCCTGCTTTCGCGGCCGATGCCAAATAGGAGCCGGCCCAGCGCGAATGCTGGCTGGTGCGGGAAATCCAGTCCACGGCGTCGACGCCGATGAGCCGGCTCCAGGAGCCTGCTTCCCGCCGGGCGCCAACCACCATGCCCAGCCCGTACGGAATCAGGGGAACCAGCATGGCGTACCAGAGGTTGATGGAGACGTCGGCAGTGCGGCAAACGAAGCCGGTGGCGACGCCGAAGGCCGCATAAACCGCCCATGAACCGAGCAAGGCCTGCCATAACTGGTCGGTGTAGGAGGCACGGGCGAGCCGGCGGCCGGCACGCCAGGCGAGGAGGAACGGGATCAGGGTAAGGCCCAGGGGAATCAGGCTCAGGACGCCCGAGCCGCCATGGCTGGCAGTAGCGGGTCCTGCCCCCGAAAGCCCAAGCGGCACGCCGTGGACCAGGAGCCAGGACTGGCCGGCCAGCCGGGCGAGCACTTCGAACTGCCCGTTCTGGAAACCGGCGGTGGCCCACACGGCAACGATGGGCGCCACCACCACCAGCGCGGAGATGACGGCCGCCTGCGCCGTTTCAAGGGCTCCCTGCAGCCACAAGGGCATGGGAAGGCCACGGTCTCCGGTCTGATCAGCGCGCAGTTTCATCGTGTTCCATGGTGTCACGGAGGGTGCGCCGTGCCCGCGAACGACAGGCTCTGCCGCCGTACTGATCGTCAATCAAACGTCTGGCCCGTCGGCGCTTTTTCCTGGGTCCGGCCGTAAAATTGGTAGAAACCGACACCCGCCCCCGCCGAGGGGGTACCGCGATTTCTGCTGGCCGCCGGCCGCCCGGCGCCAGCGAGGGCCCGGATTGCCGTAAGCCGGGAAAACAGGAGCCGCGAATGAGAGATGAACTGTAAGTTCTGAAGATATTCGTCCTACTGGCTGGTGCAGCCGCCGCTTCCAGCGCGGCTGCACCAGCGTTCTTAAACGCGACGGCGCCGGGAGCCTCCAAGTAGGCTCCCGGCGCCGTTCACCGTGGCAAGGGCGCTGATCCAGTCAGCTTGCCCGCCGGCGGTGGATCCCTGCCGGATCAGCGGCGGGTGTCGCCGTCCGTTTCGATGTTTTCCTTGCGGACTTCCTCGTTGACCGTGACGTCGTCCCGGACAACGTCCTTGTCCAGGCGGACCCGCTCCACCGGAACGGCCTCCTTCTCCACTACGGGGCGCTCCTCGTGCAGGACCACCTCATGCTCTTCCTCGCTGATGGCCGGGCCGTCAAGAGCCGAACCGCGGTTGGCGTCCGTGATTGGTTCGCGCTCGATGCGGACTTCTTCACGTTCCACGGGAATGGTCTTGGTGACGTTCTCCGTGGTGACGTACTTCCGCAAACGGGCGCGCCCGGTGGCTTCGCGCTCCTTGCCAACGTGCAGCTGCTCCTCGGAGCGCGTCATGGCATCGTCCGTCGTGGGGCCGGACGTATCGTGCCCCACTGCCCCGCGTGCCTCGGTGTCGCGGTCGTAGGTGTCGCGTCCTGCGCCAATACCGGCAGTAGGCGTTCCTGCGTTCAGGTCGGCGTCGCCCTGGAGGTCCACGTCCCCGGCGGTGCCGGACTGGGCTTCACTGTAGGTGCGTGCGCCACGGTCGTAGTACGTGTGCAGCCGGTCCTCTTCCTCAGGGCTGAGGTGGCCGTCCGCATCCACGCGGGGGGCGTCCTTGACATGTTCCTTGGAGAACGGAACCACCAGGTCCTCCCCCTGGCTGTGCGCGCCTTCGACGGGGACGAAGGATTCAGAGGTGCCGAAAAGGCCCGTCTTGACGGTGACCCATGTGGGCTCACCCGTGTCGTCGTCTGCGTACAGCTGTCCAATCGAACCGATCTTGCTGCCGTCGGAACCGACGACGTTGCCGCCCTTGGTGAGCAGGTTTTCAAGGTTTTCCCTGTTAAGCATGACGTCTCCTTGGATTGTCTTTGCATTGGGGGCCAGCAGTGGATATCCCGGACCGGGGCGATCTCCCGACATCCGGCCTCCGCCCCGGCTGCTTGAGGCTCTGCGCTGACTGCCCCACTACCGTAAGCATGCTTAGCATCAAATGCCAAGCCTACTTAGTAATTTTTTTGGGGAGAGTGAGCAGTTGTTCATCCGGCCTTTTCCTCCGGGTAACGCTCCCTCCCCCGCCATTTCAGGGAAGGCGCCCACGGTTGAGGGGTGAGGATCGCAATCGTTGCAGAATCTTTTTTGCCCTTGATGAACGGCGTCACGCATTCCATCCTGCGGGTCCTGGACCATCTCCAGGAGCGCGGCGACGAGGTGCTTGTCATCGCCCCTTCGGCCCATGACGGCGAGGCGGCCGCCCATGTGAAGGGAGCGGAGGTTCACAGGCTTCCGGCCGTTCCGCTGGCCGGCTATACGAACGTGCGGGTGGCACTGGGAGGGGTGTACCGGGTCAAGCGAATCCTTGCCGAGTACGCACCTGACGTGGTGCATCTTGCCTCGCCGTTTGTCCTGGGCTGGCGGGCCGCCCAGGCTGCGGAGCAGTTGGGCATTCCCACGGTGGCGGTCTACCAAACCGAGGTTCCCAGCTACGCTGCACGGTACGGGGTGCCCTTCCTGGAAAACTGGGCGTGGAGCCGGGTGGAGAACATCCATCTGCTGGCCACGCGCACGCTGGTGCCCTCAACGTTCGCGCTGAACCAGTTGCGCGGCAGGGGCATCCCCAGGGTGCGGATGTGGCGCCGCGGCGTGGACACGGCGCGTTTCTCACCGGAAAAGCGCGACGCCGGCTGGCGGGCAACGGTGGCCCCCAACGGTGAGCGGATCATCGGCTACGTTGGCAGGCTCGCCGTCGAAAAGCAGGTGGAGGACCTTGCCGCCCTCACCGACATCCCCAACACAAAGCTGGTAGTTGTCGGCGATGGGCCGCAGCACGCGATCCTCAGGGACGCACTCCCGGGCGCCCTGTTCACCGGGTTCCTCGGCGGTGACGACCTGGCCCGGGCCATGGCGTCCTTCGATTTGTTCGTTCATCCCGGCGAGTTCGAAACCTTTTGCCAGACCATCCAGGAGGCCATGGCATCAGGGGTGCCGGTAGTGGCCACGGGGCGCGGTGGCCCCCTGGACCTGGTGGAGAATTCGCGGACCGGATGGCTTTACGAACCCGGGGACCTGGCCGCGATGCGTTCCCGTGTCCAGGACCTGGTGGGTGACGACGCCAAGCGCCGGGCATTCGCGGCGGCTGCGCAGGCCTCAGTGCAGGGCAAGACATGGCCGGCGCTTTGCGCTGAACTGGTCCAGCACTACCAGGACGCCGTCGCGGCCGTTCCCGCGGTGGCCGGCCCAACGAGCCACAAGGGGGCACAACTGTGAAAATTTCGGTGATCGGCTGCGGCTACCTGGGCGCTGTCCACGCTGCAACCCTGGCTTCCATGGGCCACACAGTGGTTGGAGTCGACGTGGACCCGGGCAAGGTGCGGCACCTGGCAGGGGGCGTGGCGCCCTTCCACGAGCCCGGCCTGGACGAACTCCTCCGGGACGGCAGGGCCAGCGGCAGGCTGCGGTTCTCCACCAACCCAGCGGACGCCAGGGACGCACAGGTACATTTCCTGTGCGTGGGGACCCCGCAGGGAAAGACTTCCGACGCCGCAGACCTCACCTATCTGGTCTCCGCCACCCAAGCACTGCTGCCGCACCTGGCCGCGGGCGCCGTCGTCGTCGGTAAATCCACGGTGCCCGTTGGCACTGTGGAGATGCTCCGCGGCGAACTGGCCACCCGGCCGGACGTGCTGCTCGGCTGGAACCCTGAATTCCTGCGGCAGGGTACCGCGGTGAAGGACTCGCTGGTGCCGGACCGGCTGGTGTATGGCGTGGAAGGCGGGCGGTGCGCAGCCTTCCACCCGGCCACCGGTGCAGCGCTGGGAGTGACGGCCGCGCTGGATGCGGTCTATGGACCGCTGCTCGCCGCCGGCATCCCGCGGCTGGTGTGCAGCTTCGCCACGGCAGAGCTCATCAAGTCCGCCGCCAACGCGTACCTCGCCACCAAGGTCAGCTTCATCAATGCGGTCGCCGGCCTGTGCGACGCAGCCGGCGCCGACGTCACCGAACTCAGCGAGGCCATGGGGCTGGACCCAAGGATCGGCGGCCGCTACCTGCACGCAGGACTGGGTTTCGGCGGTGGGTGCCTGCCCAAGGACATCCGCAGCTTCCGGGCGCAGGCTGCCATGCTGGGCATATCCGCCGTGGAGGACTGGATGGGCCTGGTGGATGCGGTGAACGTTGGCCAGCGAATGCGCACGGTCAGCCTGGCTGGGCAACTGTGCGGCGGGTCGGTGGCCGGGCGTGCGGTCACCGTCCTGGGCGCCGCCTTCAAACCCGACACTGACGACATCCGCGACTCCCCTGCCCTGGACGTCGCGGACCGGCTGGCCGCCGCCGGCGCCCACGTCACCGTCACGGATCCCAAGGCCGTGAACAATGCGTGGCTGCGCCATCCAGGCCTCCGCTTCGAGTCTTCAACGCCGAAGGCGCTCCAGGACGCTGAGCTGGTGCTGCTGTTGACCGAATGGGACGAGTACCGGCACCTGTGCCCGGCCACGGCCGGGCAGCTGGTGCGGCGGCGGGTGGTCCTGGACGCGCGGAACGTGCTGGATGCCGCTGCCTGGCAGGAAGAGGGCTGGGTGGTGCGCGGCCTGGGAACCGCAGCCACTTCGGGCGGCGTGACGGCAGCGGCGTCCCGCTGACGCCCGGCCCCGTGCAGCTGGGGCGGGTTCCGGACCTACCCCAGGAGTCCCAGTTCGGCGAAGGCCACCGCAACGCCGTTGCCGGCTGGCGGGGCGGTGACCCTGTCCGCCACGGCAAGCACTGCGGGGTGGCCGCCTTCCACCGCGATGCCGACGCCTGCGTACTCAAGCATCTCGATGTCGTTGGCGCTGTCACCGATGGCGATGATGTCCGCCCGGTCCAGGCCCAGGCGTTCTTCCACCACCTGGATGCCCACCGCTTTGTGGGTGCCCGCCATGAAAATCTCCCCCGCGCGCTCGCCCAGGGCGGACAGTGAACTGGGGATCAGTCCAACCTCCGGGCCAAAGTGGTCCATCATCCGGCCGAGCGGCACGGGCGAATCGAAGCAGGAGATTTTTGCGTACGAGGTTGACCGCAGGTCATCGCTGTACTGCATTGGTCCCAGGATGTCCTCGAGCGGATCCACGTCCGTGCTCAGGATCCCATCATGCTGCGGGCGCCCGGCGAAGATGGGGCCAAGCACCTCCCTGAGCCGCTGGTCCACGCCGGTGCGTCCATAGAGAGCCTCCGGGGCTTCGAGGATGTAGGCAGCGTTGTGGGCGTCCAGGGCGTCCACGATGCGCGCCGCCAGTTCCGGTTCGAACCGCGCATCCTTGAGGATCTCGCCGTTAACTTCCACCCTGGCGCCGGCACCCGTAATGGTGCCGTCAAAGCCGGTCTCCAGGATGTGGCCGGGAACCATGGCCAGCGGCCGGCCCGTGCAGACAAAGACGAGGTGGCCAAGCTGCCGGGCAGTCCGCACGGCATCCACGTGGGCTTCGGGGGCGAGGCCGTGGTCGGCGTAGGTGCCGTCAATGTCAAGGAAGATGGCACGGGACCTGGCGGTGCGGCTGGGCATTCGTGTGCTCCTTGGGTCTGCTGCAGAGGGTGCCATCATACGGGCGAAGTGCTTATTGGCGCCGGAAACTGACAGCCATCCTGTGATATTCAAAGTCTTGCAGAATAGTAAGCCTGCTGATTGAATGATGGAACCGGAAATGGGGACCCGGCACAACTGACTGACAAGGAGTGGCAACATGGGCATTATCGGATTTCTTATTTTGGGCCTGATTGCTGGAGCCATTGCAAAGGCCATCCTGCCGGGGCGCCAAGGCGGCGGCTGGGTGGTGACCATGGTCCTGGGCGTTGTGGGGGCCATCCTGGGCGGCTGGATCGGATCGTTGATCTTCGGCGGCGGCCTGGCGGAGTTCTTCGACATCAGGACGTGGCTGCTGGCAATTCTCGGGTCCATCATCGTCCTGCTGATCTACGGCGCCGTGACCAACCGCAGCGGCCGCAGGGTATAGCCGCTCCACGAATAAAAACATCAGTAAGAAGCGCCGGACTCCAAAAGGGAGGACGGCGCTTTTTACGTTAAGCATCCACACGTCCTATTTGCCCTTCGCCATTCACGCCCAATTAATGCCATCGCCCTTTATGATGGCGAAGGGGTGGTGCAATGACCGGTTTTCTGGAGCATGGCAACAATGTGGCATTACAGAGTTTTGGCGTGGTCCTGGACGCCAGCCCGGACGCGCTGCTCGCGTTGACCGCTGAAGGCACCGTCCTGGCAGCGAACGCCGCGGCAGCAAGGCTCTTCGGATTACAGCGGGATGCCTTCACCGGACTGGACCACCGCCTCCTGATCGCGGAGGGATTCCGCGAAGAGGTGGGCCAGCTGCTGCAGGAGATCCTCAGGCAGCCGGACGCTCTTCCGCCACCGCGTGAGGTTCAGGGGCTGCGCAGGGACGGAACCGAGTTCCCGCTGGAAGTGGCCGCCGCCCTCCTCCCCCGGACAGGCGGGGCCGGGGCGCCGGATTCCCATACGGCCCCGGCGGACGCGCCCGGTGCCCGCTTGGTGTTGTCTGCCCGCGGAACAGCGCACCGCAAGGCCGCCGACGCCAACCTCCGGGAGGCAATGTCACTGCTGACGGCCACCCTGGAATCAACTGCCGACGGCATCCTGGTGATAGGCACCGACGGCCGGGTGGCAGGGTACAACGAACAATTCCTCTCCATGTGGCGGCTTCCCCCTGATGTCATGGAGGCGGACAGTGAGGAGCCTGCGCTGCGGCTGGTCATGGAGCAGGTGGCCGACCCTGAATCCTTCGCGGTCCGGCTGGGTGAAGTCCAGGGTGATCCGGCGGCGGAAAGCCACGACGTGGTCGAGCTTCGCGACGGCCGCACCTTCGAGCGTTACTCCCGTCCCCAGCGGGTGGGCAGCAGGATCGCGGGTCGGGTATGGAGCTTCCGCGATGTGACGCCCCGGCGGAGAGCACAGGAACAGGCGCACCGGGCCATGATGGACCTCGCAGTGCAGGCTGAAAAGCTGCGCGCCATGGCCTTCCAGGACCCCCTGACCGGCCTCGCCAACAGGGCTGTCTTCAATGACGCCCTTGCCGAGGCATTGCAGGAACCGCGGCTGAAATCGGTGGATGTCCTGCTCCTGGACCTGGACGACTTCAAGGAAGTCAACGACATCCTGGGCCACCAGGCCGGCGACGACATGCTGATCGAAGTGGCACGCCGGCTCCGCGGCTGCGTCCCCACGGCGGACGTGGTGGCCCGGCTGGGCGGCGACGAGTTCGTGGTGCTGCTGACTGCCTGCCCTGACGCGGACGCGATTGCGGCCTGCATCGTCCGTTGCCTGCACGTGCCCGTAACCATCAACGGCACGGTCCAGCGTCCCAGCCTGAGCCTTGGCGTGGCCTCACTGGGCCAGGACAGCGTAGGCCCCTCCGAGCTGCTGCGGCATGCGGACATTGCGATGTATGCGGCCAAGGCTGCCGGCAAAAACCGTTTCCTGCGGTTCCATCCCGACATGATGCAGGCCCTGGTGCAGCGCACGCATATGGAGGGCGGGCTGCAGTTGGCCGTCTCCCGCAATGAAATTACCGTCGACTTCCAGCCAATCGTTTCGCACCGGATGGGCCAGGTGGTGCAGTTTGAGGCGCTGGCCAGGTGGGACCGCGGTGGCGAACGGGTGCCTCCATCGATCTTCATTCCCCTCGCCGAACGCACCGGGCTGATCGGCGAGATCGGCACCGAAGTAATGGCCACCGGGATGGTGCAGCTGGCGGGGTGGCTCAGCAGGGATCCCTCACGCTCCCTGGCGGTGAACGTCTCCGGTGTCCAGCTCCAGGAACCGGATTTCGCCAGCACCGTCCTGCAGCTGGCCGAAGCCAGCGGCGTGGCGCCCTACCAGCTGGTCCTGGAGGTGACCGAGAGCGTATTTTTCGACGCCGACTGCGGCCTGATCCAGCAGATGAGCATCCTGCGGGACGCCGGGGCCCGGGTAGCGCTCGACGATTTCGGCACCGGCTACTCCTCGCTGGGCCGGCTGCAGGACCTGCCGGTAGATACGGTCAAAATCGACAGGACGTTCGTGTCGATGGTGCGGACCGGCAACGAGCGCCTGCCCATCTTGAGCTCCATGATCAACATGGCCCACAGCCTGGGCCTCACCGTCACGGCCGAGGGAATCGAGACGGCGGCGCAGGCGGACTATCTCGCAGCCCTGGAGTGCGACTCTCTGCAGGGCTACCTCTTTTCGCTGCCGGAGCCCGGCGAACGGCTTGGCCACGCCCTCCACCACGCCGAAGAGGCGCTGAACGCCTTGAAGGGGCGGTAGCAGGAGGACCGGAAACCGGGTACGGTCCTAGGCTGCCTTGCGTCCGGGCCGCGGCGCCTTGGTGGGCGGGGACGGTGAAGATGCAGGCTGGGAAGCACCGGCAGAAGGAGCGCCCTGCCCGGATGCGTGAGGGCCGGAGTCCGACGGCGCCGCATCACCCACGGGCGCAGCAGCAGGTTCGGCACTGGCGCCCTGGACAGTGCCGGCCTCCTGGACAGCGACGCTCTCCTGGACACTGACGCTTTCCTGGATGGTGCCGGCTGCCTCGACGGCGCTGGTTGCGGGGCTAAGGGCGGCAGCACGGTTGCGGCGCCAGCGGCGCAGCAGGTCTGCGGCGGCCAGCAGCCCGGCGATGGGGGTCAGCACGGCGGCGGCGTAGACGAACAGCAGCCAGGTGAGGGTGGTCAGCGGCGGCTGGTTGTTGTTGAGCAGGGACAGTCCACCCAGCATGCCCACCGCCCAGAACAGCAGCACGCCAGTCAATACGGCGCCGGCAGGGAAATACTGGTTGGTCACGACTTTTTTCAGGGTTTCCATGCACTTCCTCCTGCCTGGCCGGGGGGACGGCAATAAAGCCGTTCAAAGACCAGTATGGGGCCCCGCCGGGACGAAACCGCGCAAGGCAACACGGCGAGTGATGAAGCTAACGCGACCACCCGCCGTCGTACTCCACGCAGGACGGAAAGGTAGCCCGAAAGCCTTCCCGGATGGCACCGCGCCTAATACCGTAAGGCCTGTCCCCTCAAACTTTTGGAGGCTCCATGCGCAACGTCACTGCCGGACTGTTCCACTCCGTGGACGGAGTGGTGTCCGAACCGTTCAAGTTCCAGTTCGACAGCTTCGACGACGAACTCGGCGAGGGGCTGGCGCGGATGATGAACACGGTGGACACCGTGGTGCTGGGCCGTATCAGCTATCAGGAATGGGCAAGCTACTGGCCGAACGCCTCGGCAGACCAGGACTTCGCAGCCTTCATCAACCCGGTGGAAAAGTACGTCGCCTCGCGCACTTTGACCGGGCCGCTGGAGTGGCGGAATTCGCAGTTGATGGACGCGCCGCTTGAGGAGTTCGTGGGCCGCCTGAAGGAGCGCGAGGGTGGGGAAATTGCTGTGTGCGGAAGCATCTCGGTAGTGCGGCAGCTGCTGTTCGCCGGGCTGCTGGACTCGCTGCAGCTGATGACCCATCCGGTCATCGCGGGGACAGGCCGGCGGTTGTTTGAAGACGGCGATCCGCTGACGCGCCTGGTGCTGCAGGAGCAGAAGACCACCAGCAAGGGCAACGTCCTGAGCACTTACGGGGTACGCGCGTAGGCTCAGGCCGCCAGCTGCGCGCCGAACAGCTCCCCGGCAAGCCTGGCAAGGTGGTCAGGGATGTCCGCCTCCGCACCGTGTTCGCCGCGGCCCAGGAACACCGCGGTGCCGCGGATCCCGTCAAGGTCCAGGCCACATTCATGCATCATCTGCCCGGCGCGGAAGTTTACCGGGAGGAGCATCGTGACGCTTTCCGCATTCAGGTAGACGTGCCAGTCGCCGCGGATTACCGACTCCAGGGCCGCCCACCAGTGCTTCCAGAGCGTGCGGATCCGGGTCCACCTGCCCAATGCGTATGGGCTCCGAGTTGGCGGCCGGTACTACAAGTGCCGAGTAAGTCCTGCTGTCCATCGTTCTCTTCTCCATAGCTGTTAACACCTATGGAGAGCCCGGTGTTCCCGGCTGCTATGCGTGTGCGGCCACGTGCGCGATGTCCCGGGGCGTGGTCCGGCAGCAGCCGCCCACGATGCGGGCACCCAGTGCCAGCCATTCCCCGGCACTGCCGGCAAGGCTTGAAGGGGCTTCGGCACGGACCTCGTTCCACGTCTTGGTGGTTGGATCGTAGGTCTCCCCCGAATTGGGATACGCCACCAGCGGCTTGTCCGTGTGTCTCCGCAGGACGGCGAGCGCCGGGCCCACCAGATTAAGCGGCACGCAGTTCACCCCCACCGCCGCGACGTGGGCCTGTCCGTCCACCAGCTGCGCCACGTCGGCTAGCGGCGTTCCGTCGCTGATGTGGCCGCCGTCGCGAAGTGAGAAGGAGAACCAGGTGTCGACGCCGGATGCCCGGCCGAGCTCCATCAGCGACTCCGCTTCGGCGAAGGACGGCAGCGTCTCGAAGGCGAGGAAGTCCACACCGGCATCAACCAGCGCTGCTATGCGGGGAGCATGGAAGTCCTCGAACTCCCCCGGGGTAAGGGCGTAGTCCCCCCTGTACTCGGAACCGTCTGCGAGATACGCGCCATACGGTCCAACGGAGCCGCCAACCAGCAACGGCCCGGCATCCGGATGGTCCGCCAGGTGCTCCTGCCGCGCCTCATCCGCCAGCCTGGCGGACAGCGCGACCAGCCCGAGGGCTTCCTCCCGGTCCAAACCCCGCGCAGCGAAACCCTGCGGTGTGGCCTGGTAGCTGGCTGTGGTGGCGATGGTCGCGCCGGCAGCAAAGTAATCCCGGTGTACTTGCCGGATCAGTGCGGGTGTTTCGAGGAGGACCTTGGCGGACCAGAGGGGGTCGTTCAGGTTGCAGCCGCGGGCTTCCAGCTCCGTGGCAAGGGCCCCGTCGGAGACCAGCGCCGCCCGGCGTGCAATGAGACCGGACAGGGATTCACGGTGGGTCATGGTGGCTCCCGGGGATCGACAGTAAGTTCTGATGTTCATTATATGCAATTTTGCATGCTTGTAATGAACATCACTCTATGCCACTATGACAGGCATCTACCCGTCACCATAGGAGGACCGCACGTGAGTGTGCAGCTGAATACCGTCCGCAAACTTCGCGTGCACTGGCCCATCAGCGCGGAAACTTTCACCCGCATCGCCGCCGGGGAAGCCTCGGCGCTGCAGCTGGACCCGGGCGTCGCCGACCTGCTGAACACCGTTGAGCAGTTTCAGGACCTGGGCGACTTTGGGAACTATCAACATGTCTTCGAGTCGGGGCTCGGGCTGGAAGGGTTTACCTGCGGCGAAGGCGCCGAACCAACTCTCGGCAGGGTCGGGGAAAAGACCGTTTCACCCACCTTTGTCTTCACCACCTACTTCGACGCGGCCACGGAGAACGCTGTGGTGGAACAGTTCCTGCAGGAGTTGGTGGACATCCACCCATGGGAACTGCCCGTCATCGAAGTCACGGGGCCCCTGACCGTTACCGGTGGCCTGCACAGCAAGGCGCACTCCGGGGCGGCGGCATCATGATCGACACCGCTACAGGCCTTTGGCCCATGCTGAAGTCCGCACTGAGTGGGAAGACCTTCATCGACCTCACCCATGCCTTCCATTCCGGCCAGCCGCATTTTCCTGCCTTTCCGGATGAACAGCGTGAGACCCTTTTCGACCTGGAAAAAGGCGACGGCTTCACTGCCCACCGGTATTCCATCGTCGGTCAATGGGGAACCCACGTGGATCCCCCGTCCCACTTCATCCGCGGTGGCCGCACCCTGGATCAAATCCCGGTGCAGGACATGATCCTGCCCCTGGTGGTCCTCGACATCACCCACCGCGTTGACACCGACCCGGACGCCACCCCCGTCCTGGCGGATGTCCGGGCATGGGAGGACCGGAACGGGAGAATTCCGGAGGGCTCCTTCGTGGCCCTGAGGACAGGCTGGAGCCGGCGCTGGCCGGACAGTGCGGCCATGGCCAACCGGGATGGTGACGGTGTCAGCCATACTCCCGGCTGGTCCCGGGAAGTGCTCTCCTTCCTTGTCGAGGAGCGGGCGATTTCGGCCATCGGCCACGAGCAAACGGACACGGACCCGGGTGCAGCAACGTCCAAGGGAGACTTCGGCCTCGAGACCTACATCCTTGCGCAGGACCGCTGGCAGATTGAACTTCTGGCCGACCTCGCCGGCGTTCCGGAAGCAGGCGCGGTAATCGTTGCAAGCTGGGCCAAACCACGTGAAGGAAGCGGGTTTCCCGCACGCGCGTTTGCCATCTGCTGACCGAAGGGACAGTCATCTAGACTCGGACCATGTCGAGGACTTCAAGCATGGGACGGGGACTTTCTGCAGTCCTGGCTGCCGGGGAGCGCCATGCACGGGGCCTCCCCGGCGGCACTGTGGCAGAGATCGCCGCCGACCTTGGAAGGGACCGCAGCCAGGTTTCACGCAGCCTGCGGACAGCAGAGCAGGAAGGGTTCCTGCGGCGCACCCCGCAGCGGACGTTCGCCCTTGACTGGAGCCTCCTGACCGACGCGCACCTGCTGACGCGGCGTCGCCTGCACACCGACGGAATGCTGGCCCTGGAGCAGCTCTCGGACGAAACAGACGAAGGATGCTTCCTTGGCGTCCTTAGTGGGGACAGCACGGTGACGGTGGGCGAAAGTATCCCGGCAAGCAGCAAAATGGTGGGTTCTTGGCTGGGACGGCCCTACCCCGCGTATTGCAGCGACGCCGGGCAGGCCCTCTTCTGGGAGGCGTCCGACGTGGAGATCCGCAAAGTTTTCGCCAAAGTCCCTTTTCAGCGGCACGGCCCGAACACGCCCACCAACGTAGAGGATTTCCTGTCGCGGCTGGACGCCGCCCGGTCGCGCGGCTACTCGGTCGTCGATGAGGAAGCGGAACCGGGCCTGTATTCGCTGGCTGTTCCCGTCCGGGACTTCAGAGGCGAAGTGGTCGCTGCGCTGCAGGTCGTCGGCCTGAAGAGCCGGCTTGAACCGCTGGCGGACCACCATTCCCGCGCCTTGGTGGCCCGCGGGAAGTGGCTTGAAGCCATGCTGGGCTGCCCTGCCGCGAACAACTAACAGACGGCGCCGCCTTTCAGCACGTCATGCTCCCCCGCCGGGACGAGCAGAGCCCAGCCTGGTGGAAGCCTGATGAAGAACGCCTGCGAGTTCGCCGGCACGGGAAGCAACCTCCGCACTGCTGCCCAGGACGCTGAGCGAGGCCAGGATTCCGCCCCGCGCCTCCCGGACGGGCACCGCCACTTCGACGATGCTGTGTTCGAACTCCTCCACCGCGGTAACGAAACCCTGTTTTTTGTCCCGGACCATCAGCTCCCACACGTCCTGGGCGGAATGGGCGGCCCGGGGTCCGCCCACCCCGACGAAGTTCACGTCGGAGAGCAGCGCCTCGACGCCGTGCTGCTTATGGTCCCACAGCAGGGCGCGGCCGGCCCCCGTGCACCAGACGGGCGTCACCATGCCTGGCTGCACAAAGCTGCCGGCCCGGGAATCGTTGCTGGATGCCAGCAGGAGAATGACCCTGAATCCGTCCCGGACCGAGACCCGGGCGCGCAGCCCCGTGGCAGCCACCAGCGCTTCCAACTCCGCTCCGGCGTCGCGCAGCCACCCGATATTCAGTGTTGCCGCAAGGGCGAAGAAGCCGCTTCCCACCCGGAACGGGCCACGTTCCCGGCGCTCCAGGAGGCCCAGGTCGCAAAGCTCCTGCGTCAGGCGCGATACCCGGCTTTGGTCCATGTCCAACTCGGCGGCCAGCTGGGAGACCCCCAGGAGTTGCTTGCCGGCCTTTTCCCGGTCAACCACCACGCGCACAATCCGCAGTCCCTGCGCCAGCGACGACGCCTCGGGGGAGGTATCCACCCTTGCTGCTCCTTCCGACCGGCAACCAGCCTATCTTCACACGGACAACGCTCCGGGCAGGCAGGACAACCCGGGCGATACGCAGCTGTGGCCCGGCGCAGGCGGCGCCGCCGCCTGCGCCGGGCCACAGAGGTGCGGGTGGTTCTACGCTGCCGGCTCGTGGGTGCGGGCCCTGCGTCCATACCTGAAGTGGAAGTAGACGTAGCAGGCTGCAACGAAGGGAATCCCGAAGTAGAGGGCCGCTACCTGGGTGGGGTCAAGTGCGATGCCCACAAGGGAGACCAGGCAAAGCGTAAAGGCCAGGATGGGCACCAGGGGGAAGAACGGGGCGCGGTAGGAAAGCCCGGCCACGTCCCCTCCGTTCCTGACAAATGACCGCCGGTGGAAGAAATGCGAGGCGGCAATGGACATCCATACCCCCACGACGGCGAAGCCCGCCACCGATACCAGGGCGAGGTACACCGTCTCCGGAGCGACCACGCTGCTGATGAGTGAGGCCAGCCCTCCAAGCATGCTTACCGAGAGGGCGATCATGGGAATACCCCGCCGTGTCAGCTTCTTCAGGGCCTGGGGCGCATGGCCTTCATCGGCGAGTGAGTAGAGCATTCTGGCGCACGAGAACAATCCGCTGTTGCCGGCCGAAAGCAGCGCCGTGATGATGACGAAGTTCATGATGTCGGCGGCGAAAGGAAGACCGGTGGCCGTAAATACCGTCACGAACGGGCTCTCGTCGAGTCCCACCTCCTGGTAGGGGATGGTCGCGGCGATAACGGCAATGGCACCGACAAAGAACACGAGAAGGCGGATGACGGTGCTCCGCATTGCCTTGGGGATGCTGGTGGCGGGATCTTTGGTCTCGCCTGCAGCCACACCGATGAGTTCGGAGCCGGAAAAGGCGTAGAAGACGGCGAGCGCCGTCACCAGAACGCCGGTGAATCCGTTCGGAAAGAGTCCGCCGTCCGTGTTGAAGTTTTCAAAGAGGAACGGGTGGTTGCCGGTTTCACTCAGCGGGTGGAAGCCCAGGAGCGCCGCACCGCCCAGGACGATGAGCGCGATGATGGCACCGACCTTGATGATGGCAAACCAGAACTCCGACTCGCCAAAGAACCTGGACGACACAGCGTTCAGGCCGAACAGCGTGGCCGCGAATACGAGGCACCAGACCCACACGTCCACCCCGGGGAACCAGCGCTGCATGAGCAGGCCGGAGGCAGTGAATTCCGAGCCGATGGCAACCGCCCAGCACAACCAGTACAGCCACGCGGTGGTAAAACCCGTGGCAGGGCCGATGGAACGGGCCGCGTAGATGTGGAACGCACCCGACACCGGATAGGCAATGGCCAGCTCCCCCAGGCAGGCCATCACCAGGTAGACCACAAAGGCGCCCACCAGGTAGGCGATGACTGCCCCAAGGGGGCCCGCCTGGGAGATGGTGTAGCCGGAGCTGAGGAACAGGCCTGAACCGATCACGCCGCCCATGGCGATCATGACGAGGTGCCGCGGCCCCATGGAGCGGCGAAGGCCTGATTCCGCCGAAAGGGATGCGCCCCTCTCTGGCTTGAGCGGGACTGGGGTAGAAGTTTCCAAGAGATGCCTCCAGTGGGGGGATGGTCGGAAGGACGGCCGCAATTCGGCTGCCGTGTCCAGGAAGAGCTAGAGCGCGTCGACAGTGACGAAAGTAACACAAACACCGCTTTTTAGTCATCAAAATCATACGAGGATGCCAATGTTGCACGTTTACTACGGTTACCTCTTATGTCGATGTGGCGGTGGAATGGTCGTTTCGCCTGCCCCTCAGTGCGTTTGGACATGGGGTCACGGACAGCCGGCGGGGCCACGATTGGAGCATCCAATCACCAAAGCGAAGGAACACCATGACCACTTACGACATCGCGCTGATCGGTTTCGGCGGCGTCAACAGGACACTCGCCGAACTGATCGCGACCAGGGGCGGCGAACTCAGCCGTGATCTTGGCTTCGGTCTCCGGGTTGTTGCCATCACGGACCTTCGGCTTGGCTCACTGGTGCGCAGCGAAGGCATCGACCTCGAAAAGGCCCTGCGGCTGGTGCCGGGTGAGGCGACGTTCCGGGACCACGGGGGTTCCGCGGAGGCGGACAACGAACGCGTCATCCGGACGTCCCCCGCGGACATCATCTGCGAGGCGACGTTCACCAACCCCGCAGACGGCGAACCGGCAGCCTCACATGTCCGCTGGGCCCTTGACGCAGGCAAGAGCGTTTGCACAACCAACAAGGGTCCCGTTGCCCTGCACGGCGCAGAACTCAAGGCCATGGCCCGGCAGAACGGACTGCATTTCGAATTCGAAGGCGCCGTGATGAGCGGGACACCGGTCCTCCGCTTCGCAGAGCGGCTGTTTCCAGGCCTTTCCGTTCAAGGGTTCGAAGGCATCCTCAACGGCACCAGCAACTACGTTCTGGGCAGGATGGAAGACGGCCTCCGCTTCGACGAAGCGGTCCGGGAAGCCCAGCAACAGGGTTACGCGGAGGTGGACCCCACTGCCGACATCGAAGGCTACGACGTCCAGCTCAAGGTCCTGATCCTGGCAAATGAACTGCTCGGCGCGAACTTGACGCTTGCGGACGTGAAACGCGAAGGCATTTCCGCGCTGACCCCCGCCGACCTCAGGCAGGCAAGGAGCGAAGGCCGGCGATGGAAGCTGGTCGGCTCCGCCCGGCGGAATCCGGACGGCACAGTAACTGCGGAAGTCGCCCCGGCAGCGCTGCCCCTGGACCACGGGCTGGCGGGGGTTTCCGGGGCCAACAACGCCGTGTCATTCAGCACCGATCTCCTTGGGACGGTAACGGTTTCCGGCCCCGGGGCAGGACGGATGGAAACGGCATACGCCCTGCTGTCGGACATTATTGCCATGCACCAGGCACGGAGCCGGGAGACGGCAAATGCGTGAATCGACTCTGGTACCCCTTGACCAGGTACTGCCCGCCTTCCGCGAGGTGCTGAGTCCCTACGATGGCCGGGTGGTTGGTGCAGTTCCCCTGTCCCCGCCCGGGGCGGTGGACCGGATCGTGGCCACGGCCCGGTCCGGAGCGGCGCAGGCCCGGGCCCTCTCGCGGCATGCCAGGGGGAAAATTCTCGATGACGCCGCCTCGATGATTGACCGGCAGCGCGAGGACTTTGCGAAGACCATTACGGCGGAAAGCGGGAAAACCATCCGGCAGGCACGCAAAGAAGTCCTGCGGGCGGTTAACACGCTGAGGTTGTCCGCAGCCGAGGCACGGAGGAACGCCGGCGAGACCATCCCGTTTGACTCCTATCAGGGCTCTGAAGACCGCACCGGCTGGTTCACGCGCGAACCCTTGGGCATTATCGCGGCCATCACGCCGTACAACGATCCCCTGAACCTTGTGGCCCACAAGGTGGGTCCCGCCATCGCAGGAGGAAACGCTGTCATCCTCAAGCCATCGGCGCTGACACCATTGTCCGCGCAGATGCTGGCAGACGTCCTCGCCAGGGCCGGCCTGCCCGGCGGAGTCCTTACGGTGGTCCATGGAGACAGGGAAGTTGCGGAGGCGATCGTCAGGAACCCCGCGATCCGCATGGTGTCTTTCACGGGCGGATTCTCCACGGGCGAAGCCATCGCCCGGACGGCAGGGCTCAAGAAGCTTTCCATGGACCTTGGCGGCAATGCGCCGGTCATCGTCATGGATGACGCGGACCTGAGTGCCGCCGTTGAGGCCTGCGTCTCCGGAGCGTTTTGGGCCGCGGGCCAGAACTGCGTTGGAGTGCAGCGCATTCTCGTGGCCGACTCCGTGTACGGCGAGTTCCGCCGTCGTTTCCTGCGGGCGACGGCCCAGTTGCGGGCCGGCGACCCTGCCGGCGAAACCACCGACGTCGGTCCCATGATCACTGCGGGCGCCGTGGACCACCTCACGGCCAAAATCGATGCGGCCGTCGCCGCCGGGGCGGAGGTCATCGCCGGCAACATCCGGGAACACAACGTGCTGCACCCCACGGTCCTGGAAAACGTGCCCGAGGGCAGCCGGCTGTGGACGGAGGAAGTGTTCGGACCGGTGGTAATGCTCCAGCCATTCGCGACCCTCGACGACGCTGTGGCACTTGCGAACGCCGTCGACTTCAGCCTGCACGCCGGAATCTTCACCAGTTCCCTTGGTACGGCGCTGAAGGCGGCCGGCAGCATCGACGCCGGCGGGGTCATGATCAACGATTCCTCGGATTACCGTTTTGACGGCATGCCGTTCGGCGGATCCAAATACGGGAGCATGGGCCGCGAAGGAGTCAGGTTCGCTTTCGAGGAGATGACCCAGCCCAAAGTTGTCTGCATTAAACACTAGGAGGGAAGGTGCCCGGCCTCCCCCACCGACCGGGAGGACGCGGAGCGTGAAAGCGTGGTCCTACGTTGGCATCAGCGGTGCAGCCCGGCGCACGTAGTTGGACAGCGTCATCGCCGTAACGGTATCCGCGACGCCGGGGGTGGCTGCTATTTGCTCCCAGATTTCCTGGATGCGTTCCAGGGAGCGGGCTTCCACCCGGACCAGCAGGTCGAAGTCACCGCTGACCACATCACACAGGACCACTTCCGGGATTGCCTGCAGTACGGCGATAACGTCCGCTCCGCGGACCCTGTCCTTCCGGTAAACCATGAGGAACGCGGAGACGAGGCCCTGCCCGGGTGCACCGGCCACCACCGTATAGCCCTGGATGTACCCCTGCCGTTCCATCCGGTCGATCCGTTGTCGGACGGCATTCCGGGACAGCAGCACCTTCGCTGCAAGCTCCGCGTGGCTGATCCGCGCGTTGCGCGTCAGTTCGGCCAGGATGCTCTGGTCGATCCGGTCAAGACTCGCCCGATCCATGTCCACCTCTCACCGCATGACTTGCCAACAGCAGACAAGAGTCGGCCCGGCTCCAGAACGAAAGCACAAAGAGATGATACTTCGGCACCAGCCCGTCCAAAGCCGCCGGACGGCAGCCAGCTGCGTGCTGTTCGACATGGATGGCACCCTCCTGGACTCGGCAGCGGGCGTGACGGCCAGCGCCGCGCAGGCCCTTGCGGCCGTGGGGGCACCCGTCCGGGAGGAGGAGCTGCTCCGGCTGGTGGGGCCGCCCATGCTCGAATCCTTCAGGGATCACCTGGACAGGGACGAGGTCCGTTCCCGGCTGGCGCTGGAGCATTACCGCAGGATCTATGCGGAGCAGGGGGCGCAGCAATCAGTGCCCTACACGGGGGTTCGGGAATTGCTGGAGCAGCTGCGCCTTGCCGGTATGCCGATGGCGGTGGCCACATCGAAAGCGGAGGACCAGGCACTCCTGATGGCCCGCCGCTTTGGCCTGGACCACTATTTCGTCAGCATCTGCGGTGCGTCGGACCACGACAGGAGATGGACCAAGGCGGAGGTGATTGCCGAGGTGCTGGACAGGCTGGCCGCGGCGGGCGTGGACGTGTCCCGTCCGCTCATGGTGGGCGACCGGAGCTATGACGTCGCGGGAGCCGCCGTCCACGGAATTCCCGCCGTCTTCGCGGGGTGGGGCTACGGTGCCGCGGAGGAAGAAGCCGGGGACGCCTTCGTGGCATCCTCACCTGCCGCAGTCCTTCCGGCCGTCCTGGGCTAGCGGCCCGGGCGGGAAGGTTCCTTCAAGGCACGACGACGGCGCTCCCCCGGGGGCCGCCGTCGTACCTTCCCGTCGTGGCCGGGAAGGCGACCGGGTAAACTTGACCAGTCATGCGCTGTTCCTACTTTGATGCCGGCACCTGCCGCTCCTGTACCCAGATGGGCACGCCGTACGCCGAACAGCTGGCCGGTAAGCAGCTGCACTGCCAGGGCCTCCTGTCCGATCACACGGAACTGGAATGGCTGGAGCCAGTGGCCAGCCAGGAGTCCGGCTTCCGCAACAAGGCCAAGATGGTGATCGGCGGCACGGCGCAGAACCCCACCATCGGCATCCTTGACGCCGACGGGCACGGCGTGGACCTACGCAAGTGCGGCGTCTGCTCCCCCGGCCTGCGGGCCGTATTCCCCGTGCTGGCCACCTACATCCGCCGCCTGCGCCTGACCCCCTACGACGTCCCGCGCCGCACCGGTGAACTCAAGCACGTCATCATCACCGAATCCCCGGACGGCGCGATCATGCTCCGCCTGGTCCTCCGGTCCGAGCAGACGCTGCCGCGGATCCGGAAACACCTGCCGGACCTCCTGGCCGACCTGCCGCAGGTCGACGTGGTCTCCGTCAACCTTCTCCCCGAGCACAAGGCGGTCCTCGAAGGCGAGCGCGAGATCCTGCTGACGGAGCAGTCCACCCTGGAGATGCGGGTCAATGACATCAACCTGCACCTCCGCCCGCAGAGCTTCTTCCAGACCAACACCGACATGGCCGCGGCCCTGTACCGGCAGGGACGCGAGTGGGTCAACGAGCTGGCACCGGCCTCCGTGTGGGACCTGTACTGCGGCGTGGGCGGATTTGCCCTCCACAGCGCCGCCCCGTCCCGCACGGTCACCGGCATCGAAACCAGCAGCGAGGCGATCGTCTCGGCCCGGCTCAGCAGCGTCGAGGCAGGACTGGACGGGGTGGAGTTCCACGCCGGCGACGCCACGGCCTTTGCCCTCGCGGCGGAGCAATCGCCGGACCTGGTGATCGTGAACCCGCCACGGCGCGGCATCGGCCGGGAGCTGTGCGGCTGGCTGGAATCCTCGGACGTGCAGCACGTGGTGTACTCCAGCTGCAACGCCCAGTCGCTGGCCCGCGACCTGGCCGCCCTCCCCTCCTTCACGGCGCGTCGGGCCCGGGTCCTGGACATGTTCCCGCAGACCACGCACTACGAGGTGATGGTGCTGCTGGAACGTGCCGCCTGAGGCTCACCCCATCCGAACGCGTTCGACGGCGGCCGCAGCGGCTTCCCGCCCTTCGGCCCGGAGGCCCGCCGCCACCCCTGCGGCGTCCGCGTCGGACCGGTTCTGGCTGAGTTTTTCCTTGGCCTCGATCCTGGTGATTATCAGTTCCACGCCCACAATCGCCCGCAGCTGCCCGGCGATAAATTTTTGCGGGGCATCCTCCACGGCCCACGGATGCTCGCGGCCGCCCTCGTGCAGCCCGGTCAGGTGGCGGACGTGCCGTGCCAGCCAGCCGGCGTCGTCATGGATGGTGAGTTCCCCGTACACGTGCAGGGTGCTGTAGTTCCACGTCGGCACCACGCGGCCATGCCCGGCTTTGGACGCGTACCAGGACGGCGAGATGTAGTCGTCGGGGCCTTGGATGATGGCGAGCGCCTCCCCTGTTGCCGGGGTGGACCACTGCTGGTTGTTCCGTGCCATGTGCGCCTGCAGCGCACCGTGCTCCCCCACCTCGGGCGTGAAGGCGAAGGGCAGCAGCGTGGCCAGCAGCCCGGCGTCGGTCATGGTCACCAGGTTGGCGGCGCCGGGGCGGGCCAGGAGGTCCTGGATGGCGTCGGGGCCGGCGGCGAAGTGGGCGGGGATGTACATGGGGACCCTTTCATGAGGCGGGGGTGAGCCGGACGCGGACGGCCGCGGCGGCGAAGAGGATGACGGCAAGGGCGCCCATCGCTGTGGTCCAGGCGAGTGCTTCGCCCAGCAGCAGCGCTGCCCAGGCAATGCTCATCAATGGCTGCAGCAGCTGGATCTGGCTCACGTGCGCCATGGGGCCCAGGGCGAGGCCGCGGTACCAGGCAAAGAAGCCCAGGAACATGCTGACCACAGCGAGGTAGCCAAAGGCGGCCCACTGGACGGGAGAGGCCGACGGCGGCTGGTCCAGGAGGGAGAGCACTGCCAGGACCAGCATGGCCGGCAAGGCGAGGACCAGAGCCCAGGCGATGGTCTGCCAGGAGCCAAGTTCCCGGGCCAGCAGGCCGCCTTCCGCGTATCCGACGGCGGCGCAGGCCACGGCGCCGAGCAGCAGGAGGTCCGCCCATTGCAGGTGCCCCACCCCGCCGGACTGCAGGAAGGCAAAACCGATTGCCGCCAGCGAGCCAAGCACCATGACCACCCAGAAAGCGGCCCGCGGCCTCTCGCCGGTGCGCAGGACGGCCACTGTGGCTGTGGCGGCGGGGAGGAGCGCGATGACCACGGCGCCATGCCCCGCCGGGACAGCGGTCAACGCGTAGGACGTGAGCAGCGGAAAGCCGGCGACGACGCCGGCGGCCACAAGCGCCAGGCGCGCCCAGTTGCGGGGGTGGGGCAGCCGTTGGCGGGTGAGTGCGAGCGCCGCGGCGGCCAGGACGGCGGCCACCACGGCCCGGCCCGAGCCGATGAACAGCGGCGGCATCCCCGCCACGGCCACGCGGGTGAAGGGGACGGTGAAGGAGAAAGCTGCGACGCCCAGGAGGCCCCACCAGATGCCGGCGCCCGAACGGGACAGTATCACTGGGGTGTTCAACCGAGTAGCGCTACTATATTCTTTCATGAATAACGATAGCAGCTCCCGGATCACCGCTGCCCTGCGGCAGTGGATCGCCGGAGCGGCACCGGGAGCGAAGCTGCCGTCGACCCGCTCCCTGGTGGCCGAACATCAGGCGAGCCCGGTGACGGTCCAGAAAGCACTGCAGGCGCTGGCCGCTCAGGGTTTGATCGACAGCAGGCCGGGAGTCGGGACGTTCGTCAGTGCCGTCCGCACGGCCCGCCCGTCGGACTATGGCTGGCAAACAGCAGCGCTCCGCTCGCGGTCCTCCCCGCTCCCGTCGTCGTCGGGCACCATGCGCAACGTTCCGGGCGACGCCATCTGGTTCCATTCCGGCTACCCTGACCGGGAGCTGTTGCCCGAACGGCTGGTCCGGTCGGCCCTCGCCCGCGCCGCCCGCGGTGATGCGGCCCTGTCACGGCCGCCTGCGGCGGGCATGCCGGAGCTGCAGCAATGGTTCGCCCGGGAACTGGGATTGGCCACCCCGGTGGGAGTGACGCCGCCGACGCCGAATGACGTGATCATCCTGCCCGGCAGCCAGAGCGGCCTCAGCTCCATGTTCCGTGCACTGGTGGGAGCCGGGCAGCCCATGCTCATCGAATCGCCGTCGTACTGGGGCGCCATCCTGGCCTCCGCACAGACCGGGGTGCGGCTGGTCCCGGTGCCCACGGGGCCAGACGGGCCGGACCCTGCCGACGTTGACCGCGCCTTCGCCGAGACGGGAGCCCGAGCGTTCTACGTCCAGCCCAACTATTCAAATCCCACGGGGGCGCAGTGGGCACGTGACAGGGTCGACGAAATCCTGGACGTGGCCCGCCGGCACGGTGCTTTTTTGGTGGAGGACGACTGGGCCCACGATTTCGGCATCGCCTCGGACCCCGTACCGCTGGCAACCCGGGACGATTCAGGCCACGTGGTGTACATCCGGTCACTGACCAAGAGCGTCTCCACCGCGATCCGCATCGCCGCCGCAGTGGTGCGCGGACCGGCGCGCGAACGCATCCTGGGCCACCGCGCCGCCGAATCAATGTACGTCAGCGGGCTCCTGCAGGCCGCCGCCCTGGACGTAGTGACCCAGCCCGGCTGGCAGACCCACCTGCGCAGCCTCCGCCAGCAGCTCCAGTCACGCCGGGACCTGCTGGCCACGAGTATCCGGGAACACGTGCCGCAGGCACAGCTCGCCACCCTGCCCAAAGGCGGGCTGAACCTCTGGCTGCGCCTGCCGGACACCACCGACCTGCCGCGGCTGGTGCGTGATTGCGAAGACGCGGGAGTGATCATCGCCGCCGGAACGGAGTGGTTCCCGGCCGAACCCGCCGGCGCCTTCATCCGCCTCAATTACTCCGGCCCCAACCCAGGCGCTTACCCGGAGGGTGCACGCATCATCGGTGAGGCCCTGGCGCGGAATAGCGCTTAGGGAGGCCTGGCGGCCGCTGCGCCCCAACCCGACAATCCCGCGACAGCGGCAGTTCACCGGGGGGCCACGCCCGGTTCATTACCCATTAGTAACTTGAGAGCTCCTGTTGAGACCCCAACCTTAAGAGGCCCCCACCATGAGCTCCAAGCCTTCCCGACGCGCCCTCACCGTCGCGGCGTCCCTGATAGTCGCTGCCTGCGCCGCCGCCGGTACTGCCGCGGCGCAGGCCACAGTTCCGGAGCAGGCCCCCGCACCCGCCGCCGGAACCCACCATGAAACGAACACCGACCTGGCCGACGCGTTCGACTCCGTTACCCGGACCACTGCCTGGCAGCAGACGTCCAAGCTGAAGCTGAACTTCCCTACCTACCACACCGAGGGAATCGCCTACAGCCAGGACCACATCTTCCTCTCGGCCGTCCAGATCCTTGAACCCACCGTCAAGTACCCCACGCCCCAGGACGGCTATGACCGCACGCCCGGCAAGGGCATCGGCCACCTCTTCGTCATGGACAAGGGCGGCAACCTGCAAAAGGACATCATCCTTGGCGAAGGCGACATGTATCATCCGGGCGGCATCGACTTCGACGGCACCAATGTCTGGGTGCCGGTAGCCCAGTACCGGCCGGACAGCAGCGCCATCATCTACAAGGTGGATGCGCAGACCCTGGACGTCCACAAGCAGTTCGAGGTCAAGGACCACTTCGGCGGGATCGTCCTGGACAAGCAGACCGGCCACCTGGTGGGGAACACCTGGGGCTCGCGGCGGTTCGCCGAGTGGGACCTGCAAGGCAAGCAGCTGTCCACGTGGGAGAACCCGAACTACTTCATCGATTACCAGGACTGCCAGTACGTTCCCAACGCCAGGATGCTCTGCGGCGGGGTCACCAACCTTCCGCAGACCCCGGCTGCAGGCGGGACGGCGGCCACCTACGAACTGGGCGGCATGGCGATGATCGACCTGAAGTCACACCAGGTGACCCGTGAGGTTCCGTTCCAGCAGTGGTCAACGGCCGGCCACGCGGCGACGCGCAACCCGTTCAAAATGACCGCCGACGGCGGCCACCTCACCATGACGGTGGCCCCCGATAACGGTGACGAAGGCAACGGCACCGAGATCATCACGTACCAGGCCGACGTCACCCCGGCCCACTAGCACTTCCCCACCCTGCCGCGAACAGCGGCCGGGAACCCACAGGAATGATTGGATACCCCATGCCTTACCCGGCACCAAGATTCACAAGGAAAAGCGTCACTGCCGCCACCGGCGCGGCTGCCCTGGCGGCCTCAGCGCTGACGGCCGGGCTGGTCGGCTTCAGCGCCGCACCCGCCACCGCCGGCACCCATGACCAGACCGCGACGCCGATCAAGCATGTCGTAGTGCTCTTCCAGGAAAACGTGTCGTTCGACCACTACTTCGCCACCTACCCCAAGGCCGCCAACACCGCCGGTGAGACCCAGCAGGGCTCCGGCGCCGCCGCGGCCGCGTTCACTGCCGCGGAAGACACCCCCAAGGACATCAACACCCTTGCTAATGCCGGGCTGCTGGCACCGAACAACCCCAATTCCGTCCAGCCCGCACGGCTCTCCCCGATGCAGGCAGTCACCTGCGACCAGGACCACGGCTACAAGGCCGAACAGAACGCCTACAACGGCGGGGCGATGGACAAGTTCGTCCAGTTCACCAGCCGCGACGCCTGCGGCACCAACCAGTACGGACGCCCCGGCCTGACCATGGACTACTACGACGGAAACACGGTCACCGGCATCTGGAACTACGCCCAGAACTACGCCATGAGCGACAACCACTTCAGCACCGTCTTCGGCCCTTCCACCCCCGGTGCACTGAACCTGGTCTCCGGCCAGACCCACGGCGTCAAGGAGTACAACGCCGCAGGCCAGCCCGTGGCCACACCGGCAACCGGATCCAGCGCCGTCCGCCAGCCTGACGCCAACGGCGTGGGCACCGTCATCAACGACCCCGACCCCGTCTACGACGACTGCTCCAACAACAGCCACGCCAAGGCCAACAACCTGGCCGGAATGACCGGCAAGAACATCGGCGACCTGCTCAACGCGCAGGGAACCTCCTGGGGCTGGTTCCAGGGCGGCTTCGCGCCCACCACCCCCGCCACCAACAGCACCCCGGCCTCATGCATGGCCAGTCACACCAACGCCGCCGGCGCGTCCGTGGTGGACTACTCCCCGCACCACCAGCCCTTCCAGTACTACGCCTCCACCGCCAACCCGCACCACCTCCCGCCGGCATCGGATGCGGAAATCGGGCACAACGGCCAGGCCAACCACCAGTACGACCTCAGCGACTTCGGCAAGGTGGTGGACAGCGACAACATGCCCGCCGTGTCCTTCCTCAAAGCGGGGATGTTCCAGGACGGGCACGCCGCCTACTCGGATCCCGTGGACGAGCAGAACTTCGTCACCAAGACCATCAACCAGATCCAGCAGTCCAAGAACTGGGACAACACCGCCGTCGTGCTCGCGTATGACGACTCCGACGGCTGGTACGACCACGTCGCCGCCCAGCCGAAGAACGCCTCCATCGGCACGGACGACGCCGCATGGTGCCTGAACGCCGCAGCAAACGGCGTCCCGGCAGCAGGAGGCTATGCAGACCGTTGCGGCCCCGGCCCCCGCCAGCCCCTGGTGGTCATCTCCCCGTTCGCGAAGAAGAACTTCGTGGACCACACCGAAACCGACCAGGCCTCCATCCTGCGGTTCATCGAGGACAACTGGCACACCGGCACCATCGGCGACTCCTCAGCCGACGCCACCGCAGGGTCCATGAATGCCATGTTCAACTTCCACCACGAACGCAACGACAAGGTCCTGCTCAACGAACAGACCGGCGCCGTCGCATCCATCAGCCACAACGGGAACATCCAGGGCAACGAATCGGAGCCCGCCAACCGGTAACCCCATCCTGCACCACCGGGGCCGGGCTGCGAACTTCGCGGCCCGGCCCCTTCTTTGCGGCGCGCGAGGGCCGTTTTCAAAGGTTGCCCAAGGATTAAATCAAGATTGCCGCTTAACCCGTTCTGCCCAAGCTTGCAGGGCTACGCTGGCCGTGCCACTCGCACCGGTACACGTAATTGGGGGACGCATGCCTGCAATCCACAACTTTTCCATGCCTCGCGGACACCGCAGGGAAAGCTCGCTCCCGGCAGGAACTGCCCCGCAGAAGGGGCCGAACAAGGCCCTGGGCACCGCGGCCGCCGCCGCCGTCGTGCTTCTGCTTGCAGCCTGTGGCAGCCCGCAGGCGTCTCTTACCTCCGCCGCCGGGACCGCCAGCGCGACCGCCACTGCCACTGCCACTGCCACTGCCGCTGCCACGGCAAATCCCGTCGCCAACACCACGTGCGGTACTGCCAACGCGCAGCAGGCTTTCGCAGGCACCAGCTATGTCTGCACCAAGGATGAGTCCGGGAGGCTCGTGTGGCTCGACGCCGCCCAGTCCAAGCTGGTCACCGACAAAATTGCCGCAGCAGCTGCAGCGAAGGCTGCGGCAGACAAAGCGGCTGCAGACAAAGCAGCATCGGACAAGGCGGCAGCTGATAAAGCGGCCGCGGACAAGGCAGCGGCGGACAAAGCAGCTGCAGACGCCGCAGCTGCTGCCCGGCAGGCCGCCGACGCCAAAGCCGCGCAGGACGCCGCCGCAGCCCAGGCCGCCGCTGCGGCGGCAGCGAAGGCTGCTGCACCACCGGCCCCCGCGGCCCCGGCCGTTCCCGGAACCAATCCGGGCTGCGATCCCAACTATTCAGGATGTGTTCCCATCGCCTCGGACGTGGACTGCGCCGGCGGAAGCGGCAACGGACCGGCATATGTCCGTGGCCCCGTGCAGGTCATCGGCCGCGACATCTACGGCCTGGATGCAGACCATGACGGCGTGGGCTGTGAGTAACCCCGCGGTCAGGCGGAAGCCTTGACCAGTTCCTCGCTCTTCTCCCACAGCCCCCGGGCCAGTTCGGCGTCGTAGGCCTGGGCGTTGGCCTTGGCCAGGGCGCGCTTGGCGTAGTAGGCGCCGGAGATCCAGTCCGTCCCGGCGGTGCCGTTGATGAGCCAGAGCATGGTGTCCGCCCCCTGGTCCGGGCTGAGCATGAAGCGGTTGAGCAGCGTGGTGTACACGTGCCGGAACGGGCTTGAAGACTCCGCCGCGAAGTTGGTGCGGACCACGCCCGGGTGGAATGCCGCCGTCGTGATCCCCTTGTCGTGGAACCGGCGGTGCAGCTCGGAGGTGAACAGGATGTTGGCCAGCTTGCCCGTCCCGTAGGCCCGGTTGGTGCTGTAGCCGCGCTCGGCCGTGAGGTCGAACAGGTCCAGCTTGCCGAAGTTGTTGGCGGCACTGGACGTGTTGATCACCTTGGCGCTGCTGGCAATGAGGGTATCCATCAGTAACGTGGTGAGCAGGAACGGGGCCAGGTGGTTAACCTGGAAGGTCGATTCGTTCCCGTCCACCGTGAGTTTCCGTTTGCCCATGATGCCGCCGGCGTTGTTGGCCAGCACGTCGATGCGCGGGTACTTGGCCTTCAGTTGGTCAGCGAGTTCGCGGACCTGCGCCAGGTCGGCAAAGTCTGCGAGGTAGTGGTCCGCGCCGATCTGCCCGGCGAGGGCGCTGGTCTTCTGGGCGGATCGGCCAACGACCACCACCTGCTCCCCCGCCTTGGCGAGGGTCCGTGCGGCTGCCGCTCCGATGCCGTCGCTGGCGCCGGTGATCACAATGGTGCGAGGAGTCAAGGGGTGTCCTTTGCTGGGTGCCGTTCCGCGCAGAGTAGCACGCGCAGGAAACAACGACGGCGCGGCGCCGCCTGTTCCCTGCCGGAGCCCAGGTTGGCGGGGGCCGGTTCTTTCGCGCCCGTAGGCGCCCCGACGGCTCGAGGCACTTCTAAAGTCCTACTTATTCACTTTTTTGGTGTCATACGTCATACTTATTGGTAGCCCGCCACCAGCACCGTTGGCGGTTGCACTCCAACCGAGGAAGCCTCATGCAATCCCTTCTCCTTCCCGCCGCCGCAGAGCCTTGGAACGGACACGACACCCAACTGGTCGTAGTCGCCGCCATCGGCATCGCGCTGATCGTTTTCCTGATCGTCAAACTCAAGCTCCACCCGTTCCTGTCGCTGGTCCTCGGATCCGCGTTCGTGGGCCTCGCGTCCGGGGTTGAACTTGGGAAGGTCATCAGCAACTTCGAAGATGGTGTCGGTGGCACCCTGAAAGAAGTAGGCCTGCTGATCGCGCTCGGCGCCATGCTGGGCAAGCTCCTGGCGGATTCCGGCGGCGCCAACCGGGTGGTGGACACCCTGCTGGGCAAGGTCTCCCCGAAAGTCCTGCCGTGGGCCATGGCGCTGGTCGCCGTCATCATCGGTTTGCCGATGTTCTTTGAGATCGGCCTCGTCCTGCTGCTGCCGGTCATCGTCCTGGTCTCCCAGCGGTCGGGCCGGAAGCTGATGCGGGTAGCCATTCCGGCCCTCGCAGGCCTCTCGGTCCTGCATGGCCTGGTCCCGCCGCACCCCGGTCCGCTGGTCGCCATCGCCAGCCTCAACGCCCCGCTGGGCATCACCCTTGCCCTTGGACTCCTGATCGCCATTCCCACCGTCATCATCTGTGGCCCGCTGTTCGCCATCTACGCCGCCCGCTGGGTCCCCGTGGACGCCCCGAAGGTAGCCGGCGGCATCGACACCGAGCACACCCAGGCCGATCCTGACGTCAAGCGCCAGCCCACGTTCCTCGTGACCCTGCTGACCATCGTCTTCCCCGTGGTGCTGATGCTCCTCAAGGCCGTGGTGGACATCGTTGACCCCAACTCCAAGAACCCCAGCGCGGCCCGCGTCTTCTTCGACTTCATCGGTGAACCCCTGGTGGCCATGACCCTTGCAGTCCTGCTGGCACTGGTGACCTTCGGCTACGCAGTGGGCTTCACGGGCACCAAAATCGGCACCAAGATCGGCGCATCCGTTGGCCCCATCGCGGCCGTGATCCTGATCGTGGGCGCAGGCGGCGGCTTCAAGCAGACCCTCATCGGAGCCGGAGTCGGTGATGCCGTTGCCAAGTGGGCCACCGGGGCCAACATCTCCGTCCTGGTCCTGGGCTTCCTCATCGCTGTCGCCATCAGGCTCGCAACCGGCTCAGCCACCGTGGCAACGGTGACGGCGGCAGGCATCGTTGCACCGCTGGCGTCCAGCCTCTCCCCCGGCCACGCCGGCCTGCTGGTCCTGGCCGTGGGCGCCGGTTCCCTGTTCCTCTCCCACGTGAACGATGCCGGTTTCTGGCTGGTCAAGGAACTCTTTGGCCTGACCGTAGGCCAGACATTCAAAACCTGGTCAGTCATGGAGACCCTCATCTCCGTGGTCGGCTTCGCGCTGGTCATGGTCCTCTCAGTGGTGGTCCCCTGATGGAGGCCGCACCCACCCCCGAGTCCGTCCAGCAGCCGGTCCTGGTCATCATGGGTGTGTCCGGCTCGGGCAAGTCCACGGTGGCGGGCATCCTTGCCGGCCAGCTGGGCTGGGACCTGGAGGAAGGCGACGACCTGCACCCGGCCGAAAACGTGGAAAAAATGGCTGCCGGGATCCCTTTGACCGACGACGACCGCTGGCCCTGGCTGGACACCATCGCCTCGTGGATCATCGAGCACACCATGGCCGGGATCCCGGGCATCATTACCTGCTCCGCGCTGAAGAAGATCTACCGGGACCGGCTCCGCGAAAAGAACGTCGTGTTCGTGCACCTGTCAGGCTCCAAGGAACAGATAGGCCGGCGGCTGACGGCACGCATGGACCACTACATGCCCGCTTCCCTGCTGGATTCGCAGATCGCCACCCTGGAGCCGCCGGGCCCGGATGAGAACACCATCGTGGTGGATGTGGGGCGGACCCCCGCCGAGGAAGCCGCCGAGGTGGTCAGCCGCCTTGGCCTCGCTCCGGCTTCCGGTTCAACCGCGCTGGGCCACCCCCGCCCGGGCCGGTCGTCCGCACCGGGACAGCCCGGGGACCTGGCCGTTTCCTAGGCCTGTTCGTCCCAGGATGTGCAAATGACAACGTGCCCGGCTGGAGCGTTCGCTCCGGCCGGGCACGTCGATTTGGTTAATCTACGACTTTCACGTGGCCCACCATGCCCATGTAGTCATGGAGTGCGCAGATGTAGTCGAATGTTCCCGTCGCCTGGAACGTCACGGTGAAAGAGCCGCCGGGAGGAATGATTCCCGAACTGAGGTCGCCGCCCGTGAAATTCGACGGCGAGCCGGACGGCGCGAAGACGTTCGCCGGTTCAGTACCAAAAGTGACGGTATGCGGAGCGCCCATGCCGGAGTTGGTGAATACCACCGACTCGCCGCGGTGCACCGTCACGGTCGGCCGGACAAAGCGCATGACCATTGCGACGCCGTCGTCACCGCCGGCCATCACCTTGTGGTTGGTGGCCTGTTTGGCCAGTGAGGCGTCCAGCTTATGACCGTCCCGGAGGATGGACCGCTCCTGCGCCCTGGATGACTTGTCATAGTCGGCCTGGCTGTACGGGTAGTGGGTGCCCTGCTCGCGGACATGCACCATCCCCTTCATCACCATGCCGTGGACCAGGCAGTAGTAGGTAAAGTCACCTTCCCGGGGGAACGTCAGGGTGTAGTCCCTGGCGACAGGGAAGCCGGGCACGTCAACGTTGGCCAGGAGGCCTGAGTTGTAATACGAATGCCCGTCGTAGCTGCTTCCCCCGCGCTTCAGCAATTCGTCGGCGTTTCCCGGGTTGAACGGCTGTGTGGACTCCAGCGACTGGCCGGTCGCAAGGAATGTCACGGTATGGATTTCCGCGGCATTCGCCTGCCACTCAATGCTGTCGTGCTCGTTGATGAAAATTTCTGATGGAAGGAAAGCCATCCCCTGGATTTCCTGGTCGCGGGATTCTGAACCCACCTGCACCTCCCAGGTGCGCGGTCCCCAGCCGCTTGCTGCTGCAGGCCCCGCTGACGCCAATGACGCCAGGACTGCAACAGCACAGGCAACAATAAATGCGAGTTTGTCGGATCTCGAATTGATTCCCCGATGATGCTTCATAGCAATGCCTTCTTGAACGGCTATCGGCGAGGTGCCGATATATGGCTGCAGCCGGTTCAAGCCACTTCTTTTGGACAGGACCGGCCACGATTCTTCGGAGTGAAGGTGCCGGCTGCCGGTGCCGGGAAGGGCTGGTAGCCGGTGCCGGCAGGAGTTGCCGGACCTGCACCACCCCAACTGGTGCCGCGCTGATCCAATTAATTCCACACGCCCCAGCAGGCGTCGGGTTGGCACGCTGGAAGCGTACGCACCTAACAGATTGCTCCTTCGACGGTCTTTTGTCGAGGTCGGAAATTGGCCTTGCCGCACGCCGCACAGGCGGCTTCACGGCATGACCGGCCTGCCCGTCACAACCGCTGCAGCGCAGCACCGCTTATCCGGTAAAGGGCCGCTTTTTCGACACAAAAAAGCAGGGCCTGCCGAAAATCGGCAAGCCCTGCTTTTGAGAAACCTAACGGTCCCGGAACTCTAGGGAATTAGAGAGCCTGGATGTTGGTGGCCTGGGGACCCTTGGGGCCCTGCTCGGTGTCGAAGGAAACCTTCTGGTTCTCTTCGAGGGAGCGGAAGCCGGAGGAGTTGATCGCGGAGTAGTGCGCGAACACGTCCTGCGAGGAGTCGTCCGGGGAGATGAAGCCGAAGCCCTTTTCAGCGTTAAACCATTTGACGGTACCAGTAGCCATTATTTTGTCCTTCGTGAAGGTGGAGGGAATGTCCCGACTTTCGGGCCCTCCGGCGTGGGGTGTTCAAAAACCGCTACTTCAGAAGAACACGGACTTGCGACCGCGCGTACTGCCTGAACTACCAACTGCATAAACACAACAACAGGTTCAAGACTACAGGAGATTGGGCCCACACCTAATCGCTTCCCTGTTCAGGGCCGGATCAGGCCCGGATCAGGCCTGCGCGTGGTCATCCAGTGCAGTGCTGTAGCGGGTGAACCCGGGCCGGAGCCGGACGGAGCGGTTGCCCACCACCGCAATGTCCTCCCACAGCACCAGGAAGGATCCGCGGTGCCGCCACCGGAGAATCCGGGCAATCATGCGGGGCCGGGTGAGGCCTTTCCGCTCGTAGCCCATGAATGAGGCCGCACTGTGCGGGCCCACCACCAGCCCCAGCAGCCGCGGTTCGGCCATCAGCTGGTGCGGCGTCCCGTCCAGCACAAATCGGACGTCGGCCACGCGGCCCAGCCGGCCGCCGTCGGCATCCAGCACGGGCGTGCCCAGCAGGTCACCGAGGATCATGGCGGCCTCCTGGAATACGCGCGATGATCTTGTCCCGGACCCATCGCTCCACCCAACTGGCGTCCAGGGGCTCACCCTTGACCCCCAGCCGCACCACCACGCCAACCTCCGCCACGTCCTTCCACGGGATGCGGATCAGCCGGGACGACGGCGGCCTGCCGCCGAAGATGCGCGTGCCCAGCACTGAGCCGGTCAGCAGCGCGGTGAGCACCGGCGCGGGAGCCCCCGGCGCAATCTCCACGTCCACGGCAGGCCCGCTCACTTCAAGGTCGTCCACGGTGGTGACCGGGACGCCGTCGTGGTCCAACACCTGGCGGTCCATCAGGTGCAGCTGGGCATCGAGGATGCGCCCTCCCACCCCGGGGGCCTTGGGCAGCGGGGCTGACGCGGACGTCATGAGCCTGCTCCTGTCACGATCATGAGGGGAATGGCGGCAATGGAGGCCACCAGGATGATCACCAGGTAGACCATGCCCAGCACGTTCACGACGCGTCCGTTGACGTGCTCGCCCATGTATTGGGGATCGTTGGACACGATCAGGATGGGCAGGTAGGTCAACGGGAGGGCGATCGCGGAAAACACCACCGAGTATTCGGTCACCAGGACGGGGTCCACCCCGGTGGCCAGGACAGCCATGCCCACCAGCAGGCACACAATCATGGACAGGTGGAAGCGGGCGGCCTGGGCGGGACGGCGGAACTTGCCCCAGGACCAGCCAAAGAACTGCGCCAGGGTGTACCCGCTGGAAAGGGTGGTTTCCAGCGCTGCGCCGAAGGTTGCCGCCACCATGCCCACCAGGACGAAGGCCAGCCCCAGCTTGCCGGCGCCCTCGGCCACGGGCAGGACCACCTGGGACAGCGAGGTCACCGAAACCCCTGCCGGGAGGAGGACGATGGCGGCGCACACTGCGATGGAGACGGACAGCAGGCCGCCCAGGGGGAAGCCCACCAGGACGTTGATCCGGGACTGGGCCAGGTCCTTCACGCTCCACTTTTCCTCCACGGCGCCGGAGGAAAAGAAGAAGACTTCATACGGTGTCATCGCGGCCCCGAACAGGGCGATCGCGTAATAGCTGTAGCTCCAGAACGTTTCCTGTTGCGGCACCGTGGGCGCCAGCTGCCCCGCGAGCGACCCCCAGTCCGGCTTGAGCAGGAACACTGCCACGGCGAAGATGACCAGCGTCAGCCCCAGCAGGCCGGTGACGTTTTCCATGATGGAGAACCGGACGCGCCAGATCACCAGCCACACCGCCACCGCCGCCACGGGAATCCACAGCAGGTAGTCCACGCTGCTGGCCAGTTGCAACGACAGTGCGATACCCCCGATCTCCGCGGTCACGGTCATCAGGTTGATCAGGAATGATGCCGCGAGGTTGGCGAGCCCCGCCCGTGCGCCCAGCCGTTCGCGGATCACCTCGAAGGTGGCGCGGCCGGACACCGCGGCAACACGGCCGGACATGTTGGCGAACAGGCAGATCCCCACGACACCGATGGCCACCACCCACACCAGGGACAGGCCAAAGCGGGAACCCACCACGGCGTTGGTCACCAGGTCCCCGATGTCCACGAACCCGCCGATGGCGGTGAGGATCCCAAGCGCGACGCCGAGCAGCCGCTTCACTTTGATCCCACCTTGTCTTCGAGCTGCTTGAGGGCGTCCTGGGCGCCGGCGAGCGCCTTGTCACCGTCAGGGAGCGAGGGCGTGCCGCCGTCGCCCGTTGCCAGCGCGGCCCGGGCGGTGGCGAAACCCGCGGCGCACTGGTCCAACACGTCCAGCGCCTGCTTTTGGGTATCGCTGTCCTCCGGGGTGGCCGGTGAGAGCTTCAGGACCGTGCCCCGGCTGGACTGGATCTCCTTGAGTTCATCGTCAAGGGTGGTGGAGGTGGCGGCCCGGGTCAGCTTGCCGTCCATGTCCTGTCGAAGTGCGATCCGGGCGGTGGCGACGGCGGAGGAGCTGTCCTTGACGGCGGTGGACACCGACGGGCTGGTCCCGCCGCTGCAGGCGGTGAGCAGGACGAGTCCTGCGAGGGCCATTCCGCCATATAGGCGCTTCCGGCAGGACCGGCCGCGCCATCCGGCCGCCCGGGCACGGGCTGCGGTGATCAGCACCCTTGCCTCCAGCCCCCGGGGGGGAAGCCCCGGATCCTCGGAATCCGCCCTGTGCAGGCAGCCTAAAAATTAGTTGCCTACGGTCAGGTATAGCACCCACCGGAGAAGTTTGTCCTGCTCAGGCGCCGATTAATTGCCAGTTGTACGCTGCCACTTGTGGCCCCTATCGGCCGCCGGCAAAGAGGCATATCCTGCATCCAGATCCTGCGGAAAGACCCTGCCACCGGGAGATGAAGCCATGGACATGCCCAAGGCAACGGAGGAAGAAAAAGAGCGGTTCCGCCGCGTGGTCCCGGACCATCCGGACGTGGTGGTGAAACCGATGTTCGGCAACCTGGGCGCGTTCGTCAACGGCAACATGTTCGCGGGACTCTTCGGTCCCACTATCGGCGTGAAGCTCTCCCCGGAGGACAGGGAGTTGCTGGAGTCGTCCGAGCGGACCGTGCCCTTCGGCCCGGCGGACAGGCCCATGGGCGGGTACACCGGGCTGCCGGACGTATGGAATGAAGAGGGCGACGGCGATGACGCCCGGGCGAGGGCCTGGGCCGGCAAGGCGTTGGATTATGTCGCCTCGCTGCCCGCCAAAGCACCTAAGGAACCCCGGGCCCGGGCCGCGAAACCAGCCTCCCGCGGGGCGGCGAAGTAGCCATGTCCGCCTCCGCAGTACCCGGCAATGACGTCAACACGGTGGTGGTCGGCGGTGGCCAGGCCGGACTGGCCACCAGCTACTGGCTGACGCAGCGGGGCGTTGAACACGTGGTCTTCGACCGGCGTGAAGCGCTGGGGGGCGCCTGGCAGGACAGGTGGGACTCCTTCTACCTGAACACGCCCAACTTCGGCCTTGAACTTCCCGGCCGCCCGTACACGGGCACCGACCCCGACGGCTTCATGTCCCGCGACGACGTGGTGGCACTTTTCCGGGACTACGCCCGGAAGACCGCAGCGCCGGTGCAGCTGGGGACGGACGTCACCCGGATCGGGCAGGCGGACGGCGGTTTCGTCGTGGAGACCGATACACAGAATTGGCGGGCGCGGAACGTGGTGCTGGCAAACGGCGCCTTCCAGCGGCCCAGGATGCCGGCCCCCGCCGATATCCCCCGCCACGTCGTGCAGCTGCACAGCCACAATTACCGCAATCCCGCCCAGCTGCCGGACGGCGCCGTGCTGGTGGTGGGGACGGGACAGTCCGGCGGCCAGATCACGGAGGACCTGCTCGACGCCGGGCGCACCGTTCACCTGTCTGTTTCCACCTGCCCGGAGGCGCCCCGCCGGTACCGTGGCCAGGACATCTTCCATTGGATTGTCCAGGTCAACGTGCGCGGTCCCGAGTACGGCATCAATGCACTACAGGTCGGGGCGCTGCCCTCGCCTGCCGGCCGTTTCCAGTGCAATCCGCTACTGTCCGGCACCAACGGAGGGCACAGCGTGCGCGTGCGGGAGCTGGGCCGGCGGGGCGTCCGGCTGCACGGCAGGTTCGAGGGGACGGACCACGGCGTGCTTGCCTTCACTGACGACCTCCCCCAGCGTTTCGCCCTGGTGGAGGCGGGGTTCAGCCAGCGCCTTCAGCGCCTGGCCGATGCCTTGATCGCCGCAGCCCGGATGGAGGTGCCCGCCCCGGAAGAGCCTGTGGAGGACCACTGGCTGCCGGCCGAATCAGGAGCGAGGCTGGACCTGGCAGCGGAGGGCATCACGTCCATCATCTGGTGCACGGGATACGGGCTGGACTTCGACATGCTGGACCTTCCCATCCTTGACGAGTGGAACTACCCCCGCCACCTGAAAGGCGTGACGGAGCACCCGGGCCTGTACGCCGTCGGGCTTCCTTGGCTGACCCGGCACATCTCCGCCACCCTCGTGGGTGTGGGTCCGGATGCCGAGTACGTCACGGAACACCTGGCGGGGCGGGGCTGACCGGAAGTGGAAGGTAAAGGCATGGACCCGTACCGCGTCATCCTGCTGCCCGGAAGCGTGCTCCCCGCCGGGCCCGCGTACGGCCGGCTGCTGGAGGTTCTGGGACCGGCCGTGGACGCGGTGGCAAAGGACCTGGAGCTCTACGCCACGGACACGCCGCCACCGGACTGGAGTCTGGACACCGAGGTGGACGGCGTGCTCCGCGAGGCCGATTTACGCGGCTGGGACACCTTCCACCTGCTGGGATACTCCGGCGGCGGCGCCGCTGCCCTGGCGCTCGCCGCAAGGCACACTGAGCGGCTCCGCAGCCTGGCCCTGCTGGAGCCGGCATGGGCAGGAAACTGGGACTGGAGCTTGCGCACACCCGGCTGTGGCAGCGCTACGGGGACCTTGACGGGTTGCCGCCGGACCAATTCCTGCCGGCCTTCACCAGGCTGCAGGTGAAGACCGACGCCGTCCTGCCGCCTCCGCCGCCCGGGCCGCCGCCGCCGTGGATGGCCAAGCGCCCCGCCGGGATCACCGCCTTCCTGCGGGCGTTCAATACATATGGCCTGGCCAGGGAAGGCCTGGCCGCCTTCACCAAACCCGTGCTGTTTGTCCTGGGCGGCATGAGCAGCCCGGATGAGCAGGGGGACAACGCCGCGCGGCTGTCCCGGGTCTTCCCCGATTTCCGGCTTGAGGTCTTTCCGGAACGCCACCACTTCGATCCCCCGCACAGGGCGGAACCTGAGCGAGTCGCAACGCTGCTGCGGGAGCACTGGGCCCGGGCAGACGCGGCTTCCTAGCTGCGGCTTCCTAGCTGCGGCTGGGACCTTGTCCTCTGGCCCCGCGTCCCTCCGGGGACTGCACTGGAATTGCCAGCGCAGGAACCCGCGCGCGGCGGAAAGGAGAGACAACATGACCAGGAACATCCTTCAAAGCACCGTGATCAACGCCCCCGTGGATACCGTGTTCACCTTCCTCAGCGACCCGACGAACTGGATGAAAGCCTTCCCGGGAGACAGCGATGTCACCCAGCTGGATATCAAGCCCGACGGCGTGGGCACCTCCGCGCGCTGGTCCGCCAAGACATGGGGCGTCCCCATGCACGTCACGCACGAATACCGGGACGTGGTGCCCAACAAGCGCATTGTCTCCAAGGCATCCGTTGGCCCCGTCATCACGTTCTCCCTGGAACCGGTCAATGGCAGCGGCACGGAACTGACGGTGGAGTCCGCCCTGGAGATCGCAGCACCCGTGGTCCGGGTCCCCGCGCAGGCACTGTTCGTCCGGCTGACCGAAGACGACATCCAGGGCATGGTGGCCAACGTCAAGAGCCTGGTGGAGACCGGGAAGAAGACGGTTCCGGAAGCAAGCGAAGCCAAGTTCAGCCAGACCCTGACGTGGCGGGACAGCATCACGATCGCCGCGCCGGTAAGCCAAGTCTTCGACCTGGTCAGGGATCCGGCAGTATGGCTGGGGCCCGACGTGCAGGTTTCGGACCTGAAGACCACACCGGAAGGGGTGGGAACCACTTTCCAAGTAGTGTGGAAAGTCCTTGGCATTCCCCTGAAGACGACGCACGAATACACGGAGTTCGTCCAGGACCACCACTTCACGTCCAAGGCCGCGCTGGGTCCCGTCTTCAAAGTGGAGGTGACGCCCGAAGACGGCGGAACCAGGCTCAACATGCGCTCCGATGTGGTCCCCCGGAACATGGCCGACGCCGCCGTTGACGCGCTGGTCATCAAGATGTCCGAGCGCAGCCAGGCTGAGCTCCTGGCCAGCATCAAGGCAAGAGCGGAAGCCCAGCCCGGCGCACGCTGAACCGCATCCGCACCGCAGCATTTGCCGGTCCTAAGCTTGGTGCATGGACACCGCCACTGACGACCGGCACTCCTTCGGCTCCCGCGCAAAGCAGGCGGTGCGGACGCTTACCCCCGGCTACTTCGCCCTCACCATGGCCAGCGGCATCATCTCCGTGGGGCTTGAACTGGAAGGATTCCATGCCCTGTCGCTGGCCCTCCTGGCGGTGTGCGCGCTCTCCTTCCTGGTGATCCTGGCACTCAGCGTGCTCCGCCTGGCCCGGTTCCCGGCGGACATGCGCGGCGACTTCCTGGATCCGGGCCGGGCGTTTGGCTTCTTCACGTTCATTGCCGGGACGAACGTGCTGGGCACGCGCCTTGGCATGGCGGGATGGCAAGGCACGACGGCGGCCCTCCTGGTGGTTGCGGTGCTCGCCTGGGTGGTGCTCGGCTACATCGTGCCCTGGACGGCCGTGCTGGGCAGGTCCGAACGGCCGGTGGTGAAGGACGCCAACGGGTCGTGGTTCATCTGGTGCGTGGCCAGTCAGTCCGTGGCGGTCGCGGCCGCGTCCATCGAGCCGGAGGCCGCACCGGACTGGCGTGCGGCCCTGGCCCTGGTCGCCGTGGTTGCCTGGTCGGTGGGACTGGTCCTGTACGCCGCGGTGGGGATTTTCGTCTCGCTGCGGCTGATGACCTACCCCATCCGGCCGCAGGACCTGCGTCCGGCGTACTTTGTGGCCATGGGTGCCATGGCCATCAGCGTCCTCGCAGGGGCCCGGATCGTGGAGATGGCCGGAGCGCCCATGGTGGATGCGACGCGCGGGCTGGTGGCCGGCGCCTCGGTGGTGTTCTGGTCCTTCGCCTCATGGCTTTTCCCCGTGCTCCTGGCAGCCGGCTGGTGGCGGCACCTGGTCCACCGGGTGGCGTTGGCCTACGAGCCGGGCCTGTGGAGCGTCATTTTTCCCCTGGGCATGTACGCCGTGGCTGGCATCTACCTGGGCCGCGCCGACCAGCTGCCGCTGGTGGCTGCCATTGGCCGCGCTGAACTGTGGCTCGCCGTTGCCGCGTTCCTGGCCACCCTGGGCGGCATGCTGTGGCACCTGTGGGCCACGCTGCTCGGACCTTCCATGGTGCGAACTGGTCCGTAGGGGTTCAGCCTGCCTTGGGCCCGGGGCCGTGGGCCCCCTGGCGCCCGTCGCGGTGGGCGAGGTAGGCGTAGACCATGAGGGCGATGCCGGCCAGGATCATCACCGCGGGGAAGGCGAAATCCACGGGGATAAGCACGGCCATGGCCTGCAGCACGAAGATCAGGCCCATTACGGCAAGGATTCCCGCCGGAATCAGCGGCCACCTCATCCGTTCCCTGTGGTTGCTGGCCTCATCAACGCGCACCGGGATCAGGGACAGCACGCCGAAGGTGGCCGCCAGGCCCAGGAAGAGGACGGCAGCCGTAGGCGTGCCCTGGAGTGCCTGCGGCAGGGCCACGATGACCGCCAGGGTGAACATGACGCCGGACGGGATCAGGGCCCACCAGTTCCCGGGCTCCCGCAGGAACACGGCCGCGAAACCGGCACCCATGAACAGGAACAGGAGCGCCGCACCCCAGGCGCCGGCCGTGAGCTGGGTGGCGGTGATGACGGCAGCCAGGCCCAGGAACACGGACCCGGGGATGGCCGCCCACCAGTTTTCCCGGCGCCGGACGAACAGCGACAGGAACAACGCGCCAACGGCCGCGAAGATCAGCGGCGCCACGAATGCTCCCGTGTCCGTCACGCCCAGCCGGTCCAGCAGCAACAACAGGCCCAACGCGATGAGGATGACCCCTGTGATGATGCTTGCGTTTGCCGATTTCACCGTATGCCTCCCGGGTCCGGCACGCGGCCGTACGCCGCGCATCCTTTGTTCAGGCTAGGACCGGCCCCGTGCCGGAAACAGGGCATAAAGCCCCCGCCTTCCACCGGCCCGCAGCCAGCAGACCAGTAGGGGACCTGGCGCGAGACAGGACCTTTAGCCCTATAGCGGGGTTCAGGATGCTTGGCATGCTTGTAAAAGCGCCACCGGGTCCTCAAGCAGCGAGGCCGGAAGGCATCTCCCAGAAGACCCCAGCGACACTCCGTGCGGTGGCAGCAAAGAGGTTGCCCCACCGCCGTGCAGGCGCCCCCTGCGCGCTGGCTGGATTTTGAAAGGACCGGCATGTCCGCTGACATCCTCACGTTCCGTCCCGTTCCCGTGCCCCGGGCCGAAGCAGCGCGCCGGAGGGCGATGCTCCTGCACCCGTCCAATTTCAAATCCGCAGCGTCCACCGGAACCGAAGCGGGCGCGAGGGCACAGGAACTCCGCACCCGTTTCGACTGCCTTTACGCGGACCTCATGGGCCGGGGGCTGCCTGCAAACGAGGCCCGGACGGAAGTAGCGCGCATCGCAGCCCGCGAAGTGTGGGACGGCTTTGCCGCCGAACTGCGGAACCACCGGACAGCCGGCCGGCAGATGGACGCCAACATCCTTGCTGTCGCCTTGACCTCCATCCAGTGCGTGACCCGGGCACTGCCGCGCCACCCAGGGGAGCTGGAGTACGCCGGCCGCGCGGTGGGAACGGCCCGGCGCCGTCTCCAGTACAACGGCGGGCTCCTGCACCGCCTCCATCCGCACCGCAACCCGGCGTTCGAGGACGCCGTGGCCACCTTTGAGCAACTGGAAGACTTCCTTCTCCATCCGCAGCCGAAGGCGGCCTGATCCCGGATGGGAGAGACCATGGCAACCCTGGAAGAGTACAAGGCTGTGAACGGCGGGAACGAGCCGTCCAACGGGCAGCCTGGTGCCGCAGAGTTGGGCGACGGCGGATGCAACGTCATCTCCAAGGACAACGGCAAGGTGGTGGGCCGGTGGAGCTCGTGGGAGGCGGCCAGCGATGCGCTGGACCAGCTCCAGCAGCTTGGCGGCAAATATGGGTACCGCCTGGAGGAAGCGCACCAATGGGTGAAGGGCCCGGAGCACACAACCGTGTGCCCGGCGTGCGGCGCCAGGCGGGAGCTTCCGGCGTCCGCCGGGACCAACTTGGGAATTGAGTGGCCTTAGATGCCGGATGATTTACTGGAGTTCCTTTCGTATGGGGCGGCGGCCCAAAGTGGCAGCCGGGGAGGGCGTCGATTCGATGAGAGCGTCTTCATGGACACACAAGCAGCACCCCCGGATGAGACCAGATCCTCTGCCCTGCCCACCCGCGTCTTTATCCTGAATGACCACAAGATGGTCAGGCGGGGCCTGAGCGACCTGCTGGAACATCATGGGTTCGAGATCGTCGGCGGCAGCGGATCAGCCGCGGAAGCCATCCAACTTATTCACGTGCTGCAGCCGGACATCGCGGTGCTGGACGACAGGCTGCCGGACGGAACGGGCATCGAGGTGTGCCGTGAGCTTCGCTCCGCCGCCCCCGACGTGAAATGCCTGATCCTGACCAGTTGGGATGAGCAGCATGCAGTACGGGCAGCGGTATTGGCAGGGGCGTCTGGTTACGTGATCAAGCGGATCGGAGACCATAACGACCTGCTCAACTGCATCCGCAGCACCGCCGCGGGAATTCCGCCCATCAGGCCCAGCGTCAGGGAACGGGTGGCCGGGAACCTCCACGCCACTGCCTCGGCCCCGTGGTTGAAAGACATGACGCAGACAGAGCGCACGGTGCTGGCCCTCATGGCCCGGGGTTCGACGAACCACCAGATCGGGCAGGAACTGACGCTTCCCGATGCCACCGTGGCCGGATGCGTGTCCTCCGTGCTCCAGAAGCTGGGCTTCCGGCGGCGGGGCCAGTTGATCCCCGTGCCCATCCCCCGTGCGTGGGAACTGCTGCACTGATGTTTCCGGCCTAACCGGCAGTGGGTGCCGCCCAGGTCACGCTGGTGCCTTTGCCGGGGACGCTGTCGATGATGCAGGTACCGCCCACTTGGGCAGCGCGGTTCTTCATGTTGTTCAACCCGCTGACCCGTTCCGGATCCTTGAATCCCCGCCCGTGATCGCGCACTGTCAGGACGACTTCGCCCTCCTGCGCGGCAAGCAGGACCGAGATATCCTCGGACCCCGAATGCCTGACGGCGTTGCTGACGCTTTCATGGAGCACCCGCAGCAGCTGTTCGGCCACGTCGTCGCCCACTGCGTCATCGACTGGGCCCGAGAGCTGGATCCTGGGGGAGAACCCTGCAGCGTTGGCGGCTTCCTGGACGGCGCGCAGGACGCGGCCGCTGAGGAGTTCCCTGTCCGGTTCGCGGGCCTGCAGCGAGTAGATAGTGTCACGGAGCTGATGGATGCAATCGTCCAGCTCCCCCGTAATCCCGGCAATCCGGCGCTCATGCGCAGCGGGGTCCGAGGTATACCGCCGCAGGCCCTGGATGCTCAGTCCTGCCGCGAAAAGCCGCTGGATCACCAGGTCGTGCAGGTCGGCCGCTATCCGTTCCCGGTCGATGAACAGCGCGTGCTCTTCCCGCAACTGGTTCGCCTTCAGCAGGTCCAGGGTCAGCCCAATCCGGGAGGCGAAAACAGTACTCTGTTCAATGTCGACGTCCGTGTAGCGGACCCCTCCGGAGGCCCGGGCCAGGACCAATACGCTTTCGCGGTGGCCATCGCTGTTGCTGCCCAGCGCGGCCACCAGAACCGGGCCAAGCTTCTCAGCCGATGTGGGATCAAAAACCTGGAGTGGATCCCCCAGCGCCATAGACTCCCCCGTCTCCAGCACCTCGGAAAGGATTGCGGCAGCCGGCAGTTCCTCCCCGCGCGGCACCGACTGGGCGCCCACAGACGTCCGGCACCGGATCACTCCGTCCGCGCCTGAGGATGCGATCATGGCCAGCACCGACGAGGAGGCCTTTAAAGCGCGTTCCGCAATCATGTCCAGGTTTTCGGTATCGGACCGCGGCTGGTCCTTCAGGGAATCGCTGACTTCCATCCCCGCTTCCAGCCACCGCTGGCGCCGTTTGCTGTCGTCGAACAGTTTGGCGTTCTGAATGGCCACGCCGGCGGCAGCCGCCAACGCAACCGCCAGGTCCTCGTCCTCACCGGTGAAGTCCTGGTCGCCGATCTTTTCCGTCAGGTAGAGGTTCCCGAAGACTTCGTCCCGGACGCGCACCGGAACGCCCAGGAACGTGCCCATGGGCGGGTGTTTCGGGGGGAATCCGACAGCTATGGGGTGTTCGCCCAAATCGTGGAGCCGTAACGGTTTGGGTTCCCGGATCAGCTCGCCCAGCACGCCGTGGCCGGTGGGCAGGTCGCCGATGACCCGGGCGCCTTCGTCGTCAATGCCCACGGTGATGAAGTGGCTGAGCTGCTGGTCGTCCCCGATCACGCCAAGGGCGCCGTAGCGCGCGCCGACAAGTTCGCAGGCCGACTGCACCAGCCGGTCCAGCACTGCCTCCAGGCTTAGGTCCTCGGTCATGGAGACCACCGCGCCGAGCAGGCCCTCAACATGTTCCTGGGCCCGCACAAGATCGTCCGCACGCTCCACGAACTCCCGCAGAAGTTCCCGGGTCCGCCGCCTGATGGGTTCACGCCACATGAAAAAACGCTCCAAACATCGAACGCATCCACGGCGGACTGCATCACCTTTGAATACATTTTGAGGAGCCCCCAGCGTCCCTACCACCATGCTAACAACCCCCGGCTGCCGACGCCTTAACGATTACGGCACGGTCCTCCGCCGCCTCCGGGCGGCCTGCCCACCCACCGCCGGCAGCCTGAGCGGGGGCACCTTGACGGGGATGCTGAACCGGAATGCCCGCCGGGCGATGTGGTGCGTGGCGTGCCTGCGCTGCACCGGCGGCGGCGGGGCAGGCAGCTGCTGCGCGTCACGGGCGAAGAACCATTGCTTGGCGAACTCCACCAGCACAAGGTAGACCACCACCATGGCCAGGAGTGCCAGGAAGAAGGGCACCGGCAGCGGGTCGAAGCCCAGCACGCCGGCAAGGGGCGAGAGCGGCAGGAACACCCCCAGGGCCACAACGCCAAGGGACGCTGCGAGCAGCCCCGTGGACGGCCGGCTGCGCAGGAACGGGACGCGCCGCGTGCGGATGGCGAAGATGATCAGGGTCTGCGTGGCGATGGATTCGATGAACCAGCCGGCCCGGAACTCGCCGGGCGCGGCGGTGAACACGAACAGCATCAGGGCGAACGTGGCGAAGTCGAACAGTGAACTGATGGGTCCGAACAGCAGCATGAACCGGCGGATGAACGCGATGTTCCAGTGCGAGGGCGCCCGCAGCTGCTCCTGGTCCACGCGGTCCCCCGGGATGGCCAGCTGGCCGGAATCGTAGAGCAGGTTGTTGAGCAGGATCTGGCCGGGCAGCATGGGCAGGAAGCTGAGCACCACGGATGCGGTGGCCGCGCTGAACATGTTGCCGAAGTTGCTGGACGTGCCCATCAGCACGTACTTGATTGTGTTGGCGAAGATCCGCCGGCCCTCCATCACACCGTCGGCCAGGACGCCCAGGTCCTTGTCGAGAAGGACGACGTCGGCAGCGTCCTTGGCCACGTCCGTTGCGGTGTCGACCGAGATGCCGATGTCCGCCTTGTGCAGGGCCAGGGCATCGTTGACGCCGTCCCCCATGAATCCAACGGCGCCGCCGCTTCGCCGCAGGAGGGTGATGATGCGTGCCTTTTGTTCCGGGGATACGCGGGCGAAGATGGTGGCCGTCCGCGCTTTGGCGGCAAGGTCGGCGTCGGACATTGCCTCAACCTCGGCACCTGTCAGCGTGCCGCCGGAGATGACGTCAATGTCCGCGCAGACCTTCTCCGCCACCTTGGCGTTGTCACCGGTGGCAAGCTTGACCGAGATGCCCAGCGCTTCAAGCCGGTCCAGCGACTCCCGGGCGTTGGCCTTGGGCCGGTCGAGGAACACCAGGAACCCGGCCAGGGTGAGGCCCTGCTCATCAGCGGGGGTAAGCCGGCTGAGCCCGGGTGCAGGGCGGCTGGCCACGGCAACCACCCGGGCGCCGGCGGCGTGGGCCCGCACAGGGCCAGGACGTCCTCGGGTGCGCCCTTGGTGATCAGCAGCGCAGGGCCTCCGGCGTCGCGGACCAGCACCGTGGTGCGGCGGCGCTGGTGGTCGAACCTGATCAGGTCCAGCCGCTCGAACCGTGAAGGTTCAAAGGCGGCCGCTCCAGGACTTTCCCACAGCGCGGCGTCCAGGGGGTTCTGGCCCGCGGAGGAAACCCGGGCGCCGGCATAGTTCGCTTCGGTGGCGAGCAGGCCCAGGGTGAGCAGGCCGCCGTCGGACGTCGTGTCGCTGGCGGGAATCGCGCGGGTGAAGCTGATCTTTCCCTCGGTCAGGGTGCCGGTCTTGTCAGTGACCAGGATGTCCATGTCCCCCAGGTCCTCGATGCATACCAGCCGCTTGACCAGCACTTTCCGTTTGGCCAGCTGGCGCGTTCCGGTGGCAAGGCTGGTGCTCACCACTGCGGGCAGCAGCTGGGGCGTGATGCCCACGGCGATGGCCAGGGAGAACAGCAGCGATTCCAGCACGGGGCGTTGCAGCAGCAGGTTGGCCACGAAGATCAGCGATGTGAGCACCAGGGCCACCTGCAGCAGGAGGAAGGAGAACCGTTTGAGGCCCAGCTGGAATTCGGTCTGCGGCTGCCGCTCCCCCAGGCCCAGGGCGATCCGGCCGAACTCCGCACGGCCGCCGGTGGCCACCACGACGCCGCTGCAGCCGCCGGACTGGACCACTGTCCCCATAAACACGCAGGAGGTGAGGTCGGCAAGTGGGGAGCCGGCGGGAACGGGGGCCGGGTCCTTGGCCGCAGGCTGGGACTCCCCGGTGAGGATGCTTTCGTCGCAGTGCAGGTTCTCGGCGGTGAGGAGGCGGATGTCCGCCGGAACAATGGCACCCAGGGAGAGATGGACGACGTCGCCTGGCACCAGGGCGGTGACGTCCACCTCCAGGGTGGTTCCGCCGCGCTGGACGGCTGCTTTGTGGGTGACGCGGGAGTGCAGGGCCTCGGACGCCAGCTCCGCCCGGTATTCGTTGGCAAACCCCAGCCCCACGCTTACCAGCAGGATCACGCCGATGACGATCGAATTGGTGGCGTCGCCCAGGAACAGGGACAGGCCGGCGGTGACGATCAGGAGAATGAGGATGGGGCTGGCGAACTGCCGCCCCAGCACGGCCCAGGCGTTGGCCCGATGGGTGCGCACGGCGTTGGGGCCCAGCTGCTCCAGCCGGGTGGCCGCTTCATCCTCAGCGAGGCCTTCAGGCCCGGAACCCAGCCGCACCAGAGTCTGGTCCGCCGTCAGGCTGGCGGCCTCGGTGATGGGAAGCTGGAGGCTGCTGCGCTCCTGGACGTTCAGGTCTGTCATGCCGGATCCGTTCGTGTTCCCGGGGGCCCTGGACTGGTGGCCGTGCCCAGGATGTGGGCGAGGGAAGGGTTCAGCCGCTGGACGGCGAAGCCGAACCGCTCGTTGTCCTGCACATTGAAACCCGCCGCCGTGATGGCCGCAAGGGTGTCCCGGTTCAGGTGACAGCCGCCCATGAACCGCCCCCACACCGGGGTCAGCACGTCTTCCGCCTTCGCCAGCACAGGATGGGCGGACCGGACGTGCTCGTAGTAGGCCAGGGTTCCGCCGGGGCGCAGGACCCGGCGGATCTCGGCGAGCACCGCGGCCTGGTCCTCGACGCTGCAGAGCACAAGGCTGGCCACCACGGCATCGGCGCTGCCGGTTTCTGCGGGGATGTGCTCTCCGGCGGCAGCGACGACGGTCACGGGGACCCTGGCGGCGGCCGCCTGTTCCTGTGCCACACCCCGCAGGTAGTCATCCGGTTCCAGGGCCAGGACGTGGGTGACCGCTGGCGGGTACAGCGGAAAGGAGGATCCCGCGCCCGCTCCGATTTCGATCACTGATCCGTGCAGGCCCACCAGCATCCGGCGGCGGTGCTCAGCGGCGCCCCGCCGGTCAATGGTCCCCACCGCGCGCGCAAACGCACGGGCGAACAGCGGGTGCTGCAGGCGCTCCGTCCCGTCCCTGCCCGTCATCCGGCTGCGTCTTCCCGGTGCCCCGGGTGGTGGATCCGCGTCATTTGAGGCTGAGAACCTCGTCAATCGGCCGCCCGTTCACGAACACCTGCGCGCTGGTGGCGCCCGACGCGCTCATTGCCGTGTACTCCAGCTGCGCCTTGGCCCGCGGGATGTCGCAGACGCCGCCCAGCATGAACTGCCCGGACAGCCAGATGGTGATGGTGCTGCCGTCCAGCTCCCCGCCCAGGTACGTGAGGCTGGACTGGTACAGCACATTGATCAGCCCGGACATGCCGATGTCGCGGCTCTTGTTGGCGAGCAGGGTCTTGATGCTCGGTCCCACCTGGTCGGTGAAGGTCACGGGCGCCGTGGTAGTGGCCACCAGGCTGTCACCGCAGCCGATTTTCGGCCCCGAGACGCCGTTGTCCCCGACTGCCACGTAGTAAATGGTCAGCGGGGCAGTCTGTTCAGGGAGGCCCGTGGGAGTGGGTTCCTGGGTTGGCGGTGGGCTGGCGGGGGCGGACGACGGCGGCACGGCAGGTGTGGTGGTGGGCGCGGCTGAGGTGCCCGGCGGCGCAGTGGTGGTCGCCGGGGTGGTGGGAGTCGCCGTCGCACTGGGGCTGGCGCTGCTGGCCGTGGCGCTTGCCGTTGCGGTGGCGGACGTGTTGGTGGGGGACGGACTGGGCGGGCCGAAACAGCCGGTGAGCATCATCAGGCCGCTGAGCCCGAGAACGCTGAAGACGGTACGCCTGGGCCTGGTCATCGTGCTCCCCCTTGAATGTGGGCCCGCCGTTGCGGGACCCACATTCAAGCTACGCCTGAGGGTTGCGCGGGAACAGGGACTTAAGCCGCCCTTTAGGGATGCACCAGCACCTTTACCGCGGTGTCCTTGTGGTTGATGAGGGTGTCGAAGCCCTGTTCCACCAGGTCCTCCAGCGCGATCCGGCCGGTGATGAACGGCTTGAGGTCCACCTTGCCGTCCTGGACCATCTTGATCACGGCCGGGTGGTCGCGGACGTAGGCGATGGTGCCCCGCAGGTCGATCTCCTTGAGCACGATTTTCTGCATATCGACGGTGGCCGGCGCGCCCCAGATGGACACGTTGACCACCACGGCGCCGGGCCGGACGGCGTCGAGCATGGTGTCCAGCACGGCGTTCACCCCCGCGCATTCGAAGGCAACGTCCGCCCCGGTGCCGCCGGTCAATTCGCGGACCCGTGCCGGGACGTCCTCCTTGCTGGTATCCAGCACATGGTCGGCAACGCCGCTGGACGTTGCCTTCTCCTTGCGGGCCTGCCTGAGTTCGCTGATGATCGTGGTGACGCCCATGCCCTTGAGGACCGCCGCGGTGAGCAGGCCGATGGGCCCCGACCCGCCCACCAGCGCCGTGTCGCCGGCCTTGACGCCGCTGCGCGCTACCGCGTGGTGCGCCACTGACAGCGGCTCGATCAGGGCTGCCTCGTCCAGGGGAATGCTGCCGATGGGATGCACCCAGCGCCGGTCCACCACGATCTTCTCGCTCAGCCCTCCCCCGCCGCCGGACAGCCCGATGAACCCCATCTGCCGGCACAGGTGGTAGCTGCCCGCCTGGCACATGTCGCAGTCGCCGTCCACGAAATAGGGTTCGACGACGACGTTGTCACCCACTGCCAGCCCGTCCACGCCTTCGCCGACTTCAGACACGGTCCCGGAGAATTCGTGCCCCAGGGTCACCGGGGATTCCTCGTGGGACAGCGGGTGCGGGTGCCCGGGCGCGGGGCAGAAGATGGGCCCTTCCAGGTACTCGTGCAGGTCGGTGCCGCAGATGCCGCACCACGCGACGTCGATCTTCACGGCGCCTGCCCGGAGCTTCGGTTCCGGGATGTCTTCGATCCGGATGTCCTTGCGGGCATGGAAGCGTGCTGCCTTCATGATGGTCCTTCCATTCAGCGGGTGTGGTGGCTGGGCTGCAGTTCGTAGACGGGGGTGTCGAGTCCTTCCATCCGGGCCTTCAGCTGCAGCGCCAGGTAGGCGGAGTAGTGCCGGCTCTGGTGCAGGTTGCCGCCGTGGATCCAGAGGTTGGGGACGTTGGTTGGTTTCCACATATTGCGCAGCTCCCCCTCCCATGGGCCAGGGTCTTTTGGCGTGTCCGAGCCGTACCCCCAGCACTTGCCCACCTGGTCCGCGATCTCGGGAGAGACCAGGTCCGCCAGCCAGCCGTTCATGGACCCGTAGCCGGTGGCATAGACGATCAGGTCGGCTTCGAGTTCCGTGCCGTCGGCCATGACCACGGCATTGCCGGTGATCTTGGCGACCTGCCCGGACTTGAGCTTGACCCGGCCGTCGATGATCAGCTGGGAAGCGCCGACGTCGATGTAGTAGCCGGAGCCGCGCCGCAGGTACTTCACGAACAGGCCCGAACCGTCCACGCCGAAGTCCAGGTCGAAGCCTGCCGCCTCCAGCTGGGAGTAGAAGTCCGCGTCCCGCTTGGCCATCTCCTGGTACACCGGCACCTGGGCTTCCGGCAGGACGCGCATGGGCAGCGAGGCGAACAGCAGGTCCGCCTTCTCCGTGGTCACGCCGGCGGCGAGCGCCCGCTCCGAGTACAGGTCCCCCAGTGCCAGGTCCATGAGCGATTCGCTGCGGGCAATGTGCGTGGAGGAGCGCTGGACCATGGTGACGTCGGCGCCGTGCTCCCAGAGGTCCGCGCAGATGTCGTGGGCCGAGTTGTTGGAGCCGATCACTACCGCCTTCTTGCCCGTCCAGTCCCCGCCGCCGGGATGCTGGGAGGAGTGCCGCTGCTCGCCCAGGAAGGTCTCCGCGCCATCGAACGCAGGAATGTTCGGGTATCCGGAAACTCCCAGGGCGAAGATGAGCTGCTTGGGCCGGAGGGTCACAGGTTCGCCGTGGCGAAGGACGCTGACCTCCCATTCCTGGGTGCCGTCGTCGTACGCTGCCTTGACGCACTCGGTGCCGGACCAGTAGTTCAGCTCCATGATGCGGGTGTAGTGCTCCAGCCAGTCGCCGATCTTGTCCTTGGCGGCGAAGACCGGCCAGTCGTCCGGGAATTTCAGGTAGGGCAGGTGGTCGTACCAGACGGGGTCGTGCAGGTGCAGTGACTTGTAGCGGTTGCGCCAGGAGTCCCCGGGGTTCTGGTTCTTTTCGACGATGATGGTGGGCACGCCCAGCCGCTTGAGCCGGGCGGCCAAGCCAATCCCGCCCTGGCCGCCGCCGATGATCACGCAGTAGGGCTGCTCCTCGTAGCCAAGGCGCGCTTCCTGCTCCTCCTTGAGCTCCTTCCAGGACCGGCGGCCGCGGACAATCTCGTGCGCCACGCCCTGCTCGCGCCGCGGGCCTTTCTTCTCCTCGAAGCCCTTCAGTTCCTGCATAGTGGTGAGCAGCGTCCAGCACTTGCCGTTCCGGAGCCGGAGGTGGCCATAGCCCCGGGCGGCACCGGTTTCGAACGTGAACCACGCTTCCACGTTCTCCGCGTCCCCGGTGGCGTCCTCCGAGAGCGCCCAGTTCGCCGGCTGCACATGGTCCAGCGTGGCCTCCAGCATGCGGCGGACGTCCGCCTTGCCCTCCAGGGTTTTCAGGTTCCACGTGAACGCCACGAAGTCCCGCCAGTAAGTTTCGTCCTCGAAGAGTTCCAGCGCGGCGTCCACGTCGCGCCGCTGCAGCGCATCGTCCAGGCCGGCAAGCCAGGCCTGCGCCGCAGCGGTGGGTGTTTGGGTCATCTCCACTCCTTTGTGCTGTTCCTTGGGCTCCGCCTGCCCGATATGCTGGGGCGGGCGTGAGCTGCATCACCAGTGGAACCCTGCGGGGGTAACAGCGGCGTTACACGGATCCGGCAAGGGTGCCGGCTGTGAGGAGGAGACAGTGGACCACGGGCTGAAGTTCTCGGACCCGGCACGGTACGCGCGGACGCTGCGGCGTGCGCACGAGCTGGTCATCTCCGGTGTCCCGCAGCCCGAGATTCCCACGCCGCTGGTGGAGTCGTGGCGACGGTCCATGGCCCTGGGCATCAGCCCGGACCAGCACAGCCCGCGGCACCTGCACGAGGTGTCCGAGGTGCTGGAGCTGCGGCGTGGCCACCGGCTGCAGCAGGTGATGCCGGCGCTGCATGATCTTTTGGCCGACGATTCCCGTTCCGGCCGCCATCTCTTGGTGCTCACCAATTCCAGCGGCGAAATCCTCTGGCGGGTGGGCAGCCCGTCCGTGCTGCGGCGGGCCGACCAGCTGGAGTTCCTGGAAGGCGCGGACTGGTCCGAAGCCGGCATCGGCACCAACGCCATCAGCGAGGCCCTGGTCACCGGCAGCCCCGTGCAGCTGTTCTCCGCCGAGCACCTGGTCCGGACGCACCACGAGTGGGCCTGCACGGCCGCGCCCATCACCGATCCCGCCACCGGCCGCGTGCTGGGCGTCCTGGACGTGTCCGGGCCGCTGGACACCATCAGCGCGGACACCCTGCGGATGGTGCGGTGCGCCGTGCGGGTGGCGGAAGCCCTGCTGGGGACGTCCGACGCCGGCGTCTCCCTGGGTGCCCCGTCCCCGCCCCGTGCCACCGGGCAACCTTCGGCCCGGGTTGCTCCCCCGGCTGCTGTCCAGTCATTGGAGCTGCTGGGCGACAAGCCCGCGGCCGTGTCCGCCGGCGGCCGGCGCATGCCGTTGACGCTGCGCCGGGCCGAGATCCTGGCCCTGCTGGATTCACGGTCCCAGGGCTGGTCTGCCGAGGAACTGGCCTACGAGCTGCATGGTGACGCGGGGACGCCGCAGGCCATCCGGACCGAGATGTTCCGGGTGCGGTCCATGCTGGGCGGCGCGGTGGAGTCGGGTCCCTACCGGCTGACCCCCAGCCTGGCCGGGTGCTCCGACTCGGGCCGCGTACTGCGCCTGCTCCGCGAGGGCCTGGTGGCCGAAGCGCTGGAGGCGTACCGCGCTCCCCTGCTTAGCCGGTCCGGCACGCTGGCCATCCAGTTGCTCCGGGACCAGCTGGACATGGCCGTGGGATCAGCGGTGCGTGCCAGCGGCGACGCCACACTGCTGGCGCGTTGGCTTGCCACCGACATGGGTTCCGCGGATTTCCTGGCCGTCGACGCGCTTGGCCGGCTGGTGGGACGCGGTGATCCGCGGTACCTGGCGTTCCGCGCTGCGTGCAGCCTTAGCTAAGACCGCGCTTCACCAGACCGAGTCGCCGCGCATGACAGCGTCGCTGCCGCCGTCGACATAGACAATCTGCCCGCACAGATGCGTGTTCTCCACGCTGTTGAGCCAGGCCAGCAGGCGGGCCACGACGACGGCGTCGGCGATGCCGTTCAGCGGCATGGGGACCTGTTTCAGCAGTGCCGTCCGGGCCTCCTCGGTGGCGATCAGTTCGGCCGTCATGGGGGTGGCGATGACACCGGGCGCCACGGCGTTCAGCGGGATTCCCGCACCGGCCCAGGCTTCCGTGGCGGCCTGGCGGCGGACCCACCGGGAGAGCGCCAGTTTGCTGGAACAGTAGATGAGGCCGCCGGTGGCTGGCTCCTTGGCCAGGACCTCCGCGCGGGCCAGGGCCCCGGCCTCGTCACCGGCGGTCAGTTGCGCTACAAGCTCGTCGTCGGTGGCAAAGAGGGCCGCCATGGAGGAAACCACCACGGCGCGCGGGGCGTCCGAGTCCTTCAGCAGGGGCCGGAGTCCTTCAAGGGTGGCGACGGCGCCGAAGAAGTTCACGGCCGCAGTGGCCGCGATTGGGAAATCGAGGCCGGCCACCGCGTAGATGGCATCAATCCTGCCGCCGCTGACCTTCCGCACCGCGTCCACCAGGCCGGAGCGTCCTTCCGAGGTGGAGAGGTCGGCCACCACCTCGGCGTCGTGAAGGTCCGCCCCGATGACGCGTTCACCCCGCTGCTCGAGCAGTTCCTTGGTTGCCTTGCCGATGCCTGAGGCGGCGCCGGTGATGACGGAGGTGCGGGGCATGGTGCCTTCTTTCACTGGCTGGTTAAGGTCCGGCGCCTACTCTGCCCGGCAGGAGGGCATCGGGCCAGAGTCCAAAGGCCCGCGCGTGCGGCCCGCGGATTCCCCGGGTGGCTGCCGGTTGCGTTTCCGGGAACCTGGGAATAGGGGTTTCCAGGTGCCCGCGAATAGGGGTTTCCGGGACCCGCGAATAGGGGTTTCCGGGGGGCCGCGCGCAAATAAATCCAATCCCTTGCCGCTTGAGCGGTTCACGCCTATTGTGTGAGCTTCAGGGGTTGCGTCGTGTCTGGGGCGGCGGGCAACGACCCCAAGACAAGTAAAGCTGTCAGAGCGACGTGACCCAGGAGCCCGCCATGAAGATTTCTGCTATCCCTGGCCGGTTAGGGCAGGCATTGGTCCTGGCCCTGACAGCAGCACTGGCTCTTCTCGGGTGGGCACCTGCGGCCTCGGCAGATCCTGTCTACGGCACGCAAAGCATCGCCTATTCCGGCGTTGCCAACCCGCCGACGTCGGACAAGCCGCAGAGCAAGCTGTGGTGGAACGATGGCTCCTGGTGGGCGGACATGTGGACCAGCGGCAGCGGCTGGAGCATCTACCGGCTGGACCGCGCCACCGCCACCTGGGTGAACACGGGCGTGGTAAATGACAGCCGCAGCAGCACACTGGCGGACACCATGTGGGACGGCAGCCACCTGTACATCGCCTCGCATGTGGTCACCGTCTCCACGGATTCCAACCCCGTTGACTCCGTTTCGGGACAGCCCGCCTACCTCTACCGGTACAGCTACTCCGGCGGGAAGTACACGCTGGACGCCGGGTTCCCCACGGTCATCACGAACAACAGCAGTGAGTCCATGACCATCGACGAGGACAGCACCGGTGCCATCTGGGCCACGTGGACGCAGGTGTCCGGCAACAGCACCAGCGGGTACACCAATACCGTCTACGTCAATGACTCCGCGGCCGGCGGAACCAGCTGGGCCACGCCGTTCATTATCCCGGTGTCCAACCCGCATCCCGCCCCAGATGACATCTCCGCCGTCGTGTCCTTCGCCAAGAACAAGATTGGCGTGATGTGGAGCGACCAGCTCACTGGCTCGGTCTGGTGGGCCACCCGCACCGACGGGACCTCCCCCACCGCGTCGTCGTCCTGGAACTTCCAGCCCGCCATCCAGGGCAAAGGGCAGGCCGACGACCACATGAACCTCAAGTCGCTGCAGTCCGATACCACCGGCAGGGTGTTCGCCGCCGTCAAGACCAGCCTCAACGACACCTCGACTGATCCCACGCTGCCGCAGCTCCTGCTGCTCGTGTTCAAGCCGGGCACGGGGGCCTTCACGCAGTCGGCGATCTCGTCCGTTGGCGACTGCGTCAGCCGGCCGCAGATTGTGCTGGACACCACGAACAACCTGGTCCACGCGTTCCAGACAGCTCCGCCGACATCAGTCAGCGGCTGCGCGTACTCAGGCGTGGCAGGCAGCATCTACGAGAAGACGGCATCCATGGACAACCCGTCCTTCGGCAGCGGCCGCGGGACCCCTGTCATCCAGAGCGCCTCGTCGTCCAACATGAACAATGTGACCACCACCAAGCAGGGGGTTAACAGTTCCACCGGCATCGTGGTCATGGCCAGTGACGACGTGGCCAAGCGCTACTGGTACTCGGACCGGCCCCTGGGCCCGGCCACCACGGCACCGGTGGCATCGTTCACAGCCTCCCCCACCTCAGGGACCGCGCCGCTGAACGTCGCCTTCACTGACACGTCCACCGGCTCCCCCACCTCCTGGGCCTGGGACTTCGGCGACGGCGGCACCTCCACCGCCCAGAACCCGTCCCACAGCTACGCGGCGGCAGGAACCTACACCGCCAAGCTCACCGCAACCAACAGCGCCGGTTCCAGCTCCGCCAGCACAACGATCACCGTCGGCACGGCCACCACACCGCCACCGGCCACGGGCATAAGCGTCGTCGGATCTTCAACCACCTATTCGGGAACGGCGGTGACGGGCGTCTCCATCGGGGCCCCCGCCGGGACCGCGGCCGGTGATGTGCTGGTTGCGGCCATCACCGCGGACACCAACCCGAGCATGGCGTCCGTGCCCGCCGGCTGGACCGCGATGGTGAACGGGCTGTCCATCAACAGCACCTCCACCTCCGGCGCCAGGGTTTACGTGTACTACCACGTGGTGGGTTCGTCGGATCCTGCCAGCTACGCCTGGACACTGAGCGCTGCCGCGAAGTGGGGCGGCGGCATCACCGGCTACCGCGGCGTGAACAACACCACGCCGCTGGATGCCCCGGTGGTGACGGCCCTGGATGCCACGTACAACGCCACCAGCATCACCGCACCCAGTACCACCACGGCCAGTAATGGCGCCATGGTGATTGGCGGCGTGGGCTGCGACTGCGCCTCGCCCATGGTGTCAGCGCCGCCCAGCGGCTGGACCCAGCGGTGGCAGGCGGCGGGCGGCCAGATCGCTGAGCTCGCCGACAAGATGCAGGCAACAGCCGGCGCAACCGGCACCGCCACGTGGACTCTGAGCGCGGCGCGGGCAATCGCTGCCTGGCAGGCCGCCCTGAAGCCCGCCGGCTGACGCTTGCGCACGACGGCGGGTGGGCGGCTCTCGTGGGCCGGCCACCCGCCGTCGTACTGCTTCAGGATGCTAGAGGCAGACGGGCTGGAAGGCAGGGTCCGCGGGCCCGGACGGCTGCGCCAGGGCGTTGCCCACGAGCTGGTGCACCACGGGATCGTTGGGCGCCTGGTCATGCTCGATGACGTCGGCCGGGCACTTGTCCTGGATGGCGATGTTGGTGACCTGCCGCGCCGAACCGTTCAGGAACTGGCTGTTGTACGGGATGACCACCTCGTCGTGGGTGGTGGAGATGACGGTGTAGGACGGACCGGCCACCGTATCGCCGATGGAGTTGAGCTCCTGCATGAAGGGCGACCCGGCCTGCTGGTCCGCGCAGGCGGCGCAGCCGGCGGCGGTGTAGTCGGGCGTGGGCACCAGGTCCGGCGGCGGGAGGATCACACCTTCGGTGCCGTGGTTGGACGGCGCTATGCCGACGAGCTGGTGGACGTACTTTGCCCCGCCCAGGAAGCCCATGTAGCACCGCGGCATCATGCCGCCCTGGCTGTGGCCCACCAGGTCCACCTGCTTGGCGCCGGTGGCGGAGCGGACGGCATCAACGAACGGCGCGAGTTGAGAGGCGGAATCCTTGACCGGAGCCGTGGCATAGACGCCGTTCGTTTCGCCGTAGTTGAGGGCGAAGACGCAATAGCCCTCGCTTTTGAGGTACGGCGAGAGGGTGGACCAGTTCTTGTCCATGCTCTCGAAGGTGCCCGGGACCAGGACCACGGGGTAGGGATGTTCGGCTGAGGGTTTGCAGGACCAGTCGTTGGCGCCCGGCGGGGAGATATCGATGGCCTGGGCGGGGGCTGAAACCAGCGAGGTGGAGAGCAGCGCGGCGGCGGCAATGGACAGGGTGCGGGTAAGGAAGGACATGGAAACCTCTTTGTTCGTCTGTCTTCGGGAGCGGCTGGCGCTGATGGTCTTGGGGGTGCCCATCACTGCCAGCCGGGTTTTCCATGCTGGCAGCGCTGCTGCTCCTGCGCAGCAGAAGTGCACGGATGTGCGGCCAGAAAGGGCCGTCCAAGGGGAGGCCGGTGCCGCTCCGACACCCCGTCAAATCGGGTTTTGTTACTGGTCAGTAGCTAGAGAGCCTGCGGCTGGCTGCGCACGGGCCGTCTACCGCGGTATGCACCAACGTGCAGACCTGCGGGCCGTCAGGCCAGCAGCCAACGCTTCCAGCGCGGCTGCTCGGGTTCCGGCGCGGGTTCGGGCTCCGGCTCCTCGCCCAACGCCTGCGCGGCCTGGACGATGTCGTCCGCAGTGAGCGTCATGACGGCTTCGCGGTCCAGCGCGTCCAGGCTTTGCTCCTCGTCGAGGGACAGCCGCAGCGCCTGCCGGTTGAGCGCCTGCTCGAACAGGGTGCGGGCGAACCGGGCGTTGCCGGAGTCCTCGCCGGCGTGAAGCCCCGTGAAGATGCGGCGCAGCATCTGGTCCGCGTCCGGCTCCAGCATGTACTCGTGCTGGGCCAGCATCTGGTGGAAGATCGTCTGGAGCGCCTCGACGGAGTAGTCGGGAAAGGTGATTTCGCGGGCGAACCGGGAGCGCAGGCCTGGGTTGGAGAGCAGGAAGGCCTCCATCAGCCGCGGGTACCCTGCCACGATGACCACCAGGCGGTGGCGGTGGTCCTCCATGCGCTTCAGCAGGACCTCGATCGCCTCGGGCCCGAAGTCCATCCGGCCGTCCTCCGGGGCCAGAGCGTAGGCCTCGTCGATGAACAGGACGCCGTCCAGCGCACGCCGGATTACCCGGTCCGTCTTGATGGCGGTCTGGCCGACATACTGCCCCACCAACCCGGAACGGTCCACCTCCACCAGGTGGCCTTTCTGCAGCAGACCCACCGCGCGGTACATCTCGGCCAGGAGCCGGGCCACGGTGGTCTTGCCCGTGCCGGGGTTTCCGAGGAACACCAGATGCTGTGAGGTGGCTACTTCCGGCAGGCCGTGGGCCTTGCGGCGCGCCTGGACCTGGAGCAGCGCCACGAGGGCCCGCACCTGTTCCTTCACGGTCTCGAGTCCCACCAGTGCATCGAGTTCGGCCTGCAGCTCGGACAGGGGCCGCGCCGGCCCGGGCCGGGCACCCATGAGATCGCCGACCACTTCATCGACGCGTTCCGAACCGGGCAGCTTGAGCTGATCGGCCAGGTGGCCGATCGTTTCGCGCAGGTCATCGAGCGGGTTGCGGCTGAGAGCCATGCCTCCACTGTAGACCCCGACTCCCCTGCGTGGTGGACCCGGCGCCACGGGTATCAGAGCCGAAACCGGATCGCCGTCCCCTTCCGGTGGGGTCTACAGGGAGGCGCCCCCGCAGATCACGTAGTTCTGGCCCGTGATGGACTTGCCGTGCGGGCCGAGCAGGAACGCGGCCAGTGCAGCCACGTCCTCCGGATCCACCAGGGCGCCGAGGGCCGGCAGCTTCACCGGAGTGGCGGCACGGCCGGGGTCGTTCAGCATCGGGGTGTCGGTGGGTCCCGGGGAGAGCACGTTCACGGTGATCCCCCGCGGCGCCAGTTCCTGCGCCCACGTCCGGCCGAGCCCCATCAGCGCGGCCTTGGTCGCGGCATAGTGGCTCTTGCCCGGCATCCCCGTGGAGGTGCGGCTGCCCAGCAGGACGATCCGGCCGCCGTCGGGCATGGCCGGCACCAGCGCGTCGGCCAGCACCGACGCCGCGGCCACGTGGACGGTGAACATGCCCTGCAGCGCGGCCGGGTCAAGGGAACCGAGGTTCGCTGTCCGCTGGAATCCGGCGGCGTGCACCAGGGCGTCGGCCGGAGCCAGCCCTGAAACCAGTGAAGCCAGGGACTCCGGCTCGGCGAGGTCTGCCTGCAGCCACTCGAACTTCCCGTCCAAGGAGGACTCGGTGCGGCTTAGCCCGGTCACCTTCCACCCGTCCGCCAGCAGCCGGGAAGCGATGGCCTTGCCGATGCCCGAGCTCGTGCCGGTGACCACCGCGTGTTTGGCCACCGTCACGCGTCCCCGCCCGGCGTGGTGGTGCCGTCGTAGGCCCACTGCGGGTCAACCCGGACGAACTTGATGGCCTGCCGGAAGTAGGTGTACGCGATGTTCAGCGCACCGTCCGGGCCCTGGTGGATGGACGGGTAGGAGTATTCGCGGTTGAGCCCGTCGCGGGAGTTGTTGGACAGGCAGTACCCGTCCCCCACGTCCAGGTTCCGGCGGATGGGCCAGGAGCGTCCGGAGTCCTCGGAGATCGCGAGGGTCATCGGCGAGCGCGGGGTGCCCCAGAAGGCGCGCTTGACGCCGTCATCCTCGGAGAAAGCCGAGGCGTCAGGTTCGGCCACCTGCCCCTGTTCATCGGCCAGGCCGTCGTCGTCAATCTCGTCGTACAGCGAGAGGCGCCGCGCGGTGCCCTCCCCCGCCCGGCTGTGGTTGTAGACGAGCGCCAGGCGGCCGTCCGTCAAAGCAACAAACTGGATGGAGGAGTTGTTGTTGGGCAGCTCGGTGGGGACGGGCTCGCTCCAGGTGGAGCCGTGGTCGGTGGAGCGGGATTCGTAGATGGAGTCGGCCCAGCGGCTGCGGAACAGCGCCAGCAGCGAGCCGTCGGCCACGGGCTGGATGTTCATGTGGACGCAGCCCAGACTGCCGGGCAGGACGTGCTCGGTCCAGGTGGCGCCGGCGTCGTCGGAGATCATCACGGCGCTGTCGTCGCTGTTGCCCACCCATTTCTCTCCCGGCGTGGTGATGCAGCGGAAGATGGGAATGATCAGCCGGCCGGACGGGAGCACCACGGGCAGCTGCCGGACGAACACGCCGCCGGTCTCGTTGGCCGGGAACAGGGTTTCGACGGCGCCCCAGGTGCGGCCGCTGTCCAGGGAGATACGACGCCGGACCTCGGCCGTGTCCTGGTTGCCCGCCTTTTGCGCGGTGTACAGGAGCCAGAGGGCGCCGTCGGTGTTGGTGAACAGGATGGGGTTCTGTTCGGAGCGGGTGGAGTCATCCGACAGCTGCTGCGGTGAGGACCACTGGCTGCTGCCCGGCTCCAGCGTGGAGAACCAGATGGAGATGTCCGGCACGCCTTCCTGGGTGCCGCCGAACCAGACGCAGCCCAGCCGGCCGTCCGGGAGGGTGAGCAGGTTGGCCGCGTGGCTCTGCACGGTGGGGGCGGGCAGGTAGGCGAAGCTGGCGCCGTCGGCCGTTTTGACCACGCCGTCCGGGGTGATGGTGCTGTAGCTGTCCGTGGTGATGGTCATGTTACTGGTCCTTGGAGGTGGCGGCGTCGAGGTGGGACTTGGCGATCTGTTCCAGGTGCGTCAGGTCCGAGGCGACGGTGGTGAACGTGTAGCCCTGCTTCAGGCGCTGCGCGGCGATGGTTCCGGCGGCGGTGTGGATGCCGGCGGCGATGCCCGCCGAGGCGGCAGCCTCGGCGACGGTTTCCAGCGCCGCGTTGAATTCGGTTTCGACGGCGGGATCCCCCGGGAATGCCCCGCCCACCGCAATGCAGAGGTCGGATGGTCCTACGTAGATCCCGTCCAGGCCGGGGGTGGCGCAGATTTCCTTGACGTTGGCCAGGCCCTCGGGCGTCTCGATCATGGCGAATACCAGGGTGGCGGCGTTGGCGTCGGCCGGCACGGGCCCGATCCTGAGGGCCGAGCGCATGGGGCCGTAGGAGCGGCCGCCCAGCGGCGGGTACTTGGCTGCCGCCACGGCTGCGGCGGCGTCCCCGGCGTTGTTGATCAGCGGGACGATGACCCCCACAGCGCCGGCGTCCAGTGCCTTGCCGATCGCGGTGAAGTCGTTGCCTTCCACCCGGACCATGCCGACGGCGGTCTGTCCGGCGTCGATGGCCATCAGGCCGTTGAGCACGCCGGAGTAGCCGAGCAGGCCGTGCTGCGCGTCCAGGGCAACGTAGTCGTAGCCGAGCCGGCCGATGCGTTCGGTGGCGACGGGCGCGTCCATGACCGCCCAGTAGCCCACTGCCTGCTCACGGGCGCGGATCTTGCGGGCGAATTCGAGGGCCAGTTGGGAGGTCATCAGAGTCCTTCGGTCAGTCGGTTCAGGAGAAATATCAGCGGTTGTACGCCGGCATCGGGCCGCGCAGCGAGGTACCCACAGCGTCGCAGGCTTCCACGACGTCGGCCGGCAGCGGTCCGTTGGCCACGGCGGCGATGTTGGCGCGCAGCTGTTCCACCTTGGAGCCGCCGAGCAGCATCGAGCCGACGCCGTCCCGGTAGGCGAGCCAGCGCAGGGACAGCTCGGCCAGGGTCACGTCAGCATCCGAGGCGATCCGGGACAGCTCGCCGATGGCGTCGAACAGCTGTTTGTCCCAGTACCGCTGCGTGTACATGGCGGCGAGCTTGGAGTCGCCGTAGCGGCCCTCGGTGGGCTTGGCGTCGAAGCTGTGCTTGCCGGTGAGCAGGCCGCCGCCCAGCGGGTTGTAGACCATGGTGTGCACGTTGTGGGTGGCGGCGAATTCGAGGTATTCCTCCTCCAGCCGGCGGGCCACCAGGTTGAAGAGCTGCTGGGCGACGACGGGCCGCGGTGCCCCCACTTCGCGAGCGGTGTGGATGACGTCGGCGATCTGCCAGGCGGCGAAGTTGGACACGCCCAGCGCGCCGATCTTCCCTTCGGCAACCAGCTCGGCAACCGTGGAGAGCGTCGAGGCAAGCGGGGTGGCGCGGTCCGGCTGGTGCAGGTAGAACAGGTCGATGCTCTCCACGTTCAGCCGGCGCAGGCTGCCTTCGACGCTGGCGCGCAGCCCCTCGGGCGAGAGCGGTGAGTTTGAGCCGTGGTCTACGTGGGGCATGCCGGCCTTGGACGCCAGGACGAGGCTGTCGCGCTTTCCCTTAAGGAGCCGCGCGAGCATCTCCTCCGTAGTACCTCCCACGTAGGCGTTGGCGGTGTCGATGGTGGTGATGCCGGCGTCGAGCGCTTCCTCCACCATCCGGGCGGCGGTGGCCTCGTCGGCGGTGTCGCCGAAGGTCATGGTTCCCAGGACCAGCCGGGAGATGGGGAGTTTCAGGCCGTCCACCTGGGTGCCTTGGGGTTGTGTGCTCATGCGTTGATTCCTCGTGCTTGCGTCATTGCTTCTCGTAGAAACAGTAGGTGGGGAGCCGGCGTCAGAAAGATCGGTCCTGGCTGACGTGGAGCCGCAGGCCCCGCATCGTGTTTTGTTGTGCCCATCACTTTGCCACCTTTGCGCAAACCGCGCAACCCTCTAGCGCGATTCGCGCAATCGTGTCATGATGATTGGAGTTTGCACCACTTATAAGGGTGCAGCCATCTACCAAGCGAGAGGAGCAACGTGGCTTCCGTATTTGTGCAGGCCGACGATTTCTCCGGGGCCGCAGAGGTTGGCTACTGCTTTGTGGAACACGGCCTGTCCGCCCAGGTCCTCCTGGGCGCGGGCACCGCTTTAGGAAGGCACGACGCCGAAACCTCCTTGGCGGAGCGGGGCACCGACGTGCTGGTCACCGACACCCACTCACGCGGCCTTTCCGCAGCCGCGGCCAAAGCGCTGGTCACGGACGCTTTCTCCGGTCCTGAAGCCTCCGCCGCGCAGGTGATGTTCAAGAAGATGGACTCGCTGTGGAGGGGCAACATCGGCGCAGAAGTTTCTGCGCTCACAAGCCTTGGTTTCCACGCCGTGGTTGCGGGGGCACTCCCCCAGCTGCAGCGTTCCGTAGTGGCCGGCCGGCCGCTGGTGGCCGGCACTCCCCTGGCCAAGACGGCCCTGTGGCAGGCGGAGCTTTCGGGGCCGCCGGCGGATGTGGCGTCGCTGCTCTGCCCGGAGGATCCGGCGTCGGTGAAGACGATGGACCTGGCCGCAGTCAGGTCCCGTTCGCTGACCACCAAACTCGCCGGGCCCCTGAACTCGGACCAGCCACAAGTAGTGGTCGCCGACGGTGAAACGGTGCAGGACCTGGAGCACGTCGTGGACGCGCTGCTGGAGCTGCACTTCCACGCCGGCGGCCGCCGCGTCGTCCTGGTGGGAACCGGTGGAGCTGCCGAAGTCCTCGCACGGCGGCTGGCCGCACAAACCGCGCGAAATACGCAAAGCGTGGCAGCCGCTGACGCAACCATCGCAGGACCGCAGGACGCTGCACGGCCGGTGCTCGCCGTCGTCGGCTCCGCGTCCACAACCGCGCAGGCGCAGCTGGCCCGGCTTGAGGCACACGGTTTCACGGTGGTCCGGCTCGACCCGCTGCGCGCCGGGTCCAAGGACGCCTACGCTCCCGAACTGGCCCAGCTTTCAGCCGATTTGAAGGCAGGCCACAGCGTAGCTGTCACGTTGGCGGCCGCAAAAGTGGACCCGTTCCGGTCGGCGAACATCGTGCAGGCCCTGTCCACGTTCGCGGCCCAGGCAGCGAAGGCGGCACCGGCCGACCTGATCCTTACCGGCGGTGAGACGGCCCGGGAAGTCCTGGACGCCGTCGGCCGCTACAGCCTGGTGCCGCTCGGGGCGGTGCAGCACGGGGCCGTGCTGAGCCGTGCCGACGACGGGACGCTGGTGGGCACCAAGCCGGGCAGCTTCGGCGACGACCTGGCCCTCCTGCAGCTGTATGACGATATCCGGAAGCGCCGCGGCCAGCCCGCGGAAGCTCCCGCCAACACCTTTCCCCGCAAGACTTCCCAAGAATCTGGAGCAGCAATGACTGACGAAACAATGAATAACCAGCCCCTCCCCTACGTCGCCGTCACCATGGGCGACGGCGCCGGCATCGGCCCCGAGGTGATTGTGCCGGCGGTGCTGGATCCGGGCATCCAGGCAGAGTGCCGACCCGTGGTGATCGGCGACGCGCTGCGGCTGCGCCAGGCCGCGGACGTTCTGGGCATCCAGGCTGACATCCGGGCGATCGAGGACGTGGAGGACGCGGAGTTCACGCCGGGCCGGGTCAACGTGATCGACCTGGCACTGCTGCCCGAGGACCTGGCATGGGGGCAGCTCTCCCCCGTGGCTGGGCACGCCGCATACGAATACATCCGGGTGGCCAGCGAGCTGGCCATGGCCGGAAAGGTTCAGGCCATCTGCACGGCGCCGCTGAACAAGGAAGCGCTGCACGCTGCCGGGCACATCTTCCCCGGGCACACCGAGCTGCTGGCGTCGCTGACCGGCACGGAGGAAGTGTCCATGATGCTCTCCACGCCAAAGATCCGGGTGATCCATGTGACCACGCACATCGGGCTCATGGATGCCATCCGCAAGATCAACCCTGACCTGGTGGAGCGCACCATCCGCCGCGGACATGAGGCACTGGTCCGGGCAGGCATCCCCAACCCGAAGATCGGCGTGTGCGCCATCAACCCGCACGCCGGCGAGAACGGCCTGTTCGGGCAGGGCGAGGAAGCGGAGAAGATCGAGCCGGGCGTGAAGGCAGCGCAGGCGGACGGGATCAACGCCGTGGGCCCGCTGCCCGCGGACACCCTGTTCTTCCTGGCCGGCCGCGGCGACTACGACCTGGTGGTGGCCATGTACCACGACCAGGGCCACGGACCGGTCAAGGTTCTGGGCATCGAGGCCGGCGTGAACATCACGGTGGGCCTGCCGGTGATCCGCACGTCCGTGGACCACGGCACCGCGTTCGACATCGCCGGCAAGGCGATCGCCGATTCCCGTTCCATGGTGGAAGCGCTGCACCAAGCGGCGGAAATGGCCACCCGCCCGGCCATGGCCGTGTAACTCGCCGGTGGTTGAGCCTGTCGGAACCCGATTGATTGGTCACCGGAACTACCATGGTTAGCACTGCCACCGCCATGCCCACGGGAAGGAGACCGGGAATGCTCAGCGCAAACGCGCGGCGCGAGGAGATCTACCACCTCGCCGTGACCACCGGCCTCGCCTCCGTGGAGGAACTCTCTGCCAAGTTCGAGGTGACCGCGTCCACCATCCGCCGCGACCTTGCGCTGCTGAATTCCCAGGGCCGTCTGGCCCGCACCTACGGTGGGGCGATGGCGCTGGGCGCGCACCCGGAGGCGTCGCTAAGGCAGCGCACGGGCGAGGCGTTCGAGCAGAAGCATGCCATCGCCCGCTGGGCGGCCTCGGTGATCCAGCCCGGGGAGAACATCCTGCTCGACGCCGGCTCTACCTCAGGTGCCCTGGCGCATGAACTGCGCGGATTCAGTCCGTTGTCGGTGACGACGCCGGGCATCAACACCCTCCAGGAGCTCGCCGACTGCGAAGGCATCGAGGTGGACTGCCTGGGCGGCCGGCTCCGGGGCATCTCCCAAAGTTTCGTGGGGCCGCTGGCCGAAGCGGCCCTTGAGCGGATGAGCTTCGACCGCGTGTTCCTCGGCGCCGACGCCGTCACCGCCGAGGACGGCATCTGCGAAGCAGACCACGCCCAGACCCGCCTCAAAGAGCTCATGGCCCGCCGCGGCCGGTCCGTCTACGTCCTGGCGGACTCCTCCAAGCTGGGGCTCCGGCCCTTCCACGCCTGGGCCCAGCTGCCGTTGCCGTGGACCCTCGTGACGGACGACGCCGCCGACCCCAACCAGGTGCGGGCGTTCGAGAGCCGCGGGGTCACCGTGGAAACCGTCGCCGTTTCAGCAGAATGATCACGTCCGCTTAGGACATCCCCGCGAAACCCCGCCGTCCTGGCTGCTGTGCACAAGGGCGTATGACCCTTGGCGCGCCTGTCACCGCAGCCCGCCCCGCCAAAATTTATGCGCACAACGCGCACCTATCGTCCAAAACTGCCTTACTGATCAGCAAACTTCTGCGTGAAACACCTAAATGTGCGCGAAGTTAGCGAAAGCACTAGCGCGTTTCGCGCATCTATGGCATGCTTGCTTGTGACGCAGATCTCCCGCCGAAGCGCGGGACTCCTTCCAGCAAGAGCCACCCTCCCCTACACCGCAGTAGAAGGAACAGCAATGTCCAACGTCATAACCCCCACCCCAGAGCAGCGAGCCAAGTGGGTCCGCCGGGCCATCATCGCCGGCGTCGTCGGCACCACCATCGAGTGGTACGACTTCGTCCTGTTCGGCACCGCGTCCGCGCTCGTTTTCAACACCCTCTTCTTCCCGAAGATGGACCCCCTCATCGGCACCGCTGCCGCCCTGACCACAACAGCCATCGGCTACTTCTTCCGCCCGCTCGGAGGGTTCGTCTTCGGAGCGCTCGGTGACCGGCTCGGGCGGAAGAACGTCCTTGCCGCCACCTTGGTCCTCATGGGCACCTCCACTGCGCTCATCGGTTTGCTCCCCACCTATAACCAGGTAGGCATCTGGGCTCCAATCCTGATGCTCGTCCTCCGCATCCTGCAGGGAATCGGCGCGGGTGCGGAGTTCGGCGGTGCCCAGGTCATGGTCTCCGAGCACGCGAGCAAGAAGCGCCAGGGCCTCCTCACCAGCCTCCCCGGCGCGGGCCTGGCGCTGGGCATCATGCTCGGCACCTCCTTCTACTCGCTTCTTGACTCCATGCCCAAGGACCAATTCATGGCGTACGGGTGGCGGCTTCCCTTCCTCGCCAGCGTGATCGGCATCGCGGTGGGCCTCTTCATCCGGATGCGCGTCGTCGAGTCCCCCGAGTTCCTGGCCGTCACGCGGACCAACGAGAAGCCCAAGAGCCCCGTCAAGGAAGTCTTCGCCTCCCACACGCGCAACTGGTTCGTGGCCATGTTCGCCTGCTTCGCGGAGAACGCGACCACCAACCTCGTCAAGACCTTCGTCCTGGCCTACGCGGCAACCTTCCTCCACCTGGACAAGAGCGTGGGGCTCAACGGCCTCTTCGTCGCCTCGTTCGTGAGCCTGTTCACCTACCCGCTCTTCGGCTGGCTGGGTGACCGCCTGGGCATCGGGCGCGTCTACATCGGCTCGGCGATTGCCGTCGCAGCGTTCATCTTCCCGATGTTCTGGATGATCGACACCAAGTCGGTCCCACTGGTGATCATTGCCATCGTCATCATCTACGCGATCGCCGTGCGCGGCATGTCCGCCACGCAGGGTGCCTACCTGGCCAACCTGTTCCCGGCCCACATCCGCTTCACCGGCCTTGCCTCATCCCGCGAAGTGGGAAGCGCGATCTCCGGCGGCATCGGCCCCGTCCTCGCCACCCTCCTGCTGGCTGCGACCAACTCGTACTGGCCCGTCGCCCTCTACATGATCAGCCAGGCGATCATCACCATCGTGGCCGTCTGGATCGGCCCGAGCAAGCGCACCAGGACTGAGGTCCAGGAAGACGAGCAGTCCCGCCACGCCATCGCGTAGGGATTCCGTTACGCGACCAGGCTGCCTGATCGCTTCCCCCCAAGTGAAACGGCCGGCCAGCAGATATGCTGACCGGCCGTTTCTGTGCGTCTCCCCCTAACCACCGGCTTGGCCTCCGTTTGGAAACTCTCGGCCGGGTTCGCGGTACTTGCAGAAGCAGGGCGATGCCCAGCTACGGGTCTCGCGCTGCTGAACTCGCAGGGCCGGCTGGCCCGCACCTACGGTGGGACGATGGCGGTGCAGAAGTTCCGGGATGCGGGGGTACAGGTTGAGGTGGCTGCGGTTTCTGAGTAGGCCCGGTTGGGTACGCTGCTGCTACAACGATTGCAGCCCTTAGCCTGAGCGGAGAAACCCATGCACGCCGTGCTCGAATACACCTACGCCGATGACTACCTCGAGTCCCGCGAACAGTACCGGGCGGACCACCTCCGGGCCGGGTGGGAGGCAGTGGAACGCGGAGAGCTCCTCCTTGGCGGAGCTATCGGCGAAGGACCCTTCAAGGGTCTGCTGATCTTTAGCGGCGAGAACCCGCTGGAGGCTGCCAAAGCCTTTGCAGCCGCAGACCCCTACGTCCTCAACGGCGTCGTCACGTCGTGGACTGCCAGCCCGTGGACCACGGTGCTCGGCAACGAGGCTGCCACCCCGGTCCGCCCCTAACGCCACCGAACGGCAGTGCATGGCCGCGCCCTTGTTGCCTGCAGTTTTCCCCGAAGGCCGCGCCTGCCCGGTGGAGGGCCCAGGCAGAGCCGCCTTGGCTGTGGCTAACGCGTAGGTGCCGACGCCGTCGGCGATCCGTCCTCCCACCCGGATTTGGCACAGCTGGGCCACTACCTGGCCCGTACTTCCCCAACCGCAGGCGTAGGGTGGGTATCCCGCCCAGGCGCGCAACGCCGTCGGACTTTTCGGACATCCCGCGCATCACCCGCGACGCCTACCTCAAGGCCGGGCACTTCGCTGCGGACCATCCGTACCTAGCTCGTTCCCGGTGAGGACGTCCTGCTTTGGGTATTTACGCTGGAGCTCCAGTGCGCGCGACGGCGGTGATGCTGTCGAGTATCGACTCCAGGTCGCCCGACGCCGGTACCGTGAGGCCGGCTTCGTCTGGTCCAAGGGGTTCCAGCGCACTCAACTGGGAACCGAGGAGCAACGGGGGCATGAAGTGCCCGGGGCGTTGATTCAGTCGCTGTTGCAGGAGTGGCAGCTCCACGTCGAGTTGCAAGAAGGCCGTATCCGGCGCCTTTGCTCTGATCGCATCCCGGTAGGCGCGCTTCAGCGCCGAGCAGGCCACGATGATTCCCTTCGGATGGACGGCCTCGAGCTCGTCGCCGACGAGTGCCAGCCAAGGCCAGCGGTCCTCGTCCGTCAACGGAATGCCGGCAGCCATCTTGTCGATGTTGGCCCTGGGATGCAGCGAGTCCGAATCAATGAAATCGGCCCCCAGGCGCCGCGCCAGCGCCGCACCCACGGTTGACTTTCCCGCCCCGCAGACGCCCATGACGACTATGACGGGTTTCATCAAAGCGCGCCCTGCTGCTCGGTTCCGGCCGGCATCGGCGTCAGCCTGGTGACCTCCACCGGCTTCTGCAGGAGACCCTCAAGCGAGGCGTTGAGGCGTGCGACCGCTTCACCCGCACCATGAGCGTCGAGCAGTTCGGCAGAGTCCCATTTTTCGATCATAACGATCTGGCCGTTGGGGGCCTCATGGATGGCGTAAAGCTGGCAGCCCGGCTCCTTGTGCACCTCAGCGATGGCAGGGGCAAGTGCTGAGGCAACGGCGTCGAAGGCTCCGCCCTTGGGCGTGAAGACGGCGGTGACGATGACGGTCATGGTGGGTATTCCTTATCTGGTTGGAGTGAGCACGACTGGTGAGCAGCTGTTGCGCGGAACAAAGTCCGCTTTGACCTCGATGGTCCGCTGACCGTCGGGCAACTTGCCCTGCATCCGCCCCAGCACCAGCTCCAGCGAGTGCAGCGCAAGCATGGCGATGGGCTGGCGGATAATGCTGAGCGGAGGGCTTGTCAGTTCGGTCCAGGGACTGTCGTCAAAGACAATGACGGACAGGTCGTTGGGGATGCGGGTACCCGTCTGGACCAGGCGTCGGACGGCGCTCTGGACCTGGGCCGTGTTGGCCACGATGATCCCGGTGGGGCGATCCGGCAGCGCCAGCAGGGATCCGACGGCATCGCCGCCGCCGTCACCCCGGAACGGCACATCCCGGATCAGCTGCGGGTCCACCGTGACGGAGCAGATGTCATGGGCGGCCTGGTACCCCTTGATCCTTGACCTGCCCGTGGAAGTACTGACAGGCCCGGTAATCAGCCCGATCCTGGTATGCCCCAGGCCGAGCATGTATTCCGTGGCGCGGCGGGCCGAATCCACGTTTTCGATGCTCACAACGTCAACATCCGCCAGCTCCGGGATGGTGCGGTCAACGAAGACAACGTTGACGCCAAGGGACTGCAGGCGCGCCCACTTTTCAACGTTCGCCCCGGTAGGCGTGGCGATGACGCCGCCGACGGACCGGTCAAGGAGCGTGTCCAGGGAGTCCGCCTCCAGGTGCGGGTCTTCCTGCGTGGTCATGACTACCACCTGCACTCCGTGGCTGCGCGCCTCCCAGACAATCCGGTCAGCCAGCTGGGCGAAGAAAGGGTTGGCCAGGTCGGCAACCACCAGCCCGACGGTCGGGGCGTGGCCCACGCTCAATTCCCGCGCGGCGGCACGAGGGCGATAACCGAGATCCTCGATGACGCGGAGCACCATGTCCCGCTTGGCCGGTGCAACCGGGCCAGACTCAGGATTAAGCACCCGGGACACCACGGAAACGGACACGCCTGCCGCCGACGCGACATCGCGGATTGTTGGAGCCTTCTTCACTTCTCCTCCTCATTGAAGGTTCTACCGATCGCCGGCATCAATAGTTTCGCCGTCATGAAAGGCGTCCAAAAGCGCGTTTCCGTTGTGATCGTTGACACAGCCTAGCACCCGCTGGTACAAAAGTGGAACCGGTTCCACTCCGGCCCTCGAATTCACATCCCGCGACAAAGAAGTTGCCCACCCGTGCGGTGCAGGTGCTTCCCGGACGCGGAAACGCCAATCAGAGAGATCCCCATGAACCTTTACAAGCTCCTCAGCGACCGCGAGCAGCAGGGACGTCCCATCCGGGTGGGACTCATCGGAGCCGGCAGGTACGGCACCATGTACCTCGCCCAGGCCAACAACATCCCCGGGATCCACGTGGTGGCCATCGCCGATGTCAACGTCAAGCGCGCCGAAGGAGCCTTCGAGCTTGTCGGCTGGCCCAAGAACCAGATCGCGCCGGACATCGCCACCGCCCTCCGCGACCGCAGCACAGCGATCATTGCGAACGCCGACGAGCTGTTCGACGTCGACATCGACGTCATCGTCGAAGCGACCGGCAACCCGATCGTGGGGGTAAAGCACGCGCTGCGGGCCATCGACACCAGGAAACACATCATCATGGTGACCGTTGAAGCCGACGCCTTGGCGGGGCCGGCACTGGCCCGCCGCGCGGAGGCCGCCGGCGTGGTCTACTCCATGGCCTACGGTGACCAGCCGGCCCTGATCATGGAACTCGTGGACTGGGCACGGACCAGCGGATTCGACGTCGTCTGCGCCGGCAAGGGCGCCAAGTACCTTGAGCACTACCACGAGATGAACCCGGACAACGTCTGGGAAAACTGGGAGTTCTCGAGGGAACTTACCGACTCCGGCCAGCTGAACCCGTACATGCACACCTCGTTCCGGGACGGCACCAAGGCATCCATCGAGATGGCCGCCGTCGCCAACGGTGCCGGGCTGGTCCCGTCCGATAACGGGCTGAGCTTCACGCCCGGCGACGTCGAGCAGATCGCCACGGTCTGCCGGCCCAGCGATGTGGGCGGTGCCCTCGCCCACGAAGGCAGCGTCGACGTCATGTCCAGCGTCAACCGCGACGGCAGCTGGATCAGCCACAACACGCAGGAAGGCGTCTTCGTGGTGGTCAAGGCGACGAACGGATATGTCTCCGGCTGCTTCACCGAATACCCCTGGCACCCGGATCCGACCGGCCAGTATGCCGCGCTGTACCGCCCTTACCACTACGTCGGCCTGGAACTCAACGTCTCCATCGCCAACGCCGCCCTCCGCGGTATTGCCACCGGCTCGCCCGTGGGCTTCTTCGGCGATGTGGTGGCCACGGCCAAGAAGGACCTCAAAGCCGGCGAATTCCTCGACGGCGAAGGCGGCTACACGGTCTGGGGCAAGCTCGTGTCCGCCCGGCACTCGGTGGAAACCGGGGCACTGCCGGTGGCGCTGGCCCACCACGTGGAGCTGCGCAATGACATCGCCAAGGGCGCAACCGTGGGCTGGGACGACGTCATCATGGACGACTCCCTGGCCCAGGCCCTGGAACTGCGCCGGGAAACCGAAGCGCTCGTCACGGAATCCGCCCTCACCGCCTGACCGGCACCCCTTGAATTGACTCCTTCCAACGAAGAAAGGCTTCACATGAAATCGAAACTCCGTGCTTTCACCGGAGCACTGGCCTGCACTCTCGCCGCCTCGCTCCTGGCCGGCTGCGCCTCCGGGGCTGCCGGCGGGACCGGCGGCGCAGCCCCGGCGAAGATCCAGCTGTCCATCCCGGACCCGATCGACTCGTCTGTCGGCGTTTCGGCCCAGCACTTTGCCGACCAGGTCAAGAAGACCTCCAATGGGTCCGTCCAGGTCACCGTAGTTCCCAACGGGACAAGCTTCAGCGGCGACCAGAACGCGGCCGTGACCCGCCTCCAGGGAGGATCCCTGGACGCCCTGATCCTGTCAACGTCGGTGTACGCCTCCGTGGTGCCGGAGATGAACGGCATCAGCATCCCGTACCTGTTCAAGGACACCACGCAGGAGGCGGCTTTCCTCAACGGCAAGCCAGGCCAGGTCCTGAAGGACAAGCTGGCCCAGAAGGACACCGTGGCGCTGAGTTTCATGACCAGGACGGGACGGGTGATCACCAACTCGGTGCGTCCCATCCAGCAGCCGTCGGACCTGAAGGGCATGAAGATCCGCGTTCCGGGCAACCCACTGTGGACGGACTACTTCGGATCGCTCGGGGCGAGCCCCACCACCATGGCGTTCTCCGAGGTCTTCACCGGGCTGCAGACCGGGACCATCAACGGGCAGGAAAACCCGATCGAGGTGCCCTGGACCAACAAGTTCTCCGAGGTGCAGAAGTACGTGTCCCTGACCAACCACATCAATGACGCGTGGGTCCTGGCGCTGTCCTCGAAGAAGTGGAGCACGCTCTCGGAAGACCAGAAGAAGGCCCTCACCGATGCCTCGGCCGAGACGGCCACGTTCAAGACCGGCTACGACGAGGAGCAGTCCAAGAAGCAGCTGGACGACCTGAAGGCCAAGGGAATGCAGGCCAACGAGCTCAGCGCCTCCGCCATCGAGGAATTCAAGACCGCCTCGAAGTCCCTGTACCCCAAGTTCTCCGATCTGATCGGCAAGGATTTCTTCGACCAGGCGATCGCCTTCACTGCCTCCAACTAACCGCAAGGGTGCCGGGGCGTACGGCCCCGGCACCCGTGCACCACATCCGCTCTCAACGTCGACAGTCTGGAAGAACATGAAACGCACCCTCCCTCCCGAGGAACTTGAAGAGGTCCTCCCCCCTGACGCGGAAGAGATCCTGCACCACGGTCACGTCCCGCCTCGCTGGAGCGGTGCCGTATGGTTCGACAAGGTCCTCGAAGGCACTGTTGGGGCGGCGATCATTGCCGAGCTCCTGGTCATCCTGTTGAACATCATGGTCCGGCTGTTCACCGGCGATTCCGTGCTGTGGACGCAGGAGGTGTCGGAGATCGCGCTCTTGACCATTGCCTTCATCGGCGGGGCGATCGCCTACCCCAAGGGTGCGCACATGTCCGTCCAGGCCCTCATCATGCGGCTGCCGGCCACCTGGAAGCCCTACCTTGCGGCGCTTGTCGACTGCCTGGTCTTCGTCATGAGCGCGGGATCGTTTGCCCTCTATGTCCCCACCCTGGTGCAGCAGATCGAGGAGAAGACCCCGATCCTCCAGTTGCCGGTTTTCTGGGTGTCCCTTCCCTTCTCGGCCGGGATGCTCCTGATCGCATGGTTCGCGCTGGTCAAGCTGAAGCGGCAAGAGCGGCGGCCCGTGCTCGTCGCGGCCGGCATCACTGCGGCACTCATTGCCCTGGTGGTCCTCAGCCCGCCGCTGTTCTATTACGCGTCCCCCAACCTCCTCCTCGGCGTCGTCCTTGCCGTGCTGTTCATCCTGCTGTTCCTGGGCCTTCCCATCGCCTTCGTCCTGGCCCTGGCCTCCGGAATCTACCTCTACCTCGGCGGCATCTCCGACGTCAGCGCCATCCCCATCGGCATGGCCTCCGGCGCCAAAGGCTTCGTCCTCCTCGCCATCCCGTTCTTCATCCTCGCCGGGACGGTCATGAACTCCGCCGGGCTCACGCTCCCCCTGGCCAAACTCGTTGACGCACTCATCGGGCACCTGCGCGGCGGCCTGCTTCAGGTGGTGGTGGTCACGATGTACATCTTCTCCGGCATCTCCGGCTCCAAGGTGGCCGACGTTGCCGCGGTCGGCACCACCATGCGGAACATGCTCGAAGAACGCAAATACCCCCGCGGCGAAGTGGTCGCTGTCCTGTCGGCGTCAGCCATCATGGGCGAAACCATCCCGCCGAGCATCGTCCTGCTGGTCCTGGGATCCATCACCACTATCTCCACCACCACCCTGTTCCTGGCGGGATTCCTGCCGGCGGCCTTCCTTGCACTGGTAGTGATGGCGCTCGTGTTCGTCCGGGCCCGCAAACAGGGCGGCGTCGCCGGCTCCAAGGCAACGTGGCGGACCCGCGGATCAGCCACCTTCTTCGCGATTCCCACGCTGCTGCTTCCGGTGGGCATGGTCGCCGGGATCCTCAGCGGGTTCGCGACCCCCACCGAGGTGTCCTCCGTCGCCGTCGCGTACGCCTTCATCCTGGCCGCCGCCTACCGCCGCGGCAGCAAACGGCTGCTGGGTGACACGCTCCGGGAAACCACCACCACGGCGGGCATGGTGCTGTTCATCATCGCCGCCGCCTCTCCCCTGGCGCAGACCCTGGCCCTTGCCGGCGTCTCCCAGCAGATCCATGACCTGATGTCCAGTCTGGGTGATTCTCCGGTCCTCTTCATGCTCTTCACGGTGGTGCTGCTCGTCATCATGGGCCAGCTGCTTGAGGGCCTCCCCGCAGTCCTGATCTTCGCGCCCCTGCTGCTCCCGATCGCCACCAGCTTCGGCGTCAACCCGGTGCAGTACGCCATGGTGCTGATCATCTCGATGGGCATCGGCTCCTTCGCGCCACCGGCCGGCGTTGGCTTCTACGTGGCCTGCGCCACCGGACACGAAACCGTCGAGAAGAGCCTCAAGCACTTCTGGCCCTACCTCATCGCCGTGTTCGCCGGACTGCTCGTCCTCGCGGCCGTGCCCTGGTTCAGCACATTCCTCCCCGCCCTCGCCGGCCTCATCCCCTTCTAGAGAACATGACCACATTGACAGTTGAGCAACAGCAGCCGCCCGCCATCCACGGGTCCGTGGCCCTCCTGGGCACCGGACCGATGGGGGCGCCCATCGCACGGAACATCCTGGCAGGCGGCGTCCCGCTGGCGCTGTGGAACCGGACAGCGGACAAGGCCCGGGCCATCGCGGGGGGCAGCGTTGCGCCCTCCCCTGCCGGCGCGGCCCGGGACATCGTCCTGACGGTGCTGCCGGACCTGCCACAGGTCGAGGCCCTGCTGGAGGGCGACGACGGGCTGCTGGCGGGGTGGCAGCGCGCCGGTACCGAGCAACCCATCCTCGTGATCCACGGGACGGTCTCGCCAGTGGCCGTTGCGGCGTTCGGTGAGGAGTGCCGGCGGAACTGGGGGGTGACGGTGGTTGATGCGCCGCTGAGCGGCGGAACCATCGGCGCCGAAGAGGGCCGGCTCAGCATCATGGCCGGCGGTCCGCGGGAGGCGTTCGAACGCTGCGCACCGCTGTTCGGGCTGTACGGCGCCAAAGTGGCGTGGTTCGGGGAGACGGGGGCCGGATCAACCGTCAAGGCCTGCAACCAGATCGTGGTCGCCGCCACGGTGACGGCGCTGGCCGAGGCCATGGCCCTGGCTGCGGCGTCGGGCCTGGACCTGGCGGACGTGCAGTCCGTCCTGGCCGGCGGCCTGGCCAACTCGGAGGTGCTGGCCCAGAAGGGCCGGCGCTTCATCGACCAGGATTTCGACGGCGGCGGCTCGGCGAAGAACCAGCTGAAGGACCTCAATTTCATCGCCGAGACTGCTGCGAGTTCGGGATTGAAGCTCCCCTTGGCCGGCTGCCTGCGGGGTGCTTTTGAGACGATGATCGCGGCAGGCGACGGCGGCCTGGACCACACCGGGATCTACCGGACCATCAGGGGTTAGTCCCGGCTTGAGCGGAGCCGCCGGGGCACGCGTCGCCGCGCCTGGCGGAGCAGTCGCAGTATGAGGGACGAATGACTCTAGCTACGGACTTCTGGCCGCGTTGGACTCCACCCGGGGACCCTACACAGGATCGAGGATTCCATGGCCAGGTGGCTAGTCACAGGCGCCGTATCAGTGGGCGCCGGAACGTACTTTGGCCTGAGGGCGATACCGCGGAAACTGCCAGTCCATCGCCTCATCTGGAAGGACTACTACCGGAACCGCTGAGCTCGCCGACAGCGGCCAACGCTATTCGGCGATGTCCTCCGCCCACAGCTCCGGCTTGTCAACCTGGAACGCGGCCATCATGTCCACGCAGCGCTGGTCGTCCAGGACCACCACCTCAACCCCGCGTGACCGCAAAAGCTCCAACTCGCCGTCGAACGTCCTGCCCTCCCCCACCACCACGCGGGGGATCTTGAACTGGATGATGGTTCCGGCGCACATGGCACACGGGGCCAGGGTGGTGTAGAGCGTGGTGTCCCGGTAACTCTTCTGCCGGCCGGCGGCGCGGAGCGCGGACATCTCCCCGTGCGCGATCGGATCGGCGTTCTGGACGCGTTCGTTGTGGCCGCTGGCAACGACCACGCCGCCCCGAGCCAACGCCGCCCCGATGGGAATGCCGCCTTCGGCCAGGCTCTTCTGCGCCGCCTGATAGGCGGCGTTGAATGCGGAAAGGTCGGCGCTGTCCACTTCCGGCGCCGTGGATGAAGGCTGCTCAGGGGTCATGGCGCCATTGTTGCACGCAGTAATGCCCCACGGCGGCTCAATCCTTGAGACTGCTGGCCGTGACCTCGAATTCCTCGACAGAGACGATCTGGGTCCTGTCCGCCTGGCTGCTCTCCTCGCGGATCCTGCTGGCTGCCTGGCGGCTGGCCAGCATCGATTCCTCCGTGTCCCAGAGCGTGATGGACAGGGCGTTGTCCATCCCCTTCCCGTTCAGGTAGTAGACGCCTTTACATCCCGGGAGCTGGAGCACGCTGTTTACTACGTCATCGGTGGGGTTATCCCTGCGGGTATCGGGTCCGGTCTTGTAGGTGCTGATTCTGGCGAACATGATCCTTCTCCCTCAGGGCGTAGACGGGGCGGCCGGATGCCGCTCCTCCCATCAGTAATGGCCCTCCAGGCAGACGGAAACTAGGGTCAAAAGTCAGGCCCTATTTGAGGGACTCGGCGATCCGTTTGATCGCGGCGAGCGTTTTCGGGATGCCGTCCAGGGCCTGCTGGGTGCGCTCGGCGATTTGGGCGTCTGCCTCATCGCCGTATTTCTCCCTGAACATCGCGATCCCTTCCGGCAGGAATTCCCACGACTCGGTTAGCGTCGTCCCGTTATCTGCCGGCGTCAGGGTGAAACCCCAACGGACAAAGCGGCCACCCACCACCCAGGCGAACTCGCGGCCGCGCTCGGCGGCCACCACCTGCGACCGGGTCTCCCACGTCCGCCCCGGGATCTCGTTGCGGCCGGTGAACCAGGCTCCGGGCTGGCCGGCGGTGGCCTCGTCGTCCCACCAGCACGACGTGCAGACCGGGCTCCATTCGCCGGTGCGGGTGATGTCGGAGACCAGGTCGTAGAGCGTCTCGGCTGTGACCTGGACCGTGACGGATTCCTGGTGTTGGCGGGTGTTTGTCTTCATCGATCCATCCTCTACTGACGTCATTTCTTCTGCCGCCGGCTGCCGCCGTGCCAGTCCTCCTGCTGACCGACCGTATCGGCGTCGACGCCGAAGGCAGCAAGCTGCGGCTGCTCGCGCAGGCTCCGCTTGAGTTCGGCAAAACCGGGGAAGCGTGCCAGCCCCACGACGTGGTCCCACAGCTCGGCGGCCGAATCGTCGTCCGAGAGCCGGCTGATCACCGGACCGAAGAAGGCGACCCCGGCCGGCGGTTCGAAGTGGATGATGGGCGTGCCCACGTCCTTGCCTGTCAGCGCCAGTGCCTCATCTGTCTCCTGGCGGATCTCGCTGTCCCAGGACTCGTCGTCGAGGGCGTCCGCCAGTGCCAGGGGCAAGCCTGCCTGGGCGAGGATTGGCTCCACGAACTCACGTGTCCCGCGCCGCTCGCGGATTTCGCCCTCGGTGCGCTGTTCGGCCGGGTCCGGCGCGGTGTCGAAGATGTGGGAGCCGAACGCCTCATACAGCCGGGCCATCGACTCGCGGCCATGCTCCGCTCGCGCCCGGGCGGCCACCCGCAGAAGCCGGAGCCCGGCAGTGTGCCCGGCCTCGTACTCCGGCGGGAAATGCGCGTCGTAGTCCACGTTCGAGTTGATCAGGCGCAACGAGATGAACCGCCAGTCCACTGTGTAGTCGCGCTGCGCCTGCACCTGCCGCACCCATTTGCTGGTCATCCAGGCGAAGGGGCAGACGGGATCAAAGTAGAAGTTGATGTCGGCATCCATTCGACCACCCTTGCACCTGGTAACGACTTACGTCTATTCAACAAGCCCGGCGCCAAGTGGCGCCCGCACCCCCCGCGAAGGAGCAGCGCCCGGTGGAACGACGACGGCGGGAGTACCTGCCGCCGTCGTCCTCCCTCAGTGTTGGCGAACGTCAGCCGCACCCCTAAGCGACGGTCTCTACGGCCTTCGTCAGCGTGAAGATCCCGTAGTGCATCGCACCGGTGCGGTAGGCGAGGATCAGGCGGGGAATGCTCAGAATGGCGCCGCGGTTGTGTGCACCAAGGGCGAGGCGGCGTGCCCCGCGGTCGGTAAGTAGCGCCTTCACAAGCCGGCCGGCGCAGATCATCCAGGTCCGGGCAACGCTGCTGCTGACATCCTCATAGCCGGTGACCGCAAAGCCCGCCGCCTTTGCCATCGCCTCATAGTCCTCGCGCGTGCCCATCGAAGGCAGGCGCCCCTCGCGGCAGATCGGTTCGAGCAGGTGGCGGACCTTCCACTGGCCGGCATTGGTCTCGGCGAGCCACGCACAGATAACGAAGCGGCCGCCGGGCACCAGCACCCGGTGCGCTTCGGCGAAGAACCTGGGCTTGTCCACCATGTGCTCGCTCGACTCGATCGCCCACGCGGCGTCGGCCGAGGCGCCCGGTAGCCCGTTCGTGAGCCAGTCGCGGACCCGGATGTCCACGTCCGGTAAGAAATGCGCGGCGGCGTAGTGGGCCTGCTCTGCGGAAAGGGTGAAGCCCGTGACGCTGACCCCTCGTGTCACCGCGAGCCGCCTCGCGGTGGAGCCGTAGCCGCAGCCGATGTCCACGCACAGCTGGCCGGGCATGAGGTTCAGCCGGTCGCCGACGGCATCGACCAGCGCCTCGACGGCTTCACTGGGTGTCTCGCGGCCCGTGGCCCAGAGTCCGTGGTGGACGTGGTCTCCCCACACCCGCCGATACATGGGATCGAGCTCGTCGTAGTGGTCCGCCACCGCCTCGGCGTTCTGGGAAATATCGGGGACGATCACGCGATGACCCTACAACGGCACTCCGCCGCGAAGGAAGGGGAAGGACGACGGCGGGACTCGCGTCCCGCCGTCGTCCTTCCTCACCCGGCAGGCATCAGATGAGAGGAGTGATGGGGTTTACGGAGAACGGTACGGCCAGCATTGGCTGCACCGCGTCCACGAATTCCTTTACGTGGTCTTCTTCGTTGTGGGCCTTCAGATCCTCATGGCTGGCCCACCCCTCAAAGAGGATGAACGTATCTGCCCTTTGATCGTCAGAGAAGACGGTGTATTCCAGGCATCCTGCGTCCTTTCGACTCGCAGACTGCAACCCCACGAGTGCTTCGTGGAGCGGTGCTTCGGACCCTGCTCTTGCGGTGAACACTGGCATGAGCCAGACCTGCGTTTCTTCGTGACTGACAGCATTGTGCGGCACTCTAACCTCCTCAGGATGTTCCTGCCCCTGCGGGAGAGGCGGCAGGAACACCGCCCCTCCCGCCCGGTCATGCGTTGATTTGCGGGACCTCGACCCAGGATTCTTTTGCCGCGGACTCGACGATCGCGTCGTCGATGAGGGCCACCTGGTAACCGTCGGCGAAATTGGGGCTTACGCTGCCGCCTTCTGCGATGGCCTTGAAGAAGTCGTAGGCCTCGATGATCTTCGTTTCCCCGTATCCGATGCCGAGGGCAGGGATGGGCCAGAGTCCCTCACCGTAAGGGTGTGCGGGTCCGGTGTAGACGGTGCGGAATCCGCGGCGGTCACCGGGATCGGACGCGAAGCAGACCTGCAGTTCATCGCGCCGCTCGTAGTTGAACACGATGCTTCCGTCGGTCCCGTGGATTTCGAAGGTGATGTAGTTGTTCCTTCCGTGGGCGTTGCGGGTTGCTTCCACGGAACCCACGGCACCGTTGGCAAAGCGGATCATGGTCATGACTTCGTCGTCCACGTCAACCGGCCCACGGGGGCCTTCTCCGCCACGTACGTTACCGAGCGCGTCCGCACCAGCGGTCTGCAGCGGCCGCTCGGGGATCCAGGTGGACATGAGGGCATTGACGGCGCTGAACTCGCCCACCAGGTACCTTGCCATGTCGATGACGTGCGTTGCGATGTCGCCGAGGGCGCCGGAACCTGCAATGGATTTCTGGAAGCGCCAGGACAGCGGGGAGTTAGGGTCGGCGCTCCAGTCCTGTAGGTAGGTGCCACGGAAGTTAAGGATCTGTCCGATTGCCCCTTCCTCAATGTATTTCTTTGCCAGGGCAACTGCGGGGGTGCGCCTGTAGTTGAAGGCCACCATGTGGACGATGTTCTTGTCCTTGACAGCGTCGTACATCGCTTTGGATTCTTCACCCGTACGCGCCAAGGGCTTCTCGCAGATGATGTGCTTGCCCGCTTCCGCGGCGGCGATGGCAATCTCGGCATGGAGGTGGTTGGGCGTGGCGATGTCGACGACGTGGATGTCCGGATCGTCAATGATGCTGCGCCAGTCCGCGGTGGAGTTCTCGAACCCGAAGCGGCGGGCCGCTTCGGCGGCGAGATCCGGGTTGGCTTCGGCGATGACTTTGCGGACCGGGAGCGCCGGTGCAGGCCAAAAGAACATGGGCATGGCGGCATAGGCCAGGGAGTGGGCCTTGCCCATGAAGCCGCCTCCGATGAGGCCGACGTTGAGGTTTTGCATGTGGATCGTGTTCCTTCCGGAAGGCAGGGCGTTGCCGTCTATGGCAGTCCCGGCGGTTGAAATTTAGTGGGAGAGGAGATTTTCGAGGTACTTCTTGCTGAGGGCTGCGGCTTCGCGGGGGTCGCCGTCGTAGTTGTCGAGCTCCACCATGAGCCAGCTGTCGTATCCGCTTTCCCGGATTGCGGCGATGATGTCGGGGAAGTCGAGCTCCCCCTGTCCCAGGGGCAGGAAATTGAAGGGGTCCTTCTGGAAGTCCTTGAGGTGGACGTGCTGGATCCGGTCGGCGTACTTCCGGATGACTGCGGCCGGGTCTGCTCCGCCGGCCGCAAGGTGGGCGGTGTCCGGGCAAAAGCCGATCCGGGTGAGCGGCATGAGCCTGTCCAGTTCCTCCGGGCTTTCGACGATGGTGCTCAGGTGCGGGTGGTAGCTTGCCGACAACCCGAAGCCTTCCGCGATGTCCGTGACACTGTCCAGCGCCTCGCCGAGCCGGAGGTAATCCGCGTCGGTGGTGCCGGCTGCGCGGCGTGCTCCGCCACCCACCACGAGCCGTTCCGCTCCAAAGGTGGCAGCCAGTTCGGCGGCACGATGGATCCGGTGCAGCTCGTCGGGAAGTATGTCCGCGTAGATGAAGTTCGCGCCGGTGTAGACGCTTGTCAGTTCCACGCCGGCAGTGGCCAGGATTTCCTTGAGTTCTTCAGGCTTCTCCGCGTATTCCGCGAGGTTGCCGTCAAACATTTCAACACCCTGGTAGCCCACTGATGCGATGTCCTGGACTGCGTCCTGCATAGAACCGTGGGTGAGGTAGAAGAGGTCCTTCACGCTCGTCACGCCTTGGGGGTGGCCCACCACGCCGCCCCAGGTGATGGAACAGTAACCAAGTTTCATTGCTTCTGCCTTTCAGCTGCGGGGGAAGACTGGAGTAATTCGAGTGAGGCTTCAGTGCGGGGAACGTCAACCCATGACTGTTGTGCAGCGGAGGTGACCACTGCATCGGTAAGGAGGGCTGCGCGCAGGCCGTCCCGGAACGTGGGCAGGCCTTCCGGTGTTTGCCCGTGAACAGCTGCATATACGTCCGCGACGAACGAGTTGAAGCTGTCCTGGTATCCCTGGGGGTGGCCCGGTGGGAGTTTGGAGTACCGCCGGCCGCCTGGGGTGGTCAGCGTTTGCGGGCCAACGGCGATTTCCGAGCTGGACCCGAGGCCTCCCACGTGCAAGGTGTCCGGCCGCTCCTGGTTGAAGGAGAATGACGCTTCGGTTCCGTCAAAGGAGAACCACAGGCGGTTCTTGCGGCCCGGACTGACCTGGCTGACCACCAGGGATCCGGTGGCACCCTTGTCCGTCTCGAACAGGAGCGTGGCCCCGTCCTCGGTGGCAACGGAGGACAGCTGTCCGCCGGTTTCCCGTTCGTCGTAGGCCCGGCTGGTCTTTGCCACAAGCCTGGTGATTCTGTGTCCGGTGGTGAACTCCATCAGGTCGCACCAGTGCACGCCGATGTCACCGAAGGCCCTGGAGGCTCCCCCGAGCTTTGAATCGACCCGCCAGTTGGTGGCTTCGGCGCCCACCAGCCAATCCTGCAGGTAGGACCCGTGCAGCAGCCAGAGGCGGCCGGCGTCGCCGCGGAGGATACGGTCGCGGGCTTCGCGGACGGCCGGATAGAACCGGTACACGAACGGCACGCCGGTGACCACACCTGCCTGCTCGGCGAGCTCGGCCAGTTCCCGGGCGTCCTCCACGCTGGTGGCCAGGGGCTTCTCGCACACCACCGGTTTCCCTGCGGCGATGGCTTTGCGTGCCAGGTCGGCGTGGGTCGCGTTCGGCGTGCAGATGTGGATGACGTCCACGTCGGCGCTTGAGATCAGTGCTTCAGGGGATTCGGCGGCGGTGCGGGCGCCGAGCACGGAGGCTGCTGCTTCGGCTGACGCCTGGCTGCTCCCGGCGACTGCGGTGACTACCCCGCCTGCTGCGCGTACAGCGTGGGCGTGGACAGAGCCCATAAATCCTGTTCCGATAATTCCTGCGCGAAGTTGGGAGGCCATGGCGGCTACTTCTTTCGGGCCAGGGCGACGGCCAGGATGATGATTGCGCCGCGGACCACCTGCTGCTGGCTGCTGTCGAGTCCGGCCAGGATCAGCCCGTTGTTGATCAGGCCGATCAGCAGGGCACCGAAGAGGGTGCCGATGATGGAGCCGAATCCGCCGAAGAGGCTGGTTCCACCCAGGATGACGGCAGCGATGGCGGAAAGCTCATCTCCCGATCCCCACTGGAACCGGCCGGACTGCAGCCGGCCGGCGTAGAGCATGCCGGCAACGCTTGCCACCATGCCCGAGATCAGCAGTACCTGGAACTTAATGCGCTTGGTATTGATACCGGTGAACTCTGCGGCGTTGCGGTTGCCTCCGGTGGCCAGGACCTGGCGTCCGAACCTGGTGCGGTTCAGCACCACGGCGCCAAGGGCGACGAAGATGGCGCTCCAGACCACAAGCCCCGGAACTGGACCGAAGTTGCCGGATCCAAACAGCGTGTTGAAGGTGTCATTCAGGATCGGCTGGGGCGCTGACGCCGTGATCCACTGGGCAACGCCGACGGCGATTCCCAGCATGCCGAGGGTCACCAGGAACGACGGGATGCCGAGGAGGCTGACGAGGGCACCGTTGATCGATCCGACGACGAGCCCGACGGCGAGGCCGGCAAGGATGCCGGGGACCAGGCCCCACTGCGACAGCGCCATCGCAGTGCACACACTGGAGAGGCCGGCCACGGATCCGACGCTGAGGTCGATCTCGGCGCAGGCGATCACGTATGTCATGCCGACGGCGATGACGGTGATCGTGGCCGTCTGCCGGAAGATGTTCAGCAGGTTGTTCGGCGACAGGAAGCCCTGGTCGCGGAGCAGAACGGCGAAGAAGAGGAAGACCACGACGAAGCCGATGTAGATGACGTAGCGCCGCCAGTCGAGGTCTTTGAGGATGGTGCCGAAATTCTTGGGGGCCGCGGTGTCCCGGGCCGCCATGGTGTTTACTTTGCTCACTTTCAGACTCCCTGGACTGCAAGTTGGAGATATTCCTCGTCAGCGATCTCGCTGCGGGGGATGTCACGGATGACGGAGCCGTCCTTGAGGACGAGGACGCGGTCGCTGACCGCGAGTAGTTCCGGGTACTCGGAGGAGATGACGATGACGCCCTTGCCGGCACTGGCAAGCTCCCGGATCATGTCGAGAATTTCGCTTTTGGTGCCGATGTCCACCCCGGCTGTTGGCTCGTCAAGGATCAGGATGTCCGGATCCGTGCCCAGCCACTTGGCGATGACCACTTTCTGCTGGTTGCCGCCCGAGAGAAGCCGCACCGGCCGGTGGGGATCTGCCACCTTCACGGCGAACCTCTTAATCAGTGACGAGGACAATTCCTTCCCCTTCGCACCGTCCAGGAGGGGTCCCCGCTGGATCTGGCCGAGGAGGGGAAGCAGCAGGTTGTCCTGGACGGAGTGCTCCAGGACAAGGCCTTGGGCCCTGCGGTCCTCCGGGATGAGGGCCACTCCCGCGTTGATGGCCTGCTGGGGCGAGCCCAGGTTGACCTTCTTGCCCCGCAGGAGAATTTCGCCGCTGTCCAGCTTGTCAATGCCAAACAGGGCACGGGCGAGCTCGGTCCGCCCGCTGCCCATCAGCCCTGCGAGGCCGAGGATTTCACCGGGCCGGAGCGCGAACGAAACATCCCGGACCCGTTGCCCCGCATTCAGCCCGCGGACTTCCAGCAGCGGTGCCCCGTCGTGGGCCGCATGATCACGCGCACGGTAGGAGAGCTGGCCCTCGATCTTCTTGCCAACAATGCCTTCCACGATCTGTTCGGGCGTGACATCCGTCAGTGGCGCGGTGAGGAGGTGGCGGCCGTCGCGGAGGATGGTGATCCGGTCCGCCAGCCGGTACACCTCATCCATGCGGTGGGAAATGTAGATGATGGAGATGCCCCGCTGCTTGAGGCGGTCAATGAGTTCGAAGAGCGCTTCGGACTCATGCCGGGCGAGGCTGGCCGTGGGCTCATCCATGATGAGCACCTGGGCATTCTGTGCGAGTGCCTTGGCGATCTCGGTCAGCTGCCAGTAAGCGGTGCCGAGCCGTGCGACTCCGGCGCGCGGGTCGACGTCGACCTCCATCTCACTGAAGACTTCCCTGGCCCGGCGCACCGAGGCACGGTCGTCGATGAGCCCGCCGGTACCGAGCGGTTCGGCGGCGAGGAAAATGTTCTGTGCAACGGTCAGGCTCGGTACCAGGCTGAACTCTTGGAAGACCATGCCGATCCCGGCGGCCTTCGCGTCCTGGATCGAGTCGATGGCGGTGGGCTTGCCCCCGATCAGAATCTCGCCGGCGTCCGCCTGGTAGACGCCCTGGAGGATCTTCATGAGCGTGGACTTCCCTGCGCCGTTTCCTCCTGCGAGCGCATGGACTTCACCCTTGCGGACGTCGAAACTGACATCCTTCAATACGGGAACGCCGTTGAAGCTCTTGGAAATCGAGCGCATTTCGACGACATTGTCTGCGGTATTCATCGTTGCCCTTTCGGCGCGGGGGGGGGGGGGGGGGGGGGGGGGGGGGGGGGCCCCCCCCACCGCCGGTTTTTGGCTACTTCTTGTAGGAGTCCTGGATGTCCTTCGGGGCGTCCTCGTGGTAGACCTGCTTCCAGGCATCCAGGACGTTGGAGTGGTCAACCGGGAGGGCGCTCAGCGCCACATAGGCGGGCGCCTGCTTGCCGATAAGCGCCCCTGCCGCCAGCCGTGCTTCCGTGACACCCTGGTCGAACGGAACCTGCGCTCCAAGGCCCACGACGAGTTCGTCCTTGGCCAGGGCAATCGCGACGTTCTTGCCGAGGTCTTCCGTGGCGATTTTCAGGTCCGGCCGGCCCGCGGCCCTGGCTGCGGCCATGACGCCTTCTGCGGGGACATCCCAGACCGCCCAGATTCCGGAAAGGTCGGCGTACTTGCTGAGCATTGCGTTTGCTGCGGCCTGGGCATCACCGGCGAAGTCCGGCCCGGCAATTCCCTTTTCTTCGACGATCTTGATGTCCGGGTATTCCTTCGTAATCGTGTCCTTGAATCCCTGGTAGCGCTGCTTGGTCACGAAGAAATCGGCCTGGTGGAAGACGACGCCGATTTTTCCCTTGCCGCCGAGGGCTTTGGCCATTTGGTGGGCCGAGACCACCCCGTTGCCGTAGTTGTCGGCGGAGACAACAGAGACATAGTCTTTGCCGGCCGTCAGGCCCTGGGGGATGTTGTCCATGAAGACGAGCTTGGTTCCGGCATCCGCGACCTTCTTGTAGGCGGAGGCCGTAGCCACGGGATCCGTGGGGATGGAGACCATGATGTTCGGGCTCTGCGACATGACCGTCTCGATGTCCGAGACCTGCTTGTCCGGCTTGAAGTTCGCGTCAGTGGTGGCAATGACCTTGACCCCGAGCTTTTCAAACTCGCTCTTTAGTCCGTTGATCTGGGCGGTGGCCCAGTCGTTGCCGCCGTAGTGCATCACGATGGCAGCCTTGGCGTTGAGCGCCTTGACCTTCGCAATCTCGTCAGGAGTCAGGTCAGCTGTGGACGCCGGGGAGGGCGTCTCGCCGTTGGGGCCTTTACTCAGGACCTGTCCCTTGATCGCGTCAAGGGCCTGCTGGGCTTTGCCGGACACACCGGCGTCGGGAGCATTCGACGAGGCCGTTGTGGAACTGCTGCAGGAAGCGACGGAAAGTGACAGGGCTGCGGCAAGTGCCACAAGGGGAAGCCTGCGGATCATCATTGTTCTCCAGTGCTTGAGGGGATGGGTGTGGGTGCCTGGGGTGGTTCAGGCGAGGGCGATAGCGAGGGCCGGGGGAACCGGGGACAGGACGAGTCCTCCCGCGGCCGCGGCTGTGCGGATGGCAGTGGCCTTGTCTGAAGCTCTCAGGAGCGCCTCTGCATGTACTTTTTCGACGAAGAAGCCCAAGGAACACGGCCCGTGGTGGGCCTGAACCCACTTCACCGCCTCGTGGGCTGCCTTCGCCATGTCACCGAGTGTTTCCCGGGCCGGTCCGGGAACGGTGGACACTGAAGTGGGCTTGCCAGAGCTGTCGACGGAGACCACCAGGCTTGCCCAAAGACGATCTTCATCGAAGATTCCGACGACCGCCGATGAGTCGTCAGAGACGAACTTGCGGACAGCGGCTGCGAGGTCGCCGGGGGCTGTATCTTCCAGGAGTACTTCGAGATTTGCCCACTGGGTCTGGTCGACATTCCGAAGTCCGCCATGCGGATCGAGCGCGAGTGCGTAGACGATCTGGTCGGGCATCCCGCTCCCTTTCCTCTTTGAAGTGTTTAGCGTCGTAAGCGTTTACGAAGCGACCGTAAACGTTTACGGACATCATCGTAAACGTTTACGGAGATACGTGTCAAGCATCACATCAGCAGCGGTTTGAACGGGTGCGGAGGGCCAGCCGGACGTAAGATCAAAAAGCACGGAGCCGAGAGGCCGCGGCCGTGACCCCAAGACAGGAGTGAGTGTGGCAGGCATGACTGTTCCCCATGAGGCGAACGAGAAGCTACCGGATGCTCCATTGCGGCGCCGAAAGCCCACCATCAACGATGTTGCAGGCATGGCCGGAGTCTCCTTCGGCACAGTCTCGCGGGTACTCAATGACGCGCCGGATGTAAGCGCTGCGACCCGGCAGCGGGTCCTGCAGGTGATCAAGGACATCGGTTACCGCCGGAACCGGGCAGCCACGGCACTGGTGACCAGCCGGTCCACGTCCATAGGCATACTCTCGGACGGCTCCCCGCGGTTCGGACCCGTGGGAACGCTCATGGCCCTCGAGAACATCGCGCGCAAGAAGGGTTACGCCACGACTGTCATCAGCGTCGAGAAGCCCTACGGAGAGTCGGTCCAGGCTGCCCTGGACACCTTGGACGATACCGGCGTGGGGGGAATCATCGTGATTGCCCCGGTGGTCGATATGGCCGCAGCCGTGTGGAACGCGACCTGCCGTGTACCGGTGGAGATGATCGCCGCTGGAGCATCCTCGACTCCCAACGTCTTCACATACTCGGAAAACCAGGAGCTCGGCGCACGGCTGGCAACACAGCACCTGATAGACCTGGGCCACACCGACATTGCCCACTTCGGCGGCTCCACGGAATGGTTCGACGGCCGGGTCCGTAAGCGCGGGTGGGAGGCGGCGCTTCGCGACGCCGGCCTCCCACCGGGGCTTTACCTCGAAGGCGACTGGAGCCCTCGGTGGGCCTACGAGACTGCCCTCCAGCTCGTGCGGGAACAGAAGGTACCCCAGGCGATCTTCGCCGCAAGCGACCACACGGCTCTCGGGCTGATACGCGCTTTCGCGGAAAACGGGATCCGCGTCCCGGACGACGTGAGCGTGGTGGGCTTTGACGACATTGAAGGCTCAGACTACTTCCTGCCGCCCCTGACCACTGTGCGCCAGGACTTCACCGCCTTGGCGCTCATGAGCATGGAAGTGCTCCTTGGCGCCATGGAAGGCCGGGACGTGGACCGCACCCCAACCGCGCCCGCCCTTGTCGTACGCGACAGCACCCGCCGGGCCACCTCCCCCAAGTAAGTCCGTCCGGCGGCAACGGGCCTGCCGGCACACAGGAGCTGGGCATGGGTGATGGCGGGATTGTTGCCCAGGCTCCCCCACCCTGCGCCGCCCCAGCCGCTGCCACGACCCGCCGCGGAAGTTCGGCAAAAACTGAGCGGAACCTGGGGCTTCAGCCTGCACCCGGCCTATAGGCTTTCCTGGGCATCCGGGACAATGGACGCCGCGCGAACAAAATTTGGGGGAATCAATGCCGGAACTCGGCCGCATTTACTGGACCCGTCACGGGCTTCGTTTGGCGTACTCGGCGCTGCTGTTATGGCTCGCCGCCTCGGTGATGACGGCTCTCACGGCCAAGGCAGCACCGGTTTCCGGAGCGGGGCCATCTGTCGCCGGTGAGGTGTTGCGTGGCATGTTCGGCCGCGTCGTCTCTTCAGCTGCGCTCCCCCTTGTGGTCGTAGTCGTGCTCGGCATCGCCGCAGCCGTCGTCACCAGTCGGGATGCGCGGCGCCGCGACCCCGTGCGTCGCTTCACCCGCCAGCAGCGCCGCGAAGGGATGGCCCGCGCCAACGGCCTGTGCGAGCTGGAAGCCGGCTTCGGCCGTCGCTGCGGCCGTCCGGCGGAGGATGGCGACCACTTTTACCCGTGGTCCAAGGGCGGCTCCACCAGTCTGCAGAACTTCGTTGCCGCCTGCGCCAGATGCAACCGCGCCAAGCGGGCCAGGATCCCGTCACCTGGCCAGCAGCGCCGGTTGGAACGACGACGGCGGGAGTACCTGCCGCCGTCGTCCTCCGTCAGCGTGGGCGAACGCCAGCCGCTCCCCTAAGTAGCCAAACCGACCAGGGCCCTATGCCGGAAGCCCCTTCCCGCCGGCCTTCTCAAGGACCTGTTGCAGCCCGGTGACGGGGATGTCGGGAAACTCGTCGCGCGCCGGCCCGAACTGGAAGGCGCCAGCCCCCGATTCCTCCCAGACGCCGGCCCCTGCCACCCTGGCAAGGAACGGTGAAAACGGCCTCGCGGCCACGGACAGCAACCGCACAGCGGCGGCCGGTATCCGCTGGACGGAGCCACGCCCGTCTTGGGCGAGCAAAGCTTCCGCCAACTCATTGGCGGTGAGCGTCTGGGAGCCCCATTCGATGACGCGGTTCCGCAGCGCAGGATCGTTAAGGGCACGGACCACAAGTGCGGCCGCGTCCTGGACGGAGGTATAGGTCATGGGGGCGGAGCCGGACCCGAACACGGGGACCTTGCCCTTCGACTCAAGCGGGTCCCTCATGATCACGAGCCGCTGTTCCAGGAGCGATCCCATCCGGATGACGGTCCAGTCCATGCCGGACGAGCGGAGGGCATCCTCGGCCGCAGCCTTACAGCGCAGGTAATCGATGGGCCCGTTGAGGGCGGCGCCGTGCATTGACATCATCACCATGTGCCGCACCCCGGCTGCGGCGGCCGCATGGACCATCCGGATGGCGCCGTCGCGGTCGACCGTGCGCGGGTCCGTGTCTTTGGCACCGAATCCCGAGGCAGCGAACACCACTTCGGTGCAGCCCGCCACCGCTTCCCGGCAGTCAGGTTCGGAGCCAAGGTCGCCGCGGAAAAGTTCGACGCCGTCGCTCACCGGTGCGGCGAAGGGCTGGGAAGTGCCGCGGGCCATGATGCGGACCCGGTGGCCACCCTGCACCAGCAGCGGAACCACGGCGCGGCCAAGGCGGCCCGTGCCGCCGACGACAAGGATCATGACCGGTCACCTCCGGACGCCCCATAGGCTGCCTCCGTGACGGCTTGGTTCACGTCGCCGGAGTCCTGGTCCAGGGGTTCAAGGTAGAACTGGGCCGCTGCGATTTTGTCGCCGCGGACGGTAAGGATGGACACGCCGGCGGCGCGCTGCACGGATCCATCCGGCCGGGTGCCGCGGTTGCTCCATTCCATCCAGACTTTGCCGTCCGGCCCCGTTGCGGCGTCGTGGACGGTGAGGGCGAGGTCCGGCAGGCCGGCAAACAGTGCGGTCCAGTTCTTCCGGACCTGGGCGGACCCGGTGAAGCTGCGGGCCGGGTGGGCCGGAGTGGTGTTCCGGTAGTCCTCCGCAAACTCGGACACCATGGCTTCAAGGTCATGGCGGTTGGCCGCGGCCAGCATGCGCCGGACCGGGCCTTCGGGGACGCGCTCGATTCCTGAAGCGTCCATGATCTGCTCCTTAGTTTCCGTCGCGGGAGGCGGAGAGGCTGGTTCGCTAATTTTGATACAGTTAGCTGTATCCAACTGCTACAAGGAGTTTAAGCCCGATGGGACCGGCGGTCAACGGCGCGGAATCCCGCCCCCGCAGCTACGACTCGCGGCGCCGCCAGGAGGCGGCTGAGGAGTCCAGGAAGCGCGTGCTCGCCCACGCGCGGGCGCTGTTCCTGGCCAACGGATACGGCCGGACCACCATCGCCGCCATTGCCCGCGCGGCCGACGTCTCCAAAGAGTTGGTGTACAAGGCGTTCGGCGGCAAGCCCGGGCTGGTCCGGGCTATTTACGAGCAGAGCCTCCTGGGCGGCGGGGGCACCCCGGCGGAGGAGCGGTCGGACCGTGCACAGGCCACTGTCGAGGACCCGCACGAACTCATGGAGCAGTTCGGCCGGTTCATTTCGGAGGTCAGTCCCCTGGGCTCGCCCGTCTACCTCCTCATCAGGGACGCCGCAGCGGGCGGGGACCAGGACATGGCCGAGCTCCTGCGCGAGGTGGACGGCGAACGGTACCAACGGATGCTGCACAACGCGCGCCAGGTGCTCGCGCGGGGATTCCTGCGGCCAGGCCTCACGGCGGAGGAGGTGGCCGATGTCTTCTTCATGAGCACCTCGGCCGAACTCTACGAGACCCTGGTCCTCAAGCGCGGCTGGAGCGCAGAGCGGTTCGGCCGCTTGGCCGCCCGGACTCTCGCGGCAAACCTCCTTTCGGAGGACTGACCAACCCTTCACGCCACTTGTCCAACAAACGGGTGCAACGTGTCCTAGGCTGGAATCCCCGGGACCAACCCGGACCAACCCACGAAAAAGAGCGAGGCTAACGTGCACCAGGACGCCGCCCGGTTCCTGTCCCAGCCGGTGGCCGCCCAGCCCGGCTCGCCGCTGCGCGTGGCGGTCTACTCGCGCATCGCCGAGGCTATCCGCAATGGCCTCCTCACCCCCGGCTCCATGATCCCCACCGAGACCGAACTCGGCGCCGACATGAAAGTCAGCCGCACCGTGGTCCGCGAAGCCCTCATGCTCCTGGAGGAGGACGGCCTGATCAGGGCGAGGCGCGGCGTCGGACGCTTCGTCTCGGACACCCTCCCCCGCATCGGCATCGAACGCATCCGCCCCTTCGAGGAAGTCCTCGCCGGCCCCGGGCAGACGCTCGAGGTCAAACGCACCCAGGCCATCCGCCAAGCCGCCTCCGAGTTCGTCGCCCCCGGCATCGGCGTCGAGCCCGGCACCGACTGCTGGCTCTGGGAATCCGTCCTGATCCGCGACGGCGAGGCCATCGCCCACCTGCAGGAAAACGTCACTGCCCAGCCGGTCAGCTTCGGCAGGGGCGCCGCCGCTCCCCTTGAGATCGAGGACGACGGCGGCACCACCTTGCTGGCCGCGCTCAACAACCAACTGGGCAGGCTCGCCGGGCCCGGCGAGTGCCAGATCAGCCTCAGCCAGGTGGGTCCCAGCCGCGCGAAGTTGCTGGACCTGCGGCCTTCGGACCCGGTCCTGGTCCTCACGCAGTACGTCCGCCACGGCAACCGGCCCTTCTACCTGGCCAAGTGCCTGGTTTCGGGAAGGGCCGGGCACCTCTCCGTCATGCAGCAGTTCCAGTCGTAAAGCAACCAGACTTACCGAGGGCTAGCGGCCGCCGTCGCTCCTTGGCCTACTTTTCCCCCAGGTCGTCCGCCACGCGGCGAAGGTCCTGGACCCAGCCGGTTGAGCGGCTCGGTCCACTCACGCCGGTTTCAAAGTTCGCGAGCGCTTCCGCCATCAGTTCCAGTGCTGCCGATATGTTGGCTTTGACCCCGGGATAGCCTTCATCGGAGCGGGGGTCGGACGAAGCGGATAACAGCTGCTCCGCTCCGGACTTGATGATCAATGAGGCTTCGTACTCGTTCACAGTCGCACCCCGCGTCTTCCGGATATGGGACAGAGCGGAAACCGCCCCGACAGCCCCACCCTACCTGCAGGAAAACGTCAGCTCACCTGAGAGGACAGCGGCAGATCCCCGCACGGCTCCTGCGCGGGACCCGCCTTCTTGACCTGACCGGTTTGCTCCCGACCGGGCCGCCCAGCGTCCGCCAGGTTGGGCTTATTGGGAGGCAGCCGCGAGCTGGCTGTAGAAGCTGCAGATGTCGGCGGACATGGTCTCCGGAGATTCGTGGGCAGCGTAGTGCCCGTGTTCCGGGTAGACGGTCCAGACGGCGATGTTGCTGTGGTCTCGCTGGGCGAAGCGCCGGATTGACTGGAAGTCCCTGCCGCCCGCGGCGAGGCCGATTGGCACTGTGGTGGGGCCTTGCGGGCGTTCCTGGGACTTGGCCATTTCGTAGTAGAACCGCACAGACGAAGCCATGGTCCGGGTGAACCAATAGACAGCGACGTTGGCCACGATGAAGTCATCGTCAAGGTCCTCCCCGAAGAGCTGGCTGTTCCAGCCAAGAAGCCCGGCGGGCGAGTCGGCCAAGGCATGGGCCAGCGTCTGCGGAGACTGGGACTGCAGCTGATTGAAGGCCCCCATGTTCTGCCAGAACCAGTTCAAGTGCTCGATTGCTGCTTGTTCCTCGGACGTCAGGTCTGCGAACTCCGCGGGATCGCCGGTGGGGAAGGAAAAGAGCTGGGTGACGTGGACGCCGATGACGTGCGTGGGGTCCAGGCGCCCAACCTCCGGGGAAATGATGGACCCGCCGTCGTTCCCGACGGCTCCGTAGCGTTCGTACCCGAGCCGGCGCATGAGCTCCACCCAGGCTCTGGCCACGCGGTGCTGGTCCCAGCCCCGGTCTGTGGTGGGACCCGAGAAACCAAAGCCGGGCGTCGAGGGAACTACCACGTCGTAGCCGGCCGCCACGAGGGGCTCGATGATGTCGAGGTATTCCACGATGGAACCCGGCCAGCCATGGGTGAGGATGAGCCCGGTTGCGTCGGCCTTGCCGCTCCGGACGTGCAGGAAGTGGATCTTCTGCCCATCGATCTCAGTGATGAACTGCGGATAGCTGTTCAGCCTCGCCTCGAAGGCCCGCCAATCGAAGCCGTGGCGCCAGTGGGCGAGGAGCCGCTGCACCCGATCCAGGGGAACTCCATAATCCGCGCCGGAAGAGGGGATTTGGTCCGCCCACAACGTGCGGTCCAGCCTCCCATGAAGATCGTCCAGCTCCGACTGCGGAACGCTTACCTGAAACTGTTGGATGCTGCTGTTGCCCACGTCCGTTGCTGCTGCCTGTTCCATGACTACTGCTCCTAAGGTAAGTAGTGCCGCTTTCGCGGAACGGTTTATTCCGTTCTGATTTCAGACTAGCGGAACAAAGCGTTCCGTTCAAGTGCTAGTCTTGACCCATGAGCACTCCGCAGGATTTCCCAGCTTCAGTTGGTGACGCCGCGCGTCTCAGTGGCCGCCGGGCCCAGGCAGCCCGCAACGACGAGATAATCCTTTCTGCGGCGCGGACCGTCTTTCTGCAAAATCCGCAGGCACCAGTAGCGGCAGTAGCCACGGCCGCGGGCGTGGGCATTTCAGCCCTCTACAGGCGCTATCCGGGGAAGGAACAGCTCCTGCAAAAGCTCTGCGCGGACGGTCTTAGAACATTCATCTCCGTAGCCGAGCGGCATTCGGATGCACAGCCAGACCCCTTCACCGCGCTCAAGGAGTTCGTCCGGGGCATCGTCGATGCCGACGTCCACGCCCTGACCGTCAAGCTCGCGGGAACCTTCACGCCAACCCCGGAGCTCGGCGAACTGTCCGCCCAGGCAGGCACCCTGGGCGAGAGAATATTCAACCGCGCTTTCGAAGCGGGAACGCTGCGGGCAGATGCCGACGCCAACGATATTCCCATGATCTTTGAACAGCTCACTGCCATCCGTCTTCTTGACGACGCACGCACCGCAGCCGTCCGCCACCGCTACCTGGATGTCCTGATGGATGGACTCCGCGCCAATCCGCGCGCAGAAGCGCTCTCCGCCCCTCCCCCAAGCAGCGCGGAACTCGGGGAGCGCTGGGTGCCCAAGAAGCCCCAGTAAATCGCCCCTGACACCTCCGGACCGGTCTCCGGGTCATAAGAAGGCCCGCTCAAGTCCCTCGCGCACCAAGGTTGTGCCGGGGGTCGCGTCAGGCGACTGACCCCGCCTCGGCGAGCGCCGCCGTCGTGCCTTCGAAGTGGCCCAGCAGCGTCTCGACCAGGTGCGGCGCGAAGTCCTCCTCGAGGGACAGCACCACGCGGCACCGCGCGCCCTTCACGGGCGGGTAGCCCGAGTACAGCCCGCGCATGTCGCACACAGTCTGCCCGCGGCCCGGTCCGTCCGAGGTGTCGACGGCGGCCCGCACCACGGGTGCCAGGGCAGGCTTCACGGCCCCGACGGCGAGCGCCGCCGCCAGCGGATCGTGCATCGCGGAGCAGGGCCGGCCGTAGATGCCTTCGTAGAACCGGAAGTAGTAGCCCAGCATCTCCCCCAGCGCCCGCGGCACCGCCCCGGCAGAAGCGAGCAACTCTTGCCGGTGGGTTTCCTCCAGCACAGACGCCATGGTCACGTCCAGCGGCACCAGGGTCACGTCCCAGTCGGCGGCCAGCACCAGGGCGGCGGCCTCGGGGTCGTGCCAGATGTTCGCCTCGGCAACAGGCGTGATGTTGCCCGGCGCCAGCGCGGCACCGCCCATGATGGTCACGGACTGCACCAGGGACGGCAGCGCGGGGTCCAGCGTCAGAGCCTGGGCAAGGTTGGTGAGCGGCCCGATCGCCACCACCCGCAACTCCCCCGGGTACAGCCGTGCCAACCGCACCAGCATCTCCGCCGCGGACCCGGCAGCAAGCGAAGCATCGGATGCAGGCAGCTCAACCTCGCCCACCCCGTTGGACCCATGCACCCAGGGCGCCCCTCCGTGAAAGGAAGCAGCCAGCGGATCATGCGCGCCCAGCGCCACCGGAATATCGGCTGCACCGGCCAGCGCCAGCAGGTCCAGGGTGTTGCGGGCGCCGACGGCGGCACTGACGTTCCCGCTCACGGTCCCGATCCCGGCCACGGAGGCAAGGGGCGAGGCGAGGAGGTAGGCCAGGGCGAGGGCGTCGTCGATCCCGGTGTCGCAGTCCAGGTAGATCGGGTGGCGGGTGGTCATGGTGTCTCCTTGAAGGGGATAGAGCGTTAGAGCGTCTCGCCCTTGGGGGCGGCGACGAAGAGGCTGACGATGAACGCGGCGGCGGTGATGCCCACCGAGATCCAGAGGGCGGTGGCGTACCCGGCGGCCGTGGCCTGGGCGGCGAAGGGCGCCACGAGGACGACGCCGAGGCTCGCCCCGATGCCGAAGGACGCGCCGTTGATGCCGGGCAGCGCCGCCGGGGCCTCCTTGGGCGAGAGCAGCACCGAGAGCCCGTTGATGGCGGTGAGGAAGAGGCCGTTGTAGAAGATGCCCAGGCAGGCAACGGCAGCCAGGACGGTCACCGGCGACGTGGAGAACAGCGCAGCAACCACTGCGCACACCAGGCTCAGTCCCGTGCCGAAACGCAGGATCTTGATCCAGCCCCGCCGGTCGGCCAGCCACCCCGCCAATGGTGCGGCGAACACGCCGATCAGCGCGGCGGGGGTGAGGAACAGCAAAGCGGAAACGGACGCGGAGAGTCCGAAGCCGCCGTCGTGATCCTGGCTGAGCAGCACCACGGTGAAGTTGATGATCGCGAAGATGCCGGCGAGGGTGAGGACCGTGGTGGCGATGACCGGCCACACCTGGCGGGAGCGCAGGTGGTGCACGGCGATGAGCGGGTGGCGGCGGCGCTTCTCGATCAGCCAGAACGCGGCGAAGGAGGCCAGGGTGCCGGCCAGCAGGGCCAGGGCGGTGGGCGAGGTCCAGCCGGCGGAGGAGCCGTCGGAGACGAAGTAGGTCAGGAACACCAGGAACAGCGAGAGCGAACCGGCACCCCACCAGTCCATCGCGCCGCGGATGCCGGAAGGACGGCCGGCGGGGACCAGGCGGAGGATGCACAGGGCGGCCACCGCCGTCAGGACCAGCACCACCACGAAGATGGAGCGGAAGCCCAGGGTCTCGGCCATGAGGCCGCCCACCCAGCCGTCCACTCCCCCGATGCCGCCGTTGATGGCGGCGATGATGCCCACGGACGTGCCGAACACTTTGGCCTGCAGGTTCTCGCTGAGGACGATGTAGGCGAGCGCGAAGACGGCGCTGGAGACGCCCTGCAGGAACCGGCCGGTGACCAGCAGTTCCAGGGTGGGCGCGGTGATGCAGAGGATGGTTCCGGCGGCCATGATGCCCAGGACCAGGAGCAGCGCGGCGCGGCGGCCGATGAAGTCGCTCCACCGGCCGATCACGGGCCCGGCGATGGCGCCGGCCAGGAAGAACATGGACTGGACGGGGGCGGTGGCGTCGGCGCCCCTGCCGAAGTCCGCGGCGATCTGCGGCAGTGCCGGGGTGACCATGCTGGCGTTGAGCTGGAAGGACAGCACGCCCAGCAGCAGTGAGGAGATCAGCAGGGCGGCGCGGCGGCCGGAGAGCCTGGCTGCCTCGTCGGGAAGGACGACGGCGGCAGTTGCGTCCGCGGGCGGCGCGGCTGCCGCGGTGGTCGGGGTGTTCACATCAAACTCCTTTGTTCGTGCAGGTTTGGGGTGGACCGCTTCTCGGGGTCGCGGTCGAGTTGTTATACAACCACGTATGACTCGCTAGTACAACCATGCGCTACACTTTTTCTCCAACCGGCCGCTTAGCCGGCACCCCGCGAGAGAGACTTCCCATGAGCAATGCACTTCCTGCCGTCACCGTGGTCGGCAGCATCAACCTGGACCTGATCGCCACCGCCGGGCGCCTGCCGACGGCGGGCGAAACCATCGGCGGCGCGGTGCTGTCCGAGCAGCCCGGCGGCAAGGGCGCGAACCAGGCCGCGGCGGCTGCCCGGCTGGGTGGCCACGCCCGGATGATCGGCGCCGTGGGCGATGACGCGTCCGGGCAACGGATGTTGGACGCCCTGGCTTCTGCAGGCGTGGAAACCTCCGACGTTGCCGTCCTGCCGGAGCGGACCGGGACCGCACTGATCGTGGTGGACCGCGACGGCGAGAACCAGATTGTGGTGTGCCCGGGCGCGAACTCGCACCTGTCGCTGGACGGGGTGGAGTTCGGCCCGGAGGAGGCGGTCCTGTGCCAGCTGGAGGTGGGCCTGCCGGTGGTACTGGAGGCTGCGCGGAAGGCGCGGGGGTTCTTCGTGCTGAACGCGGCGCCGGCCATGGATCTCCCGGCGGAGATGCTCGAGCGGTGCGACCTGGTGATCGTCAACGAAAGCGAGTATGCACTGATCCCGGCCCTCGCCGACGCGAAGCTAGTGGCGGTGACGTACGGCGGGGACGGCTCGGCGATGTTCGAGCACGGGAAGAAGGTGGCCGAAGCTCCTTCTGTTGCCGTGCTGGTGGCGAACACGGTGGGTGCCGGCGACGCGTTCTGCGCCGCCCTGGTCCTGGCGCTGCGCAAAGGACTCGACTACGCCCGGGCGCTTGCCGCGGCGAATGCTGTTGGTGCTGATGCCGTAGGTGACCCGTCGTCGCAACCGGATTTGGCACAGCTGGGCCACTATGTGGAGCAGACGGCTGCCGCTTCCGGCGCTTCCTCGTGACTGTGATATTGCGGCGGGCGGTTCCGGCTGACTTCCCTGAGGTCCGCCGCATCACCCGTGACGCCTATTCCCGGGCGGGTCACTTCGCGGCCGACCACCCCTACATGAGCGTGCTGGAGAACGTGGAGCACCGTGCCGAGCATGCGCAGGTGTGGGTTGCAGAGTCCGCCGGAAAGGTGATTGCGGCGGTGACGCTGACGTTCGCCGGCCAGCCCTACAGCGAGATCGCGCGGGACCGGGAGCTGGAGTTCCGGATGCTGGCCGTGGACCCGGCGCACCAGGGCGGCGGAGTGGGCCGGGCCGTGGTGCGCGAGATCGTGGAGCACGCCCGGCGGCTGCCCGAAACCGAGGCGATCAGCATCACGAGTGCCACGTTTATGGAACGCGCCCACAATCTGTACCAGTCGTTGGGCTTCCGCCGCGCACCCGAACGGGACTGGTACGTGCCGGGCGAGGACGTGCTGCTGTGGGTGTTCACCCTGGAGCTGTAAGGACTGGGCCGGGTTCAGCCTCCTCGGACTGGCGGCTGATTCTTTTTCTACTCAATATGCATGTGATTTCGGCTCCGGAGCATTTGTCCAACGCACTCAAGATCTACGCAATTTCCGCCAAACATTGAACAAAGGGACGAACCGATTTCATAAGCTGCAGTCATGAGCGACCTATTGCAGAGAGACCCGCGTACCGCATGGGCTTGGCACGAGTACAACCAGTCACGGCATGCCCGACAAATTCCCGACAAATTAGCCAGAAATATCCTCAATGCGATCCCGGCGGGAGACCATGTGGAGGTTTTGGCAGATGGTGACATTTGGGCCGAATCTAGCGTTTTTTCCGCCAAAGACCGGCGTCTTAAGCGGGCGGATGCAAACTTCCTGGCGAGAACGATGCGTCGCTGGATTATGGTCACGCCTCGGTTAGATTTGGCGGTCATTGTAGACGGGCCCCCTTCGGGTGGCACGAGCATCAAGTCTGCTCAGATTGATGCAGAGCCAAGTTGGATTACGACGATCAACGATGAATCGATCAAGGTATTCCTCGACAAACGCGATTCGCCTGTGCTGGAGCGTATAGAAGGGGGCGCGGGCTGGGAGATCCTCCGGCTGCCCCACATTGACGATGTTCCAGAACCTCCCCAGCTGAGAGAATCGCAGCAAGAGGGTCAAGAATCCGAGGTTGCCGCTTATATGACCGCGGTCGGACAACGGGTCCAAACGGCCTTCAATAACTATGGTGCAGATGCGGCGATCAAGCGGATCGCCCAGGAAGATGCGGCTCGTAAAGAGGTTGCACGCCGTGCGCTCGGATATCTTCTGACGGCGGAGCACAAGCTTAAAAGGGCACCTCAGATCGGCGATGCCACCTTAAAGTCAGTCTTGAACTACTATCGCCACACGGAGCTACTGGCCGCCGTGTGCTGCAGAGAGATGGGCTACCCTTACCCGGGCAATTCGCCACTGGGACAGAAAGTGATGTCGCTGGATGACTTCTACTAAGTAGCTTCAGCAGCGGCGCTCAGAACCGGAGGCCACACGGTGGCCTCCGGTTGCAAGCAGTGTAGAGCGAAACTCGTCCAGGACCTGACGGACTGGGCAAGGAGAATTCTGCCGACTCACACCTTCTATTTTCCGACCCGTCTTCCTGGCTGACGGCCTCGTAGGTGGGCGAACGTGCTGGCCAGCTGGTTTTGGAGTTCATTGCCGATCGAATCCGCAACACTGGGCCCCTCCGGACTTCAACGCTTTATCGTGGGCGGCACATCCGGAATACCAGGCCTAAGTCTGGAAGGGCACCAAAAAGTACGTGAAAACCGGCAAAACTAGGCTGAGTGGTCATCTGGTCCTTTCTGATTCAAGGCGCTCCCCACTGAACGACTTATCGGGATCGCGTGTGAGGAGGAGTTCGAACAAACTCGGTTTCATCCCATCCGATAATCGTGGCAGCGGCGCCCAGGCCTAAGCATTGTAGAAGGCTTCCGACGGCGTATTCCGCGTCTCTCCGCTCGTCCATATACGGCGTGACGCGATAGAGACATGAGCCTTCGCCCTTCCCGGCTTCGACTTCCACACACCACCCCTCGCCCTCTCGCTGGCCCAGCGACACACTGAATACGTGGTGATCGGGGATGTAGACCGCTTTCCCGCCATTAGTCTTGGCGGGAATGAGTAGGAATGCCATGTTCATCCCGCTAACCTACCAGGCTGCAGGATCGAGTATTACGGCGGTGCCGGGCTATCTCAGCCTCCGTCTGCTCCAGCGCATGTAGTTGGGCGACATCTGCTAAGGCAGATGCACGGAGTGCCCTTGAAGGTGGAGCCGTCCGTTATCCACGCCGTACTGCAGACCCTGATTCAGGCGAGCCGTAATGCCAGCCGTCCTGCGTTTCCCGCCGAACGTCTGAATCGTTTCCCTATGCAGCTCATCCACCGCAATGCCCCCCGTCGCCTTCACGATATTCACCATGGCATTGCATAGCTCCACAAGGCTGATGTGCTCCGGTTTGCGAACGATCTCAGAGTCGTTTGGCCGGAAGACCTTCCAGGCCCGCCTGTCCACCGTCGCATCCCAGACGAAGCCATCATCATCGATAACGTGAGCCGACGGTTCGACGAGACGAAGTACCGCGTTCGCACGGGAACTGTTGACCTTATTGAGGCCGAATGCAGCACATACGAGTTTTGCCAGCCGATCCTTGTGCACGGGTCCCTCAGCCGCGACAACAACACCAATGGCATCCCGGACAGCGGCCATGGAACGACGTGAGTGCAGGCTGTCGAGGATGTCGGTGCCTCCAAATCTCTGGATAGTCCAAGGTTGGTAAGTCTGGACCCCAGCATCAACACGTTCTGACGACAGCGAGGCCACAGGTTTCCGAATCTCCTCGAAGAGTGGCAACGTCCCCAAGGTGTCTGTGAAGCTGTCGTCCGCATTAGCGCGGTACGGTTCGTCAACTACTTCCGGGTTGGCGACCAGCCGGGACTCAGGCTCTACCGTCAGTTCGTCCAGAACATCGTTGGCGGCTTCCCGCAACGACAGTTCCAGCCGATCGAGGACAGCCTCACTATCGGCTAGCCATGCCGGCAGCCAGACACGCTCCACTGACCGCCACCGCATCATCCGCGTCAGGACATCCCGGGGAAGGCCGTCCCGGTCGCCCGCCGTCCGGCGCGCAGCCCACGCGGGGCTGTCCAAAAGGACGGCCATCAACGGGCGGTTCGGGTTGTCGGGAACGGCAACGCTGATATCAACTTTGAAGTCGGACAGTCCCACGTCTGTTGCAACCACGAACCCGCGGTCCCGCAGTGCATCGGCAATCTCTTCCCGGTGCAGGTCAATACTGGCGGCGCGCCGCCCATCGTAAGGCAGGGCAGCGGTCCCCTGCTCGGCCAGATCGAGGTAGGACCGCAGGTGCTTGATGCCAACGGAGCTGGTTTCCTCAGAGCGCAGATCGGCCGGGTTGAAGCTGGAGAAGACAATAACCTGCCGGCGTGCACGGGTGACGGCAACGTTGAGGCGCCGTTCCCCACCAGACCGGTTCAAGGGGCCAAAGTTCAGCGGCAGGTAGCCCTTGTCATTTTTGCTGAATCCCGTGGAGAACAAGATGACGTCCCGCTCATCACCCTGCACATTCTCAAGGTTCTTGACGAACAGCCCTTCTGCATCCTCATCAAGGGCAGCGACGATACGAGGATCCTCCGTGTCACGCAGCAGGCCTTCGATCAGTGCGCGTTGCTGCAGGTTGAATGTCACCACGCCCACGGAGGGAGTCCCTGCGGGATCAGCATCAAACCTGCGGCGGATCTCGGCGACCACCGCAGCAGCCTCCACAGGATTGGTACGAAGGACCTTTGACGGCCCCGAACGGTGGAACTGGCCATCAACCCGAACGAAGTTCACGCCGTGCCCGCGGACACCCGCATTTGCTGCGCCGTGGGACGGGCCCGGGAACGAGGAAAGCTTGCTGTCGTAGTACTGCTGGTTACTAAACGCGATCAGCGATTCGTCCTGGCTCCGGTAGTGCCAGGACAGCCACTGCCGCGGCACCCGCGCTTCCACACATTCGGACAGGATCGACTCCATATCCTCCACCACCGAGATCTCAGCGTCGCCGTCACTGCCGGCGTCGGAGGAAATCTCCGCGAACGACGTCGGCGGCATCTGCTTGCTGTCACCCACAACCACCACGGACGCACCGCGGCCCATCGCACCGACAGCGTCGGCAACGCGGATCTGTGAGGCTTCATCGAACACCACAATGTCGAACAGACCGGCCTTGGCCGGGAAGAACCGCGCCACCGAATCCGGACTGACCAGCGTGCAGGGCATAATCCCAGTGATGAGGTCGGCGTAGTGTTCCATCAGTTTCCGGACGGATAAGCCACCCCGCTGCCTGGTCAGTTGCCGTTGCAGCTCGCCCATGCGCCCCGAGACCGACGACGACGAGACCGTCCGAGAGCGCAGAACCCCCGCTGGGAGGTTGGTTTTGAGCAGATCGCGCACGGTTTCGGCGCGCGAGGTGAACCGCTCGATGGTGCGCTCGTGCACGGCGGCATCAAAGTCGGCCAACCCTGTAGCAATGCGCCGTTCGGCCAGCGACCCTTCAGCCAAGCCGCGTTCAAAAGCTGCTGCTGCGTCATCCGCTTCCAGCTCGCCGTCGAGGATGGCGATACGCGCGTCCACCAGCCCCGCGGCACGAAGCGGCTCGACATGACTGACCAGCTCAAGCCACCGCGTCAGCGGGACCGACCCCGACGCATCCAGTCGCCTCGCCACGGACGTTTCCCACCACCTAGCCAGAAAACCTCGCTCCCCGGTCCACGCACACAGGTCATCGCTGCCTACACCTTGGATTTTCAGGAATTCTTCCCAAGCCTGGGAAAGCTCCCGCAACCAGCCGACAACGTTCTGGTGGACGTCTGGGGCATCCTTCAGGAACGTGCGGAGCTCAGTCTGAAAGCTCACGGCGTCACGCTCCGGGCTAGGTTGCACCGCCTGCGCGGCCCAGCGAAGCCAGGAAATACGGTCTCTCAGGTCGGCTTGCGCGTCCGGCGTCAGCGGATTCCATTGCCGGTCCGCAGGTAGCCCAGGCAAAGAGCCCCGCGTTGCCCGCAGGCTGGAGACCTCCTGCTGGACGGCCACCAGTTTCTCCAGCAGCGGCACCAGCTCCTTATGGCGGATTTCAGCTCCAGAGACAAGCACTGGAGACAGTTCGGCGGCCACTGCCAGCAGCCGCTTCTTGCGTCCCCAGAACCCTGATGCTGAGGCCTGCTGCGCACGGTCGAGGATCTCTGGCAGAGGAAGATCCATAGCCCCCGGCGCTACGCGTTCAAGGCCGGGATGCTGAACGGACGCAAAGGCCGTAATCAGCTTCTCCAGCTGTTCAGCATTAACCGACCAGTCGCCGGAGCGGACCACATCCAGGGTCCCCAACGGGACGTCCCGGTCCTGCAGCAGAGTAGCGAAAGTTACGACGTCGGCCGGCGTTTGCGCTGCGTCCAGAACAGACGAAAGCCCAGGGGTTGGCCGCAGGGCCTTCAGCGCCTCATTAAGGCGGTGACCCACAGCCAGCAGCTGCTGCTCCTGCTGGTCTCCCGCCGCAACCGAGACGAACCGCCATGGGTGGTCCGGCTCAGGACGGACAGGGTCGGTGAATTCCGGAAGTTCCCGGAACACCTGACGAACCGAGTCCAGGGTGGAGTCATTCAAGGACGCTGTCAGTTCCGGGCTGAGCGGTACCGTCGCGTGGTCAGGTTCATAGGTCAGCGCCTTGGTCCGCGCACTGTAGAGGGAAAGCTGCGCGCCATTCTCCTCATGGACGTTGTGGGCATAACGGACCAGTCCACGCCGGGCTGAGGCAAGATCGGTGGAGGCAGTCTCAAGCTGCTGCTTATTGGCAGTCAGGGTCAGCTCCAGGGCATGTTTGATTTGCGCCCGCACCACCGCCGGCTTGCTGCCCTTGTCATGCAGGTCAAGGGAGAACGGTCCCATTCCTACGTCGTCGAGCCGCTTCTGGACAACGTCGAGTGCTGCCCGCTTCTCGGCGACGAACAGAACCCGTTTGCCGTCGACAATGGCGCGGGTCAGGAGGTTGGTGATGGTCTGTGACTTGCCGGTGCCCGGAGGGCCTTCCAGGACGAACGTGTGGCCGGCGACCGCAGACGCGACTGCCTCCAGCTGCGACGAGTCCGCTGGTATTGGACACTGGGCAGCCAAGGCGTCCAGGTCGACGTCGGGCGAGACGGCAACGCTGTCTGAATAGAGTTCCGTGGGGGTGCTGATCAGGTGTTTGACCAGGCTGTTGGCGCTGAATTCCTTCCAGTTTTCGTCAAGGTCCTTCCATAGGCGGAATTTGGCGAACTGCAGCATAGACAGATCCACGGTGTTTTCAACGCGGAAGGCCAGTCCCTTGGCCGAAACGGCGGCGCGCACTGCGTCGAAGGCAGCGTCCAGATCGATTCCAAATCCGTCTTCCACCGGCTCGGCAAGGCCCGGGATGCGCAGGTCGTGAGACTGCGCCAGCTTCTCGAGGAGGCAATAGTTCGGCGTTGACTGGCCGGTCTCATCGAGTGTGACCCGGTACAGACCGTTCTTCCCTGCAGAAGTCAGCTTCACCGGGACCAAAACCAGCGGGGACCGAAGCGCCCGGCCGTCCAGCTCCCACATCAGGCTGCCAATGGCCAGGTAGAGGTTGTTGGCTCCCGTTTCCTCCAGCTGGGTCTTCGCCTTGTAGGCGAGCCCGCGCATCTTGGCGCTGTAGCCGTCTTCGCTGACTTCGGCGAACACGGCCTTTTTTGAGCTGAGCAGGTCAGCGAGTTCATCCTGGGGAAGGTCTCGCCCGAAGCGGACGCCGCGCTCCTGGTGGATGGCACTGATCTGGTTTGACGGAAGCAGGCTGACGGACGTGCCCTTGCTGATGAGGTCCTCGAAGGCGCCCATCCACGCGGTGGGCACTGCGAGCGGGAACCGTGCCGTTTCAGTGAAGTTGATGAGCCTGTTCCGCAGGCTCAGGTCCAGCAGGGCGTTCTTCCATTGGACCACCCGGGATGGAACATCGGATGTGGTCCGGGCCGCTCCCCCGCTTGAGGCCGCTTTCTTCGGCAGCGCCGGCGCAGTCTTGGCTTCCGGGACGTAGTTGACCACGGTGTAGGTTCCGGCGTTGGACGTGGTCCTGGCCGGCAGCGGGTAAATGCCATCGAGGCGGGCGCGCCTGATGTCGGTCACCGCGTTGATCTCATCATTGCCACTTTCCACGTAACGGTTCAGCGGGCGGCTGCGGAGTGCGACCGCCGAGATCGGCTGACTGCCGGTGAGGAGCGTGGTTTCCACGAGGCCGATAAAGCCCCTCTGTACGAGGCTGACCAACTCGGGCACGTCGTCGGAGGCCGCAGTGCTGAGGCTGCCTTCCTCGCGCCAGTAGCCGAGGAAGGCGTGGCCGTCCACCAGCCAGAGCAGAGGCCTGATTCCGCAGAATTCCAAAGCGGCGGCCAGGACCAGCGTGGTGTCCAAGCACGTGCCCAAACGGTCGTCAAGGACCTGCGCTGGCGTGCGTACCTGCTGGCCTTCGAGTCCCCAACTGGCGGGTGGCATGCTGTAGCGGACGTCACGGGCGCTCATGGCCTGGGCGATGGCGAACACGATCTGGTCGACCCGGTCCCCGTCTTCCATGTACCCGTCGAAGCTGCCGCTGCCCGTTGTTTGGGTGAGGATGTCGGCGGCCTCGGACATGAGCTTGGCGATGCTGGGGTGGTGCGGCTGCACGTACGCGGCCAGGAATTCGTAGGAAACGAGCCCCCGTCCAGCAATCCACAACTGGGCGGGCAGGAGCGTCAGGTCTGTCTGTGCACGGCCCAACTCCACCCCGGCAGCATCGGCGCCCGGTGATTGGACGGTCACCAGCACCTTGCCCGTCTGGCGGTCCGCAAGTTCATACATGGTGGCAGCCTCAACCGGGACGTTGAGGTCATCGAGCGTGAGGGTCTGACCGGCCGCCAGGTCCACGTACTGCTGAAAGTCGCCGGAGATCCGACCCGACTGAGCGGAGGCCTCCACCCGGACAATGGCACCACGAATTTCCGCGCCCCCGTTGGTGATCTTGACCTGCCTGACGAAGCGGAAGCCGTTATGGGCCATTGCGTAGCTCAGTGCATCTGCAGTGGTCAACTCGACAACAACCTGAGCAACGGATGCCGCCGGTGCAGGGAGCGCGGATTCACCCAAAACACTTGCCTCCGGCAGGTCGGGCTGCGCGACGGCGGCCGGCAAAGTTTGCTGGTCTTCTTCCGGTTGTTCCCGGTTGGGAGAAGACCGGTCCTGGTACTCGGCGAGAAGAGCAGCCAACTGGCTGTGCGTTCGGTCCAGCCCGATCACTTTGGCCAGCCGATCGGCAGTGTCGAGTGCCCGGAAGGTATCGGCGTCGTCGAAGATTTCATTGTGCGCCCAGCGGTTGCGTGCCTGCCGCAGCTCGGAGGTGTGGCTGCGTGCATTGTGCGGGAGGTTGAAGGGGTAACCAAGTGACCCCATGGATTCAGTCATGATGCGCAACTGCAGGCTGAGATCAGTGCGCGAGTACGTTTGCGCAGCGCGTCCGGCGTTCTCGTCCTTGTGCTGGATGATCTTGGTCCATTCCACGCCGGGGGCCACCTCACAGAGCACTGTTGCGATGTAGGGCTCGAGGCCGACCGCCAAGGCCTCAAGGGCCCGGCCCACATACTCGCGGTTGGACAGACTCATCGAATTCCCCCATCTACGGCACGGCATAAGTACCGTCATTCAATCAATGCAACCAATGATGGCATCCGGGGCCGACAATCACGCCTGTTTTCGGGTGACCGCCGTACATTACTGGTCAAAAGCCTCTGTGAAGGAGTTTTCCACCAAGGGAAAGACCATCCACAGGCCTCCTTGGGCTCCCCCGAGAAGTTGTATTGAGCCTGTTGAGCTCCACTTCGGAAAGCTGCTCCGCACGGTCTTGCCGTCCGAAAACAGTCTTTGGGTCCTCCTCGGCCTCTCCCGCCAGGTCAACATGTGCGTCGACGGTGCCAACCGGAACGAAAAGAGCTCCCATACTTGGGATGTGCGCTCGTCGGCCGGCTCTGTAATTGAACGCTCTTCAAACTGCCACGCATGGCAAGGCTGGCGCCCATTCTTTATAAACAGCAGAGATCACTCACCGGCAGTTTCACGCTACGCTACCGATTGAATTACCTAAAGGGTCGCAGGACACGAGGCCTGAGGGTCTACTAGCACCTATACCACTGGGGGAAGAAATGAGAGCGGTCACGGAATCCGGCATGGCTATCGACCTCAACGAGGATGGCACTTGGACTCCAACAAGACATGGAGCAGCGCCTTCCACAGAGGGCTTCAGAAAAGCCTCGTGGGGTGCTTCCCATTCAGAAGTCAAAGCTTCCGAAAGCAGTGAGCCCCAACTGGAGCAGGACGAATACCTGGACTTTGAAGTGAGGCTGGGGAGGTTCAAGTGTCTTGCCGCTTACATTTTCGTAGGCGATCAACTCGTTCGCGGGAAATACCTAGTCACCGAGCAATATCAGAATCAGACGCAATACCTCACCGTTTACGAAGAGCTCAAGGGCTCACTAAGCAAGAAATACGGCTCACCATACAAGGATGAGACGTACTGGCTCAACGACCTCTACAAAGACGATTATTCAGAGTGGGGCATGGCAGTTGGCTGTGGGCATCTCAGCAAGTTTTCATTCTGGGAGACCTCAGACTCAACGATCAACATTGGCCTGTTTGGCGAGAATTTCGATGTGCAGGTGTCTGTTGAGTATGCCGGAAAGATCTTTGATGGCGTCGAAGATGCCCTCAAAGAAGCTAGGCTTCTCGACGATTTATAAGCCACCACCGGTTCTCCATCACCCTAGAAGCTCGAGCTTGCCGTCTTCGCCCTCGCAACCCAGTCAGCCTAGATGCGAGCGCGCCGGCGGGGATCATCAGCGCCAAAAATACGTTGCCCGTGTACCCCATACAATGCATAGCAAGTACGTGCGTGATCGAAGAACGCTGCACGGCAATGGGGACACCGTCAGCGACTCGAGGGCTCACCCCGCTGCCCGCAGCAAAGGAAGTGGGAGCAGTGGCCGGCAACAACAACGCCAACCTGGTGTGGAGCATCGCGAACATCCTGCGGGGCACCTATAAACCGGCGCAGTACGGCTCGGTGATTCTCCCGTTCACCATCCTCCGCCGCCTGGACTGCGTCTTGGAGAAGACGAAGGACGACGTCCTCGCCGAACAAGAGGCCAAGAAAGACCTGAACATCCCGCTGGATACCTTCCTGCAGAAGGCCTCGGGCCACAGCTTCTTCAACACCTCCAAGTTCAGCTTCGCCAAGCTCCTGGACGACCCCACCAACATCAAGGCAAATATCCTCAACTACGTCCAGGGCTTCTCGGAGAACACTCGGGACATCTTCGAGCGCTTCGAGTTCTACAAGACCCTCGAAAAGCTGGACGCCGCCGACCTGCTCTACCACGTCACCAAAGACTTCGCCGCGATCGACCTCCACCCGGAAACCATTAGCAACATCGAGATGGGTCTCATGTTCGAGGAGCTCATCCGCCGCTTCGCCGAGGCCTCGAACGAGACCGCCGGTGAGCACTTCACCCCGCGCGAGGTCATTCAGCTCATGGTCCAGCTCCTGCTGAACTACGACGACGAGGTCCTTACCAAAGAGGGCATCGTCCGGTCCATCTACGACCCCACTGCCGGGACGGGCGGCATGCTCACCGTCGCCCAGGAACACCTACACGCACTCAACCCCAGCGCCTCCCTGGTCGCCTACGGCCAAGAAATCAACGACGAGTCCTACGCCATCTGCAAGTCGGACCTGCTCATCAAGGGCCAGGACATCGCCAAGATCTCCGTCGGCGACACCCTGGCCAATGACCAGAACATCGGACAGCAGTTCGACTTCATGCTCTCCAACCCGCCGTTCGGCGTCGAGTGGAAGAAGATCCAGCCGCAGATTCAGAACGAACACGAGCAGTACGGCTTCGAGGGCCGCTTCGGCCCGGGCCTTCCGCGCGTGAGCGACGGCTCGCTGCTGTTCCTGCTGCACCTGATCCGCAAGATGCGCCCGGCTCACGACGGCGGCTCCCGCATCGGCATCGTCCTGAACGGCTCGCCCCTGTTCACCGGCAGCGCCGGTTCCGGCGAGTCCGAAATCCGCAAGTACTTGATCGAGAACGACCTCGTCGAAGCCATCATCGCGCTGCCCACCGACATGTTCTACAACACTGGCATCGCTACCTACATCTGGATCCTCTCCAACAGCAAAAAGCAGAAGCACCCGGAACGCACCGGCAAAATCCAGCTCATCAACGGTGCCGACTTCTTCCAAAAGATGCGCAAGAGCCTCGGCTCCAAACGCAAGGAACTCGGCCCCAAGGACATCGAGCGCATCGTCCAGCTCTATGGATCATTCGAAAACGACGGCGAGACCTCCAAGATCTTCAGCAACCAGGACTTCGGCTACTCCACTATCACCGTCGAGCGGCCGTTGAAGCTCAACTTTGCCTGCACGCCCGAGAGAATTGACGCGGCACTGGCGCAAAAACCCGTCGAGAAATTGTCCGACGACGACCGGCAGCTTCTGGAGAAGACGCTCACCCGGCTCGGCGAAGGCGAAACGAAACGCTGGAAGAGCCGTGAGGCCTTCCTCAAAGTCCTCAAGCCGGCCCTTGCCGGCGCCGGACTCAAGCTCGGGGTCCCGGTCCTAAAAGCCGTGTTCGCAGGGCTCTCCGAACGCGACGAGACCGCCGACGTGTGCAGGGGCCCCAAAGGAACACCCGAAGCAGACACAGACCTGCGCGACACCGAAAATGTGCCGCTCGGCGAGGACATCAAGGCCTACTTCGAGCGCGAAGTCCTCCCCCACATCCCCGACGCCTGGATCGACGAGTCCAAGACCAAGGTCGGCTACGAGATCCCGTTCACCCGCCACTTCTACAAGTACGTCGCGCCCCGGTCGCTGGACGAGATCGACGCGGATCTCAACCAGCTCATCTCCGAGATCACGACGCTGCTGGCCGAGGTCGAGAAATGACAGGACCCACGCCGTACGACGAGTATTCCGGGTCCGGTATCGAGTGGGTGGGACCGATTCCGGCGGGATGGAAAACCTGTCCTCTGTTCGCAGTAGTTCGGGAGAACACTGCGTCGAACAAGGCTGGCACCGAGTCGAACCTTTTGTCCCTCAGTTATGGGCGAATTGTCCGCAAAGACATTGCGGGGAATTACGGACTCTTGCCAGCGTCCTTCGACACATACCAAGTTATTGGCCCCGACGACATCGTTCTTCGACTTACTGACCTTCAGAACGATAAGCGAAGCCTCCGGTCCGCGATTTCGCCAGAACGAGGCATCATCACCTCGGCATATCTGGCGGTTACTCCCACGGCGATTCGTCCCAAGTTCTTGAGCTATCTATTGCGTGCCTACGACCTTCAGAAAGTGTTCTATTCAATGGGCGGCGGTTTGCGGCAGTCGATGAAGTACTCCGACATGAAGTGGCTGCCCGTGGTTCTTCCGCCAGAGTCTACCCAGCAGGCAATCACCGAATATCTCGACCGCGAAACCGCCCAGATCGACGAGCTGATCGGCAAGCAGGAGCGGCTCATCGGTCTGCTCGCCGAGAAGCGCCAGGCCTTGATCACCCACGCGGTCACCAAAGGCCTAGACCCCAGCGCCCCTACCAAACCCTCCGGTGTTCCTTGCCAGGGCCCCGTTCCGGAGCACTGGACCGTTCAACCGCTGAAGAATCTGATTCGAATGCAGACCGGCGTCACACTCGGCAAGGACTTCTCGGGTGTCGAGACTGAGACGTATCCGTATCTGCGAGTGGCAAACGTTCAAATCGGATATGTCGACCTCAATGAAGTCAAGGAAATCAACTTGCCCAAGGAGGTGGCCGCAACGTCCATTCTCCGGGCTGGTGACGTGCTCATGACCGAAGGCGGGGACCGAGACAAGTTGGCCCGCGGCTGCATTTGGGAAGCTCCCATAGCCCCATGCGTGCACCAGAACCATATCTTCGCCGTTCGAACTGGTAATCAATTGCTCAATGAGTTCTTGGTTCTGGCTCTGGACGCTGATCCCGCGCGATCCTACTTCTATCTCACCGGTAAACAGTCGACCAATCTGGCATCAACAAACTCTACGACGGTCAAGAACTACAGATTCGGCGTCCCACCCATGGATGAGCAGCACCGCATCGTTGATCATCTCGGACGAAAGACCCGCCATATCGATGACCTCGTGGATAAGGCAAATGCGGTTATTTTCAAACTGAAGGAGCGCCGGTCCGCCCTTATCGCCGCTGCCGTGACCGGCAAGATCGACGTTCGAGAAGGAGTTGCTTAGGTATGACTTTGCCCCAGTGGCATGGATTTGTCGACCCTGTTCTGCGTGTAATGACGGACGGCCAGATCCGCCGAAATGCTGAAATCAGGACTGCCGTCGCGGAGCGCACCCGGCTGACCGAAGAAGACATGGCAGAAGTAATGTCTTCCGGCGAGGCCCGCTGGTCCAACCGTATCAATTGGGCGGTCTTCGATTCCATGAAGGCCGGCTTGCTCGTGCGCGAGGCACGCGGGCAATACAAGATCAGCGATGAGGGCCTCCGCCGAGCGTCCTCCACTGCCGAAATCACATACCAGACGTTGATGGAGTACGAGTCTTACCGCGCTTACCAGAACACGTCAAAGGCACCCAAAAAGACGGTCATCCCCGGAGTGGAAGCGGCTATGGTCTCCGAGGTAGCGGTAGACGCCGACCCATCTGAGGCCCTCGAGCAGTCCGCGGACCAGCTCAACCGCGTGGTCATGGACGAGATCTACCGCAACCTGCTCGAACTCTCTCCCGACGCCTTCGAACGCCTTATTCCCTTTGTCGTCCGGGCGCTCGGCTACGGCACGGACCGGGAAGACAACCTGAAGCCCACGCAGCGATCCGGCGACAAGGGCATCGACGGCATTGTCTGGCAGGACGCCCTCGGATTCGACCGGGTCTACCTCCAAGCCAAGCGCTATTCCGAAGGCAACAATGTCGGCGCACCCGAGGTGCAGGCCTTCAGCGGCGCTCTAGGCCAGTTCCGGGCCACCAAGGGCATCTTCATTACCACCTCGACATTCACCACCGGGGCGCGGGCCGTCGCCCGCGACACGGCACACTACACGCTGATTCTCATCGACGGGCAGCGGCTGGCATCGCTCATGTTCGAATACGGCGTCGGAGTCCAAGTCGACCGCACGGTGGTCGTGAAGAAGCTGGACCAGGACTTTTTCGACAGTTTCTAGGGGGAACCACATGGCGCAGCACAATGAAGTGACATTCGAGGACGAGATCTGCCAGGCCCTTGCGGCCGATGGCTGGATCTACGAGCCGCACCGCAAAGCCAGCGAGCTGTACGACGCCACGCGCGCCCTTGTTCCGGAGGACGTCTTCGCGTGGCTTGAGGACACCCAACCTGAGCAGCTGGCGAAGGTCCTGAAGCCAACGGACTCCCAGGCCGAGCACGAGCTCGCGAAGCGGCTGCTTCTGGACCGGTTGTGCAAGGTTCTAGACAAGCCGGCGGCCAAGGAAGCCGGCATGCTATCCGTGCTGCGCGCCGGGTTCAAGGACGTCGCGGTCAAATTCGAGATGTGCCAGTTCAAGCCGGCCATGGGCTTGAACCCGGAGACGCTGGAGCGCTACGGAAAGGTCCGCCTCCGGGTGATCCGGCAGGTGCACTACTCCACGGTCGACACCCTAAAGAGCATCGACCTGGTGCTGTTCGTCAACGGCCTCCCGGTCGCGACCATCGAGCTTAAGACGGACTTCACGCAGAACATCAATGACGCCGTCGAGCAGTACCGTAGAGACCGGCTGCCCCGCAACGGCAAGAACAAGGACGAGCCGCTACTGTCCTTCGGCCGCCGCGCCCTGGTGCACTTCGCTGTCAGCAACGACGAAATCCAGATGACCACCGAGCTCAAGGGCAAGGACACTTACTTCCTGCCCTTCAACCTCGGCAACGACGGCCATGCCGGCAACCCGGTCAACCCGAAGGGTTCGGCCACGAGCTACCTCTGGGAACAGGTCCTGCAGCGCGACTCCTGGCTGAATATCATCGGAAAGTTCCTGCACCTGCAGATCAGCGACAAAACCAACCCCGTCACCGGCGAGCGGGAAGTCCGCAAGTCCCTGTTGTTCCCCCGCTACCACCAATGGGACGTCGTCAACCGACTCATCGAGACTGCCCGAACCGAAGGTCCCGGCCATCGCTACCTGATCCAGCACTCCGCCGGATCCGGGAAGACCAACTCCATCGCCTGGACCGCGCACCAGCTCAGCTCCCTGCACGGTTCCGGGAACCAGAAAATCTTCGACTCCGTCATCGTCGTCACTGACCGGACCGTGCTGGATGCCCAGCTGCAGGACGCGATCTACCAGATCGAGCACAAGTCCGGCGTCGTCGTACCCATCCGCGGCACCGCCGGCTCCAAGTCCGCAGAACTTACCGCTGCGCTGGCGGCGCGGACACCGATCATCATCGTCACCATCCAGACTTTCCCGTTCGCGTTGAAGGCCATCGCCGAATCCCAGGCGCTGAAAGGCCGGAACTTCGCGATCATCGCGGACGAGGCGCACTCCTCACAGACGGGCTCCACTGCGAACAAGCTGAAGAAGGTCCTCTCCGCAGAGGAACTGGCGGACGTCAACGACGGCGGCGAGTTCGACATCGAAAGCTATCTCGCCGCCGAGATGGCCGAGCGGGCCGACGCCAAAAACATCAGCTACTTCGCCTTCACCGCCACGCCCAAGGCCAAGACCCTTGAGCTGTTCGGCCGCAAGGGCTCTGACGGGCTGCCGCAGCCGTTTCACCTGTACTCCATGCAGCAGGCCATCGAGGAGCGCTTCATCCTGGACGTGCTGCAGAACTACACCAGCTACAAAGTGGCCTACCGACTCACCCACGAGGGTCGGGACTACGACTCGGACGATGCCCAGGTGGAGAAGTCCGAGGCGCTGAAGTCCCTGATGAACTGGGTGAAGTTGCACCCTTACAACATCAGCCAGAAAGTCCAGGTGATCGTGGAGCACTTCCGCGCCAACGTCGCCTGGCGCCTCGACGGCAAGGCCAAAGCCATGGTGGTCACCGGCTCCCGCAAGGAAGCGGTCCGGTACAAGCTCGCGATCGACAAGTACATCCACGATGCCGGCTACTCCGGCTTGGGCACCATGGTCGCCTTCTCCGGCGAAGTCAACGACGACGAATCCGGTACTGAGGCGTTCACCGAGCACAACATGAACCCGGGTTTGAAGGGCCGCACGCTGCCCGAGGCGTTTTCCACGGACGAGTACAAGATCATGCTGGTGGCCAACAAGTTTCAGACTGGCTTCGACCAGCCGCTGCTCGTGGCGATGTACGTGGACAAGAGACTGTCCGGCGTCTCCGCCGTGCAAACCCTGTCCCGGCTGAACCGGACCGCTGTCGGCAAGGACCAGACATTCGTGCTTGACTTCGTCAACGACCCGGCCGAGATTCTTGCCTCCTTCCAGCCGTACTTCCGCGAGGCTGGGCTGGAAGGCGTCTCCGACCCCAACGTTGTTCACGACCTGCAGGCCAAGCTCGACGCCGCCCAGATCTACCTCGAGTCCGAGGTGGACGGTCTGGTGAAGTCCTACGTCCTGGAGGCCGGCAACAACGCGCTCTCCGGCTGGGTGGCCCCGGCGAAGTCACGCTTCAATACCCGGTACAACGCCGCCGTTGCCGAGGCCGACAAAGCCGCCCAAGACGAGCTGGACCTATTCAGGAAGGACCTCGGCTCGTTCGTCCGCGCCTACGACTTCCTCTCCCAAATCGTCGACTTCGCGGACACGGATCTGGAAAAACGCTCGATCTACTACAAGCACCTCCTGCCCGTTCTCAGGGTGAACGACGCCAAGGTGGCACTGGACCTATCCGGCGTCGTGCTGGCGAAGTACGCCCTCAAGGACAAGGGCCAGGCCCAGCTGCAGCTCTCGGGCGAAGGGGAGTTATTGAAGCCGTTAACGGAGCCGGGTACCGGCCAAGCCAAGGATCCAGTCCTGGCCACGTGGGAAGAAGTCATCCAGCAGGCAAACCTGCCGTTCGAAGGCGAGGAACTGGATGCGGTGGCGCACTTTGTGGAGGGCGTGCGTCGGGAGCTTGTAAAGAACGAGACGCTCCAGAAACAGGCACAGAACAATACGCGCAGCCATTTCAACACGAGTCCCGAGCTTCATGTTGCGCTGAGCACTGCTGTCATCAATTCGATGGAGAGCCACCGAAATCTCAGCATTCAGGCACTGGGCGATAAGACGAAAATGCAGGCTTTGCTAAAGATGCTGAGCGAGCTGGTCTACGAGGACATGCAGTCATGACCGCGGGGTGGGAATGGGTTGAGATCGGCGCGCAGTTCGCGACTATCGTAACTGCGTTGGCTGTGTTCCTTGCTCTGCTGCAGTTGATCCACGGTCGCGCGGCAAAGCACCGCGACTTCGAGAACTTATATGTACAGCGCTATTGGAACCTAATGGACCGATTTGAAGGCAATCCCTGGACGGCGACGTCCGTGGATGACCTCGTTGAAACCGACAGATCCAGGGTCTCGGCATACCTCCAGCTATGTGAAGATGAACTCGATCTGCGACGCAATGGTTTTGTTTCAACCAAAACGTGGGGAATTTGGGTCGATGGCATGAAGAGTCAGTGCGCTCGCCCGGCCTACAAAGGCTCCTTGGACATGATGGATCCGTCCGAACTTCCCGCGCTACGCGACTTCCTCGACAACGAAAATCATGACCCGTTGAAGATGAATCCGCTCCTGAAGTGGTGGACGGGCATCGGAAATACTGGCCGAAAACCAGCCACAAGGCGATCAACTACCGATGAACGAGAACGGGAGGCCTCGTCACAAGAACTGTGATGCAGGGGCCAGAGGCGCAGTCAACAACGTCGTGGTAGACCGGCAATCTTCACGTTGGATGTAGTTGGACAGCGCATCTCGAAGCACCCAAGGGGGTGGCTTGCCTCTTAATCTGAAAGAGTTGCTTTTCTCAAGATTTCAAATTCACTGAAAACGAAAGATTCGCTCAAGATCGCCACAGCTTCAAATTTTGCCGGGCCTAAGTGCCTTAAGGTGCTGCTTGGGGGACGAAACGTAGTTGCGAAGTGCCACCAGTACAGATGTTCGGCACTATTGCAGAATCGAGTCCTCACTTAATGGCTTCCCTTATCTCCTGGCTCGACGCTTCCACCGAAGAAAACTCGAGGATGCGCGAGCTGGTGAAGCTGTTCGGCACGCCGGAGACCACCGATGACCTCGGAATGGGACAGCTCCGCGACGCGATCAGCAACAGCCTGTTCCCAGGAACATCGGTCCTGCATCTCGGTGCCCGCTACCTGCTCCTTGTCCCCTGGGCCTACCAAACCGCACAGCATGGCACCAGAAGCCCGGATGACCTGCGCAAGCGGGCGGAACAATCCGAGCGGCAACTTATCGGCCGGCTCAAAGAGCTCGGTGTGGACAGCTTCATCGGACGCGACGCCGGAAGCAGCGTCCGGCAGCTCCCATCAGCCGCCTATTGGTCGGCCCTTCGTCGTTACGAGATCGTGAACCCCGAAACGGACCGTTCCGCCGTCGCCCAGCTGATGTGCGCTGACGCGTCTGCCCCCGAAGACGGCGAAAGCCACTACTCAGTTTGGAACCAAACACTGCCGCAGCCGCCCCTCGGCTTCCCGCAGGCTGAAGAACGAGGGCTCACCCTCAGCCACGTAGAAGCACGCTGGCTGCAGGAACGCATTCTTACCACCTGCGCAGGGACAATGTTGGCCCACGTAGTCGGCTCCAAGACGAGCCCTACGCCGGGCCTCGGGGCTCCGTGGCTGGATCCTGCCTGCCGCAGCGCAGAGGGGGAACCTGCTCGGTGGCTTCAAGACGCAGAGGCCTTCTCCTTCGTCCACAACGGCGCCACGATCCTCTATCAGCACCTCGTGGCTGTACTCTCCATGCAGCGGTTCGCGTCCGGACCGGCAACCCCGGAGCCCACACAGATTCTCTTGGAAGAGTGGGAAGCCAAACGGAAAGGCAAGCGGGACCTCCTGGCCACTTGGGATGTGGACGATTATCTGGCGCGCGCCAAGGCGCTCAACAAGGGCATCAACCACAACACCGCGGAGTTCGCACGCACAATGGTCGCTGCAGCCTTGAGCCCCAACAAACTCATCAACAACCCAGACTTCCGCGCCGCCGTCGAAACCCGCGAAAAACTGATGAAAAAGTCCAACTCGCGGTTCCGCAACGAACGGCGACTCCGTGCCTGGCAGCCACCAACCGGGGTCGGAGCACTGTCGTTCCGTTGGGCCCAAGTCCGACGAACCGTCCTCGACATCCACGCGGGGCTCGACCTGGAAGGACAGTCCCATGCTTGAGGCAGCCAACCGGCAGGCACTCACCCAGCAGCTGCGGCCGCCGGCCGGGTTCAGGCTGGCACACGCTGTGGGCACCACCTTCACCCTGGACATGACCAGTGCGCTCTCCGTGCCGTTGAGCTTCGTAGCGGGTTCCGGCGAAGAATTCACAAACCCCGTGGCAATTCTCAGCGCTCTGCGGAAAGTCTCGGACCGCGTCGACATCTTCTGCCAGGCGGGCCACATCAAGGCGCCGAAGGACGCATCGGACTTGCTCGCGCTGCTGGAGCCCATGGTCCACCAAGTCAGTGTTAAGCGTGGCCTCTTCCACCCCAAAGTGTGGCTCCTTGAATTCGACAACGACACCGCGCGCTGCTACCGCTTCCTTTGCAGCAGCCGCAACCTCACCAGCGACGCCAGCTGGGACCTTCTGGTCCGACTGGACGGTGAACCAGTAGGAAGCAGTGAGGACGCCAGCCCTGATAGCGGTCCACTGTCCCGTTTCATCGCCGGGCTCCCCGAGCTATGCACGGTAGCGCCCGACGCCGGCCGGCTGGCTAGAGTGCGGGGCCTCGCTTCCCGTCTGGCTAACGTCCGGTGGGAACTGCCGGAGGACATCCACAGCTTGGCCTTCCGCCCGATGGGCATGGGCGAAGAGTTCGAGCAAGGCTCAATCGCGGCCCACCTCCGCGATCCCAAGAATTTCGCCGCACTCAATAAGAAAACCGGAGACGCAGCCCATCTTGGCCGCGACAAGCTCGTCATCTCGCCCTTCCTCGATGACGTCCTGATCGGCCGGCTCCGGGACAAATGGACCGACAACCTTTACGTCTACTCGCGGGGCGACCAACTGGACCTCCTCAACCCCAAGACCGTGGCTGATGCCCGCACGTCCTTCCAGGCCTTTGACGAGCTGGGCATCCCGGAATCGTCCACCACCGGAGTGACTGAGACAGACGCGTCCGGGATCCCGAGAGTCAGCGATGATCTGACAGGTCTTCACGCCAAGGCTTACTTCTGCGACTACGACCACCACACCTATGCCCTCCTCGGATCAGCTAACGCTACAGAGGCAGGATTCACGAAAAATGTGGAGTTCCTGCTGGAAATGCGCGGCGCCAAAAAACGTTTGGGTGTGCAACGGATCAAGGACAGCCTCAAGGACGTTCCATTCGAGGTCTATGACGGAGCCGGGGGCGAAGAGCCCACGGACGAAGATAAGGCGGCCGTCCGTCTGGAGAACGCGCTCCGGGATGCGGCAGCAGAGAGTTTCATCCTGGATGCCATCCCAGATGGAACGGCTGGGCACACCTACAAGGTGACCGTTTCGCACTCGTGGTCGCCAACCGCTGACTTCAAGGCGGAATTAAGGCTACTTTCCCTTCCGCAGCCAAGCGTCGCCGTCGAACCTTCCAGCAGCCAGGAGCACTGCTTCCACGCAGTGCCACTCGCTGACGTCACTCCGTACCTGGTGCTCACACTGCACGACCCCGCGGCCAATCTCTCCAAGAGCACAGTCATCCAGGGCAGTCTGCGCACCGATCCTGCAGGGCGGCTGGACGAGATTATTGCCAGGCAGCTCGACGATCCGCAAAAACTCCGCCAGTTCCTCCTCCTGTTCCTCACCCCGGAGGATGCGCTGCCCGGCTCCGGGGCAGGCACGGGATGGTTCGCCGGCTCCGGGTTCGGGGACGGCTCAACGGCCGGACTTTACGAGGCAATGATCGGGGCAATGGCCGGTCCGGATGCCTCGTCAGTCTTCCCTGATCTGAAGGTAGTTATGGACCGGTTGCTCGCTCTTCGCGGTAATGATCCCGAAATCCAGCAGCTGCATGTGCTGTGGACAGCAGCTGCGGAGGCACTAGACCTGGAGGAACTTCGTGGGGTTTGACGCAACACCTTCACTGGAGGGCCTCCGCGGTTTTCAGCGCCGGACGGTGGAACACGTCTTCAAGCGCGTGTACCTGGATGACCAGCCGGCGGACCGTTTCCTCGTTGCTGATGAAACAGGGTTGGGCAAGAGCATGGTTGCCCGCGGCGTCATTGCGAAGGCCATCGAACGACTTGATGAGCCTGACTCCGGTGTGGACCGGATCGACGTCGTCTACGTCTGCTCCAACGCCGACCTGGCCAAACAGAACCTCAGCCGGCTGAACGTCACGGGACAGAAGGACATTATCGAGTCCGGCAGGCTGACGCTGCTGCCTCTCGAGTTGGGAAAGCTCAACGCCCCGGCAGCTGACGGGACGCGGAAACGCGTCAACTTCATCTCCCTGACTCCTGGTACCTCATTCAATGTCGGTGGGGCGACCGGACAGGCCCGAGAACGTGCCGTTTTGTTTCGGATCCTTGAGCAGGTTGGCTGCATCGTGACTGAGAGTCACGCTACGGCCATTGAGCTGCTCCGGGCCACCGCTGGAGTTCCCAACTTCTCTTGGGAAGTGCGGCGCCTTGAAGAGCGCTTCGAGGAAGGCTTTGAGCCGTCCGTTTGCGAAAGGTTCATAGCCGGCTCCCGGAAGAGCGGCAACCTGCAGGCATTTGAAGAGGCTATGGAGGAAGCGGAAAGGTTCGGGGCTGAGGGCGTGAGGCCTCGCATGGCTGCCATTATTGGCGGCCTGCGTGGAGACCTTGCCCAAGCCGGCATGGACTGCCTGGAGCCGGACCTCATCATCCTGGACGAGTTCCAGCGCTTCCGTGACCTGCTCTATTCCCCCGGCTCCTCCGCCGATGACGAAGATGCCGCGGCGGAACTGGCCCGGCAGTTCCTGAACTACAAGGGCGCCAAGCTCATACTGCTGTCCGCCACCCCATACAAGGCGCACACTGCAGCAAACGAGGCCGACGGCGACGATCACGCCGCAGATTTCCGGCAGCTTCTGCGGTTCCTGAGCAATGAACGCTCCGGGTACATGGAAAGCCTCGAATCCGACCTGGATGACCGGCGCACGCAGTTGTTGAAGCAGGCCCCCGACGAGGAATTGACGCATCGGATCGAGACCCGGTTGAAGATGTTCATGAGCCGGACGGAACGGCCGCAGCTGGGCAAGGACGACATGCTGTCGATCATCCAGATGGCGCCGACCGATGTCCGAGCCGGTGACCTGACCAGCTATAAGTCCCTGTCCGCGTTGTTCCGTGCCACCCGTACCGGGAATCCCATGGAGTACTGGAAATCTGTGCCGATGTTCGCCCACTTCCTGACTGACTACAAGGTGGGCAGGATGCTGGACGGGCGGATCCAGTGCGACCGGGACGCCGTCGACCCGTTCCTGCCAGCCCTCGCAACTATCGACGCTGAGGCTTACAAACGGTACGGCGCGGTGGAGACTGACAGCCCGAAGTTCCGGGCTGTGCGCGATCACACGATAGGCCAAGGCTGGTGGAAGCTACTGTGGATGCCGCCGTCGCTCCCCTATGTTGAGCCGTCAGGTGCTTTCGCCGAGGTAGGGCCTACCGTCACTAAGCAGCTAGTTTTCTCCGCGTGGAACGCCGCACCCACCGCGATCACCACAATGCTTTCCTATGAGGCTGAGCGGCAGATCCTTGAAGGTTCTCCTCTGCACGGGGAGAACACTGCGGAGGCACGCAAGCGCTTCCGGGGCCGTCTGCGTTTCCGCGTACGCGACGGGGAGCCGCAGGCCATGTCCACTCTCGCTCTGTTCATCCCCCATGTCTCCTTGGCTATGGCGGGTGACCCGCTGAGGAGCGCCTCTTTGCGCGGGTCCGTGGTGTCGGCAGACTCCGTACGTCAGGAGGCGGCAGCGGCTGGGCGGGACTTGGTGGGTGGCGCCGTCGTCGACCCCGCCAGCCGTCTCGGCGCCTGGGCGTCCTACTTCTCGGTTCCGGGTGCCCTGCCCGCTGAGTGGACGAATGACGCGAAACTGGCCGCACGCAAGTTGCGGCAGCTGGACGAGTGGGCCCAACAGCAGGGTAAAGCCTCGAACGGAGGCGACGCGGAACAGGACGGCGGCTCCGAGGCCGGACTCTACCTTGCCCACGTGGACCGGATGCTTGAGGCAACCAGCGGCGACCCAGCCGGATGGGAGGACGGTCTGGAGGACCTGGCCGTAAACTCCCCCGCCAATTGCCTCTACCGTGCCTTTCAGCGGGTGGTTCCGGAGGACTTCGACGGAGCCGAGCTCTGGAAAGCTGCAGTCTTTGCTGCAAGCGGGCTCCGCACGCTGTTCAACCGGCTCGATGCCACGGAACTCCTGGACAAGCTCTACCCCGAAGGCGACTACTGGCAGAAGGTCCTGCGCTACTGCGAGGAAGGCAACCTTCAGGCTGTGCTGGACGAGTACGTCTTCCAGCTGCGCAGCCAGCAGGGGCCCGAGGCTATAAGTAATGACCAGCTATGGACGCTGGCCGGTGACATACGGCGCGCGCTGTCCCTCAAGCCGGCGCAGATGCTTGCCAAGTATCCCGACGAGTCCCACGACGACCTGCGCATGGGTGTCCGCTTCGCTGTTCGCTACAGCAACGCCAAAACAGACGACGGCGACAGCAACCGCATGCCCGACGTCCGTCGCGCCTTCAACAGCCCGTTCTGGCCGTTCGTCCTGGCCTCGACCTCGGTAGGCCAAGAGGGCATCGACTTCCATTGGTGGGCACACTCGGTCATTCACTGGAACGTTCCTGGGAATCCCGTCGACTTCGAGCAGCGTGAAGGGCGGGTGCACCGGTATCTGGGGCACGCTGTTCGGAAGAACGTGGCTGCTGCCCATGGGGCTGCGGTGCTGAAGCCTGGGGTGACAGACCCTTGGACGAGTCTCTTCGAGGCGGCGGCAGCAGACGTCGCGGCACGCCCTTCGGATTCCAGCACGGAGTTTGCCCCGCATTGGATTCACCCAGGCGCACACAAAATTGAGCGCCGGCTACTGGACCACCCGTTGAGCCGCGACGTGCCACGGGCCAAACAGATGCTTGATGGTCTGGCGAAGTACCGGCTGACCTTGGGGCAGGCGCGGCAGGACGACTTACTTGGGCTGATCAAGGACGGGGCTGAGTTGAAGCCGCTGGATTTGCGGCCGTGACTTTTCGGGGATGGTTCCCAGTCCTGAACGACCTCCTGCGTGTATGCCCGGTCTCGCCCGCATAACATGACGTGCCTAAATGTCGGTCACCTCGCATAGTCTCGACTGAGGTCAACTCAAGGAGGTTCTGCGATCCGTGAACAACGATGCACTCACAGTCGTCCTGACTATGCTCTCGCTCAACGTCGCCTACTTGATCATCGCCCAAACGGTCCTTGCGATTTCGTACGTCGCTAGAGCGGTAGCCCGTAAAGTTCGACCGCATTCACGATTGGCCACTCGCGCAGGTCTTCGCTACATGATTCTAGTACCAGCAAAAGTTGCCATGCCAATTTCACGAAAGGATGAATGGAGACTCGTAGACAGTCTCTCCATCGCTGGTAAGGTCAACGTCGAGCTATTACTGATACTGCCTTTAGCAAACACCTTGTCCGTGGCAGCCGTCTTCCTGTTATCCAGGACTGCTTTCTCGTCACTTCTGAATGCATTTGCAACTTACGTGGTGATCGAAACTTTGGCTTTTATGTTGTTTTCCCCGGTTCTCATGCACATGCGGTATCGTCTGACACCGATCGACAGCATAGGTGAAGCAGCGCGGTACTTGTCGCTAAGCGCGCAGAAGTATAGAAGGTCCGAATCATATTGGGCCAAGCAAGCATATGCGACTAATCTTCGGCGCTTTCTGTATGTCGCTTCCAAGTGCGGTGTTCAGAACAGCAATCGTTACGTGGGCAATCTAATACGCACGGCACAAAACGACAAACGTACTGCAGCCGAGGTTCACAGAAATATTGGCGACGTCTTCCAGATCGCTAGCGGTATATACAGCGGCGACTACGTGTGGTCCAGGACAAGCAAGGGCTGGTCACTTCAGAATGGACATTGGGGCTCCACTGCATTGAAAGTACTCGCTTTAGTCCCTGGGCTTGCCCTAATTTGGCAGGTCGTTCTCGGCATCATGACCCTCACCAGAGGGTAGGCATAATTTGGCATGAACTGATGACTGGTAGTGCACCGGCTATTCTGCGGTGCCCCCTGCACATCAATGCGCCATGGCAGCAGCCGTGGCGAAGACATCCGCTGGCATAGGCCGATGCAGCTTCCAGGTAATCGCGATCGGTTTCTCCCCCGAGTGCTGCACGTAGTCCACTTGCCCCAGACATGTGTACGGAACCGTCAGCCCTGTCTCGTCATCTGCCGTGTCCCTTGTGAAGATCAGAATCCTTGAGCTGTGGGAGGCCCGGTCAAGATAGCGCCGTCCCGTCGGGCTGCCAGGCGAGGTAGCGTTCTGCGACTCCCAGTGGAACAGTTCCGGACTGATGGCGTAGTCCTTGTACATCGTGGTCGCGGAGTGTTTCTTGTCGTCCTTGTTCAGGGTGACAAAAAAGGCGTCAGTGGAAGTAGCAGGACACCATGCAACGCCCTCGCGGTGCTGCACGTTCTTGCCCTGTTCCAGCGAGCCGTACTGCAACGCCGCCAACACCTCCTCGCGCCGGTAGGTTGCATGTGACAGCAGCGGGATGTGCTGCAACCCTGCACCAAGGCTCTTCGCTGCGTGTTTCGATGCGGCCACTCCCAGCTTCACCACCTGGCGGATCTCGCGGCACACAAACTGGTAGCCGCGCAGGTGGTCCAGGCCGTCGTCGTACGTCTCGAATCCTCCGCCGTCATCCCACAGCGTGTAGAACAGCATGCGTGCAAAAGCCTGCTCGCGCATGCCAAGGTCCGCATAGCGGGGCGCGTCGGGAGCGACCAACATGGAGTATGCGGCGGCACGTTCCTGATCGTCCACATGAATCAGTGCGGCCATGCGGCCCAGCAGCTTCTTTTCCTCCGCGTCCGACAGCTCCTCGAGCTTGCCGCGCAATGCGGTCTCCAGGGGTGAAAGCCCCTCGATCAGGCCAGCCTGCCGGAGGTAACCAGTCCACGAGTCTCTGGTGGACCGGTAGATCGTCTTCACCTCGTTCCCGGACCGCTCCAGATAGGCCTCCAGCTCGGTCTCGGCGTATGAGGCGATGTCCCGGACCAGCTGTGCCCGGTTGAACCGCAGCTGTGCCTTGATGTTGTTTAGCACCACCTTCTGCGCCACCCGGTCCAGCACGATCTGCGAACCGGACGGCAGGTACGGGAACTCGTCCTCGACAGCCTTCTCCAGCTCCTTGCGGCCGTAGCCGGTCAGCGCCCGGTAGCGCAGATCAAAGCGAAACTCCCGGCGCTGCTGGCCGATGAAGTCCAGGACCGTCAGCACCGCCTTCCCCTCCGCACGGCGCAGCCCGCGTCCCAGCTGCTGAAGGAACACCGTGGCACTCTGCGTGGGGCGGAGCAGCAGGATGGTGTCCACCTGCGGCAGGTCCAGTCCTTCATTGAACAGGTCGACGGCAAAAATGCAGTTGATCTCCCGCTGCCCCAGGCGCCGCAGGGCCTCCCCGCGGTCAGCATCGTCAGTGGTTCCGTCGACGGCAACGGAGGCAATACCCGCCCTATTGAACACCTCGGCCATGTAGCGGGCGTGCTGGACGGAGACGCAGAAGCCGATGGCCCGCATCTGGTCGGTGCTGGTGACCTTGTCCCTGAGTTCGCGGATCACCTTGGCGGCGCGGGCATCGTTGCCCGTATAGAGGGCGCTCAGCTGGGTGGTGTCGTAGTTGCCGCGTTTCCATTCCAACTGGCTCAGGTCGACGTCGTCGGATACGCCGAAGTAATGGAAAGGCACCAGCAGGTCGGCGTCGAGGGCGTCCCAGAGCCGCAGTTCGCTTGCTGTCCGGCCCTCGAAGAACTGCTGGGCGACGTCGACGCCGTCGCCGCGTTCCGGAGTCGCCGTCAGGCCGAGGAGCTGCTGCGGTTTCAGGTGGTCCAGCAGGCGGCGGTACGTGGGCGCCATGGCGTGGTGGAACTCATCGATGACGACGACGTCGAAGAAGTCCGGTTCCAGCTGCTCGATACCGAGCGAAGACAGCGACTGGACGGACGCAAAGATGTGCTTCCACTCATGCGGCTTGTGCTCCCCCACGTAGAGCTCACCGAAGGCGCCGTCCTGCATGACGTCACGGTAGGTGCGCATCGCCTGCTTGAGAATCTCCTGGCGGTGGGCAACAAAGAGTAGTTTTAGGTCTGTGCCAGCAATTTCGCTCAGCCGCTTGTAGTCCAGCGCTGCGATGACGGTTTTTCCGGTACCGGTGGCGGCAACCAGGAGGTTGTGGTTGAAGCCCTTGAGCCGCTCCGCTTCCAGGTCCTCCAGCATCTCCTCCTGGTGAAGGAACGGCTGAACCTCAAGACCAGTAGTTGCATCCGGCGCCGCTGTGCGACGGCCGCCGTTACGCTCCAGTGCAGCGTCCAGCTTTTCGCCGTCGCGGTCCGGATCGTAGCTTTGGAAGGCGCGCTGCTCCCAGTAGCTGTCGAAGGTGACCTCGAACTTCTGCAGGAGGGCGGGCGTTGCGACGGAACTGAGCCGGACGTTCCATTCCAGCCCGTCTAGGAGGGCAGCCTGGCTCAGGTTGGAGCTGCCTACGTAGGCGGTGTCGAATCCGGTGTTACGGCGGAACAGCCAGGCCTTGGCATGCAATCGAGTTGCCTGCGTTTCGTAGCTAATCTTTACCTCGGCCCCGTACCGGTTGACGAGCTCGTCAATAGCTCTGCGTTCGGTGGCGCCCATGTAAGTTGTGGTGATGACCCGGAGCTTGGCGCCGCGCTCCTTGAGTTGCTCAAGGGCAGGCTCCAGGAGCCTGAGGCCAGTCCAGCGGACAAAGGCGCAGAGAAGGTCCACTGTGTCGGCGGACTCAATCTCGGCCCGAAGCTCGGCAGCAAGGTTGGGATCGTCCTTGCTGTTAGTCAGCAAGGCGGAATCGCTCAATTTGGTGTTGGGGCGGCGCAGGTTGCGACGTTTGAGCTTATCCGGGCGATGGAGAGACTGGAGCTGAGTTGGACCCGGTGCGATGCGGTTTCGGGTGTCCAGTTCCTGGAGAAGCCTGTTCGCGAGGGCGACTCGATCGGTGGGTCTGGCTGACGCGAGGGCTCGCCGGACGGCGTCGGCGACGTGGCGGGTGAGTACGTCCGGTGAGTCTTCGTCCTCTATGTCCGCGAAGACTGGCTGGAGTCCTTGCTCTTGCTTCAGACGGTCACCGAGCAAATCCGTGTTGAGCAGCTCGTACAGGCCCTCGGGCAGCCGCTCCGCTGCCAATCCCCCAAAGAAACTAGTCACTGCGCCAGGCTACTAGCGATCACAGTCGAAGCACGGAATGGCGCGGATCAGCCAGCCAACGAACTTGTTGGGCGAGCTGACCCGCGCAATCCTCGGCCAGCCGTTTTAGAGAGCGGAAGCCTCGCGTTCGATTGCGGAAACGAGAACTGGGAGTGCACGTCTGTCGAACTCAAAATGATCGCTCATAGAGAGTCGGTAGCCGGGTAGCTCCATTTTTGCCTCGGCTATGGCGGTTTCCCTTCGTGGATCTTTGACATCGGCAGCGCCTCGGAACCACAGCGGATGTCCCACAAGAACTCCGACTTTCTCATCTGGGATGAGTACGACCGGAACATTCAGAGATCCCACCGGCACGACATCGCATGCGGGATCGATGGACTCTGCCGCGGACTGAACCTCCTGCCTGCGGTCGAACCATCGAGCAAGTTTCAGTTCATCCCCCGCGCATAAATCAAGCATGTCGAGCGCCAACCGCCAGTCAAGTACGCCGTGGAGCCGTTGGTTGTCCCACGACCTTAAACAGTCCGGGCAGGACGTGGAACATCCGGCATGACTGCCGTCCTCGTACATGAGCCGCAATGTCTCACGAGTAGAGCGCAGGAGGTCCTTGAAATTCTCCGCTTTGGCGATCTCCACCGCGTATCCGGCTCCGTTATCCAGGCTGTCGGCCAAAAACACTCTTGCGGTCGGCTCTCCCGAAGTAGTCAGGTGCTGAAGGCCCGCCTGCATCTCCTGTGGGTCGATATCCAACTGGGCCTTAGCTCCAGCGCGCATCACCTCAGCGAGTGACCATAGGGCAGACATTCCTGCTGGTAGTACTCCTGCAGAGGTGGGAATGCTGCCGCTAGGCGTCTTCAGCCGCGTGAATGCGATGGTGACAGCATCCGTCGTGCGGATCTCCCCGATGGCGCTCTTACCAATCTCTATGCCTGAGGTTGGCATGTCCTTCCAACCACGCGTATAGATCAGCTTGTCTACAGCCACCACAGAACCATCGCCCTGCCGCTTAAGATCGAAGAGACGTCCCCGGTTGTCGTTGTACTGAAGTAACTTGCCCTGCTCATACAAGCGGACATCGACGCCTAAGACTTCTTCGAGCGCCGTCTCCTTTTGGGCGGAAACGAATGTAGGAAGGCTTTTAGATTGCGCACGCGAGCCGTCAATACGGTAGGGGCGGGGCTTGTACGTCGTCCTGAACCCCCGAGGCTCAAACATGGAGAACCGAATCACTTCAGAGCCGCAGTTCTCACATACGTCATTCACTTTTCGGTCGATGAAGGTTGTTGCGCACTCCGTACAGGAAACAACTTCATGGGCAGCTCCAAGCGGGTCGACAGGTAACCATGCTTTGCCTGCCTTCTCGTAATGTGCGAAGCCGGCTGCTGTATGAACCAGCCCGTCCCGGACAACTTCGGCGCCCGGCGCGTAGTTTGTAACAGCCATGGCAAGGGGTCGGTCAGCAACAACGTTGTCGTCCAGCACCCGGCCCATCACCTCACCGTCATACAGATTGCGCACTCTCGTCGGAAATCCAAAGAGCGGAAGAAGACCGCCCAGCGCCAGGACCAGGCTAAGTTCGTCGTCGCTTCGTTCCGGAAGTGCAATTATTCGATCCACTTCTGCGACAAGGTCCGTACGCGCCCAACGCTCGATCTCCAAGACTTGCGCCTCAGTGAGCTTGGTGTAACGGCTCAGCTGGCGGACGATCTCGCCCACGCTCGAATGCGTACTCAGCCACTCCGCGACGCCTGGCCGATAGTCAACCCACGAGTCGACTTTTCCGAAGGATCCATGAAGGCTCTCCGGAGTCCACTCTGGACCTCCCGCAACGGATGAGAAGGCCTGTTTGAGCAGCTCAGACGCCGCGACCCGCTGTACGATTCGTGGACGCCCTAGGTCCAGGAAGGGCTGCGGCGGAAGATCACCCGTCATTCTGTAAGCATTGTTGTAGTAGTACTCATCGTGGGCCGAGTCGCGGCAGGATGTGATGGCAAATGAGAACGCTTGCCCCGCGCGGCCGGCGCGTCCAACTCGCTGCTGGTAGTTGAACCGTTGGGGCGGCATGTTGGCCATGAGAGTAGCGTTGAGCGCACCAATATCGACGCCGACCTCCATAGTCGTCGTAACGCTCAATACATCGAGCTGGCACGTTCGGGAGTTTTCTTTCGGCGCTGGTAACTGGATGCCCTTAAACCAGCGCTGGCGCTTACGTTGTTCAGTGGCTGGCTTGGTCTGGGCCGTTAGCTCTGCGACCGCTATTCGCCTTAGCTCCTGGCTGGCAAGCCACCTGTAGTAGTCCCCTCCGTATGCTGCCCCATCGTGTCTTGAAAGTGTCGAGGACTCGCAGCCCTTATTGGCGCAGACTCCAGCGGAGCCGTGGAGGTGGACAAAGCCACAGCGGTCGCAAATCCAGACGTGCCCGCGTGGAGGGGCAAAACGTATGTGGTTGGTTGGTCCGTGTATTTTCAGGATCCAACCGTCGTGAGTCAGCCCCTGACTCCTCAGGGCGGCGTATGCCCATGCCTCGAGAGTTCCACTATCGACGGCGTGAAGGGCCGAAACTCGTTTCAAGTAGTCCCGGACAGCGGTAGGCGTCTTGATTCCGTCCGCCCTGGCGGCGAAAGATCCCTCGTAGTTGAGATCGAGGCCCAACAACCGCACGCAGCTTGCAGCAACCTCGCTGGCGAGCTCGTCGTCGAGGCCGGAACCGGTCCCCGAAACCTCAGCACGGATCCAGGCAAGCCCGGTTGATTCAACATCGCGCCGACCGGCGTCGAACACTTGTCGCGCCAACTCCATGTCCAGCATGTTGCCGAGCTTTTCTTGTGCAACAGCCGAGGAAGCAGCATCAGCCTTAATCCAAAGTCCCGGTTTAGGCGGCGCGTAAAAGGTGTACCAGGGTTCCTTGTTGAGCTTCTGGGCAAAGGGCGAGGGGCCCCCCGGGCTGGTTCCCAAGTCGACCATCTGTGTTTCGATCCGAACTCGGAGGTCGTTCCATGCGATGGATTCGGAACCAGCTGAGTTCAGATCCGACAGTATCTGAAGGTCTGCCGGGCTGGCCACACCCGCAGTTGCACGCACGACCGCTGTAAGCGCCCCTGGATTCGTCTGGAGTATGTGTTGTGCTTGGGCGAGTTCAGCCGGCTTCAGACTCGATGGGTCGGAGGAGAAGCGTCGAAGAATATCCACAACATCTGTGTCCGCTGCTTCCGAGAGACCTCTTCGGAGCATTTGCACCAAGATGTCGCTGTACTGGCGGGTCGCCAGGGAAGCGGCCGTCCGGGCCGCAGAATCTCGATTGTCCGTGAACACGATGGTTCGATAGTCCGCCGGGCGCTCGCCAAGGCTCCGAGGGAGCTGACGTAAGTATATGGACGTAGTCTGCGCCGGGGATGTTGCGTGGCCCTGCAGCGGCGACGCGACCTGGCCTTGGACAAATTCGGCCGTTTGTCGTCCCTGCTGGCCGCATTGGGGGCACCTACCTGGGATGGCGGGCGTTGCGTGCGCGTCGCCCTTGCCGCTGATCTGAAGCACCCACCCATTCACCCCGTCTAGCGGCCCCACTTCAATGCGGCCACTAGTTTCCAGTCGTGCCCGGACCCAGGCAACATCGAATGAGTGACTTGACCATTTACTGCCGGCGCCAACGGGAGGCTGATCTCCGTGAGACGGCCAAAACCATCTGTACATGCCGCGATTTCGGCGTGTTACCAATCCCGGCGCGTCTGACAAAATCCCCGCGGGTGTCGCGCTCAGGCTCTCTGTTCCATCGCTGAAGGGCAAAACGTAACCGCCCAGGCTCGTATCACCACACTCGCCACACAAGATGAGCTCTAGGACTCGGCTGCCACAGTCGTCGCAGACCGACACTGGTTGTCCGAAGAGTTTCCCGACATTGCGGTGTTTGTCTCGTCGCTTAGCCGTCACCCCGCAACAATGAGCGTTGCTGCATGCCCACAACCCGGAGAGGACCCGCGCAAAGATATGCCCGCGCAGAGGGACACCAACTTGTTGCCCGAGTGCCACGGCTTGGAATACTGCCTGAAGTGCTTCCCCTTCAGGATCCTCACTGCCGAACAACCGTTGCGAAATAGTTTTGAGGAATTGAGCCCGATACCTGTCTTCCTCCTCCTGAAAGCATGCCACCGCAATTGCCTCGGAGAGTTCGGCAGAGCGATTTATCAAGGTGCCCGCCGCGTGTTCGCTGAGCACCTGGTCCCGGCTAATTGGCAGAGAACTCGTAATCGCACTGGGCTGCCCTTTAGTGACAAGAAAGCTGTTTCTCGACGATCCGAAGAACTCCTCCAGGAAGTTCAAGCCTTCATCGTCCTGATTCAGTGACGCGCTGGCGGCGATGATGCGTAGCTGCGGACTGTCCGGCTCCAGGCCTAGCCGACTCATGAGTCTGCGTAAGAGAAGTGCAACTTCGCTTCCGGCGGAGCCTCTGTAGGAGTGGAGTTCATCCACTGCCAACGTGAAAACGTGATCCGGCGATTGAGCAAGCCATTCACGTGTCTGCCGAAAAAGCGGTGCTTCAAAGTCTCGCATCAAGATCGCGTTGATCATGGCGAAGTTGGAAACCATGACGTCGGGCGGGTCCTGAACCATATCCCAGCGGGTGACCATCTCATGAATCGCCGGGTCAGTGAAGAGGGACAAATCGCCCTCCTCCACGGTTCCAGCGGACACGAGGCTCTCGTACTCTTCGGCCATCTCGCGGAGTTCCTGGATTACCCGAGAAACAGCACCCGACTTCAGGGAGGGGGCTGGGAGTTTGTTAGTTCCGGGTGTGGCGCCCGTGTACCTCCCAAACCAGAGGCGTGCCTCTGGCCGCGTCTCGGAAATCCTGCGAAAAGCAAGGCGCAGACGTGTGAGCTGATCCTCAACTAATGCGTTCGTGGGGTACAGGATCATCGCCCGGACTGCAGCCTTGCGCTTCTCGTTCTTCCGCATCGGGCTGAAAGTGTCCCCAGTCCACCATCTGTTGACAGGCCCAGGCCTGCTCCAGCCCTCTGATTCCTCCACGAGCCGCAGCAAGATAGGCAAAAGGATTGCCTCGGTTTTGCCAGAGCCAGTGCCCGAGGTAACGACAACGTTTCTTTTGCCCGCCTCCCCTGCTCCTCTGTTCGTCAGGATGCTCGTCGCTTGATGTCGCCGAACGCCTAGCCGTTCCCCCGGCCTCACATACTGTCTGAAGAATGCGTCTCCGACGGTACGTCCAACCGATTCTGAATATCCCGCGGCCATAGCTACGTCGACGAGATCATCAGTAGTCGGGTACGGGATGACAGGTTCGACCAAGGGTTCTTGAAATACTTGGCCGGGGGCAGCAAGAAGCTCGTCCCGATCTGCAGCAAGCCCTGGGGATCGAAGGCGATAATTCGTCGAAAAGTACCGTGAAAAGGCCTCTTTCAGATCATTGCTGACGCTGATTGGATTCGGGCAGTAGCTCATGATGTCAGCTTTCCAATAATTGCCTCTGCAGCGGCCACGGGTACGTTGAAATAGTGCACGGATCGGTCGGCAGGCACCATCTCCGGTAGATCCCCATCGCCCATCACCGCCGCTCTGCCATATAGGCCAGGAAGTTCGGCTCCGACCGGGACCGACAGAGTCTCCGCTGCTGGGTCATAGGCGATCAGGGGACGTTTGGCTTCGAGAGCGGCAAGGTGTTTGCCCAGGTGCACGGTCACAAGGGCTGCCGCGCCGTTGGCTATGTCCTTTGCATTGCGATAGTAGTAACGCGAGCTAAAGCTCCGAGAAACGCGGTAAAGGCCCGGAAATTGTGCAGCCTCAACCTCTAACCAAGCGGCAGAGCGAGTATCGAAATACTCATAACTATTCGCGAATGGCATCTCCCGCCGCTCTAACCCAGCGGCGACGGATGAGAGCGCAGGCAAGACCAGCGCAAGTGAATGTGAGGCGTGTGGCACGAAATCGAACTCGAATTCATCGGCGACTTCGGCCAAGTCCTGGACCGAAAGATCGGTGACCGTACGCTGGGCCTGGCGGTGAGGCGCTTTGATGGTCACCGAAGCCCCTAAATCTTGAAAAGCTCTCATCGCCTTGTTTTCCAGGTCTTTGGGCCAATAACCGGTCAGCAACCACGTCCCATCCGACAACTCACCCATGCACGTTGCTGCTGCTTCCCAACGGATTGCTTCGAGGTCCGCATTTCTTTCAAACTCGAGGATCCCCAAGGCCTCAAGGTCGAGCAGGAGCTGATTCTCGAATATGGCGGAGTCTTCGAGCTGGCGCGCGAGAACCGAAAATTCGTGACGCGAACCTGCACCAAGATAGAACAGCGAGTCGATTAGAGCTGTCCAGGGAACAGAGGCCGTCCGGAGTGCCGGGAGAGCTGTTTTTTGGCGAGGCGCTGCCCCGGTTCCATTTTTGCTCTTCATTGCCCGCGTCGGGTAGCGCTTACTCATCCCGCACTGCGTGCAGACGCCATACATCCATCTTGATTTCGGCCACTTCCCGTCGAAAAGCGGCAGACTCCAGCGATGGCGCCCCGTGACGACGCAGGAATCCGCCGCCGGTCCGCGTACGATCAGAGCCGACGGTTTCGGGGCGATTTTCCCTTCCCTGTTCCAGTCAGGTCGCTTGGAAATCGTGCGGCGCATATAGCCAACTTCGGGTGCCGAGACAGCGATCCCGTCAATACCCGGGGCTGCGGCTTCTGCACTAGGGACGCTTCGGATTACCCACAGCTCGTCTTGCAAATCATGGCAAAGGGACCTGAAGCGTTGTGAGCAGTCAGGACTCGGTGCCAACGAGCTTCTGAGCTTCACCGCCACTGTCTGCAGGGTGGTTTTACCCCGTCGAAGAGCAAGGGTGAAGTCGTCCACTCCCCGCGGGATCACGTCCATATCAACCACGGCGGGCACAGCGAGTCCGGAGCTGATAACCGTCTCTTCAGTCTGAAGAGACTCTGCGTTACGGGTCAGCATTACTAGGTCAACCGGCTCGTCAGTTTCAGAAGCGATTATCACCTGGATTGGACTCAAAGCGCTCCAACGCGGTACCCGTCCTGGCAGTTTAAAGCCACCCGAGACCGTCATCTGAGTAGACAGCCTCGGCTGAAACGCGGATAGATCGGCTCCCATCGCAAGGGAGGAGTCCGGCGTACGTAAGAGCATGACGTCTTTGTATACGGTCCAACCGACGGGTACACCTTCGGCGCCCCCTGGAACTGCCACGTAACCCGGCTGGGCTGCATCGGCCAGAATCTTGGAGACGGCGGCTATCAGCTGCGGCTCGTCCTTTACCAGAATGCGCGAAAGGGCAGCTGCATTAATCCGGTCTGATTCTACGTAAGCCGCCGAAAAGGCATCTCGAGTCAAAATAATGACATTCTTGGGAACTCGCTGCAATTTGGCGCCACTAGCTGTTTGGATCTGCAAATCGCCGCCCAGGGCTGAGCGCACATCCACGCCAACCACTCGTAAGTCGAAGCCGGCGGAATCCACTCCTATGAGATCTAGTGCGAACTCCCGCAGAGCCCCATCAATGCCCTCTATACGGCAAATATCTCCCTGAGACGCGGAAGATCCCACCGTAACTCCGAAGCGCATTTCAGTACGTAGCCCTGCCCTGCTGTCTCGCAATGTCAGGAGAGCACGAAGGTTCCTCTTGCCGGTGCCGTTTTGGACGCTGGTGTTTGTTTCGGAGCCTTCCCAAGTGGCGAGCTCCGCAAGCGCGATTTCAACAATTCGGCTCTGCAGCTCTGGTGAAGACCACATCTTGCGGAGTGCTGCGTTCGCTGAAGTTCGCGACGATGCGACCCAGACCTCCATAGCGCCATGCATATCGACATGGGACACCGTTGTTCCCGCCGTAAACCCTTGTTCCTCAAACATCTTCTTGAGATTGCGGCGTTCCCGCTCACGAACCAGCGCCTGAGAGATTGGGAGTCCAACGTAGCGATGCATCAGGGCGTAGGCGCTGGGCAACCCTAGCTGACCGTCATGGTCCTCCAGCCACAAAGAAAGAGATTCCCAGAATGCTTCGCTTGATTTCGTGAACGAAACGCGAAATCGGCTAGATTCCTGTGGAGGCACGGTCAAAAGCCCTTCTAGGCTCGCGTAGTAGCTCGACTCAGAGCCCCCCGAATTAACATTTGCGCCGCCCATGCGCTCAGCTGCTGACGACAGCAAAACCAACAGCGCGATGTGAGGAGGAGGCGGTACTGCAGCTGATTCTCTGAGTGCCTTTCTTCTCTTGGCCACCCAAGACTTAGTTAGAAGTTCGAAGTTAGCAAAACATGCCCGACCAGAATCCTTCCAGCAAAGATAAGCTCTGACGGCCCGGGCTAAAGATTCATCACCATGCTCCGGTAATACCCCCATAACCCGACAGGCATTCGAAAAAGCCAGATCGTCCTTATCCAGGTATACAAGCTTGCCGGCATTTTCCTCGTTGAAGAACGCCTCGGCGAGAGCCTCATTCCAGTCCTCATACTCAGTCATCATCGCCCGCTCGGCGCCGGGGGTCGTAGCCGATGCGCTTGAAGGTGTCAGGCCCAAGAGCGCCTGGTAGTTCGACATGATGCCCCCAATTCGCTTGGGGCCCATAACGATGCCCCGAATTTGCCGAGCCATCTGCTTAACCTGACAAAGCTTTCCCGTACCGAGCATATTTCTTGACTCGCCAGAAAACGCCGACGACCGGAAACCTTGGGCGAAATTGAGCTCATCTTGATGCAATAATGCGTTCTTACTCTGATTCCGTGCGGTCACCGCACGGCGGACTTCACGACTCCGCAGACGTTCGACCCGTGGCGCAGCGGCAATCGCGAATGGTCCAGCTAACGTTGGATCAGCGAATGTGGGAGACCGGATTATCAATAGGGGCGGCAATGCGGTGCATTCCGGAAGAACCGGAGTTCAATGAAGGACAGCTGGCGGAAAAGGCCGTCTGGACTGCTCTGAAAAACAGCCTCCCAGATGACGTTGTCTTGGCTCACTCCGTCCAGGTCCGTGACGGCCGAAGCGAGCACGAAATAGACATCCTGGTCCTCTGGCCGAATGTGGGGATAGCCGCCATCGAGGTCAAAGGCGGCCAAGTCAGCATTAATGACGGCCAGTGGTACCAGTCGGACCGTTCCAGAAAGCGCAAGATCCAGAGCCCAGTGGCGCAGTCCCAGAGCTCACTTCACGCCCTCAAGAATTGGCTCGAGGAACAGCTCGGGTCCCGCGTCAGCAGCCGCTGTGTCTACATGGTGAGCCTGCCGTACTCCAATGTACCGAGGACCTGGACCATGGCCGGCTGCCCCCGGCCGCTCATCCTCGACCAGACGGGCAGCAAGTCTCCTACCGAGCTCGTGCGTTTGGCGATCGAAAACGAAGGTGGCGGCGCTAGCCCGCTGGCGCCGTCCTTCCTGGAACGGATCGTCCGCAAGCTGGGCGGGAACCTAGACACCGCCGTCGTGCCTTCCACCACGTCCAAGGAAGACGAAGCAGCCCAGGACTACCTCACGGAGCGCCAGTCCATACTGCTGCAGGCAACACGCTCACTCCCCCGGATACGCTTCACCGGCGGTGCGGGCAGCGGCAAGACGTGGCTCGCCGTCGAGAAGGCCCGCATGCTCAGCAAGCAGGGAAAACGCGTGGGCCTGTTCTGCTACAACAAAGGCCTGGGGCAGTACCTTCAGGACCGTGTGGCGAGGTGGCGCCAGGCGAAGCCGGTGTTCACGGGCGAGTTCCACGAGTACGTGCGCGGGCTGGGCGTCCCCGACGGGCAGGGGCAAGACTACTTCGATGTGGAGATGCCACGTCTCCTGAAGGAACTCGCCGCTCAGATGAACCCTCAGGAACGCCTGGACGCCGTCATCGTCGATGAGGCACAGGACTTTGCGCCCCTTTGGTGGGAGGCGCTGCTCGCCTGCACCACCAGTCCCTCCGCTGGCGAGGTGTACGCGTTTATGGATGACCGGCAGGACGTATACCGGCGGCGGGGAGGTGCGACGGCGGACTTCGCTAACGGCCCGATGGCCTCTTTAGTGCCGATCCACATAGATGATAATCTCCGCAACACCCGGAAGATCGCCGAGACGTTCAAGCCGTTCGCGGGCGAACACTTCACGCCCCGGGGAAGCACCGGCCTGGCCGTTCGGTTCGTGGACTGCCCCACCGAGGACGCGCTTGAGGTCGCCGGGTACTGCGTCGAGGCCCTGATCGAAGAAGGCTGGGCGAACAACCAGATCGCGCTCCTCACTACCAAGGACCGCCACCCCATTCACCTGGACTATTTCCAACGCGGAGCCACCGAGGAGTACTGGCGTGAGTTCCACGCAAACGAGGCCGAGTTCTACGGCCACGTCCTGGGCTTCAAGGGCCTGGAACGGTCCCTAATTGTTCTGTGCGTCAACGGTTTCAAGGACATAAACAGGGCACCGGAACAGCTGTACGTCGGGCTGTCCCGCGCGCGAAGCCTGCTGGTAGTTGTTGGTGATTCCGCGCTGCTGGAGGAGGCAGGCGGGCGTGAACTGAAGCTCGCGCTCTCTCGTACGGAGGCTTGGAATCCACTGAAGCTCGCCTTGGGGTGAAAGCCGTTCCTGACCGTGCGACCAACGCCAGCCTGAAGAGGCGCGGTCCGATTTGTATGGCGAGGAAGGTAGCGCCTGTCCTAGCAGTTCGAACGTGCACGAACGGCGGCTCGACGAGCGACTCCGTCGTACTAGTCCCCTCTCCGAACCTAGCAGCACTTGTAACCCGTGCGGCCAGGACGGGGCACTCAGGGGGATCTACTCGGAGAAGACAAAGTCGAGGGTGACTTCCGGATCAACGCTTGCGACGATTCCTGAGTAGAAGACCTTGGCTTGCTCTTTCAACGCATCTTCGTTTTGGGCGATGTACTCCTGCTTGTTCTCGTCGCTGAGAATGCTGTTGATCATGCGGGTTTGGACGGCTGGCGGCGTCAGCCAGCCGAGCGCGTTGTTGCTCTCGAGGGCGTCCTCGAACACGGGGCTGTTAAAGCCGATGCCGACGAATTGAGGGATGGTCACTCGAAACGACCTTGAGCCGGTGGGTTCGATCTTCACCTGTGACCCATCGACGCCTAATTTTGCGTTGAACTTGTACTGGATCAGCGTCGTTTTCTCGCTTGCGGGTATGGCCACGCCGAGAATCTCTCCATTACTTTCGTTCCTCGTGACACCCTCGATGTGAAGACTGAGCAGGGCGACCTCTTGCACCCGCGTGACGGATCGAACGACTTGGGAATCACGTTCGCTGGAGCTAGTACTGAAAAGGGATTTGAGCGCTAGGGCGTTTAGACCACCGGATGCGAATGCTACAACCGCTCCCCCGACCAATAGCCCAAGGACTAGTAGGACCGGCCAAAGCAGAACTCGTGTTCTGAAAAAGTTCATAACTGCTTTGAAAAGAATCACGACGACTCATTCTCCGATTTCTTTCGTCATCAGGACACGCTCGGAATTCCGCGGCGTTGAAGGGTTGACATGCATAACGGACCACCGCGGCAAGTTCCTTCAAATCATATATGTCTGCAGCTCAAGCCAATAATGATGCCCCTCACCACTCTGGAAATTTGTGAGGACAAGATTTTGCGTTGCCGTATGCAAAGCGCGGCGGCTAAGCCGTCTCGCGAGACAGGCATATTCGCGAGTAATTAGCTGGAGAACTCTCTGCACGAAAGAATTGGTCCGAACAGTTCAGCGATCCCCAGACTGTGTCTCTTCCTAAGAAGAGAGGGCCTCACCTCCGCCGCCTGCCATGGGCGCAAGCTCCAGGTTATTTTTCGGCTGCTTCCTGGTGGCCTTCCTCAGATCCGTCCGTCGCCTGTTCGCTCCGCTTCTTCCGCTTGAACAAGCCTGCGACGCTCCCGCCGACGGTGCCTGCCTTACCAGCAATTGTGCCGCCGATGCCCTTGACCGCGGTGAGGGCCTGAGGCTCGTCCGGTATCCCGTCCCCATCTATGTCTACACTCCGGAACGCCCGCGAAACTGTGTCGGCTGCAGTTGCAACCCCCGCACCGACAGCCGCAGCTCCCGTCGCGACGCCGCCTCCAACGGTGCTCGCAGTTCCTGAAATCCAATTGCCCGTCAGCTTCGCGGCCTCTTCCATGGCTGCAAGAGCTCGGTTCTGGTCGGCGTCGCCGTCCTCTGACTCAGGTCCGGCAGGAATGGCAAGATGTTCGGGGAACGTGTCTGGCGCTTCAGCAAACGCGGCCCGAGCCGCGGTCACGACTTCGCGACCGAACACGAAGCGCGTGACCCCTCCCGCTATGGCTCCGACTCCATATTCAATCGTTGCCTGCTGCTTACCGCTCAGATTTTGGCGCACGGTGTCCAGCTCACCAGTCTCAATGGTCCGAACCAAACTCTGCGCAGCGCCTCCAGGGAGGGTATCCGCGAGCGTGTTCGCCCAGTGCGACCAATCCGCGCGGCCAGCAGCGACGGTATTGCCGTCACCGACAACGACTTCAGCCGACGAGCTTGATAGGTCTGTCGCCATCGCCGCGATCTGTTTCTGGCTAACGCGTTCATTCGAAAGCCCGTAGACAAGGGCAAGGGCCTGGTCTTTGTCTAGATCCATCCCGTGAATATCGGCGATAGCGAGCGCGAAAACGGCTGTGATCTCGAACTGCAACTGCTCATCGCCCGCGGGAAGGAGAGCAGCAGCTCGCTGTGCACCGTTCTTCGCAGTACCCATCGCCATGTTCTTGGCGGCCTGTTTCGCAGCGCTCTTGGCGGCCAACTTGACGGCTTCCTTGCCGGTCTTCTTGGCGGCCTGTTGGCCCGCACTCTTCATACCTGCTGCTGCGGCCCCTACTCCAGGGATCATCGCGATACCAATATCAGCCGCGATGGCGCCGGCGCTGATAAGGGCACCAGCAGTGGTGATCGACGTTGCGTAGTGACGCTCCAACATCTGGATAACCTCAGCCGGCGTCGCCTCCGGATGCCGCCGACGGAGCCTCATGACGTACTTGCGAGCAATGGTGTGACGAGCGCTGACCGCCTTGGCAATGTCACGCGTGGCGTCCTCTCCGACGAGCTCCGCCTCCAACGTGATGCTTTCAATATCGGTCATCGCTTACTCCTCGGGGTTGCACCTCACAGGAGGTATGAACGCTGCGCACAGGCGGAATCCCATAGTGCCGCATTGGATCTATGGCGATTGTATTCATGGATACGGGGCTAACAGGTCGCGGCGCGTGCAAACTCCTCAACGAAGTGACTATCGTCTGCGCAATCAATATAGGCCTGCACCCTTCTGACTGGCCGACGAGCAGGCAGCCAAACGACGTCACCTATCACCCGTCCGGTTTCATGCTCGCCATGGCCCATCCGGCAGCACAGGACGGAAGGCGCGCTCGGTCAGACCGGACGCGCCCTCCGCATGCGCCGAACCCGCGAGGCGGGTCAGCATCCCATGTTCAGTCGATCAGCGCCGGCTCCTTGGCCCGCCCCGAGGATTCCATACCCGGCGTAACGTTCCCGGACCGATGGTTCATCCAGCACCCCGCTGCAAGGACAGCGACGAGCGCGAACGTGCTCAGGAGTTGGGGACGGGAGTCCTCGCCGATGAAACCCACCGTGAAGATCGCCGCCAGGATCAGCAGGCCAACGCCCGTCAGCCACGGGAAGCCGGGCATCCGCAGGGGCAGTTCCGTCCCCTCGCGGTCGGCAGGGAGGCGAAGCGCGAGCTGGGCCAGGAGCGCGGACGTCCACACCAGCAGGCACGTCGAACCCACGATGTTGAGCAGGATGGGAAGGACCATCTCGGGGAAGGCCAGCTCCAGCACCACCGTGACAACGCCGAAGGCGACGCTCGCCAGCACCGCGGCCACCGGAACCTTCGCTTTTGAAACGGAAGCGAGCCAACGCGGCGCTTCACCGCGCTCGGCGAGGGAGAACGCCATCCGCGAAGCACCGTAAAGGTTGGCGTTGAGTGCTGAGAGTAGTGCCGCGACGGCCACCAGCGTGATGGCGGTGGCCGCACCGGGCATACCTGCGGCGTCCAGCACGGCGGCGAACGGGCTCTTCAGCCCTGCTGAACCCACGGGCACCACTGCGGCGATCACAAAGATGGCGCCGATGTAGAAAACCAGGATGCGCCACAGCACCGTCCTGACTGCCTTCTTCACGCTGCGCGCGGGTTCCGCCGTCTCGGCTGCGGCCACGGAGACGATCTCGGTGCCTCCGAACGCGAATGCCACCACGAACAGCGCCGTCGCAATCCCGCCGAAGCCACTCGGGGCGAAGCCCTCCCCCATGAAATGCGCCAGGCCCGGCGACTCCACGCCAGGCAGCCATCCGAACAGCAGCGCAAAGCCCACCAGCAGGAACCCGACGATCGCCGCCACCTTCAGCAGGGCGAACCAGAATTCGAACTCGCCGAAGTTCTTCACGCTGGTCAGGTTCACAGCAGTCAGCACCACGATGAACACCAAGGCCATCAGCCACACCGGCAGGGCCGGGAAGATAGTGGCCAGCAGGCCGGCCGCACCCAGCGCCTCGGCGGCGATGACCACCACCAGCTGGATCCACCAGAGCCAGCCCACCGTGGCGCCGGCCACCGGCCCGTAGGCCTTGGCGGTGTAGACGGAGAAGGCACCGCTGTCCGGGTTGGCGGCGGCCATCTCGCCGAGCGCCCACATCACCAGGATGATGAGTGTGCCGGCCACGAGGTAGGAGATCAGCACCGCCGGCCCGGCGGCCTGGATGCCGGCCCCGGAGCCGATGAACAGTCCCGCGCCGATGGCACTGCCCAGGCCCATCATGGTCAGCTGCCGGGGTTTGAGGGCGGCGCCGAGGGCGCGGGCAGACGTCGTTGTCTGGTGTTCCATAAAGGGATTCCTCTTGGTTGGTAGGTGGAACGGAATGAGAAAAAGGTCAGGAACTTGCGAGGGGCACGTAGGCTGCGAGGAGCCGGAGCACGCGGTCGTTGGAGGCAGGGTCGGCCACGGTGATCCGCAGGCCGTCGCCCTGGTACGCCCGGACCAGAATTCCCGCGGCATCGAACGCATCCGCGAGCAAGGCAAGAAGCGGGGCGTCGGTGCGGATCCACAGGAAGTTGCCCTGACTCGGCTGCAGTTTCCATCCCTGGGCCTCCAGCTCGGCGGCCATCCGGGCGCGTTCCTGCTTCACCAGGGAAACCCGCGCTGCCATCTCCTCCCCCGCGTCCAGCGATGCGATGGCGGCCTTCTGGGCCAGCGCGCTCACGGCGAACGGCAGGGCGGTGCGCCGCAAACCTTCGGCGATTGCCGCCGTCGTAATGGCATACCCGACGCGCAGGCCGGCGAGCCCGTAGGCCTTGGAGAAGGTGCGCAGGATGCAGACGTTCGGGTAGCGGCGGTAGAGCGCCAGGGAGTCGGGGCCGCTGCCGGCGTCGGCGTATTCCACGTAGGCCTCGTCGATCACCACCAGGATGTCGGGGCGGACAGACTGCAGGAAGGCCTCGAGGCGGCCATGGCTGATCGGCACGCCGGTGGGGTTGTTGGGGGTGCAGAGCAGGATGACCCTCGTGCGCTCGGTGACGGCGGCGGCCATGGCGTCCAGGTCGTGGCCCTCGGCGTCATCCAGCGGCACGCGGACCGGCCGGGCACCTGCCAGCTCCACCAGGATGGGGTACGCCTCGAAGGAGCGCCACGCGAACACCACTTCATCCCCGGCGTCGCACAGCCCGGTGATGATCTGCTGCAGGACGCCCACGCTGCCAGGCCCCACCGCCACCTCCTCCGCGGTGACGCCCAGGTGCCGGGCGATCCGTTCGCGGAGTTCGACGGCGGCCATGTCCGGGTAGCGGTTCATCCTGCCGGCCGCTTCGGTAACGGCGGCGGTGGCGGCGGGCAGGGGCTCGTAGTGGCTTTCGTTGCTGGCGAGGGCGGCAGTGTCCGCGCCGAGGCTGCGCCTGCCGGGGACGTAGGCCGGGAGTCCGGTCACCGCGGCGCGCAGGGCGGGCAGCGCGGTGGCGGGTTCGGCCAGGAGTTGTTCAGGGGTCATGAGGACCGATCATGGAAGTGACCCGGACCACATTGCAAGATACGCTTTTGTGCTTGGGACTTCTGCTCAACTTCTAGTACCTCTGGTGAAAATATGACCATCACAACATCCCGGACCCTCGATTCGCTCGACGGCAGGATCATCCTTGCCCTGGACAAGGACCCCGAAGCGAGCGCCCTGGCTCTCTCCCGGACGCTCGGCGTCGCCCGCAACACCGTCCATGCACGGCTGGCGCGGCTGGAGCGCAGCGGCGCGCTCCGCTCCTTCAGCCGCAGGCTTGACCCGGCCGCGCTCGGCTACGAGCTGATGGCCTTCCTCTCCCTGTCGATCAGCCAGACCCGGACGGGCTCGGTGGAGGACGGGCTCGCCGCGATCCCGGAGGTCATCGAGGTGCACGCCACCACCGGCGACGCGGACCTCATGGCCAAAGTGGTGGCCCGCGGCACGGCCGACCTCTACCGCATCACCAATGAAATCTTGGAGATCGATGGGATCGAGCGGACCAGCACGGCCATCTCGATCCTGGAACTCATGCCGCCGCGATACGACGGCCTCATCAGCCGGCTGTCCGAGCAGGAGTCCCGCGTTTCGGACTAAGTATTGGTGATGGGCGCCACACGTGCGCATTTTGTCAGTCACTGCTTCTCCTGCTGCCAAAAGTCCCAGTGGAATTCCGGCCTCTTGCTGATCTGAGGCGCAGGTCACAGGATTCCTGCATGACTTCACTTACCGTCTCCGGCCGCGTGGCACAGGTTCTCAGCAGCTATGTCAGCGACGTCTTCGGCGTCATGGGCAACGGCAACGTCTACTTCCTCGACGCCGCGGAGCAGCAGGGCTTGCGCTTCACCCCTGTCCGGCACGAGGGCGCCGCCATCGCCGCGGCCGACGCGTACTACCGCACCTCGGGACTGCTCGCCGCAGGCACCACCACCTACGGCCCCGGCTACACCAACGCGCTCACCGCCCTGGCCGAGGCCGTCCAGGCGCAGATCCCGGTGGTGCTGGTCACCGGGGACGCGCCCACCAGCGGCGCCCGGCCCTGGGACGTGGACCAGGCCGCCATCGCCGCCGGCCTCGGCGCGGCCACCTTCACCGTCACCCGCGGCGCCGGAGGCGCCATCACCCGGCAGGCGGTGGAGTACGCACTCACCCGGCGCACCGCCGTCGTGCTTGCCATCCCGTACGACCTCGCCGCGCTTGAGGCTGCGGACGAGGACCTTCCGGAGCCAACGGCTTTGAAGGTGACGGACGACGGCGGTACGGACCTTGCGCGGGTAGCCCGCCTGCTCGCCGGTGCCAGGCGGCCACTGATCCTGGCCGGCCGGGGCGCACACCTCGCCGGCGCCGGCCCGGAACTCCGCGAACTCGCCGACCGGCTCGGCGCACTGACCGCCGGAACCGCCCTCGCGCTCAACCTCCTCAACGGCGAGGGGTACCTGGGCGTCGCCGGCGGTTTCGGCACCGACACCGCGGCCGGGCTCATGGGCGAGGCGGACGTGGTCCTGGTGGCCGGGGCGAGCCTGAGCCCGTTCACCATGCGGTTCGGGCACCTGCTGGGCACGGACGCCGCAGTCATCCAGATCGACACCGCGGTGGAGCCGACGAATCCGCGGGTGGACCTGTTTGTCCAGGTGGATGTGAAGGTTGCTGCTGGCCGGCTGCTTTCTTTGCTTGATGGTGAGGACGCTGCTGGCGCGTGGCGGGCGGAGGCTGTCCGGCGTCTTGCTGCGGGACCCGGGCATTCTGCTGGATCCGCTGAGTCGGTGGACGGCCGGCTGGACCCGCGCTCCCTCGCCACCGCGCTGGATGCCGTGCTGCCGGAGCGCCGTACCGTGGTCCAGGACGGCGGGCACTTCATCGGGTGGGCGCCCATGTACTGGAACATCCCGCGGCCGCAGGACCTGGTGATGGTGGGGACCGCGTTCCAGTCCATCGGGCTGGGGCTTGCGAGTGCCGTCGGGGCAGCCCGCGCGGTGGAGGACGGGCGTACCCTGGTGCTGGCCGCCGGCGACGGCGGTTTCCTGATGGGCCTGTCCGATCTCGAGTCGTTGATCGGCGCCGCCCGCAGCGCGATCGTGGTGATCTACAACGACGCCGCCTACGGTGCCGAAATCCACCAGTACGGCTCGCAGGGCCTGACGGAGAAGCCGATGCTGATCCCCGAGGTGGATTTCAGCGGCATAGCCCGGGCACTGGGTGCTGAGTCCGCCGTCATCCGGTCCCTGTCGGACCTGTCCGAACTGCAGGACTGGATCGACGCCGGGGCTCGTGGGACCTTCGTGGCGGACTGCCGTATCACGTCCTCTGTCCGGGCCCCGTGGATCACCGAGTGGATGAACGCCACGCGGGCGGCGAAGGCGGCGGTGGCGGGGTAGCAATGCGGGCACCCCTGCCGGGACGACAAAAGTCAGGACTGCTTGGCTCAGGAACCCAGACGGATCAAGCGGCGCTCTTCTCCCGCGCGAGCCCAAGGCTCAGGAGGATTACGACCGGCGTAGCCAGAAGAACCGCGAAGAAGAGCACAGCCCCGCCGAGAAACGGGACCGCCAGAAGGGCCGTCAGCAGGGCGAATCCGGCGAAGCTTAGGGAGGTGACCGGGGCACCGCGATTGCGACTGCGCTGACTCGCTAACAGCACAATTCCGGTAGTAATGTTCCCCAGTGCAGCCACCAACAAGAGGAAGCCAGCGATCACGTTGTGGGTGAATCCCGCCAAGGCCGCGAAAAGCATGAGGGCACCGAGCACGATGCCGACAATGCCGGCTGCAACCCGTAAGCCCGACGATTTGGGTTCTGGCGCCGGCGGGTACCACTGCCGCGCATGCTGCAGGGGCGCTTGGCCGTACTGAGGATGCTGATATTGGGATTGCTGGCCGTTGGCGACGGGGGGAGGCACGTCGTAGGGCTGCGGCGTTCCGTAGGCCGCCTCATTGCCCCTGATGGAGCCAGAAGGCGGGCGCGAAGGGTAGTGCGGCCCAGACCTCGGCGCCGGCGGTATAGACGGGATGTTCTCAGTCATTGGTCCCCCATCATTGTGCTATCTCAGTCCCCAATAAATTCTGGACTTGCTATTCGTGGAAAAGCTTTTCTGGACGAAGATCTTGCCACCTTCAATCGCACCGGTGGGCACGTCCATGCAAACCTGATAGTTTGCCTGGCCGCCCTTTTCGAGGGTCGGTACATTCATTGCACCATTGTCGAGAGAGGCTCCGCACGCGCTGGCGTCGTATTGCCTCGCATCTGTGCCTACAAACGTCGGCGACAAGTCAATCCAGGGATTCCCCTCTTTAGCCCCTGCATAGGTCACCGCAAGATCGACGAGGACATACGTCCCCTTGGGAGGCTTGTTAAACATGTTGTTGGCGACTACCTCGTCAGTCGCGTTGAGCTTAACGCTAAGAACTTGAACTTGATATTCGTTTCCCACGATGGCCGCCGTGCCAAGGGAATGAGGCTTTTCAGCCGACCCCTCCACCGCCACAACTGGTTCGGGGCTGGTAGTTCCCGACGGTGTTGAATTAGCCGGCTGCGTAGCCGACTGCGTGGCAGCTGATGCAGCGCTTGCGCCGTGTCGTTCGTTCGAAGCTGAAGAGTAAGCCATCTGAAATGTAATAACGCCGATTAGCGAGACGCCTCCGATAGCGAGGGCGGCTACAGTCATGCCCTGGAGCGGGAATCCAGTACGTCGCGTGGTAACCAAGTCAACGATGGCCATAACCACTGCACTAAGTCCCAGGAGGAATCCCAGGATGTTGAGGATCGGGATCCAACACAAGACGATTGCCACAGCCGCCAGCACGAATGCTGTGGTTGTAAGCTCCTTACCCCGCGGCTCCGGAGGAAAAGCCGTCTCAGGAACTTCAATCCAGAATTCATGTCCCGGGGGAGCAGGTCCCCACACAGGATCCGGGTGCCAGCCCTCGTGTGGCTGCCAGCCAACGGGCGGTGAAGGCCAGTTGGCTGGCGAGTTATAGACTTTCAAATCTCCCCCTGGAAAAACAATGGAATGAACTCCATCCCGCTCGGGGAGCATACCCCGTTGGCCTCTTCGTCATGGAAGCTTTGGCACAGTTTTCCCCCAGGATTGAATCAATTCGGCTGTTCAGGGCTCCATTATCAAATGGCCACCCGACACAATTCAGCAAGTTCGCAAAAATGCATGTCATTGTCTTCAAAAGTACATACACTGAGATCGCCGTTGATTGGGGAAACGAGCTATCTTGTCACTCCGCCTGAATTGGTTGACAGCGGCATTATCTAGACCGCATCACACAAAGGACAGTCATGAGTGAACCCTACTCCCCTCCCCTCGCCCAAGGTTCTTCCGCGCAGGCCATTAACCAACCAATGAAGGGTAACGGGTTTGGGACCACGGCCCTGGTCCTCGGCATTGTCGCCGTCGTCTTCGCAATCATTCCTATTCTGGGAACTGTTGCATTCATTCTCGGCCCGCTGGCCATAATCTTCGGCGGCATTGGCCTGACCCGGAAACTCACTAAGAAGGGTACTTCTATCACCGGCCTTATCCTGGGCGCGGTCGCCATCATCGTTGCCATCATTGTCACGTCGCTGGTCGCTGCAGCCGCAAACGGGGTCAACGATGCGCTGAACAAAGAACACAAGATCGAGTATGTCGTGACCACCACGGGCCCTGCGAAGGTCACCTACTGGAACGGGGATGGCTCCTCGAACGAGGACATTGCCGGCAACTGGAAGAAAGACCTGACCGCGAAGGGGATCAGCTTCAGCACGCTCAGCGTCACGGGCGACTTCAGCGCTGCTACTTCTGTTACCTGCGAAGTCCTGGTTGACGGTGCGAGCGTCTCCAAGAACAGCGGCTCTGGCACGGGCGCGATGGCTTCCTGCTCCGGAAATTCCAGCGCCAAGTAGCATAGCGAATTTATAAAAAGAACGTCGGGGTAGGAAACGACCCCGACGTTCTTTTGCGTGGTTTATCGACTTACCCCTAGGGTTCGCTCGAGATCCCGGCGACATGTCCTCGCTGCGGCTAAAGACTCCTTCGGAACTCCATTCCTAATCCTCCCACCACAGACCGCTCAGCCTCTCACGCCCGCTGACTCAGACCGCTGGCCGTGAGCACCCGCAACAACTGCACTAAGCACAGCTGATCTGAGCAGAGCGACCTCAAGGCTTCCTTGGATTCCTCAACCTCGGCTCAAAACGTCAAAGGTTTCGCCAAGAATTGCGCTTTGCGCCCGCGGCCTCGCCCACAATATTTTCAGCAGCCAATGCGAAGACTCCTGTTGGCGAATAAAAACGCAATCTAGGGCCACTGCCTCGGCGGAGGCCTTCTTTGGGGGAACCATGAGCAATGAATACCTACTCGCCGACGGCTCGCCACGCTATGGGCACCGCACGGCCCCAGCGGGCGCAGTACAGCCGACGACAACCATTGCTGCTCCGGCCGAGGTGGCAGAGGAGGCTGCGAAACTTAGCCTGGACGTGATGGCAGCTGCCATCGACCGCCGGCTGAGGAGTGCCTGGGCCGATGAACCAGACCCGGCTGTGGAAGCACTTCGTCGCGACAACCCCGAAGAACTGGCTGCCGCCCGCGCCCTCGTCCGGCTTCACCTCGGCTCCCAGCGGCATTGGCGTATAAAAGCCCAGGCTGTCCGGGATAAGCAGCTGGCCGGTACTTGGTCGCGGCGCAGGGCGGCCGGCCGCAGCCGGGAAGTCCTGGCACTGCGGTTGGGGCTGATGGCCGCGTTGATCGCTCCTCCTGCATACATCGTGGCAACCAGCGCGGACGACATCCTGAGGCTCCTGCTTGCCGGCATCGCCTGCTTTGCCTTCGCCGTTGTCGCCGGACACTTCCTGACATGCCGGGCCCGTGTGCCGGTCATGCCAACCATCCGGGGCCCGTGGCTCGCTGAGCTACGGGAGGACGTGGTCAACGCAACCTTCGTGGCCATTCTCGAAAACAAGGGCACGCCGCCGGATTCCGGCACTGCAGCGGCTGCCCGCCGCGGCTGGGAAAGCATCCAAGCTGCTTCAAGGGTCATCGACTCGCTGAACTCCTGACGCCCGCCAACCGGAATATCAGCCTTCGAGAACAGCCTTCAGCCGGGCCAACTGCGCCACTTCCGCGTCCATGGTGCGCTGGACCATTGGACCCATGATTTTCATGAGTCCCTTGGGCTGCAGGTCGAGGGTAAACCTCACCCTGGTGCCTTCCGGTAACTGGCCGAAGTGGTATTCCCCGCTGGGCCGGGCAGGGCCGGCCACCACCTGGAAGGCGAGGAGCCGGCCGGGTTCGGCGGTAGTGATCTCGTAGTCGCCGTCGATGGCGCGGCCACCCGGGCCCGAGAGTGTCTGCCGGTAAACGGAGCCCACGGCACCGGCAGCGCCGCTCTTCAGCGAGATGGACTGCACTCCGGCGCGCCACTTCCGGTTGTTCAACCCGTCGGCCAGGAAGGCGTACACATCCTCCGGCGAACGGCTGATGGTGATCTCATTCTCGGCGTGAGCCACGGCTGCCCCTTTGGACGGTCCGGCGATGCGCGGGTGCAGTTGCCGGATGGTGTCATCACTGTACGTCGCGCCCGGGCCCACCGCACCAGGCCGGCCAGCAACGTTGGAAACAGGAGGCGCAAAGCCAGCCAGCCGTCGTCGTAATTCCCCGGCGACGCCCACCCACCGCGCAAAACCATAGCCAAATGGGGCACTTGCCCCATGCCCCCGACGCGGGCCGCTCCTAGTCTCAAGGCATGGAGAAAAGGAGGCGGCCATGAACACCTACCAGCCGCAGTCATCAGCCCAGTCCACACCCACCCTCGAGGAACTCCCGGACGACCCCGCCGAGCATTTCGCCGGCTCGGCCGTCTTCGGGCAGCCCTTCACCAGCGGCCACTACCTGGCCTTCCGGGACTTCCCGGTGAGCTCCGTGGGCCCCGGCTACCGCTCCGTCTGGCACCGCGCGCCCGGCGGCGAGTGGACCCTCTACGCCAACGTGGCGCCCCAGTTCAGCTGCGCCCGTTACTTCGGACTGGCCTTCCACCGCGTGGTGGAAGCCGACGTCGACATCCAGTGGAGCGGCCCGTCCAGCGCCGTGATCACGGTCCCGGGCGTCCTCGACTGGGACCTTCAGCTGGACACCTCCCCCGCCACCACCCTGCTGACCGCCATGGCCATGCGGATGCCGGAAAGCCTGTGGCGCAGCGAGCCCGTGCTCCGCGCCATGGGGGCATTCGCCGGGCCGCTGCTGAACGCCGGCAGGATGAAGGTCTCCGGTGTGGTGCCCAACGGCCAGACGTTCCAGGCCCAGCCCCGGCAGTTGTGGCTGGTCACGGATTCACGGGCGACCATCCTGGGTGAGGACGCGGGACAGCCCGGGCCGCTGGAGGTGCAGGACCACCTGGCGGACTTCTGGCTTCCGCAGCGTGGACTGTTCGGAGCCCGGGTGGGCGTACGCTTCCCGTCCACCGCCAAACCCAACAGGCCGGAATCCGCCGGCGTCCGCGCAGGGAAGAAGCAGGCCGCATAACGGCAGAGCATCCCTACTGCCGCGGTGGTGGCGTCCCTAGAATGGCAGGTGTGAAGCAGTCACCGGCTGGACCCCGCCGCAGTGAAGTCCTGGCCGCGCTGTCACTCGCCATTGACCTGGGCCTCGGGCAACCGATGGAGCATATGCTGCGGTCCTGCCTGCTGGCGCTGCGGATCGCCGGGGCAGCGGGAGTCGACGCCGCGGGCCAGGGCAGGCTCTACTACGCCAACCAGGTGGCGTGGATCGGCTGCCACGCGGATTCGTTCGAACTGGCGGCGCTGTTCACGGACGACATCGCGTTCCGCGCCGATTACTACAACCGCGACCAGCATGGACTGCCCATGTACGCCGGCATGTTCAGCCATGCCGGCGCGGGCCTGCCGCCGCTCGCCCGCCTTGCCTACTGGACGCGTTTCGCGGCGACGGGCAGCGCCGCGGTGCGGAACATGATTGCCTCGCACTGCATCTCCGCCGGGGTGCTGGCCAGCAATGTAGGGCTCGACGGCGGCGTGGCAGGACTGCTGGCCCACACCTTTGAGCGCTGGGACGGCAAGGGGCTGCCGGAGGGCGTTGCGGGGCCGGACATCCCGCTGGAAATGCGCATCATGCACCTTGCCGATACGGCGGAGGTGTTCCTGCGTCAGGAGGGCGTGGCCGGTGCGGTGGCGATGGTTCGGGCCCGCCGCGGCACACAGTTCGATCCGGCCCTGGCCGGGCTGTTCATCGACCAGGCCGCGGCGCTCACCGAAGGACTCCTCGAGATCGACTGCTGGCAGGCGGCCCTGGACCTGGCTCCCACTGACGCTCCCCTGTCCGGCCCCCAGCTGGACGCGGTACTCCAGGCAGTCGGTGACTTCGCAGACCTCAAGTCTCCTTACACCGCCGGGCATTCGCGCGCCGTGGCTGCCCTCGCGGCCGCCGCGGGCGAGGAGTACGGGCTGCCGGCCGACGACGTCACTGAGCTCCGACGCTCAGGATGGGTTCACGACCTGGGCCGCCTGGGAGTATCCAACCAGGTGTGGGACAAGAAGGAGCCCCTCTCCCGGGCGGAGCTGGAACGGATCCAGATGCACCCCTACCTGGGGGAACGGATCCTGAGCCGGGTGCCGGGGCTGAAGGGCGAGGCGGCCCTGACGGGTTTGCACCATGAGCGGGTGGACGGGTCCGGCTACCCGCGCGGGATCGGCGGACCGGAGTTGGGGATCAAGCAGCGGATCCTGGCCGCTGCAGACTCCTACCATTCCTCCCTGGAGCCCCGTCCGCACCGGGCCGCGCTCGCCCCGCCCGATGCAGCTGGCAGGCTGCGGCGGGAGGCTTCAGTCGGCCGGATCGGCCGCGAGGCTGCGGACGCCGTGCTCACGGCAGCCGGCCAGCAGCCCCATCACCGGCCTGCCGCTCCGGCCGGGCTCACGCCCAGGGAAGCGGAAATCCTCGGCATGCTCTGCCGCGGAATGACTCCGGCCCAGATCGCCGCCACCCTGTTCCTCTCCCGCAAGACAGTCCGCAACCACGTGGAACACATCTACACCAAGATCGGTGCAACCAACCGGGTGGGTGCCACGCTGTTCGCGGTAAGGAATGGCCTTATCGAGCAGTGAACCTTCCGCTGCTCCGGCGACTGTGGCACCCGCACGGCTTCCGCCGTCGTACTCGTTGAAAAGGCGCCCCGACCCGGCGCAGTGGTTTATCGGTCCCGTCTGGACATAAAATAATCTGTGGGTAGATAATCTACGCACAGATTATTTCATTAGGAGGCTTACCGTGTGGGAATACGAGAACAGCATCGAGACGGCAGCAACACCGGAGGCAATCTGGCGGCTCTGGTCGGACGTGGAGAACTGGGGCAGCTGGAACAAGGAGATCGAGAAGATCGAGATCAACGGCCCATTCGAGCCCGGCACGCAGATCCTGATGACGCCCCCGGGGGAAGACCCGATCCCGCTGTTCCTTGCCGAGGCAGTTGAAAACGAACGCTTCATCGATGAGGCCCGCTTCGGGGACCTGCTCCTCCGCACCACCCACCTCATCGACCCGATCGACCAGGACCGGATCCGGGTGGTGTACCGGATGGAGATTACCGGCAGCGGCGCCGACGAAGCCGGCCCGGAGATCGGGCCGGGCATCACTGCCGACTGGCCGGAGACGATGGTTGCGCTGGTAAAGATGGCTGGCGGCTGATGCCGCTCAACCCCGGCGAAAGCCCTGGATTCCTGCTCTGGCACGCCACACTGCGCTGGCAGCGCGATATTGCAGCAGCTTTGGCTCCGCTCGATCTGACGCATGTGCAGTTCGTGTTGCTCGCGTGTGCCTGGTGGCTCAACGAGCAGGGTGAACATCCCAACCAGCTGGCCGTGGCCCGCCAGGCCGGCACCGACGTCAAGATGGCTTCCCAGGTCCTGCGCACCCTGGAAGGCAAAGGACTCATTGAACGGGACGTCGACCCCGCGGATACCCGCGCCAAACGGCTGCGCGTCACCGCTGCGGGAGCCGAGCTGGCGCCCCGCGCCATCGCCGCCGTCGAACTCGCCGACGCGCAATTCTTCCAGCCAGTGCCTGTTGCGGATGCCATCACCATGCTCCGGAGCCTGTCACGGCCCGACCTTGCCACGCTCCCAACGACAGCCGGAGCCGCCAGCGGTCCGGAACCTGCCGGTCCGCCCACCCGGCCTGACACGAAAAGCCGTTCCAAACGCTTGTGAGGGGAAACGTCCACACGGCCGGGTTGTGCGGAGGCGACGGCGCCGCTGACGCGAGGAGGCGGGTCCCGTCCGGGCCCCGCCTCCCATCAGTGCGCGCCGCTTACACAGGATCCTCCAGCTCCCAATCCTTAACGTCCGCGAACGGAGCGAACACGGAAGGATCGAGTTCCCCGAACTCCAGATCGTGGCGGACAAGGTGCGGCCAGTTCCGGTTGGCCAAGGCTCCCTTGCCCAACGCGATGACATCGGCTGAGCCGTCGGCCAGCATGTAGACGGCGGTGTCCGGATCATCGAGCTTGCCGTTGGCGATCACCGGGACCCCGGAGTACCGCTTGGCCAGCGCGGCCAGGGTTTCCTTGGCATCGGCGAAGGCCGGCTCGGTGGCGCGGTATTCGGTGGTGTGCACGAAATCGATCCCCGTGGCGCCCAGGGTGCTGAAAATGACTTCGGCTTCCGCCACTCCCCCGCCCCACTTGTGGTCGTTGTCGCTCACTTTGGCCTGGGAGAGGCGGATCCCCACCGTCATATCCGGGCCAACGGCTTCACGGACGTCGCGGCAGATTTCCGCGGCGAAGCGCACCCTGTTTTCCGCTGAGCCGCCATAGCGGTCCTCACGTTGGTTCAGGTAGTCCGTGAGGAACTGGTCCAGCAGATAGCCATTGGCGCCATGGATTTCGACGCCGTCGAAGCCGGCCTGCTGGGCCCGCAGCGCCGCCGAGACGAACCCGTCCCTGACCTCCTCCATCTGGGCCTCGGTGATTTCGGAAGGAACGGGATACGGGCCCTCACCCCGGTAGAACCCCAGCTGCTCCCCCTTGGGCGCCACCGCGGAGGGTCCCACCGAGGAGGTCACATACCGGTTGCCCTGGCTCTGCGCTCCGGCGTGCATCAGCTGCGCGAAGATTTTCGCGCCCGCTGCGTGGACGCCGTCCACCACTGTGGCCCAGGACCGGGCCTGTTCCTCCGTAGCGATGCCCGGCTGGAAGTGGTAGCCCTGGCTGTGGGCGGTGTCCGGGTAGATGCCTTCAGTGATCAGCAGCCCGAAGCCCCCGCGGGCGAACCCTTGGTAGTAGGAAGCCATTCTTTCCGTAGCGTGCCCGTCCTCCGTGGCGCTGATCCGCGTCATCGGAGCCAGCGCCACCCGGTTCTCCAGCTCGGTGGATCCGATCCGGATGGGTGACCAGAGCGGGGAATAATCAGTCATTCAAAATCTCCTTGGTAATGTTCGGGTCGGCCAGCAGCCCGGCCGCCCGCGCCGGAAGGCCGGCATTGGCAGGGTCAGCGGCATACGCCCGACGGCGGCTGTCCAGCCGGTCCAGGACGGACGGATCGGTGAAGCAGCCGAGCACGGCCCGCCACAGTTCATCGAGGGTTTGGCATTGCCTGGAAGCGCCCGCCGGACCGGTCATCAGCCAGCCGTCCTTGAGGGCTGTCACCTTCGGCGCGCCGGGGAGGCCGGTGCAGACCGTGTTGACTGCGCCTGCCACGATCAGGTGTTGCCGCATGGTTCGCACCGGCCCCAGGGCAGGGTCGGCCACGGTGGTCCTTCCGCAGGCACCGCACATGTCGTTCCCGTTCCTTACGGCATGACGTCGCCGGAGTTGGGCCCCAGCGTTTGTCCGACGAACAGGTTTCCGCCCGGGTCGCTGGCCAGCAGCACGGCAGCGGGTGCTACTTCCTCGGGCGTCCCGAATCTCCCCAGCGGCAGCTCGGCACGCTTCGCGGCCTTCCAGCTTTCCGAGATGCCCTCCACGAGCGGTGTCTCGATCGGGCCCGGCGCGATGCAGTTGACCAGCACGTTGTCCGCAGCCGTTTCCAGGGCAAGGGCCTTGGACAGCCCGACGACGCCGGCCTTGGCGGCGCTGTAATGCGTTAGCCCTACTCCGCCCTTGATGGCCAGCTGGGAGGCGATGTTGATGATGCGGCCCCACTTGCGCTGCCGCATCTCCCCCACCACCTCCCGGCAGCACAGGAACACACCGGTCAGGTCCACCGTGAGGGTCTCGTTCCACATGGCCAGGGACATGTCCTCCAGCGGAGACTCCGTCAGCAGGCCCGCGCTGTTGACCAGGACGTCGATCCCGCCCAGCCTGTCACGGGCCTCGGCGAAGGCCGCCCGTACGCTGGCTTCGTCGGCCACCTCCACGCGGATAGTGCCGTCCCCTCCGGCGCGGTCCAGCACGGCCACCCTGTCCCCGTTGGCCAGGAATGCCTCGGCAATGGCTTTGCCGATTCCGCTGCAACCGCCGGTGACCACCACCCCGCGGCCGTTCCCGGCTGGAGCATGACCGGAAGCCTGGTCATCAGCATGAGTCGATGTGTTCATGGTGTCCTTTCCTAGCGGGCGCCGTCAGGCGCGCATCTTAACGGTGAGGCCGCCGTCCACCACCAGGGCCTGCCCGGTGATGTAGCGGGACTCGTCGGAGGTGAGGAAACCGATCACGCTTGCCACTTCCTCCGGCTTTCCCACCCGGCCCCACGGGATGTCATTCCCTGCCCGCTTCAGCCCTTCGGGGCCCAGCGAGTTCACCGGGTCCAGGGATTGCGGGGTTTCGATGAGGCCGGGGATCACGGCGTTGGCCCGGATCTGCCGCGGGCCGAGCTCTACCGCCACGCTGCGGACCAGGCCCAGAACGCCTGCCTTGGCGGCGGCGTAGTGGGCGTGTTCCTCCCACCCGTAGACCCCGCCGGCGATGGACGACACCGCAACCAGCGCGCCGCCGTCGGTCATTCTCTCCGCCCCTGCACGCAGCGTGCGCAGCACGCCGGTGAGGTCCACGTTGAGCATGTCGTGCCAGCGCTCGTCCGTCATCTCCCCCAGCGGGGAATTGCGTAGGATCCCGGCGTTGGCGATGGCGTAGTCCAGCCGGCCGTACTCGTCCACGGCCCGCTGGGCAAGGGCGTCCACGGACGCAGTGGTGCGGACATCCACCTCGTGGATCACCGCTTCACCATTGGCGTCCTTGACCAGCCGCAGGGTTTCCTCCGGATCGTGGGGGTCGCCGGGGAAGGTGCCGATGACGGACTGCACCCCCTGGCGGGCGTAGTGGACGGCAAGGGCACGCCCGATGCCACTGGCGGCACCGGTGATGATAGCGACTTTGTTAGGCGACGTCATGGGGGTGGTCCTCCATCAGGGCTTCAGCAGGGGGCTTGGCGGCGAACATCAGGAGCCCGGAGAGCAGGGTGCCGGCGGCACCGACCCAGAGGGCGGCGGTGCCGGTGCCGCTCCCGGCGGCGATGGCGGTGAAGATGGCACCGCCAAGGATGGTTCCGGGCTGGCTCATGGCGCCGATGAACGCGGTTCCGGTGGCCCGGCAGCTCACCGGGTAGCACTCGGCCATGAAGTACTGGATGGCCGCGTACGGGCCCACCAGGAAGAAGAGGCCGGCGCCGTAGGTGATGATGATCATGACCGGGCTGGTGGCGATGGGGCTGAGCATGATGGCGAAGGAGATGCCGGAGAGGATCCAGCCGCCGATGATGGTCCGCTTCCGGCCGATCTTGTCACCGAGCCAGCCGTGGAAGACGTAGCCGAAGTAGGCCAGCAGGTTGATGACGATCAGCATCCAGAAGGCGTCGGAGAGTTCCACGCCCTTGGCGTTCTTCAGCACCGAGCTGCCCAGGACGCTGAAGATGGTGATGCCGAAGAAGTTTACGATCCAGGCGATGGAGAACACGATGGTGTTCCGGCGCAGGTGCGGCTCCCAGATGCGCTTGAGCGGGGCTGCCGAGGAGTGCTCCACACCGTAGGCGTGGGCCAGCGCGTGGGCATCCCCTGATTTCCCGTGCTTTTCAAGCTCGGTCAGTTTGTGGTGCAGTTCAAACTGGGGGGTTTCCTTGAGCTTCCGCATGATGGTCCACACGATGATGGCAGCGGGAATGGTGGCCATCAGGTACAGGGCACGCCAGCCGAGCGAGGGCAGGAAGGCCAGTGCCAGTGCGCTGGCCAGCAGGAATCCGAGGGGCCAGCCGCCCTGGATGAAGGAGTAGTGGAAGCCGGGACGCTTGCGCTTGTCCGCGACTTCGGTGACCTGGTAGACCTCGTTCATGTAGGTGGCGTTCACGGCCTGTTCGGAGAATCCGAGTCCACCGAAGGAACGGATGACCACCAGGAGGGCGTTGCTGAGGACGGGAATGCCGGTGGGGATTGCGGCCGTCAGGGCAGAGACGACGGCGGTGCCGCCGATGGTGGTCATCATTCCTTTGCGGCGCCCCAGCCTGTCAATGACAGGCCCGATGCCGAAGCAGACGATGGCGGTGCCCACGGCGATCCAGGTGTTGATGGCGTACGCTTCCGGCGCTGACCAGCCGAACTCCTGCTGCATGGCCGGCAGCAGGGTGCCGAACAGGCCGTAGTCGAAGACGGCCACAGTCCAGGCGAGCAGGGCAAGTACGGTGGCGGTGCTGGTGTTGCGCTTGGAAAAGACCGGGAAGCGGCGCTTTTCATCCGGCCTGGGCTGCGTCAGGTCAACAGCGGGTTCTTGAATGCTCATGACGTGCTGTCCTTTCGGGGGCTGCGTGCGAGGAAGGAGTCGGCGATCTGGTCGAAGGTGCACCAGCTGACACCCTCGTGGGAGTTGATGTGTTCGATAAGGCGCTCAAGCATGAGGAGCACCTGCGGGCGGCCGGAGACGTCCGGGTGGATGGTCATGGTGAAGACGGCCTGGTCCATTTCGCGGTAGACCCAGTCGAACTGGTCCCGCCACATCTCTTCGATGTCCCGGGGATTGACGAACCCGTGCGAGTTCGGGGATGCCTTGATGAACATCATGGGAGGCAGGTCGTCGAGGTACCAGTTGGCCGGGATCTCCACCAGGTCGGTTTCCTGCCCGCGCTTCAACGGCTCCATCCAGGTCTGGGCGTCCTTGGTGTAGTCGATCTTCTTCCACGAGTCCCCTACCCGGACGTAGTACGGCTCGAAGTCGCGGTGCATCAGCGAGTGGTCGTACTTGATGCCGCGCTCAAGGAGGATTTCGTTGGTGACGGGCGAGAATTCCCACCAAGGCGCGACGTAGCCCGTGGGCCGGCGGCCGGACACCTTTTCGATCAGTTCGATGGCGCGGTCCAGGATGGCGGTTTCCTGTTCCCGTGTCATGGCGATCGGGTTCTCGTGTGAATATCCGTGCACGCCGATTTCGTGTCCGGCATCCACGATCATCTGCGTCAGCTCGGGGAAGGTTTCGATTGAGTGGCCCGGCACGAACCACGTTGCCGGGAGGTTGTACTTCTGGAACAGACGGACCAGGCGGGGGCCGCCGACTTCGCCGCTGAACAGGCCACGGCTGATGTCGCACGGGGAGTCCTCTCCTCCGTAAGAGCCGAGCATGCCTGCCACTGCGTCCACGTCCACGCCGAAGGCGACTTGAATGTCCTTAGCCATGAGATTTTCCTTTCAATTCGTTTAATCCGTGATGTTTGGGGTGTCAGGCGGAAGGTTCAGGAGGCCTCCCTCGTTGGGTGAAGATTTCGGTGATCCGCTCCCGGTCAGGGTTGATCCTGAGCAGGAGGCTGAGCAGGATCAGCGACTGTGACGGGCGGAGGTGGCCGGAGCTGATGGCCCCGGCGACGCGCAGGTCTTCGCCACCACCGCCGGCCCCGTAGATCGGGACGACCGGTCCGGCGTCCACACGGGTGCTGGTCACCACCACGACGCCGGACGCCACCGCGGCGGCGACCTCGGAGCAGATGCTGGTATTCGCATTGCCGGTTCCGGTACCTTGCAGGACGATGCCCTCCGCTCCTGCTTCAAGGGCGGCGTGCATCAGGGTGGAGTCCGCGCCGGGGTAGGCGGCAACGAGGTCCACCCGGGGGGAGCCGCCGCCCGGCTGGGGCAAGGGCAGGGCCTCGAGCCTGCGGCCCTTGCCTGCCATGGCGACTTCTCCCTGGGCTGATACGTGGCCAAGTACCCCAAAATCGGGGTTTGCAAAGGCGTTGAGCCGAAGAGTTTGGTTTTTCCGGACGCCTGCGGCGGGAAAGATGGTGCCTGCAAACTGCACCATGACGCCTTTACCGTTCCCGTCCTTCGAACCGGCGACGGCGATGGCCCGGGCCAGGTTGTCCGGCCCGTCGGGAGTGTCGGAGTCAGCGGCCCGTTGTGCGCCGGTGAAGACAACCGGCCGTTCGTCGCTGTGCGTAAGGTCTGCGAGGTAGGCGGTCTCCTCCATGGTGTCCGTTCCGTGGGTCACCACCACACCGAGGACATTGGCGTCTTTGAGGACTTCCTTGATGGTGGTGCAGATCCTGAGCATGTCGTCGAAGGTCAGGAGGTAAGAGCCCTTCTGGAATACGTCCAGCACCCGGACTGGGTGCGGGACGGGTGTACCGAGGGCTTTGAACACCTGCTCGCCGGTATCGGAAGCGACCGCGCCGCCGGTCTCGGAAGCCCGCGACGAGATGGTGCCTCCTGTGGCCAGCAGCACCACATGCGGGTCGGTAAGAGTCATTTCAGCTCCGGTTGTTTGCGCGAGAGGGGCAACCCAATCGATTGGGTTGCGTTCCACGAAAAGGCGGGCGTTGCTTTGGACAAGGAGTGGCGGCACCCGGGATGGGGGTGCCGGAAAGGCTTGGGGAGGATCTACCCAAACGTTTGGGTTGCGCTGATGAACGACTATAGGATGTGAAGGGGGTCACGTCAAGAGTTATCCCGGGTGCCGTTTTTGACGAGGCCCACGCGGCAAACCTGGGCTACAGTGACCCGCGGGGGCAGGAGAGGGACATGAAAGAAAACACCGACGGCGGCAGGAAAGTTACGCTGAAGGACTTGGCGCGGGAGCTGGGCGTCCACCCCTCCACGGTCTCCAGGGTCCTGCATTCCGGGACCGACGTGGCCAAGGGAGCGGCTTCGGCCGCCACCGCCGAGCGCGTCCGTGACCTGGCCCGCAAGCTCGGCTACTCCCCCGATCCGCAAGCGGCCAGCCTCCGCACCCGGCGGACCAAACTGCTCGGCGTCATCGTCCCCAGGCTTTCGGACCTGGTCCTGGCCATCATGTACGAGGGCATCGACGAGGCCTCAGCGGAGGTGGGGTACTCCGCTTTCGTGATGAACTCCCGCGATGATCCCGAAGAACAGCGGCGGAAGATCGACCTCATGCTGGCCCGCCGGGTGGACGGCCTGATCATTGGTGACGCCCACCTGGACGGCGGCCTCCTGCAGGAGCTGACCGACCGGAAGGTGCCGTTCGTGCTGATGAACCGCCGGGTGCCCGGCTACCCGTCAGCCACCTGCGACGACGTCGTCGGGGGTGAACTCGTGGCCAGCCATCTGTGGGACATGGGCCACCGGCACGTTGCGGTGATAGCCGGCGAGCCCTACGCAAGCACCGCCGTCGACCGCACCGCCGGCTTCGTGGACCGCTGGCGGTCCCTGGGCGGCACCATCTCCGATGACGACGTGGTCTGGTCCAGATTCGACACCGCCGGCGGCCGCGATGCCGGGGACAAGATCCTCGCCAGCGCCGGCCCGCGGCCCACCGCTATCTTTGCCGTGAACGATTTCGCCGCGATCGGAGCGATGGGAGCCCTCCGCTCCCACGGCCTCACAGTGGGACAGGACGTGGCTGTTGTGGGCTACAACGACACCTCACTGGCCGCGGAACTCCCCATTCCGCTGACCTCGGTCCACTCCCCCATGGCGGACATCGGACGCACTGCAGTGGACCTCATTCAAGCCGTACTCAGGGGTGAAAAACCTGAACCCGCACGCCTGAAGCCCACACTGTTCGTCCGGGAAAGCAGCGCTGCCAGGGCACCTGTGGAACTCGCCGCCAACTAGGTCCGGGAGGCAACGATCCGCAGGGCCAGAAGACAGGTTGCACGCACCTCGCCGTCGTCCAAATCGACCCGCAGCAACTCCTCAATCTTGCGCAGCCTGTACGTAAGGGTGTTGCGGTGGATGAAGAGCTCCCTGCAGGCCTCGCGGGTATTCCCGCTGTGGCGCAGGTAAACCTCAAGCGTGTCCCGCAAGGCCGAGCCGCCGTCGGACATTAACGGGGCCAGGAGCCGCTGCGACATCGCCACCAGCCCGGCTCCGGGCAGGCCCTCCACCACGCCGGCCAGGTCTGCAACCGGCCCCTGATGAAGGCCCGGTTCGCCAACCCGGCGGCGTGCAAGCTGCAGCACCAGCGGCAATTCCTCCAAGGTGGCGCACTCGGAGACGACGGCGGACAGTTCCGCCGCGCCCTGGAAGGACTTGCGGACAGCTTCCATCAGTTCCATCCCTGCCTCCCCGCGCTGCACCAGCACGGTGGTGAGCCCGGCCTCCTCCATGAACCGCACGGTCCTGAATTCAGCCTGGAGGCCTACCCGCACCCGCCATGCGATGGTCCTCAGCTTGACCGGAGCAGCCTCCCCTGCCAGGCCGAGCAGTACCAGCCCCCACTCCCCGTCAGGCTCGAATCCGGCCTCGGCGGCGTAGCGGTGCAGGACCGGCGACGGCGTCCCCCTGGCCTCGTACAGCGCCTCCATGAACCGTGCGGCTTCCCGCGAATGCAGGGGTGACCGGGATCCAAGGGTGTAGCTCAGCTGCATGGCTATGACCGCAGCTACCGGCCCCAACAGCGGCTGCAGCACCAGGCTGCTCTTGATTCCCTCGATCGCAAGCCTGAACCGGAGGGTGCCCCCGCTGGGCAGGCTCAAAGTGGTCCGGGCCGTTCCGCCCCCGGCTGTTCCCGCGGAGATCAGTTCAAAGCCATTGTGGTCAAGGACCGCCACCCGCGCCCGTATCTCAGTGGCCACCCGCTCCAGCACCTGGGCCAGCGAGTGGCCACCTGCCGCCAGGCGCGTGCACTCATCGGCCAAATCCCAGCCGGCGCGCAGTTCGGCGTAGCGCTCAGCCGCGATGAGCTGGTCAACGTGCCTCATGACCTGGATGAACGGCACCTCCGGAGGCAGTTCAAGCAGCGGAAGGCCATGCGCCTCACAGGCCTTCACCAGGCCTGCCGGCAGTTCGCGGTGCGCTGCACCCAGCCCGAAAACCAGGCCTGACACCGGCACGGACATCAGCCGCTCAACGTAGGCATCCCAGATGCGGTAGTCCTTCACGTTGAGGCCCATGCCGTTGGTGAGCAGCAGCGCATTGACGGTCAGGAATGGCGTGGGGTCCATGTGCTCGGTGGGCGCACACCAGGCGATAGGCCGGGTGAGACGGCCTGGACCGCCGGGCACGGCAAGCCGAATGTGCAGCGCGGAGTCCGCGACAAGATCAGCAACGCGCATGGCAACACCTCCCTATTAGTGCAAAAAGCATAATCCGAGTGCTCACATTCGGCGATCCGCCCAATTCCGACGGAGTCGTCGCCTCGGTACCGTTGCCTGCATGCAAAACACTGTGACGGAAACCACGCCTGCCCAGGTGCTCCTGAATTCGGACATGGGTGAAGGCTTCGGATTGCACGAATTCGGCAATGACGCCGCCTTGATGGAAATCATCGACGTCGCGAACGTCGCCTGCGGCTACCACGCCGGGGACCCCGACGTCATGAACCGGACGGTGGCCCTGGCCGCGGAACATGGCGTGGCCGTGGGAGCCCATCCCGGTCTCCCCGATCCCATGGGTTTCGGCCGCCGCCGCATGGTCCTCACCCCGGAGGAGGTTGAATCCATCATTCTGTACCAGACGGGGGCCCTGACTGCTTTCCTCGCGAAGAACGGGCTGTCCCTCAACCACATCAAACCACACGGCGCCCTCTACGGCATGCTCGCCGGAGACGAAGACCTCATGCAGGCAGCCGCCGGAACCGCAAAACAATTCGGGGTCCCCTTCTACGGCCTGGCCGGCACCGCCCACGAGTCCGTATGCCGCGCCATGGAGGTGGAGTTCGTTGCGGAACTCTACGTGGACCTCAATTACGGCCCCGCCGGAGAACTCCTCATCCAGCGCCGGCCCGCACCCACCGACCCGGCCGCGGCCGCAGAACGTGTCATCCGGGCCGTGGCTGGTGAGCCCGTGTCCGCCGTCGACGGCACTCCCCTGAACATCGCGTTCCAGAGCATCTGCGTCCATTCCGATGCTCCCAACGCCGTGGCCGTCGCCTCGGCTGTGCGCAAGGCACTCGATTCATCCCCATCCACCCACTCCTGAAAGCGAGCAGCACATGGCCACGATCGTTTCACCCCTTCCCGGAGTCTTCTACCGCAAGCCCGGCCCGGGCAAACCCCCTTTCGCCAACGAAGGCGACACCATCGAAGTCGGCCAGACTATCGGCATCGTGGAGATCATGAAGCAGTTCACCGAGATCCAGTCCGACGTCGCCGGCACCCTTGAATCCTTCGAAGTCAACGAAGGTGACATGGTCAACCCGGGCGACTCCATCGTCGTCATCCGCGAAGGATAAAGGCAGCCCATGAAACTGTTCATCGCAAACCGCGGCGAGATTGCCGTACGCATCGCCAGAACCGCCCGCGACATGGGCATCGAGACAGTGCTGGGGGTTAGCGAGCCCGACGCGGAGTCGCTGGCAGCCAAGTCAGCCGACCACTACGTCGTGGTTGGCCCGGCCCAGGCAGCGGCCAGCTACCTGAACCAGGACGCCCTTGTGGCCGCGGCCCGAGAGCAGGGATGCGACGCCGTGCACCCGGGCTACGGTTTCCTCTCGGAGAATGCCGACTTCGCCCGGAAAGTGGCGGAAGCGGGCCTGACCTGGGTGGGGCCGAACGCCGACACCATCGCCATGATGGGTAATAAGTCGCTGGCCCGGGAGGCTGCAGCCAAGGCCGGAGTCCCCGTGCTCCGGGGATCGGACGGCCCCCTGGACCCGGAGGCGGACGCCGTAGAGATTGCACGCGGCATCGGATACCCGCTGGTGGTGAAGGCTTCCGCCGGTGGCGGCGGCCGGGGCATCCGCTTCGTGCACGAGGAAAGCGAGCTCCTGGAAACCATCGAAATGGCCCGCGGCGAGGCCGCTGCCGTCTTCGGCGACGCCACGGTCTACCTGGAACGCTTTGTGGAGCATGCGCGCCATGTTGAGGTGCAGGTCCTCGGCGACGGAACCAACTTCATCCACCTGGGCGACCGCGATTGCTCCATGCAGCGCCGTTCCCAGAAAGTGCTGGAGGAAGCCCCCGCCCCCAATCTTCCTGAAGCCGTCCGCAACACCATCCGCGAATCATCCGTGGCTCTCGCCCGCCAGTGCGGATACCACGGCGCGGGAACCGTGGAGTTCCTGTACGACCCCGCTGGCCACGAGGCGGCATTCATTGAAATGAACACCCGCATCCAGGTGGAGCACCCGATCACCGAGCAGATCACCGGCGTGGACCTGGTCCGGGAGCAGCTGCTGATCGCCTCCACTGGGTCGATGTCCATTTCGCAGGAGGATGTGCAGTTCAGCGGCCATGCCATTGAATGCCGAATCAATGCAGAAGACCCGAACCACCACTTTTTCCCCAGCCCGGGGACCATCGAGTCTCTTGAGTGGCCCTCCGGCAAGGGAATCCGCGTGGACACCGGGGTGGAGGCAGGCTCTGTGGTGAGCCCGTACTACGACTCCCTCCTGGCCAAGCTGGTCGTCCACGCCGCCGACAGGGATGCCGCCATTGCGGCCACCTTGGCTGCTTTGGAGTCGACGCACATTGAGGGAATCAAGACCACCGTCCCCGTCCATCTGGCCCTACTGGCGCGGCCCGAATTCGCCGAGGTCAGCCACCACTCCAAGTTCATCGAAACCGCAGCCGATCTGTTGGGGGCAAAATGACTACCGAAGCAGCAGCCCTCCCGGGCGCCCGTTATACCTGGGGCGGCGATGAGTTCCTGTTCGTCGAAGTCTCCGAGGCGATGAGCCTGCCGGCAAACTTCAAAGTCATGTCCATCGCCGGAAGGCTTTCCGAGGCCCGGCTCCCGGGAATCGTGGACATCTGCCCCGCCAACGCATCCCTGCTGGTGCGCTTCGATCCAGACGTCCTGCCCCCTGACCAGCTGGAAACGGCCGTGCGTGACATCGAGCGCGATCTGACGTCCCATCAGGAAAAGGCGCTCGAAACCCGGATCATTGAAGTTCCGGTCTGGTACGAGGACCCTTTCACCGCCGAGGTGGCACAGCGGTTCCGCGAAGGTTTCCACCAGGAGCCTGAAGGCAGCGACATCGATTACGCGGCGAAGGTCAACCATCTCAAGGACGCCGCGGAGTTCATCCAACGGCATCACGAACAGCCGTGGCTCGTATCCATGGTCGGGTTCGTTGCCGGGCTGCCGTTCCTGTTCCAGCTGGTGGACCGCGAGAAGCAGCTGGAGGTCCCAAAGTACCTGAGCCCACGTACCGACACCCCCAAACTGACCGTGGGGCACGGAGGATGCTTCGGCTGTATCTATTCCGTCCGCGGCGCCGGCGGGTACCAGATGTTCGGCGTGGCCGCCGCCCCCATCTTCGATCCCGGCCAGGAACTGGCTGACTTCAAGGATTTCATGGTGTTCTTCCGCCCCGGCGACATCGTGAAGTTCAGGCCGGTCACGGAGGCGGAATACAACTCAATCCAGGACGAGATTTCCGCCGGCACCTTCCGCTACCGGCAGGCGCCCGTGACCTTCGAGCTTTCCAGGGCACTGGCCGACCCAGAAGGCTACAACCGTGAACTCATGGAGGCCCTCAATGGCATTTGAAATTGGAAACCCGGGCCTGGCCACCACAGTCCAGGACCAGGGGCGCACGGGCCACTACAACGTGGGTATCCCGCAGAGCGGTTCCATGGACCAGTACTCCGCTGAGCTGGGAAACGCCTTGGTGGGAAACACAGCACGGGAAGCGGTGCTTGAGTGCACCTACCTTGGCCCCGTGCTGACTACCGACAGTGACGCAGTCATCGCCGTCACGGGCGCGCCGGTTGAGGTGAAGATTAATGGTGAGTCGCGGCCGCAGTGGGCCCGCCTGCAGCTGAAAGCCGGCGACCAGCTCTCCTTCGGTGTGATCCGGGGCGGCACCCGGTACTACATCGCGGTCCAGGGCGGCATCGATGTACCGGAGGTGCTGGGCAGCCGGTCTACGTACAGCCTGGGCGCGATCGGCGGGTTCAAGGGCCGGAAGCTTGAGGCGGGTGATGTGGTCCCCGTCGGCGCTCCTTTGAACAGCGGAAGGCTGCCCCAGGCCGAGAGCGTTCCGGAGGAGTTCCGGCCTGTTTTCGCAAAAGAGCAGGAGGTCCGGATTGTGCTGGGGTTGTACGACCACCGCCTCACTGACGAAGGCCTGGGGAATCTCCTCAATGAAGAGTGGAAGGTGACGCCCGTGGCCGACCGGATGGGCCTGCGTTACTCCGGCCCAGGCGTGAAATGGAAGGAGCGGGAACAGCCTTTCGGCGCCGGCTCCGACCCCTCCAACATCGTGGACGCAGGGTACGCAGTGGGATCCATCCAGATTCCCGGCGGAACCCAGCCGATTATCCTGCACCGCGATGCCGTTTCAGGTGGCGGCTATGCGATGGTGGGCACCGTGATCAGCGCCGACATGGACCTGGTCGCCCGCGCGGCACCCGGGACGGCAACCAGGTTTGTGGCCGTCAGTCTGGCCGACGCCTTGGAAGCGCGCCGGGACCTCGCCGAACGCCGGAACAAAGCATGGGCGGCACTTGGCGCCACCCGCTGAACCATGCAGGTGGCCCCCGGTTCAAATTGACGTGGCCCTGAAATGAGAGGCAGGCCGGCGCCTATAAAGGCGTCGGCCTGCGCGCTCCCGTGCGATACGCCACTTCGCGGCCAAAATCGGAATAGCCAGCCGAAGCCCACTGGTTGTGCCAGGCATGAAGGCAATCACTTACAGCGAATACGGAAACCCTGACGTCCTCGAATACGGCGACCAGCCCATGCCGAAGGTCGGACCCGGAACGGTCCTGGTCAAGGTCAAGGCAGCCGCAGTGAACCCGGTGGACTGGAAGATCATGGCCGGCGGACTGGATGCCGTCATGGACCTGCAGTTCCCCGCAATCCCCGGCTGGGATGTGGCAGGGGTTGTGGAGTCGGTGGGAATCGATGCCCCTCAGTTCCAGCCTGGCGACGAGGTCATCGCCTACGGCCGCAAGGACTACGTCCAGGGGGGCAGCTTTGCCGAATACATCGCGCTGCCGGAGCGGCTCCTGGCCCGGAAGCCCGCCTCGCTCGGGTGGAACGAATCGGCCGGCCTGCCGCTGGCCGGCCTCACCGCCTACCAGGTGCTCAACCGGCTCGGTCTGAAGGCTGGCGAAACCGTCCTGATCCACGGCGGTTCCGGCGGCGTGGGTTCGCTCGGCATCCAGATCGCCATGGCCATGGGCGCCAGCGTCATCGCTACCGCTTCTGAAAAGAACCACGATTTCCTCCGCTCCCTGGGCGCCGAGCCGGTCGCCTACGGGGACGGGCTGGCAGACCGCGTACGCGCGCTGCGCCCGGACGGAGTGGAGGTCGTTGCCGACTTCGTCGGCGGAAACCTCCAAGCCACCCTTGCCGTGCTGGCCGACGGCGGCCGGCACGCCTCCATTGCCGACAGCGAAGTGGAAGAGCACGGCGGCACCTGGATGTGGGTCAACCCCGTCGCAGCCGACCTGCAGGCACTCGCCGATCTGGTGGACAGCCGGAAGCTCCGCGTGGAGGTTGCCGAGGTCTTCCCGCTGGAGAAGGCCGCCGCGGCATTCCGGTCCAACATGGAGGGCCACACCCGCGGCAAGATCGTGATTGCCGTGGACCAGGCTTCCTGATCCCGGAATTAACCAACGAAGGCTCCGTCCCAAGGGACGGAGCCTTCGTCTTGGGCCCGTAGCCGGGAAGCCTTTCGCCGGGATCCTGCTGGGCAGTCCGCGCACCCCGTTCCCTCAAGATTGAGGCAATTTATCCCGCCGGTGGACAAAAGTCCTTCCCGGATTGCGCCCCGCCTTCCTAAGGTGGCCACACAAGCCTCACCAGGGAGACATCTTGAACATAGAGGATGCATCTAAAGCCGACAGTCGCAATGAGACCAGCGCGGGCGAACCCGCAACCGAGGCACCGCCGAAGGTGTGCCGGCCCGTTCCTGCTCCACCAAGCAAACGACCCTCTGCCTTCCAGCCCGCGTCCTCCAAGGCCAGCCGCCGCCAGCATGAAGTGCAGCGGCTTATTCACGATCTCGCCCTCCTTGCCGCCCGGCAGTGTCCGCAGTAATCCGGACCAAAGCCAGTGGGCCGCCGTCGTAATTCACGACGACGGCCCGGCTGGTAAAGGCGGCCGCCTCCCCTACTGCCCCGGCGCCCGGTATGAGGGGGTCTTCTTCACGGCTTCGTCCAGGTCTTCCACGCTGAGCAGTGGCTTCAGCCGGACGTTGACGTTTCCCGTCGAGTTGATCAGCAGCGACAGTGCTGCGGCACTTGCATCGTCCGGTGCATCGCAGACGCCAATGACGTCGTAGTACCCAAAGGCGTAATAGAAGCTGTCCAGCGTCCCGCCGACGGACTTGACGGCTTCCGCCACCTGGTCCCGCCGGGCGGTGCCGCCCTCCTCCATGAGCCCCTTAATGCCCTGGCCCACGTACGTTGCTTCAAACAGATACTTCGGCATGATGTTTCCTTCCCTGGATCGCCAACACGTGTTCCGCGGCCATCGGAAAGGCACGCAAGGATTCCGGGCAAATCTGCAGCAGGACGGCGTCCACCGAATCCTCCTCGCCTGGCTCCATGGCCGTGCAGGAGCGGCCCAGATCCGGCCCCTTATTTCGTGGAAACGGGGTACATGGCCCCGCTACCGCAGAGGCTATTCCTCGGGCTCGCGGCCGTCAATAAGCCGGGAAATGGCGCCGCGTAGGAAGAGGCGGGGGAAGGGCGCATAGTTAGACAATGACAGGTCCATACACCCGCGGCGATTCGTTCAGCAGCGAAGCGTCGCGGAAACACATCAGGCAAGCGCTCGCCGACTCCGGGGCCACAGACGTCATCTTCAGCCAAAGGGGGAACCTGGGCGCCGTTGCCTTCCGGGGCGGCGGACGGCAGTTCCGGATTGTCATGCCACTGCTGCAGTCTGAAGGGGCATTCGCCCTCCGCGGGGATGTTGCGGACGGCCGGCTCCACGAAGCCCACGCAAAAAACCTCGAACGCGCCAACCGCAAGTCCTGGCACGCGCTGGCCCTGGCCATCGACGGCAAGCTGGGAGCAGCGGCGGCAGGAATTGCCACCCTCGAATCGGAATTCCTGGCGCACGTGGTTCTCCCGGGAAACCGGACGGTGTTGGACCAGCTCGAACCCATTATCGACTCCGCCTACCGGTCCGGCCTGCCGCCGTCGTTCGGCCACCCGGCCGTGCCCTAGGAGCCGTCCGGCACAGCTTTCCCAAAGGTGCCCACCATCGGATGCGCGTGGAGGGCGACGCCGGGACGGTGGCCGTCCTTTGATGCCCTGCCTGCGCGGCTTTGCGTGCATGATATTCGGGTGAACAAGAACCGGCTCGAAGCCTTCAGCGACGGCGTACTGGCCATCATCATCACCATCATGGTGCTGGAACTGCACACTCCCGAGGAACCCACGTGGGCCGGCGTGGCCGCCATCCTGCCCACGCTCTTCACCTACCTCCTGAGCTTCGTGTACGTGGGGATCTACTGGAACAACCACCACCACATGATCCACCTCGCCAGCAGGGTCAACGGTGCCATCCTCTGGGCCAACCTGCACCTGCTGTTCTGGCTGTCCCTGTTCCCGTTCACCACCCGGTGGATGGATGAGTCCGGCTTCATGCAGGTCCCCGTGCTGCTGTACGGGCTCAACCTGCTGTGCGCCGCGATCGCCTACTTCATCCTGGAACGGCGGCTGATCGCGGTGCAGGGCAGGGACGGGGCGCTCGCCCAGGCAGTGGGGCGGGACTGGAAGGGCAAGGCCTCCCCGGTGATCTACCTCATCGGGATCGCCCTCACGTTCCTTCAGCCGCTGCTCGGAATCGCCGTCTTCACCATCGTGGCGCTGATCTGGCTTGTCCCGGACCGCCGCGTGGAACACTTCGTCGCCAGGGCCCACGAAACCGGCACCAGCGCCGGCTAGGCCGCAAACGCGGTTACCGGGCCGCGCCCGCAGACCGCGCCGCCGTCGAACGCCGACGCCGCAACCTGGGGGCTGAGGCCGCTCCGGCTACTCCCCCATGCCCGGGTGCACGGGAACAAAGTCCACCTTGTTGCCGGAGTTGGTCCGGCTTGCCGGGGCGCGGTTGAAGCCCTTCGCGTCGAGGCCGTTCCTGGCGCGGAACTCTGCGACCGCGGCGTCGTAGGCGTTGTTGAGGACCCGGCCGGAGAATTCGCCGGTGCTGCCGTCGTTGAAGGCGATCCGGATGCGGACGCTGGCCGGGTAATGCCGGGTCATGCGGATGAAACCGTCGGCGTCCTGCTGGAGGGTGATCACGGGGTCCTGCTTTCGTTGATGGAAGCCTGGTGGGAAGCAGACTCCAGTGTGCCCCAAATTTGGCGGGGGCAGCGCGCGGAGGATACTGAAAGAACATCCCCGCAAGCAACAACCGCGCAGCCCCAGGCCGCCGAAAGGTACCGCATGCCCGCCCGTTTCCTACCCGCCCATCCGCCCAAGCTGCACCTGGTGCTCATGCTGGCGCTGACGTTCTCCACCGGGGTGCTGGACGCCGTCGGCTATTTGGGCCTGGACAGGGTGTTCACGGCGAACATGACCGGCAACGTGGTCATCCTGGGCATGGCATTGATGGGCGGCGACAACCTTCCCGTCCTCGGCCCCATCGTGGCTCTGGCGGGGTTTATGTCCGGCGCCCTCATTTCGGGACGGACGCTGCGGGTCAGCACCTCCGGCTGGAACCACCGCACCACGGTGCTGTTGGTAGCTGTCAGCAGTGTGATGGCAGTTGTGGCAGCCCTCCTTCTGGGCGGCGTGAACCCCAGAAGCAGCGAAACCCTGACCGTGGCCGTCACCGGCACCCTGGCGGTGGCCATGGGCCTGCAGGCCGCCACCGCCCGGCACCTGAACGTCAAGGACGTTCCCACCGTGGTGGTCACCTCCACGATCACCGGGCTGGCCGCGGATTCACGATTTGGCGCCGGGACGCATCGTTTTTGGGGCCGGCGCCTGGCCGCGGTGGGGCTCATCATGGCCGGCGCGGCAGTGGGCGCCGGGCTGGTGCAGCTCCATATGGGGCTCGGCGTAATGCTGACCGCCCTGCTCACCCTCGCTGTCGCCTTGCTCGGCAGGAGCGCGACGAACCGGGCGTCGCGCGGGCAGGGCTTGCCGGGAGCGACGGCGGCACCGGCCTCAGGCGCAGCCGTCGCAGGCCCCGACGCGGAGGCCGGTCTGTAATTCCTGGCCGTGGCCTATCCCTCGCAGGCCACCCCGTCGCCGTCACCGTCCAGACCGGAGCGGTATCCGGGGCTGCCGGCGTAGAGGGGTGCTGCCCCGGCGGCGGCTACCTCCGTGCAGTTGGCGTAGTAGACGGTGCTGGCAGCGGATGCCGGCTGCACGGTGGTCGGTGCCGGCTGGCCAGGGCAGGTAGCGAGGATGCCGGCGATGGCATCGTGCTCTGCCTGCGTCACCCACAGACTGTACCGCGCCTTCACCGAAACCTGCCGGGCCACGTACTCGCACCGGAAACCCTTGACCGGAGGCAGCCAGGTGGCGGCGTCGCCGTCGCCCTTTTGCTGGTTGGTGGGCCCGTCGGTTGCCTGCAGATTCAGCGGGTCGTTGGCGAAGGCCGTCCGTTGCTCCGTGGTCAGCTGCTGGGCGCCCTTCTGCCAGGCGTCGCTCAGCGCCACCACATGGTCGATCTGCACGGCGCTGCTGGTGGTGGTGCCGCGGACGAAGTCGATGACGGTGCCTGTGTAGGGGTCCGCGAGCACACCGGTCTTAACCGTGCACGGGACGCTGTTCACGTAGGTGATGTCCGTCAGGTCCCGGTTGAGGATGTCGTTCCGGGTGTCGCAGCCGTTCTGGTCCACATCCGCCCACGTGGGTCCGAACAGCGAGCGCTCGTACCCGGTCTTGGGTGCCCGGCCCTTGACAGGCAGGGTTTCCAGCAGGTCAGCGGCCTGGACTGTTGCCGTCGTGGTGGTGCTGTCGGCGGCGAAGGCCGGGAGGTTGGCGCCGAAGAGCGCCAGCAATACAGACAGGACGACGGCGGCCGCCCAGCGGGTGCCGGGCGCAGGCGTTGTTACGGGCAAGGACATGCAGTTTCCCCCGGTTTATGCATGAAGTGTTTGGTGCGTCAGCCCCCCATGATGCTGACGCCATGGAAAGCCTAGCCGCGGCGCTTTCCACAAAATGCCGGCTTGGGGCAATCCTTCCCCACTCCTGCGCGAATCCTGCGGCCCAGGCCGATTACGGCGAGAATCAGGCCCCGATAATGGACCGGTGGTCACCATTTTCAAAATTCTTCACAACATCCTGTTTTTTGCGGGCTATCTCGCAATACTTGTGCTCGCCATGGTTATCGGCCAATTCGGCCGAAAGGATGTGGAACTGGCAATCTTTGCAGTTGCCGCGTCTCTGTATCTGGCCCTCATGATTGTTCAATCAATGGTGAACCGCAGGAACAAGAGGATCAGGCTCATGCAGGAGACATCAGCGGCCGCCGCCAACCTCCCGGGAAAATTCCATAGCCTGCAGGCCTCTGCGTCCTACCACCACGACGCCCAAACGGTCTGGTCCTTGATCCGCCCGGCTGAAAGCGCCACGTTCCTCTCGGACGCACAGCGCGCATTCACCGTTCCAGGTACACCTCGGGGTGTAGGCGAGCAACAGTGCTTCATCGGGCGGGACGGATCGGCATCCATTATTGAAGTCATTGGTGAGGAAGGCCCTTGGTGGGCGACAACGCGTCCTATTGCCCGGAACGGCAATAACCGGCGCACCACGTATCGGCTTGAACCGACTGCTACGGGATGCACGCTGACTGTGGGGGCTGTTATTGAACTTGCCGCGAATAGTGCCTTCGCCTCCGACCCTAACCAGTGGTGGGAAAGCCATATCCGGCCGTATCTGGACCGAATTGGGGAAGTCCTCTCAGCCCGCCAAAATTGACCTCGCCATTGTCTGCTAGCTAAAAGCACGAGCGGCGGCACCCAAGCCGGGTGCCGCCGTCGTGAACTCTCATAGTGGCTAGGGGCGGAAGAGGTTCTCGAAGGTGCCCGATGTGGTGGGTGAGCAGGTGTTGGCCAGGCAGCCAAGGTGCCACATGTGCTCGATGGTGGACAGCAGGGTGTAGTGGTCCGAAAGCTGGTCCGTTGTCTTGTGCGGACCCGCCGCGGAGTTGATGACGATGGCGGGTGCATGGCCGCCGCCCAGTACTGCGCCGTTCTGGCCCACCGGGCTGCCCGGGCCGCCATCAGATCCGGAGTAGTCGTTCTCGTCCCAGGCCAGGACGATGCTGGACTTGGTGGTCTTCCAGGTTGGGGAGTCCATGATCTGCTGGACGGTCTGCTTCACGTAGTTGTCGCCGAGCTGGATGGCTCCGTGGTCCAGGCCGGAGTCAGGGAACCCGCACTGGGGAATCCCCACAAGCGCCGCGCCCGACGGCGAGACGCCGTGCATGTCGTGGCACTGGTTGGGGCTGATCCACGTGAAGTTAGGCACGTTGCCGCTGGACAGGTCTGCCTTAAGGTTGTTCTCCTGGGGCACGATGTTCTGCAGCCGCGGGCTGCCCGGGTAGTTGATGTCCGAGAAGTACATGAACGGGTTGTGCTTCTGGGCGTAGAGCTTGACCGTTGAGGAGCCGATGGTGGGTGCGTACTCCACCTGGGAACCGGTGCTGGGAAGGCTTTCCATGTAGGCCTTCCAGCTCAGGCCCTTGTCCTCGAGCTGGTCCACGATGTTCCTGCCGGCGAACATGTGCGGGGTGGAAGCGGCGCTGGCGGCCTGCGCCGGGGTCAGGAGCCCGGTGGCCCCGGGGTCGCTGGAGCCGGGGACGAACTCTTCGGGCGCACACGTGACGTCCGCGCCGGCTTTGCAGTCATCCCAGACCCCTTGCGAACTTCCCGAGATGGCGGCCAGGTAGTTGGGCATGCTGGGGTGCGTCACGCCGTGGTAGTTCGTGGCGGTGTTGTACCGCTGGGCCAGGCTGTTGATGTACGGCGCGTCGGCGGTGTTGCCGATGACCTGGTCGTAACCGTGGTTCTCCATCATGATCACGAAAACATGGTCAGGGCCGTTCTCCCCCTGCGCGCCGGCCTGGGCGGCAGCGCCCGGCGTGGCCTGCGCGTCCGCAGGCACAGCAGCGCCGACGGCGGCGAAGCCAGTGATTGCGACGGCGGCAGCCAGCGCCAGGGCGCTTGTCCTCCGGTTCTTAAGTGCATTGGGCATGGCGAAATCCTTTCAATGTGCGGGCGCGACGGAGCGTCCCGGTTTCTCGGGCAGTGCAGCAAGGTGGGGGCGAGTGTGTGGCAGTGGCAGGGCCGAAGACAGCGGGCGGCCCTGCCACCGGTTCCGGCCGGGTTAGCGGCCGAGCTGGGGGTCGCTGGTCAGCGGGCCGCCGTTTTCGAGGCGGCCGGCCAGGACACGGATGAGTTTGGGATCAGCGGCGGAAGTGACGGTGAGGTCGTACCAGCCGCCGGGGGTCGGGATGACGACGGTCTTCGCCTGGCCCGGGTTGAGGGAAAGCGCCTGGGAACCGGAGCCGTACGCGTCCTTCAGGGTGAGGGTTGCACCCGTGGCGCCGGTGTTCTCAATCCGGAACTGCGCGTGCGGTGCCTTGCCGTCAGCGGCGACGGTCGCGCGGATGTCCGCTGCCGCCGTCGTACCTGCTAGGCGCCGGAACCATCCCGCCGGGCCATGCATCTGTACGTCGTATTCGGCGCCCAGCGCCCACGACGCATCCAGGGAGGCCCCTGCGCCGATGGTGTAGGAGTACGGGCCGTCCGGAAGCATGTTTGAGCGGACCTGCACGTGCGCGCCCAAGGTGCCCCGGTTGGTCCACCGGCTGGTGAGCTTGCCTGACGCAACCTTTGTTTCGAGGTCCAGGGCGTAGCCCAGTGGCCGGGACGGCCGGGTGCCTTTCTCCTGTGCGGGCATCGAGTTCGTGGCCGGGGGCGTCGGAATGTAGCTCGGGTGGCGTGCGTGGTCCGCCGGTTTGTAGGCCGAGGTGTCCGGCAGCGCAGGCGCGGCCCCGCCGGCCGTGGAGAAGTCGAACGCGCTCGTGAGGTCGCCGCTGACGGCCCGGCGCCACGGCGTGATGTTAGGTGAGGCCACCCCGAACCTGGTTTCCAGGAACCGGACAATCGAGGTGTGGTCGAACGTCTCGGAGCAGACCCAGCCGCCCATGCTCCATGGGGACAGGACGAGCATGGGCACGCGCACGCCCAGGCCGAAGTGGCCGGGAACGTCCTTGTCGCCGTAGAACGTGGGGGTGCCGTCGTACCATTCACCGGCAGTGGAGACTGTGGAGGCGCCGGGAATCTGCGGGGTGTTGGGGTGCGGCGGGACGATGTGGTCGAAGAAGCCGTCGTTCTCGTCGTACATGAACAGGACGGCTGTCTTGCTCCAGACGTCGGGCGTGGAGGTGAGGATGTCCAGGATGTTGGCCGCGTACCAGGCGCCAAAGTTCGGCGGCCAGTTTGAGTGCTCGGAGTAAGCCTCGGGTGCCACGATGTAGGACACCTGGGGAAGGGACCCCGACTTCACGTCGTCGCGGAAGATGCGGAAGAGGTCATCGCCGGTCTTCGCGGAGGTGCCGGTGCGGGCCTTCTCATACAGCGGGCTCCCGGGCTTGGCGTCCTGGTACTGCTTGAAGTACAGGAGGGAGTTGTCCCCGTAGTTGCCGATGTACGCGTCCTGGGTCCAGCCTTCATAGTGCGCCGGGTCAAGGCCCTCCCCGACGTCCTGGTAGACCTTCCAGCTGACGCCGGCCTTCTCGAGCTCCTCGGGGTACGTGCTCCACCAGTAGCCCTTCTCGCTGTTCCACAGGTCCGGGCCGCCGCCCTTGCGGCCCGGGTCGTCGCCGCCGGCGAACATGAAGTACCGGTTCGGGTCGGTCGGGCCGAGGACTGAGCAGTGGTACTGGTCGCACACCGTGAATGCGTCAGCCAGGGAGAAGTGGAACGGAATGTCCTGGCGGCCGTAGAACGCCATGGTCGCGTCCGTTTTCTCCGGCAGCCATTTGTCGTACTTTCCGTTGTTGAAGGCCTCGTGGGTGAGCTTCCACGAGTGGTCCAGGTCCTCCATGAACTGCATGCCCAGGTTGGGCGCGTCCGGGTGGAACGGCGTAACCTCCCGTGTGGCATTCGCCTGGTGGAACGCGTCCTTGCCTGACGGCAGAACCGCCGGGTGCGGGTCGGAGAACCCCCGCACACCCTTCAGCGTGCCGAAGTAGTGATCGAACGCCCGGTTTTCCTGCATGAAGATCACCACGTGCTCAATGTCCTTGATGGTCCCCGTGGCGCGGTTCGCCGGGATCTCCGCGGCGCGGGCGATGCTCTGGCCGAGCATCTGGGAAATAGCGGTACCGGCCGCACCGGCGGCGGAAAGTTGAAGAAAACGACGGCGGTTGAGACCTGCCATGAGGGAGCTCCTAATGCGTTGACTTTTTGATGTCCCCCGCCGGGAAACTCTGCCAGCGCTTGGTTACGCCACCGTGTACGCGGCCTGAACATGCGGGCGCCTCCTGTCCACCCTCCGTTCCCCTGTCAACGCACTGAGCCGGGTGCCGCCGTCGTGCCTCCTGCAAAGCCGCCCGGCGGCTACCGCAGCGTTCCGGCCGTGGAGTCGGTGTCTTCGCCGGCCGGGACCTCGTCCCCTCCCGTCCCGGGGGCGCTGCGGGTCTTGGCCAGGCTGGCCACCGTGGCCGCCAGGATGGTGGCCCCGATAAATAGCAGGGAGAACCAGATGGGGATCGCCGGCACCCAGAGGAGCGGCTGGCCGCCGTTGATGAAGGACAGCTCGTTGACGTGCAGGGCGTGGAACACCAGCTTCACGCCGATGAAGGCGAGGATGACGGCGAGGCCCTGGGCCAGGTACACCAGGCGTTCCAGCAGTCCCCCGATGAGGAAGAACAGCTGCCGGAGGCCCATCAGGGCGAACGCGTTGGCGGTGAAGACGATGTACGCCTCGCTGGTCAGGCCGTAGATCGCGGGGATCGAGTCGACGGCGAAGACCAGGTCCACGAAACCGATGGCGATGATGGTGAGCAGCATCGGCGTCACGTAGCGCTTGCCGTCCTGCTTCACGGTGAGCCGGTCCCGGTGGTAATCCGGGGTGACCGGCAGGACGCGGCGCACCAGCTTCATGAACCTGCCGTCAGCCGGGTTGGCGTCGTGCCCGCCGAAGGCCTGCCGGTACGCGAGGAACAGCAGCAGCGCGCCGAAGATGTAGAACACCCAGGAGAAGTTCTCGATCAGCGTGGCGCCGATGGCGATGAACCCGCCGCGCAGGATGAGGGCGATGATGATGCCCACCATCAGCACCTTCTGTTGGTACTTCCTGGGGACGGCGAACCCTGACATCACAATGAGGAAGACGAACAGGTTGTCCACGGACAGGGCCTTTTCGGTGAGGTAGCCGGCAAAGTATTCGCCGCCGAAGGTCCAGCCCGAGGACATCCCGATCCCGACGCCGAACAAAAGCGCGAGTCCGATGTAGAACGCCGACCAGCGGGCGGACTCGCCGATGGACGGCTCATGGGGTTTGCGGACGTGTGCGAAGAACTCGTAGACGAAGAACAGGATGGTCACGGCAATGGTGATGATCCAGACGAGCGGGGTGACCTGCATGTGGGTACTCCAAGGGGTAGGCGCTGACATGTACGCCAAGGTCTCCTCCGCCCGGCTGGAAACCGGAGCCGGTGGCCCGGGAGGCATCGCTGCATCCGTATTGACGGGCCACTCACAGTCGGGAGTACTCCCCTTGATGGGTTAAATCGTAACTGAACAACGGGCGACGGCGGCGCCCGGTTCCGGATGCCGCCGTCGTGAATCCCTGCTTGGGAAAGCCCTACTTCAGTTTCGGTACCAGCACCGGAGTGTTCTTCTTGTACGCCTCGTAGTCGGCCTGGCCGCCCCACTTCCGGTCCGCCTTCTTCTCCAGAGGCGGCACGCCGCTGCCCTTGATGAGCAGCAGGGCCACGAACACCGGGGAGACCAGGGCCGCCCACTGCCAGCCCTGCAGCACGGGAAGGGCCATGATGGCAACGCCCACCCACAGGGTGATCTCGCCGAAGTAGTTGGGGTGGCGGGACTTTGACCAGAGCCCGGTGCTGATGAAGCGGTCCTTGTTGGCGGGGTCGTCCTTGAAGCGGGTCTTCTGCAGGTCCGCAACCGTCTCGATGGTGATGCCCGCGGCCCACACCAGCAGGCCCACCCAGAAGAACCCGTCCAGGCCCACCTTCTTGTCCGAGGTGATGGCCACCCACGCCAGCGCGGCGGTCAGCACCACCCACAGGCCCTGGATGGTCCAGGTGTTCAGGAAGCGGAAGAAGTCGCCCTTGAGCTCATCGAAACGGTCGTCCTTGCCGTGCTTGCTGATGCGAAGAAACAGGAAGCTGCCCAGCCGTGCGGCCCACAGCACCACCATCGCCGCCAGCACCATGCCGCGGGCATCGACTCCCGGCGAAGCGAGCACCAGGAACACCGTGATGGAGATGTAGGTCAGGGCGCCGGTGAGGTCATAGAACTTCTCGGTCTGGGCCTTGAAGGACGGGAGGAACACCAGCCACTGGATCACGAAGGCGATGGCCACCCCCAGCGCAAATACCGGGAACCCGCCGATCCTGGCCCCGCCCTGGCTGCCTGCGAGGGCGATGAGGACCGCCACCACCACGGCAATTGCAGTACTGATGAGCGCTTTGCGGCTCTTTTCGTTCACGGACGCATCCCTTTCCCCTGGCCCGCCGCGCGCTGCTGCACGGCAGATCCTGACCGCACCCTTCCGGGTACAACCGAATTCAACACCAACCCAGCCGCGAGGGCCTTATTTGTTCTTCGGAGCGGGGACGGGCCTGTATGGGTGGAGCGGAACGTCCGCGGTATGGAAGCTCCTGAAAGCAGTCCGGCCACCGCCGCGGCACCGAACAGCTTGTGCACACTCCCCCGATGCAAGGAGCCAAGCATGAGCCCCCGCACCAAGAACTGGCTGGCCGCGTACGCTGCCGGCGCCGTGATTTTCGCGGTGCTGGACGTGGCGTGGATCCTCCTGGTGGCCAACCCGCTGTACCAAAACCAGATTGGCGACCTGCTGGCGCCGAAGGCCAACCTTCCCGCCGCGGTGCTGTTCTACGTCATCTTCGTGGCGGGAATGGTCCACTACGGCATCCGGCCCAACGACCCACGGGCCACGCTGCGGCAGCGGATCACCGGCGGCGGCCTCTTCGGGTTCTTCGCCTACGCCACCTGGGCGCTGACGGGGTTCGCTGTGCTCAAAGACTTCACCGCGCTGGTTGCCGTGACGGACATCCTGTGGGGTGCCGCGGCCTGCAGCCTGGTCACCTGGGTCACGGCAACCATCCTGCGGGGACGGATCACCCGGCCCGCCGCAGCCTGACGCCAAAGCCGGGTGCCGGGCTAACCGAACAGCGCAGCCACCTGGGTCAGCGTCTGGAAGACCCCGTAGGCCAGCGGGATGCCCACCAGGACCCAGGCCAGGACCAGCCTGCCGGTGGACTTGCGGACCGGCTCGTGTGCGCCGTGGGTGTGTGCAGTGCTGCTCATTTCAGGCCTCCCTGGGAAGTTTGGTGCCGCTCGGGGCGGTGTTCATGGAACCGTTCGTCGACCGGCTTGACCAGCAGGTTGGCCACAAACCCGATCACCAGCAGTGCCACCATGGTCAGCAGCGCGGGCTGGTAGGACGCCGCATTCAGCTGGCCGGGCTTTCCCTGCGCGTCCAGGATGCCGTTGACGATCAGGGGCCCGGCCACACCGGCGGCGGACCACGCGGTGAGGAGCCGGCCGTGGATGGCACCCACCTGGTATGTCCCGAACAGGTCCCGCAGGTAGGCCGGGGCGGTGGCGAACCCGCCGCCGTAGAACGAGATGATGATGAAGGCCAGCAGCACGTAGAGGACGGTGGCGCCGGACCCGGCGAAGGCCAGGAGGATGTAGAGAACGGCACCGACGCCCAGGTACACCATGTAAATCCGTTTGCGGCCGGTGACGTCGGAGGTGGCGGACCAGGCGAACCGGCCCGACATGTTGCCGATGGAGAGCAGCCCCACGAAGCCCGCGGCGACGGCGGCGCTGACCAGGGACTTGCCGTCGGACTGCCGGAAGAAGTCCTGGATCATGGGCGCCGCCTGCTCCAGGATGCCGATGCCGGCGGTGACGTTACAGAACAGGGCCACCCACACCAGCCAGAACTGCCGGGTCTTGATGGCATTCCTCGCCGAGACGTTCTCCGTGGTGACGAGCTTGGCCGCCTTGACCTTGCTGGGATCAAACCCGGCGGGGCGCCATCCGTCGGCGGGTACCCGGACAGTGAACGCGCCGAAGAGCATGTAGACGAGATAGACGACGGCGAGGGTCAGGAAGAGCTTGCCCACGGCGTCGCCGCTGGCCACCCAGCCCTGGGCGCCGGAGTTGGGATCGTACGCCTTGAGCAGCGTCTGGGAGACCGGGCTGGCGATCAGCGCGCCGCCGCCGAAGCCCATGATCGCCATGCCGGTGGCCAGGCCGGGCCTGTCCGGGAACCACTTGATCAGGGTGGACACCGGCGAGATGTAGCCGATGCCCAGGCCGATGCCGCCCACCACGCCGTAGCCCAGGTAGACCAGCCAGAGCTGGCGGGTGAAGATGCCCACCGAGCCGATCAGGAAGCCGCCCGCCCAGAACATCGCGGACGTGAACATTGCCTTGCGCGGGCCGTTGGTGTCCACCCAGGTGCCCATGACCGCGGCGGACAGCCCCAGCATCACGATGGCGATGGAGAAGATGACGCCCACCTCGGTCAGGCTGGCGCCGAAATGCTTGACCAGCGCTGTCTTGTACACGCTGGTGGCGTACGCCTGCCCGATGCACAGGTGGACGGCGAGCGCCGCGGGCGGGACCAGCCAGCGGTTGAAGCCCGGCGGGGCGATGGAGTGGTCACGGTCCAGGAAACCCATGGTTGATTCCTTTTGCTTGTCGATGACGTCGATGTCTGATCGATCCAGAGGCGGAAGGCCTTGTTAAAACCCTGGCCCCTTGCCTTGGGCAATCATCATGCAAATGATCAGTAAACGTACTGTTGGCGCGCCGAACGGCGGGGAATTGTCGGCGAGCGGCGGCGTCAGGCCGCTTTGATGGGTGATGTGCTGCCGGACGATGCCGCCTGGCCCTCCCGCGCCAGGAAGGCGGACAGTTCGCCGATGGTGCTCATGAGCGGCGCCGGGAACACCACCGTGGTGTTCTTGTCCACGCCGATTTCCACCAGGGACTGCAGGTTGCGCAGCTGCAATGCCAGCGGGTGGGCCATCATGGTGTCCGATGCGTCGCCGAGCGCCGTTGCTGCGATGGCTTCGCCTTCGGCGGCGATGATCTTTGCCCTCTTCTCACGTTCGGCTTCAGCCTGGCGGGCCATGGCGCGCTTCATGCTTTCGGGCAGCTGGATATCCTTCAGCTCCACCAGCGTGACCTCCACGCCCCACTCGACGCTGAGCACATCGAGTATCTCCCGGATGTCAGCGTTGATCCGTGCGGTCTCGGACAGGGTCTGGTCCAGGGTGTGCTGGCCCACGACTTTCCGCAGGGTGGTCTGTGCGATCTGGTCGATGGCCGCGGCAACGTTTTCGATGGCCACAATGGACTTCACGGCGTCCACCACGCGGTAGTAGGCCACAGCCGAGACGTCCACGCTCACGTTGTCCTGGGTGATGATGCCCTGGGACTGGATGGGCATGGTCACGATCCGCAGGCTGACCAGCAGCAGCCGGTCGATGACGGGAATGATCAGCCGCAGCCCGGGATCCCGCACGCCGACCACGCGGCCAAGCCGGAAGAGGACGCCTTTTTCGAACTGCCGCACGATCCGGACCGCCATCCTGGCGACGATGAGCAGCAGGATGACCAGGACGATGACTACCAATGTGGTGGGGTCCATCAGGATCCCCTCCTGACGTGCTGGATGGGAGCTGCCGGAGCCGGGCCGGCGCCGTGACAGATGTCCTGGCTCCATTCTCCCACCAACCACGAAAGAGAGCTCTAAACCTGCTGTAGGTTGATGCTGGACTCTCACTTATCTCAGGCAGGGCGGGGAACGCATGGACGCGGACGTCTTCATCATCGGCGGCGGGCTGGCCGGCCTGGTGGCCTGCAACGAGCTGGTCCGGGCGGGCAGGCGGGTGGCCGTCGTGGACCAGGAGAACGAGGCCAACCTGGGCGGCCAGGCCTTCTGGTCCCTGGGCGGCCTCTTCCTCGTCGACACTCCGATGCAGCGCCGCCTGGGCGTGAAGGATTCCTTCGAGTTGGCGTGGCAGGACTGGCAGGGGTCGGCCCAGTGGGACCGGCTCTCCGGCCCACATCCCGAGGACGAGTGGGCGCAGCAGTGGGGACGGGCCTACGTGGAGTTCGCCGCCGGTGAGAAGCGCGTGTGGCTTCGGGAGCAGGGCGTCCGGTTCACGCCGCTGGTGGGCTGGGCCGAGCGCGGCGACGGCAGGGCCGGCGGCCACGGCAACTCGGTCCCCCGCTTCCACGTCCCGTGGGGCACCGGCACGGGGGTGTCGGAGCCCTTTGCGGACAAGGCCCGGGAGGCGGCGACGGCGGGCAGCGTCCGTTTCTATTTCCGGCACCGGGTGGACGGTTTAACGTACGACGGCGGCACGGTCACCGGGGTGCGGGGCACGGTGCTGGCACCTGATGCATCCCCGCGCGGGGTTTCCTCCAACCGGGATGTGGTTGGTGAATTCGAACTGCAGGCTCAGGCCGTGGTGATCGCGTCCGGCGGCATCGGCGGCAACCACGGGCAGGTGCGGCGCTGGTGGCCCGAGCGGCTGGGGACGCCCCCGCGGAAGATGGTCACCGGGGTGCCGCAGCACGTGGACGGCCGGATGCTGGACATCGCGGACCAGTCCGGCGTCCGGCTGGTGAACCGCGACCGCATGTGGCACTACACGGAGGGCATCCAGAACTGGGACCCGATTTGGCCGGACCACGCCATCCGGATCCTGCCCGGCCCGTCCTCCCTGTGGTTCGATGCCCTGGGCCGTCGGCTCCCCTCGCCCGGCCTGCCCGGCTACGACACCCTGGCCACACTCCGCCTGCTGCGCACCACCCCTGGCATCCAGGAGCACGACCACTCCTGGTTCATCCTCAACCAGCGGATCATCGAAAAGGAGTTTGCCCTCTCCGGCTCCGAGCAGAACCCGGACATCACCAACCGGGACCTCAAGCTCCTGCTCAAAACGCGGCTGGGCCGCGGCGCCTCCGGTCCCGTCGAGGCGTTCAAGGAGCACGGTGCCGACTTTGTGGTGGCGGACAACCTGGCAGACCTGGTCCGCGGAATGAACGCCCTGACGGAGCAGCCGCTGCTGGACTACGCCCAGCTCAAGCGCCAGATCGGGGAACGCGACGCCGAGATCCGCAACCCCTACTCCAAGGACGTCCAGGTGGCAGGCATCCGGAACAGCCGGCGCTTCCTGGGTGACCGGCTCTTCCGGACCGTGAAACCGCACCGCATCCTGGACCCAAAGGCCGGTCCGCTGATCGCCGCGCGTCTGCACGTGGTCACCAGGAAGACCCTGGGCGGGATCCAGACCAACCTTGCCGGCCAGGCCCTGGGACACGACGGCTCCCCCGTCCCCGGCCTTTACGCTGCCGGGGAAGCTGCCGGTTTCGGCGGCGGCGGCGCCCACGGATACAACGCCCTCGAAGGCACTTTCCTGGGCGGCTGCATCTTCACCGGCCTCACCGTGGGCCGCGCCCTCGCCGCCGCTCTGTAGCCCGGGACGCACCCAGGACTGGCCTGCCACCCGGCCCTGTGCCGCCGTCGTCCGCTGTGCGTCCTTGAAGTTACGGCAGGGGCGCCAGGCGCACCTGCGTCGAGAGCCTGTGGGCTGCTGCCAGGTCGGCGTCGTCGTAGACAAGCACCCGGCCGATGAGCAGCACCGAGCGGCGGGGCGAGGCAATGTGCCCCATCCCGTCCGGGACGTCCCCGGTCCAGCCGGGCCCTGTGATGAGGAAGTCACCCGGTCCCGTGCCGGTGGTGCGCTTGCCGACGTAGGCGAAGTTGGTGTTGGTGGACGGGTTGGTGAACTGCACGCTGTAATACCGTCCTGCCATGTCCGGTACGTGGAGCACCAGCGGCCCTTTGGCGAGGTCCAGCCAGCCCAGGGTCAGCAAGGTGTCGCGGTTGACGCCCGACGACGCCACTTTCGAGGTGCCCGCCGGCAGATTAAGGAAGTCGGCGAAGAGGTCCTCCGACTGGGTGTAGAGGGTATTGACGGGAACAGGACCGTCGCCGAATCCCTTGACCACAATGGCCCGCTTGAACACGGAGAGGAGCATGCGCGGCCAGAAATAGGTGGCAGCGAACCACGTGGCCACCATGACCAGGCCGAAGATGAGCAGGTGTTCCAGCCTCATGGCGTCGGGCCTCCCGCCCTGGCCACCGGCGGGACAACGTAATGTCCGGCCAGGATCCCCGGGCCGGGCTCATAGACCCGCAGCCACAGAATGAACTTCCCGGACGGGGCGGGGAGCCAATTGGAGGTGCCTTCCTTCGGAGGGGTGGCCTGGAGATACACCTCAACGGCGCCGTCGGGGCCGGGGACCAGCCCCGACCTGTCGCCCACGCTGTACCTGCTGAGGGGATTGGCGACGAAGCGGTTCCTGGCGTCCCCCATGGTCAGCGACCAAAAGGCGTTGTTGGGCGGCAGTCCGCCGGGCGGGAACCGCAGGACGTAGCGGTTCCGGCCGGTCAGTTCCCTGCCCGTGGCGTCCGTATTGGCCCACCAGTACACCGCCTCTTCCCGGGAATTCACCGGGCCGGGAAACAGCTGGGCACAGGCAGCGCGCATCAGCACGCCGTTGCCGGGGTCCCCCAGGGCGGGCATGGTGGTCCAGCCGTTGACCCTGACGGCTTTGAGGCGGGCGTAGGCGTGGGCCGTGACGAAAGCCAGGCCGAAGCCGATGAGGAAGCCCTGCAGCACATCGCTGCGGACGGTCCGGTTCAGGGGGAGGAAGAGCATGGCGAGGATGAACGCCACGCAGACTGTTCCTACCAGCGCCGCGAAGTAGCCATAGGTTTTCCTCAACTCCCCGTGGCCTCCTGCGCCCTCCGGACCAGCCGGAGTTCGGGCAGCGCCTCCCACTCGGGCGGCAGGGTGTTGCGCTTGCCGTCAGGCCGGAACCCCTGTTTCAGGTAGAAGGCCAGGGCGCGCGGATTGTCCTCCAGCACCCAGAGATAGGCAGCGCCGGAGCCGACGGCGGCACGCACCAGGGCTGCCCCCAGCCCTGTCCCGTAAGTGTGCCGGAGAGTGTAGATCGAGTAGAGCTCCAGCGTTTCAGGGGCGTCGTCCTCCCGTCCCGGGCCCGCGTCCGCGTACCCCGCCAGCTGGTTGTCGGCGTCGAAGGCGAGGATCCGCGGTTCCCCGGTGTCCAGGAACGCCCGCCGCCGCTCCACCCGCTCCGGGATGCCGGCCCTGCGCCGCTCGAAGAAGGCCGGCGACAGCAGGTGCCGGTAACACTCCTCGTGCGCCTGCGTCTGCATCAGCACCACCGCTTCGGCGTCCTCCGGCGTTGCCTGGCGAAGTAGAAAATCCATGGCGCCAGCCTAGCCACCGGAGCGGCGTTACCGGCAGGGTGCGCCACTTAAGATGAGGCATGGACTTCGAGGGCGTGCTCTTCACCGCGGTAGGCGCCGCGCTGATTCTGCTGATGGTGGCCGACGTCTTCCTTACGCTGCTGTACCCCCACGGGTCGGGACCGGTGGGGCGGACCATCATGCGCGTGTTCTGGCGCGTGTCCAGCAAAGTCCGGGGCGGAGCGTCCTCCATTGCTGCCCCGCTGGCCATGGCCGCCGTCATCGCCGCGTGGGCATCCCTGGCTGCGGTCGGATGGGCGCTGCTGTATCTCCCCCACCTGCCGGGCGGGTTCTCCTACTCAGCTGACATCCCCCGGAACGCCGACTTCGCCGAGGCGCTCTACATTTCGCTGGTGGCCCTCTCCACCGCGGGGTTCGGCGAAATCGTGGCCATCCATCCCGTCCTTCGGCTGGTGATGGCATTCCAGGCCGTGGCCGGTTTTGGCCTCCTGACCGCCACGGTGTCCTGGATCCTGCAGACCTACCCCGCGTTGAGCAGGCGCCGCGCGCTTGCACACCAGCTGAACCTGTTCCGGGAAGCCGCGGGACCCTCCGGCATCTCGTCCCTGGAACCCGGACACGCCGCGGGGCTGCTGGAATCGATGGCCGAGAACGTAGCCTCCGTGAGCATCGATCTCCTGTCCTTCAACGAGACCTACTACTTCCACGAGGTGGAGCAGCGGGGTTCGCTTCCGGCCACCCTTGCCTACGCCCACGGGCTGGCTACCGAGGCCCAGGGCAGCGACAACCCGGAACTCCGGTTTGCCGGCAGGATGCTCTACGCGGCGCTGGAGGACCTGGCCGAGGTGCTGCGCGGGAAGTTCGGCCATGTGGGAGACACCTCCTCGGATGTGTTCGACCACTACGAGCTCCACCACCGGCACCGGCGGCCTTCGGAGCGGACGTGACGCGGCGATACTTCGGGGCCGGCTTGCTAGGGTCTGCGTATGCCTTCCCACATCCACTCCATGGACGATGTCATCAATGAGCCTGAGCGCGTCCAGTTCGAGTTCTTCCTGGACGAACACCGGGCCGCGCTCAATGAGTGCCTGGACAGGCTGAGCGAGGAGCAGGCCCGGCGCCGGCTGGTTCCTTCCCGGACCACCCTGCTGGGGTTGGTGAAGCACGCCACCTTCGTGGAGAAGGTCTGGTTCGATGAGGCCTTCACCGGCCGGCCCCGGAACGAGATCGGCATCCCGGCCACGCCGGACGAATCGTTCATCCTGGACGACGGCGACACCATCGCCTCCGTCCGCGCAGCACACAGCGAAGCGTGCGCCGCATCCCGGACCGCTGCCGCCCGCCTGAGCCTGGATGACGTCGTGACCGGTAACCGCCGGGGGCCACTGCCGCTGCGCTGGGTGTACCTGCACATGCTGCGGGAACTGGCGCAGCACTGCGGCCACGCGGACATCCTCCGCGAGCAGGTCCTGGCAGCGGAAAGCTTGGACTGACCCCGCATTGCCGGCGTGGCACAGTCCGTTGTAGCGGCGGGGGGCCAGGCGTAAACTCAGCCTCCCACCCATACGGAGGCGGAAGCCATGAAGACCATCCGGACGCGGGCCCTCGAAGCAGAACACCACGCCACGCTCACACCCGGCGATGACGAACGCTTCTCCGGATACGGCGTGATGGGACTGCCGTTCAGTTCCGGCTACGTCCTGGCCATGCGGCGCTTCCCGGTCACCAGCGTGGGCCCCGGCTACACCTCGGTGTGGCTGCGCCGGCCCGACGGCTCCTGGACCATCTACGCTGACGCTGCACCGGACGTTTCCTGCGCCCGCTATTTCGGTGCAGACCTGAGCGAGGCCGTCCAATGCGATGTTGGCGTCAGCTGGACCCGGGACACGGCCTTCACCGTGACCATCGGCCGGGGCGTGGACCTCACCTGGGACGTTGAACTCGAGTCGACGCCCGTGACAGCTGCCATGAGCGCTGTCATGTCGGCGCTGCCCCACGCGCTCCTGGCCAACAAGGCGTTCCTGAAAACCATGGGTTCCGCCGCAGGGCCCATCCTCAGCGCCGGACACCTCGGATTGGCGGGCAACGTACCCAACAAACAGGGCTTCCGGGCCAAGCCCCGGCGCATGTGGTTCATCTCCCGCAGCTCGGCAACCCTGGGTGGCGAGGACCTGGGCACCCCGCAGCCACTCCCTGTGCAGACCCGCCTTGGAGACTTCCGGATTCCCCAGCGCGGCATCTTCGTGATCGGCGCATCGGCCTTCGACCGGTTCGACCCCGCCCAGCATCTGCCCGCCACCGTCCGCCGGACCCCGTAGCCTACCTCCGCCGCCGCCTCGGCCGGTGCAGTGACCGGACGTGGATTGGCAGGAACCGCCGTGGGCCCACCATCTCGCCCCGGCTTGTCAATGCCACCGCGGCAACCACCAGCCACATGGTGGCGGCCTGCCCCCACGGGTAGACCTGCTGGGGTACCCCGGGCGTCAGCGGGTTGAGGATGAACTGGAATGCCGACAGGCTGGCGTGCATCAAGGCCGCCACCAGCACGCTCCCAGTATGGTCGTAGACCCAGACCATGAGCACCCGGTAGGCCGTCAGCTGTCCGGCCACGACCGCCGCGACCCACAGGGACATGAAGACGGCGAGCGGCACGCCGCCGTTCGTCCCGCCGCCGCCCCAGTAGTTCACGAAGAAGTGCCAGGCGCCCCACACCACCCCCACCAGGACCCCTGTCCAAAGAACGCTGTAGTGCTGCCTGGCCCGGGGAATGGCGAACCCGGTCCAACCGATCTCCTCAAGCAGCCCGACCACCAGCCCCAGTACAACCGCCGTGCCGAGTGTCCCCGCCCTGTCCGGCTCCGTGGCAATCCTCGGCGCATAATCCAGGGAGGATATCCAGAGCACCAGCACCGGGGCCGCCAACGTCACGGGCGCCACCAGCAGGGCGAAGAGGTACCAGCGCCCCTCGACCCGCCAGGTGAGCAGCCGCGTCCAGAGATCCCGGTACCCCTCCCGCCCCGACAGGACTCCCGTCAGGACCAGGCTGGCTACCGCGGGCCCCAGCAGCATGGCCGGCACCGTGGCGGGAATGGTGCGCTGGAACTGTTCAGGGGTGGGTGAGAGGCCGCCGGTGACCAGCCACACGGCGGTCACTATGGCGCCCCAGGACAGGAAGAGGGTGACGGCGAAGTACCACGGCAAAGGGTGCCGGCGCATGGAAGCCGTCAGGGCAGGCATCGGATCCCTCCGCCGTCCAGGCCGCGGGGCGGCCCACCGGCTCTCCCCTGCTCGACGCCGGTCCGGCATCCCTGCTCGAACGGCACCTCCCACATACGTCCAGTATCGCCCCGGCAGCCGGTGCGGCAATCCCCCAATTTGCAGGGCTTTCCACGCAAAGGGGCGGTTCCGTCACCGGCCGGTTGGCAGGTGGCGGAACCGCCCCTTGGACTACGGGTTAGGGGCTACGCAGCGCCGGCGGCAACCGCCGCGCCCTGGACCCCGGTGTCCGAAGCCCCGGTGTCCGACGCGCTGTCCGCTGCATCTGCCAGCCGAAGCCAGGTGTCCACCACGGTGTCCGGGTTGAGGGAGACGGAGTTGACTCCTTCCTTCACCAGCCATTCGGCGAAGTCGGGGTGGTCGCTGGGGCCCTGGCCGCAGATGCCCACGTACTTTTCCCGGGCCCGGCAGGCCTTGATGGCCATGCTGAGCAGCTTCTTCACGGCCGCGTCCCGCTCGTCGAAGCTGTTGGCCACGATTGCGGAGTCGCGGTCCAGGCCAAGGGTCAGCTGGGTCATGTCGTTGGAGCCGATGGAGAACCCGTCGAAGTGCTCCAGGAACTCGTCTGCCAGCAGCGCGTTGGAGGGCAGCTCGCACATCATGATCACTTCCAGGCCGTTCTCGCCGCGGCGCAGGCCGTTCTCGGCAAGCAGTTCAATGACGCCCTGCGCCTCGTCCAGGGTCCGCACGAACGGAATCATGAGCTTGACGTTGGTCAGGCCCATCTCGTTGCGGACAAAGGACAGGGCCTCGCACTCGAGGTCGAAGCAGTCCCGGAAGGAGGGCTCCAGGTACCGGGAGGCGCCACGGAACCCGATCATCGGGTTCTCCTCGTGCGGCTCGTACGCCGGGCCACCGATCAGGTTGGCGTACTCGTTGGACTTGAAGTCGGACATGCGCACGATCACCGGCTCCGGCGCGAACGCCGCGGCGATGGTGGCCACGCCTTCGGCCAACCGCTTGATGTAGTAGTCGCGCGGGCTGTCGTAGGCGCTGATCCGGCCGCGGATTTCGGCGGCGACATCTTCCGGCTGGGTGTCCAGGTTCAGCAGGGCCTTGGGGTGGATGCCGATCTGCCGGTTGATGATGAACTCCAGCCGGGCCAGGCCCACGCCGTGGTTGGGCAGCTGCGCGAACGTGAAGGCCTGCTCCGGCGTGCCCACGTTCATCATGACCTTCACCGGTGCCTCGGGAAGGGTGGTGATGCCGGTTTCCTCCACGCTGAAGTCCAGCAGGCCCTGGTAGATGGCTCCGGTCTCGCCGTCGGCGCAGGACACGGTGACTTCCTGGCCATCGGACAGGGCGTCGGTGGCGTTGCCGGTGCCCACGACGGCGGGAATGCCCAGTTCGCGGGCGATGATGGCTGCGTGGCAGGTGCGTCCGCCGCGGTTGGTGACGATCGCGGAGGCGCGCTTCATGATCGGTTCCCAGTCGGGGTCGGTCATGTCCGCCACCAGGACGTCGCCGGTCTGGAACGAGGCCATCTGGTCGATCGCGGTGAGGATCCGGACCTTGCCGGCCCCGATGCGCTGGCCAATGGCGCGGCCCTCCACCAGCACGGGGCCGGTGCCGTTGAGGCGGAACCGGCTCATGCTGCCGGGCGCGCGGCGGGACTGCACGGTTTCCGGGCGGGCCTGCAGGATGTATAGGCCGCCGTCGATCCCGTCCTTGCCCCACTCAATGTCCATCGGACGGCCGTAGTGCTTTTCAATGGCGATGGCGTGCCGCGCAAGCTGCTCCACGTCGTCGTCCGTCAGGCTGAAGCGCGCCCGCTGGGACTCCTCCACCGGCACGAAGTCGATGGTGCGCCCCACCTCGCTGCTGTCGGTGTACGTCATCTGGAGGGCCTTCTCGCCCAGGCCGCGCTTGAGGATCGCCGGGCGGCCGGCCTCCAGGGCGGGCTTGTACACGTAGAACTCGTCCGGGTTCACGGCGCCCTGCACCACGGCTTCGCCCAGCCCGTAGGAGGAGGTGACGAAGACGGCGTCCTGGAAACCGGATTCGGTGTCCATGGTGAACATGACGCCGGACGCGCCGACGTCGGAACGGACCATGCGCTGGATACCGGCGGACAGTGCCACCTCGGCATGCTCGAACTTGTGGTGCACGCGGTAGGCGATGGCGCGGTCGTTGTAGAGCGAGGCGAAGACGTCCTTGATGGCCTGCAGGATGTTCCCGATGCCGCGCACGTTCAGGAAGGTTTCCTGCTGCCCGGCAAAGGAGGCATCGGGAAGGTCCTCAGCGGTGGCGCTGGACCGGACGGCCCAGGACAGGTCCGCGGAGCCGGCATGCTTGTCCACCAACTGCTGGTATGCCTCACGCACCTGCGCCTCGAAGTCGGGCAGGAAGGGGGTATCGCGGATCAGTGCACGGATTTCCTGGCCCGCGGAGGCCAGCGCGGTCACGTCATCGGTGTCCAGCCCGACCAGCCTGTCGGCGATCTTCTGGTCCAGTCCGGAGTCGGACAGGAACCGGCGGTAGGCGTCAGCCGTGGTGGCGAACCCGTCCGGCACCTGGACGCCGGCGGAGGTGAGGTTCTGCACCATCTCGCCCAGGGAGGCGTTCTTGCCGCCCACCTTGTCCAGGTCCTTCAGTCCGAGTTCAGAGAACCAGAGAACGTCTGTGGTCATAATTGCTGCTCCTTTGCAGTGGGGTGGCGTGGGCGTGGCCGGCCGCCCACGGTAGTGGGCAGCCGGAGGAAATTCCAGTCAACAGTGGCAGGTTCCCGGCACACTTTCCACATGATGTGCGCCATGCCACATTTGTGAAACGGCGCTAGTGCTTGAGGTTCATCCGCTGCAGGATGGTGGCCGCCATTTCCTCCACGGAGACGGTGGCCGAGTTCAGGTACGGGATCCGGTGCGAGACGTACAGCTGCTCGGCGCTGCGCAGCTCGAAGCCGCACTGCCGCAGCGACGCGTACGGCGAGCTGGGCCGGCGCTCGGTGCGGATCTGGCTGAGGCGCAGCGGGTTGGAGGACAGGCCGAAACACTTCGACACGAAAGGCCGCAGCGGCTTGGGCAGCCCGTCCCGCTGGAAATCCTCATCCACGAGGGGGAAGTTCGCGGCAAAGATCCCGTGCTGGAGCGCCAGGTACATGGTGGTGGGGGTCTTGCCGCACCGGGACGGCGCCACCAGGATCACCTGGGCCTTCTCCAGGGCACGCAGGCTCTGGCCGTCGTCGTGCTCCATGGCGTACTCCACGGCGGCCATCCGGGACTGGTAGCGCGCGGCGTTCCCCAGCCCGTGCGCCCGGCCCGGCTCCCCGCTGGCCGGCGTGCCCAGCGCCTTCTCCAGGACGCCCACATGGGTTCCGATCAGATCCACGATCACGCCCTTGCAGCCGGCCAGGATCTGCCGGATTTCGCTGCTGACAGCCGTGGAGAAAACCAGGGGCTGGGGGCCGCTTGCGGCCAGGCCGTCGATGGTCCGCACCACGGACCGCGCCTGTTCCGCCGTGGTGATGAACGGGATGGTGACCCGGTCAAAGTTGTCCACCGGGAACTGCGTCAGCAGGGTGTTGCCCAGCGTTTCCGCGGTGATGCCGGTGCTGTCCGACAGGAAGTAGACAGGCCGCAGGGCAGGAGTGTTCAGAGCAGCAGTGGTCATGGCACGACTTTAGCGGGCGATGATGACATCAAGCCTCCGCGGGCCGTGGACCCCCTCCACGCGTTCCAGCTCAATGTCACTGGTGGCGCTCGGCCCGCTGATCATGGTGATGGGCCGGGTCCCTTCGATCCTGCGCAGCGCCTCGGGCAGGATGCCGGCGATGTCCGCGGCCTTCACCACGCAGATGTGGTGGTCCGGGACCAGGCTGATGGCGCGGCGGCCCTGGGTGGCGCTGCCGTCCAGGATGATGGTGCCCGTCTCGGCCACGGCCACGGCGCTGCCGGTCACCACCGCGTCCGTGGCGTCCAGGTCGGCAACGCTGAGCGGATCCGCCGGAGAATCCGTCCGACGGCGGGAGGTGCCGGCGCCGTCGTCGTCCATCCCTGCCAGCCAGGCGGCCTCGAGCCCTTCCGGCACAACGTACGTCTTCGCACCTTCCAGGAGCGATGCGATCCGGGCGGGCACGTCACTTTCCGGCACGACCGCCACCTGCGCCTTGTAGTCCACCAGCCGGTCCACCAGCAGTTCAATCAGTCCGTCTGTACCCATCCCGGACGCTGCCCGGTACTCCCGGGGGATCTGCGGCGCCTCGGGGCTGTCCTGCAACGCGGTCCGGATCCGCGTGAGGATGTCTTCGCGTGCACTCATTGCTGGGCTTCCTTCTCGTCTCGTGACGGTTCGTGGGAGTGTCCGGGGTCCGGCTGTCCAGGCGAGCCGGCGTCCCGGTGTTCCTTGGCCCACCAGTCCCGGAACGACTGCGCCGGGGGTGCCGGAATGTCGCGGCTTTGGGTCCAGCCGCCGGCGATGCCGGGAAGCCTGGTGATCTTCCGGTCGGGCCCGGCGGCCAGGCGGCCCAGTGGCAGGCCCTTCTCCACCAGTCCCAGGCGCTTGCCGGAGGACAATGCCCAGGACGCCGCCTTCATGCCCACATCCATCTGGCTGGGGAGCTTCTTTGTCCCGCGCTTGCTGTCCACGTCCACGCTGCGAAGGTGCACCAGGATGTCCGGGATGTTGATCTTCACCGGGCAGGCGTCATAGCAGGCCCCGCAGAGGGAGGAGGCGTACGGCAGCGAACTGTTTTCCTCCGCCTTGATACCGGTCAGCAGCGGGGAAAGAATGGCGCCAATGGGGCCGGGATACGTGGAGCCGTAGGCGTGGCCGCCCGTGCGCTCGTACACCGGGCAGACGTTCATGCAGGCGCTGCAGCGGATGCAGTGCAGGGCGGAGCGGCCCATCTGGTCTGCGAGCGCGGCGCTGCGGCCGTTGTCCAGGAGCACCAGGTGCACGTTCTGCGGTCCATCGCCCTCCATGACACCGGTCCACAGCGAGGTGTACGGGTTCATCCGCTCCCCGGTGGAGGACCTTGGGAGCAGCTGCATGAACACTTCCAGGTCCTGCCAGGTGGGCAGCAGCTTTTCGATGCCCATCACGGTGATCAGCGTTTCCGGCAGGGTGAGGCACATGCGCCCGTTGCCCTCGGACTCGACGACGGCCAGGGTGCCGGAATCGGCGATGGCGAAGTTGGCCCCGGACACTGCCACCTTGGCGGTGAGGAACTTGCGGCGCAGGTGCTCGCGGGCTGCCATGGCCAGGACGGGTGGGTCGTCAGTGAGCGCAGGATCGGCGTCCGGCATTTCACGGAGGAAGATGTCCCGGATTTCGGTGCGGTTCTTGTGGATGGCAGGGACCAGGATGTGGCTGGGCTTGTCGTGGTCCAGCTGGACGATGAGTTCAGCAAGGTCCGTTTCGAAGGCCTGGATTCCCTGTTCCTCGAGGTATTCGTTGAGCCCGATCTCCTGGGTGGCCATGGACTTGACCTTGACCACCTCGGTTTCGCCGGTCTCCCGGACCAGTGCGGCCACGATTTCGTTGGCCTCCCTGGCGTCGCGGGCCCAGTGGATCACGCCGCCGCGGGCCGTGAAGTTCTTTTCGAAATCCTCCAGCAGTTCGGGCAGCCTGGCCATCACGGACTCCTTGATGGCGGACCCGGCATCGCGGAGCTGTTCCCAGTCGGGCAGTTCGGAGACCACTGCCTGGCGTTTGTCGCGGATGGTGTGCGTGGCATGGCCAAGGTTGGCCCGCAGCTGGGCATTGTCCAGTTCGCGGTGCGCGGCGGCGGGAAAGGTCTCCTCCGCGAAGAGGTTGCCCGAGCCGTAGGCCGGAAGGGCGGGCATTCCCAAAAAGGTGGTCATCGGAGGGCCTTTCCGGTGGAGACGCGGACTTCGCCGGTGACGGACGCCGGCTCTTCCAGGGTGCTGGCGAGGATTTCGGCCAGGTGGAGGGTGGCGGTGGAGCTGCCCTGCCGGGACAGGCCGCCGCCGATGTGCATCAGGCAGGAGGCATCACCGCCGGTGCAGAGCTCGGCCCCGGTGGACTCGACGTTGGCCGCCTTGTCCCGGAGCATGGCCGAGGAAACATCGGCATTTTTCATGGAGAACGTACCGCCGAAGCCGCAGCACTGGTCCGCCTCGGGAAGCTCGGCAAGGTCGATTCCCTGCACGGTCCGCAGCAGGCGGGACTGCCGGTCCCCGAGCCGCAGCAGGCGCATGCCGTGGCAGCTGGGGTGGTAGGTGACCCGGTGCGGAAAGTAGGAGCCCAGTTGGGCGCCGGCGTCGGTCACACCGAGCACGTCCACCAGCAGTTCGGACAGTTCGTAGGTTTTGGCGCCGACGGCGGTGGCGCGGGCTTCCAGCGCGGCGTCACCGCAGGAGCGGGCCACCATGGGGTGCTGGTGCTTGACGGAGGCAACGCAGGATCCGGAGGGGGCGACGGCGACGTCGTAGTCCGCGGTGTCGAAGGCGGCCACGTGGTTCGCCACGACGGGAACGGCTTCGTTGAGGTAGCCGCTGTTGACGTGCATCTGGCCGCAGCAGGCCTGGCCGGAGGGGAACACCACTTCGTGTCCCAGGCGCTCCAGGATCTTGACCGTGGCCTTCGCCGTGGCCGGGTACATCGCATCCACGATGCAGGTGGCGAACAAGGCAATTCTCATGGCGGCCTTCCGGAATGGTTGGGAATGCTTCTATGGTCTGACCACAGTAGACCACGTGAGCACCGCCACCCACAAGCCCATCCGGAAAGGTGAAGCGGCTCACACATTCGGGGAAAGATGGGCTACACTTCCGTGGTCAGACCATTGTGGTCTGACCAAACAACCCTCGCCCTCAATGTGGAGGAACTCCGTGGACCACTTCACCCCCAGCACTGATCCGGTGCTGAACAGCGTTGCCTGGTCGGCCATCGTCGGCCTGTTGCCGCTGCTGACCTTCTTTGTCCTGCTCGCCGTCGCCAAGACCAAAGCCCACGTGGCCGGGGCGTTTGCCCTGCTGGTGGCCCTGGCCGTGGGCATCCTGGCCTTCAAGATGCCGGCTGGCCTGGCCCTCCTGTCCGCAACACAGGGCGGGGTCTTCGGCGCCTTCCCCGTGCTGTGGATCGTTGTCATGGCCGTCTGGCTCTACCAGGTGACGGTGCTCAGCGGCCGCTTCGAAGACCTTCGACGCGTCTTCGACGTAATCGGCGGCGGCGACGTCCGCCTGCAGGGTGTCCTCATCGCCTTCTGCTTCGGTGGCCTCCTCGAGGCACTTGCCGGATTCGGCGCACCGGTGGCCATCACCGCCACCATGCTGCTGGCCCTGGGCCTTCCGCCGCTCCGGGCCGCCGCCGCCGTGCTGGTGGCCAACACCGCTCCGGTCGCGTTTGGCGCCATGGCCATCCCGATCACCACCGCCGCCGGGCTCACCGGCCTCCACGCCACGGACATCGGCGCCATGGTGGGCCGCCAGGCGCCACTGCTGGCAACCTTCGTCCCGCTGATCCTGCTCTTCATCCTGGACGGACGCAAAGGCTTGAAGGACTGCTGGCCTGCTGCGCTGGTCATCGGGTTCTCCTTCGCCGCCGCACAGTTCCTCTGCTCCAACTTCTTCTCCTACGAACTCACCGACATCATGGCCTCGCTGGTGGGCCTGGGCGCCGCTGTGGTGTTCTTCCGGCTGTGGAGGCCCAGGGGCACTGCGGCGGCACGCGACCGGCTCGGCGTCGCCGCAGAGGCCGTTGCCGCCGGTGCCGCACAGGGCACCCAGGGTGGTGGCAGCACTGTCCGTAAGGGCGGCGTCGCCACTGCAGAAGCTGCCGACGGCGAGGCCCTCACCCCCGCACGCACGTGGCTCGCGCTGTTTCCCTACTTCCTGGTCATTGTGGTGTTTGGGGTCGCCAAGCTCTGGAAGCTCGGCGTCGACCTTCCCGCCGCCCTCGCCGCCACTGACATCAAGATCCCGTGGCCGGTCCTCCATGACGCCTTGGTGGGTACCGATGGCAAACCGCTGTCCTCCACCACCTACGTCTTCCAGTGGCTGTCCAGCCCCGGCACCCTCCTGCTGATCACGGGCCTCATTGTGGCTATCGTCTACGCCCGCTTCGATGACCGCGGCCGCTTCCACATGACCGTGGGTGACGCCGTGGCTGAAATCGGACGGACCATCTTCAAGATGCGCTGGGCCGGCCTGACCATCATCACGGTGCTCGCCCTTGCCTACGTCATGAACAACTCCGGCCAGACGGTCTCGATCGGCGTATGGCTTGCCGGCACCGGCAGCTTCTTCGCGTTCCTCTCCCCCGTGCTCGGCTGGCTGGGCACGGCCGTGACCGGATCGGACACCTCCGCGAACGCCCTGTTTGCCAAGCTGCAGCAGACCGCCGGCGTGAACGCGGGCATCGACCCCAACCTGCTGGTGGCCGGCAACACGGCCGGCGGGGTGGTGGGCAAACTCATCAGTCCGCAAAACCTCGCCATTGCCGCCACCGCCGTCAACCTTGACGGCCAGGAATCGGTGCTTCTGCGTAAGGTAGTCGGATGGAGCGTGGGGTTGCTGGTGGTGCTGTGCACCATCGTCTACCTGCAGTCCACTCCCGTCCTGGGCTGGATGCTTCCCTAGCCCAACTGCCCGCGCAAAACGGGGTGCGGGTCATGAGGCCCGCACCCCCCACCCCTGAGGATCGCCCGTGACCACCGCCGCAGCCGCAGCAGCCCCCCGCCGTCGAACGCATGACACGCTGCTGAAGGACATTGAAGCTGACTTGCGGGCCGGCAAAATCAAGGTCGGCGACCGGCTCCCCGGCGAACGGACCCTGGCGGAAAACTACGGCATCTCGCGGGCCTCCGTGCGCGAGGCCATCCGGATTCTCGACGCCATGGGCGTGGTCCGCAGCTCGGTGGGTTCCGGTCCCACGTCCGGTGCCATTGTTGTCTCCGACCCGTCCGCGGGGCTTTCGTCCGCCCTCCGGCTGCACGTTGCCAGCAACCGCCTGCCGGTCCAGGACATCGTCCAAACCCGTATCCTCCTGGAAACCTGGACTGCCCGCGCAGGGGCGGAGCGCGAGGGCGGCGACGCGGAGCGGGAACAGGCGGCCCAACTGCTGGAGGCGATGGACCACCCCGGGCTTGAGCGGGCAGCCTTCCATGAGCTGGACGCCAGGTTCCACGTGGCACTGAGTTCACTCGCGGGCAACGAGGTGATGGCCACCATCATGGAGTCGCTCAGCGGCTCGATCGTCGGCTACGTCAAGGGCGCCATGGACGCGATGGAGGACTGGCCGGACGTCCTGGAAGTCCTGCGCGCCCAACACCACGGAATCTTCGATGCCGTCCAGTCCCGGGACGGGGAGCTCGCCGCCCGCCTGCTGCGCGAGCACATCGAATGGTTCTACCAGCGGGCAGGGGACGCCACCGCGCCCCAGCCCGGCACAGTTACCTGAAATTTTTGGAGCCCCGAATGCGAACCCCCACGGCAGGAGCCGGAACACCCATCGATCAACTGGACCTGGACACCGTAAGCACGCGGGACCTGGACCGCCATGCCCTGGCACACGATGCATCGCACTACCTCCTGGTCCCGCAAGGAATAGCCACGCCACGCAATGCCGCCGACGTCGGAGCACTGTTGCGCCGCAGCCGGGAGCTCGGGATTCCCGCCACCTTCAGGTCCGGCGGAACCAGCCTCTCCGGCCAGGCGCTCAGCGACAGCCTGCTGATCAACACCCGCCAGCATTTCCGCGGCATCGAGGTGCTCGACGGCGGCGCCCGGGTACGCGTCCAGCCCGGCGCCACGGTGCGCAGCGTCAACGCCCGGCTCGCCGCCTTCGGCCGCAAGCTCGGACCCGATCCCGCCAGCGAGATCGCCTGCACCGTGGGCGGTGTCATCGCCAACAACTCCTCCGGAATGGCGTGCGGCACCGAGTTCAACACCTACCGGACGCTGGAATCGATGGTGCTGGTACTGCCTTCGGGTACCGTCGTTGACACCGCCGACGCCGATGCGGACAACCGGCTGCGCGCGCTGGAGCCGGAACTTCATGAGGGGCTGCTGAGGCTGCGCCGACGGGTGGTGGGCAGTGACGAGTCCGTCCGCATCATCCGTTCACTGTTTTCGATGAAGAACACCATGGGCTACGGCGTGAACTCCTTCCTGGACTACGAACGTGCAGTGGACATCCTCATGCACCTCATGATCGGCAGCGAGGGCACGCTCGGCTTCGTGGCCGAGGCCGTCTTCCGGACCGTCGAGGTGAAACCGGCCGTCGCCACCGGGCTGCTGGTATTCAACACCCTCGAGGCGGCGACGACGGCCCTGCCGGACCTCGTCTCCACCGGCCTTGCCACCATCGAACTCATGGACCCGGCGGCGTTGAAGGTTGCCCAGCGTGCCCCCGACGCCCCTGCTGCCATCCGCGCGCTGCCGGTGCAGGGACACACCGCACTGCTGGTGGAACACCAGGGCTCCGATGCCGGGGAGCTGTCCGGTAAGCGGGCAGCCTCCCAGCCGCTGTTCGACTCGCTTGATTTGGCCGCGCCCTTCGCACTGACGTCGGACCCGAAAGACCGGGCTGCCCTCTGGCACGTCCGCAAAGGCCTGTACACAGCCGTGGCCGGGGTGCGCCCCTCGGGAACCAACGCGCTGCTGGAAGACATCGTGGTCCCGGTCCCCGCCCTGGCGGGCACCTGTGGCGAGCTGACGCGCCTCTTCAATGAGCACCGCTACGAGGAATCCGTGATCTTTGGCCATGCCAAGGACGGGAACGTCCACTTCATGCTCAATGAGCGCTTCGACGATCCGGCCCAGCTCCTGCGATACCAGGCCTTCACTGACGAAATGGTGGACCTGGTCCTGGGTGCTGGCGGCTCGCTCAAGGCCGAGCACGGCACGGGCCGCATCATGGCGCCTTTCGTCCGCCGCCAGTACGGCGACGAACTCTATGCCGTCATGCAGGAGATCAAGCGGCTGATCGACGCACCCAACCTCCTGAATCCGGGTGTCCTGCTCGCCGACGGGCCGCTCTCCTACATCGAGAACCTGAAGGTGGCCCCCACCGTCGAGGAGGAGGTGGACCGCTGCGTCGAGTGCGGCTACTGCGAACCGGTCTGTCCCAGCAAGGACATCACGCTGACCCCCCGCCAACGCATCGTGCTTCGGCGCGACATCGCTGCCGCAGAGCAGCGCAGTGACCATGCCCTTGCCGCCGCCCTGCGCAAGGACTACGACTACGACGGCGTGCAGACCTGCGCCGCCGACGGCATGTGCGTCACCGCCTGCCCGGTACTGATCAACACCGGAGACCTGGTCCGGAGGCTGCGCAAGGAAAACGCCAACGCCGTCGCCGCGGCCGGCTGGAACAAAGCCGCCGGAAACTGGGGTGCCGTCACCACTGCCGGTGGGCTGGCCCTAACGGTAGCCAAAGCCATGCCGGCTCCACTGCCCAAGGCCGCGACCGCCGTCGGCCGTTCCCTGCTGGGACCGGAGGCAGTGCCCGCCTACGCCACGGTACTGCCCGGCGGTGGTTCCAAGCGGCGTGCACGCGCGGAAGCAGGCAGCATCGCTGTGTTCTTCCCTGCCTGCATCGGCACCATGTTCGGCCCGGCGGACGGACCGGAGGGCCAAGGGAAGGGTTCTGCCCAGGCGTTCCTGGACCTCTGCGAACGCGCCGGCGTCCGGATCACCGTTCCGGAAGGCATCGAGAGCCTGTGCTGCGGCACCCCGTGGAAATCCAAAGGCTTCTCCCAGGGGTACGAAGCCATGACCGCCAAGGTCCTGGACCGTTTATACGAGGCCAGCGACCGGGGCGAACTGCCGGTGGTGTGCGATGCCGCCTCCTGCACCGAAGGCCTGGACACCATGAAACGCCTTGCGGCGGCGGACGGCGAACGGTACGCGGGGCTGCGCTTTGTTGACTCGGTGGAGTTCGTGCACCAGCACGTCCTGGGCCGCCTCACGGTAACGGCGCCGCTGGGTTCGCTCGCACTGCACCCCACGTGTTCGTCCACCCAGCTGGGGACCAACCCCGCCCTGCACGAGATTGCCGGGGCCGTCACGGATGAGGTGTTCGTGCCACTCAACTGGGGTTGCTGCGCCTTCGCCGGCGACCGCGGCCTGCTGCATCCCGAACTGACCGACTCGGCGACGGACCGGCAGGCCCGCGAAATCAACGAGCGGGAGTTCGAGGCCTACGCCTCCACCAACCGCACCTGCGAGCTGGGCATGTCCAAGGCCACCGGCCACTCCTACCGCCACTTGCTGGAGATCCTCGAGGAGGCCACGAGGCCCCTGAGGGATCACCGCTAGACTGGCCGGGCAAGGACGGATTGGGGGATCCAGGGCGGCGCTGCCGCTGTTCCGCTGGTCGGTCGCCGCCAGCAGACCCAAGGACCACCGATGACCTTCTTCCAGGACTTTCCCGTCCCTCCCCTGCCGCCTCGGCCGCGGTCAACCAGGCACGTCCCGCCCCCTTGGGTGGCTGCACCCGCCTACGAACTGCCTGCCGTTGTCCATCTGGGCCTGTTCGTGAGCCGGACGCCGGGAATGGTGGTGGCGGTCAAAGGTGCCGAAGTCTTCTCCAGCGGGTGCCTGTTCAGTCTGTCCTGGCTCTTCCGCCGGACCGATCAATCGGATAGTGACTGGGACGATTTGCAGCCGCTGTTCTTCCAGCCCGGCAGGGGCTTTCGCGGGGGCAGCGGGCGGCAGACCGGACTGATGTTCGGCGTCCAATTCCCTGACGGTACAAAAGCGAGCACCGGCAGCCAAAATCCGTACGGGTTGGTGGAACCGGGCACCGACCCGGAGCCTCCGGTCCTCGCCTTGAACGGCGGCGGTGGCGGCGGGGGCGATGAGGAGTTCTCCGGCAGCGGCACCCTCTGGCTGTGGCCGCTTCCGCCTGCCGGCGACCTCCGGCTGGTGTGCCAGTGGACGGATCTCGGCCTGGAGGAAAGGTCATTGATGCTCGACGGCGGGACCTTGCGTGCGGCAGCCGGCAGCGTTCAGCCCTACTGGCCGAAGAAGGAGCACTGATGGGCGACCTGACTGGGCTTGTCCTGTTTGCGCTATTCGGAGCGGTCTTTTTCTACATCCTGTACGGCGTGATCCGCGCCGCGGTCCGCGACGGGATCCTCCAGGCCGATGAGCGGCGCAGGCACCGTGCCGCCGAACAGCCGGAACGGCTCGGCGGGTAGTGCCACCGGCCCGCGCTGGAGGGCCGGAACCGGCGCATACTGGTCCTATGAGCGCGGCAAGTGTTAACGCGTTGCTCCCCTGGCTGGTCCTCATTCCTTGCCTGGCCGTCTGGGCATACAGCCTGGTCGACTTCAGCAACACCGACGAACGGGACATTCGGACCTTCAGCAGGGAGGTCTGGCTGGTGCTCCTTGTCCTCGGCAGCGTGGTGGGCGGACTTGCCTGGCTTGTGGCCGGACGGCCACGCCCACCTGGCGTGCGCCGTCGTACCTAAACGCCGTCCTCCAGCACGGTGACGATGCTTCCGTACCCCTGCAGGAACATGCGCCGGCCCTGGCCTTCGTCCGTCCACACCCAGATGACGGAGTAGTCGGAGGTCACGGCATCCACCACGCCGGTACCGGACACGGTTCCCTCCGCAAAGCGGACCCGGTCCCCCACGGCCAGCCGTGGATGCCTGGTCCGTTTCCTCCTGGGCTTGAGCGTGGCGGTTTGCCCTGCCGTTGCAGGGTCTGAGGTGCAGGTGCTGACGTGCTGGCGCATGGGCTTCCTCTGGGCTCGCGGGCGGACGGTCAGCTCATTACGACCCTGCCCGCTGCTCCCAGGTCACGCACTTGGCGTGGTGGGAAAAGACTAACGCGGCGGTGCCCAGATGGGCACCGCCGCGTCCGTTCAAACCGAGTGTGACTGCTTCTTCCCGCGGACTGCCCGACGGTCAGTCCAGCGCCGCCACGGATCCCAGCGCGTCCCACGCAAAGCTGGCCAGCCAGTGGGTGGACATGAAGTCGCCGCTTTCCAGCCCGCGGAGCCCGGCCTTGAGTAGCGGATCCAGCGCCTCGCCGAGCACTGCGGCGGCGGCGGAAGCCTCAGGCTTGGCGGATTGGCCAAGTGTGGCGATGATCCGTGCCACCTGTCCCGCACGGGTCAGGTTCAGCCCGTGCAGGTGCACCAGGTAGCCGTCGGTCTCGTCCGTCACGCTCACCGGCTGCAGGATCCGCGACTCCGCGGAAAGGCCAAGGAGGAACGCCGCGAACCAGGCGGCGAACTCGTCGGCGGACAGGACGCGGCGCATCAGGTCCGCCTCGCTCAGGCCGGCGGAGAGGAAGTCCTGCCCGCTGAGCTCCCAGTCGCCCGGCCAGTTGCGGTCATCAGCGAACCAGGTGCGGGCCGCGTCCTCGCACGCCGCGGCGGCATCAGCGCGGCCCAGCGAGCGGAACGCGTCCAGCATGTAGCCCACGCCGAACGCGGCGTTGGTGTGCAGCCCGTGCCGCACCGGATACTGCGCCTTGGCCATCCAGGCGGCGCTGAGGTTGGCAACGGCATCCACCAAGGGCTCCAGGGCGGTGCCCCATTCACGGAGCTGCGCATCGGAGGACGCGGAACACGTGGCGGCCAGCCGCATGAGCCAGGCCCAGCCGTAGGGCCGTTCCCAGGACGGGTTGGCCAGCAGGTAGTCCCGCTCCACCGCCAGCTTGGCCGGGGTGAGGTTGGCCCCCAAAGCTTCCCGGAGCGCCGCCTCGGTGGAGGCATCCACCCAGGCCGCCGGGCCGCCGTCGGACGCCCCTTCTCCAGCAGCCCCGTCCCCCGCAGCCCCGACAGAAGGTGCTCCGGGGGTGCCGCCCAGGAGGCTGGCCCCCAGCCAGTGCATGTGCACGCATGAGTGCCAGTCGAAGGAGGTGTAGAAGGCGGGATGGATCTGCTCCGGGGTGGGCCTGTCGTCCGCGGACACCTGGGTGTGGTGGGCCGAATGCGGGAAGGGCTCGGAAAGGTTGCCCAACACCACGGTTGCGTAGTCCGGGGCCGCCTGTGCGCGGAGGTCGTTGTCCATGGTGCTCCTTTGCGGGAAGGGTTAGTGGAAGGCCAGGAAGTACATCAGCGCGATGTTGACCGCCAGCAGCGGGATGGCCGTTCCCACCTGCGCCGTGATGACGCCGTATTTGTTCTTCATTTCCAGCAGCGCTGACGGCACCAGGTTGAAGTTGGCGGCCATGGGGGTGCAGAGCGTGCCGCAGAAACCGGCGAGCATGCCGATGGCGAAGACGATGGCGGGGTCGCCGTGGAAGGTCTGCACCAGCACGGGCCAGCCGATGGCCGCGGTCATGATGGGGAAGGCCGCGAAGCCGTTGCCCATGAGTACCGTGAACAGGAACATGCCGATGCAGTAGACCAGCACGCCGGCGATCAGGGAGCCCTTGGGCAGCAGCCCGGAGGCCAGGTTGCCCACTGCAGTGCCCACGCCGGCCTTGGTGAAGAGGATGCCCAGGGTGGTGAGCATCTGCGGCAGCAGCGCGGCCCAGCCGATGGACTCGAGGATGCGGCGGCTTTCGAAGATGGGCGTCGCCGGGTTCTTGGGCTTGAGGATCAGGAGGGCGACGACGACGGCGGCCACGGCGCCGATGGCCAGGGCTACCAGCGTGGTGTTCTTGGGATCGAGCAGCGGGGTGCCGCCGATGGTCAGCACGGGGGCGGCGAGCACCAGGATCACGGTGACCAGCGGGAGGGTCAGGGCCGGGATGAAGAGCTTGTTTCCGAACCGCTTGGCGTAGGACTCCCGCTCGGGACCGGTGGAGGACCGGTGCTTCCCGTGGCCCAGCAGGCCGGTGGAGGCCAGCACCACCAGGATGAGGACGGCGACACCCAGGATCCAGCCCGGTGCTGTGCCCGCCTGGACCCAGGTGCTGTAGAAGAAGCACAGGCCCAGCAGGCCCCAGAAGGCGGAGCTGCCCCAGCGGCGGGGATGGTGGGTGTCGGCGGCAATCAGGGACGCCCAGGCGACGAACAAGATGCCGATCAGCCAGTAGACGGCTTCAACGTTGATCATTTGGCTTCTCCTGCAGCTTCCTTCTGGGCGGTGAGCTCGTATTCGCGGTATTCCTTGTCCAGCTGCTTGTCCAGGCGCAGGAGCCGGAAGCCGTGGATGAGGAACGCCGCGATGGCGGTGGGGATGGCCCAGAGGGCCAGCTGGAGCGGTTCCAGGTGCAGATGGTAGGTGGTGTCCACGAACGTGGTGATCAGCAGGATGGAGCCGACGGCCACGAACACGTCTTCGCCGAAGAACACACCCACGTTGTCCGCACCGGCGGAGTGGCCCTTGATCTTCTCGCTGATCTTTTCCGGCACGTGGCCGTAGCGGCGCAGCGCTGCGCCTTCAGCCATGGGGAACACCAGCGGGCGCACGGTCTGGGCGTGGCCGCCGATGCTGTTCAGGCCTACGGCGGCGGTGATCTGGCGGACGGCCAGGTAGCCAATCAGGACGCGGCCTGCGGTGAGCTTGGCGAGCCGGCCGATGAGGATCTTGGCTTGCTCCTGCAGACCGAAGAACTCAATGATGCCCACCACCGGAAGTACGGCGACGAAGATGGTGACCGAGCGGCTGCTGGCGAAGCCGGTGCCGAAGGCATCCAGGATCTGCGCCGGGTTCATGCCGCCCAGCAGCGCGGTGACGATGCCGGCGACGGTCACGACAATCAGGGGGTTCAGGCGGATGGCGAAGCCAACGATCACCAGCAGCACCCCGATGAGTACAAGCATGATTATCCCTTCCCAGGGGACCCGTGGTGGGTCTGCGAAAGTGGGGGCCGGCGCGTTGATGCCTCGTTTGGCGGGTGGGGCGGCGCCGAGGGGCGGACGCCCCGTCACGTTGGCGCTGCAGGATTAAGTGAGCTGCAGAACAACGGTGTGATCTAAAGCATAGCTTTTTGTTCAACAATCCTGCAACCCCCTTTTTTCGCGGGGATGCGGCTCAGCGGCCGACGGCGTCCAGCAGCTGGGCTTCCGCCCGGTCCAGGTAGGCGGCCAGGAAGTCCGCTGCCGCGGCCAGTTGCCCGGCTTCCAGGAGGTCAACGATCTTGGCGTTGTCCTCCACGTAGGGCTCGTGGAAGGCTGGATTTGCGGCCATGGAGTGGAACACCAGGCGCATCTCCGCCAGGACCTGGTCCATGAGGCTGTTGAGCCGCTCGCTGCCGGCGCGGTCCACGATGGCGCGGTGGAAGTCCTGGTTGGCGCTGGCCATCCCCGGGATGTCACCCTCTGCTGCGGCGGCCCTGGCGGCCTTGATGATTCCCGCCAGCGCCTCCGTGGAAGCCTCGCCGGACCACAGCACCGCGGCCGGCTCAAGGAAGCGGCGTACCCGGTAGATCTCTCGGATGTCGTCCGCCGTGGGATGGGCCACGAACACGCCCCGGTTGGGGATGCGGGTGACGATGTGCTCGGCGTGGAGGGCGGTGAACGCCTCCCGCAGGGTATTGCGGGACACGCCAAGGGCCTCGCGGAGGGCTTCCTCGGCGAGCTTGGAGCCGGGCTTGAGCTGGCCGGCCGCGATGCGGCTGCGCAGTTGGGCGGCAACCCAAAGTCCGGTTTCGGCGTGCTTTGTGGTCCTGGCCTGGGCCTGCAGGTCGGCCAGTACCTCCTCAAACGTCATGGCTCCACGATATCGGCCCGGGACTGCGTCAGAGGTTCACTGCCGCTGTCCCGGGCCCGGCTCACCGCCATCCGCCCCGGGGCTCACTCGATATTGGCGAGCACCTGGCCTGGCGCCACCGGGTCGCCCGCAGCAGCGAACTGCTCACCCAGGGTCCCCGCGCGGTGGGCGGCCACGGCTGTCTCCATCTTCATGGCTTCGAGCACCAGCACCGTTTCGCCCTCCTCGACCGTTGTCCCGGGCTGCGCCAGCCACTTCACCACGGTGCCGGCCATGGTGGCCAGCAGGTCGCCGTCGTTCTTCTCCGCCTGGGTGTCCGCGTGGCTGTCCGCACCGTCCCTGTCGCTTGCACTGCGCCGGCCGCCGCCGTCGAGCAGCGAATCCAGCAGCGCCTTGGGAAGTCCGAGTTCCATCCGCTTGCCGTCCACCTCGATCCCGATGGTCCGGCGGGGTTCCTCCGGCGCGGCGGGGCTGAACGCGGGGTCCGCGTCGAGGGCCGTGGTGAACTCGTTTTCGATCCAGGTGGTGTAGATGTCCAGACCGTCCGCGCCGATGAAGTCGGGAGCTTCCACCACCGCACGGTGGAACGGCAGCACGGTGGCCAGGCCGCCGATGCGGAGCTCCCGCAGGGCGCGGCGGGCGCGGCGGAGGGCCTGCTGCCGGTCGGCGCCGGTGACCACCAGCTTGGCCAGGAGCGAGTCGAACTGTCCGGGAACCACGGATCCCGCGCGCACGCCGGTGTCCAAGCGGATGCCGGGCCCGGTGGGTACCTCGAAAGACTCCACCGTGCCCGGGGACGGCAGGAAGCCCCGGCCCGGATCCTCGGCGTTGATGCGGAACTCGAACGCGTGCCCGCGCGGTTCCGGGTCTTCCAGGATGGGCAGCTTCTCCCCCGCCGCGATGGCCAGCTGGGCGGCCACCAGGTCCACGCCGGACGTCTCCTCGGTGATGGGGTGCTCCACCTGGAGGCGCGTGTTGACCTCCAGGAAGCTCAGGAAACCGCTGCCGTCCAGCAGGTACTCCACGGTGCCGGCGCCCACGTATCCGGCTTCGCGGCAGATGGCCTTGGCCGAAGCATGGATTTCCGCGCGTTGTTCGGGGGTAAGGAACGGGGCCGGCGCTTCCTCAACGAGTTTCTGGTGGCGGCGCTGCAGCGAGCAGTCACGGGTGCCCACCACCACCACGTTGCCGTGCGTGTCCGCGATGACCTGGGCCTCCACGTGCCGGGGCCGGTCCAGGAACTTCTCCACATAGCACTCGCTGCGGCCAAAGGCGGCCAGGGATTCGCGGACGGCGGAGTCGAAGCTTTCCTCGATGTCGGCGAGGTTCCGGACCACCTTCAGGCCGCGGCCGCCGCCGCCGAAGGCCGCCTTGATGGCCACGGGCAGGCCCACCTGCTCGGCGAAGGCGCGGACCTCTGCGGCGCTGGCCACGGGCCCGTCGCTGCCCGGGGCCAGCGGAGCCCCGGCGCGGACGGCCACCTCGCGGGCGCTGACCTTGTCGCCGAGGAGCCGGATGGTTTCCGGGGACGGTCCGATCCACGTCAGGCTGGCGTCGAGTACGGCCTGCGCGAAGCCGGCGTTCTCGGACAGGAAGCCGTAGCCGGGGTGGACGGCGTCGGCGCCACTTTTGGCTGCGACCGCGAGGATCTTGTCGATGTCCAGGTAGGTTTCCTGCGGCCTGGAGCCAGCCAGCGAGTAGGCCTCGGTGGCGGCGGAAACGTGCAGGGCGTCGGCGTCGGGGTCGGCGTAGACGGCAACGCTTTCCAGGCCTGCATCGTCGCAGGCCCGGGCGATCCGGACGGCAATTTCGCCGCGGTTGGCAATGAGGACTTTACGCATGGGGGGTTTCCTTAAGTGTTTCCGGCAGTGCGGCGGCGGTTTCTGCGGCGGCGAACCGCACGGGGGTGCCCGGGGGAAGCTGGGCGGCTTTGTCCAGGTCGGCATGGACGACGACGGCGATTACCGGGTACCCGCCGGTCACCGGGTGGTCGGAGAGGAACAGGACGGGCTGGCCTTCCGGGGGCACCTGGACGGCGCCGCGGACGGTTCCTTCGCTGGCCAGTTCGCCGTCCCGGTTGCGGGTGAGGGCCTGGCCCTTCAGGCGCAGTCCGATCCGGTTGGACTGCGGGGTGACGGTCCATTCCCGGGCCAGGAAGTCCTGCAGCGTTTCGGCGCTGAACCAGTCCTGGCGGGGTCCGGGGACCACGCGCAGCACGGTGGCCCCTGTTGGGTCCGGGAGGGGTGATGCCTCCGGACGGCCCACGGAGCTTCCCGGCGTGGGCGGGAGCACGGGGAGGATGGTGCCAACCTGCAGCGGCTCCGGCCCAACCCCTGACATGGTGTCTGTGGACCGGCTGCCGAGCGCCTCGGGCCCGCCGATCCCGCCGCGGACCCCGAGGTAGGAGCGAAGCCCTGCCGCGGCGTGGCCCACCGTAAGCTTCTCCCCTGCCAGCAGCGCGAAGGGGGCGCGGCACTCAGGGTGCCGGACCGCCGTCGCGCCTTTGCCTGCCTCCTGCGCCGGAGGCGTGATCTCCAGCGGAACGGCTGCTCCGGTGACAGCCAGGACCTGGTCGGTGAGTGCTTCGAGTTCCAGGCCGCCGAAGAGGAGTTCGATGCCCGCGGCTCCTTCAGCGTTGCCCACCAGGCGGTTGGCGCGGCGCAGTGCCCCGCGGTCCATGGCGCCGGCGCTGCTGACGCCGAGCGATGCGAAGCCCGGGCGGCCCAGGTCCTGCACGGTGGCCTGCAGTCCGGGTTTGCGGACGGCAAGGCCTTCGGTGGCGGGTTCTTCGGTTGATGCCGCGTCGTTACTGGTTTGTTGGTGGTGCGTCAGGGTGGCCTGCTCGCGGACGGCAGTGAAACGGACGGTGTCCCCGGGACGGACCAGGGCGGGGTTCTCCCGGCTGAGGTCCCACATGACCGCGTCGGTGCGGCCGATGAGTTGCCAGCCGCCGGGCGACTGCCGCGGGTAGACCGCAGAGTAGGCGCCGCCCAGGGCGACGGCTCCGGCGGGGACGGCTGTCCGGGGTGAACGCCGCCGCGGGACCTCCAGGCTGCGGTCTTCACCCGTGAGGTAGGCGAAGCCCGGGGCGAAGCCGGCAAACGCTGCAGTCCACAACTGGCCCGTATGGGCGCCCACCACTGCCTCGCGGCCCAGGCCGGTAAGCTCTGCCACCTCGTCCAGGTCCTCGCCGTCGTACACCACCTCGATGGTGACCAGCGCGCTCTCGGTGTCCGCCGGAGCCTCAAGGTCGAGGCTGCGCACGTATTCGGCAACGGCACGGACCGACTCAGGTGAATCGGCGGTGATAAGCACAGTGGTGGCGGCCGCGATGACGTCAATCTGCCCCGGCCGGGGATGGGCGGTGAGCTGGGCCTGGAGGCTGAGGACGGCGTGCAGGGACGGGAGCTCCACCAGGATGGCGCGGTCGCCCGCAGGGCGGATGCCGGTGAGTTCCGTGTGGGGGGCCCTGTTGGCCGATTGCTGCTGTGTGGCGGCCATGGCTAGGCGAAGCTTTGGATCTGGATGCCGGCGTCCTCAAGGGCGGCGCGGACGGCGGCGGCCATCGCCACGGCACCCGGGGTGTCGCCGTGCAGGCAGATGCTTTCCGCTTTGACGGACACTAGCGATCCGTCGATGGCGCGGACCTTGCCGTCCCCGGCCAGGCGCAGGACGTGTTCGACTACGTCACGCACCTCGTGCAGCACGGCGCCGGGTTCGCGGCGGGAGACCAGGGTCCCGTCCGGGTTGTAGGCGCGGTCGGCGAAGGCTTCGGCGACGGTCCGGAGCCCGGCCGCATCCGCCTGGCGCTGGATCTCCGAATTGGGGAGGACCATGAGGGGAAGGGTGGGGTCCACCGCGAGGATGGCGGCCACCACGGCCCCGGCCTGCTTGGGGTGGTTCACGATGGTGTTGTAGAGGGCGCCATGGGGCTTGACGTAGCGGACGGCCGTTCCGGCAGCGAGGGCCACAGCCTGGACGGCTCCGATCTGGTAGACAACGTCGGCCGTCAGTTCTGCCGGCGTCATGTCCACAAACCGGCGGCCGAAGCCTGCCAGGTCCCGGTAGCCGGGGTGGGCGCCGACGGTAACACCGGCTTTCACAGCGGCCTGGCATGTGGCCATGATGCCGACGGGGTCGCCCGCATGGAAGCCGCACGCTACGTTGGCACTGGATACACTCTCGAAAATGGCGGCGTCATCGCCGAAGGACCAGTTCCCAAAGGACTCGCCGACGTCACTGTTCAGGTCGATGGTGGGCATTGTGATCTCCGTCTCGAATTGCTGTTCATTCAAGAATGCCCTAAAAACTCAGATTGTTCAACAATCCAGCGAAGGCGACTGCTTCAGAATCTATGCACGGCATCGTGGAGCATCTGGTGGCCCTGCCTTTCGAACTCGTGATCGCCAACCCTGTATGCCCAAGCGGCCGTGGAAACGGCTTCTCGCAGCTGCATAACCTTCCAGAGCTCACTGTCCCTGGGATCGGAACCGTAGCCCGAGAAGAAGGCTGACTCCAGCAGAGGGTCCGCACGCCACTGCTGTACGGCGAGACGACAGAAATCGCTGGCAGCCGGCCTGAACCCAAACCTGCCAAAGTCGATAACCCTTATTTCACTCCCGTCAACCAGCCAGTTGCGGGGCTGCCAGTCGCCGTGGGTCGGGACAACATCGACCGGCATCGGATCATAGGTGCCGAGTATGGCTCGTGCCATTTCTGCGGCAGACGCTTCGATGCGGTGGGGTTCTCCGAGCCACGCGAGGGCCTTGGCCGTGGCGACCGGCTCATAATGCGGGTCGCTGCACACGTTTTGATCGTGAAATGCGCGAAGGAGGGCACCGGCCTGAACGTACGTCTCCGTCGTATATTTCGGCTTCGGCGCCTTCTACCAAGCGGCCTTCCAGATACTCCAATACCAGGATGTTGGTAACCCGGTCGGCATGTATGAGCTTTGGTGCACGCTTCTGACGCGACAACACATGGACCCATAATTGGTGGGCCCTAATCTCACGCTCAATGTGGTGATTGGCGGGACCGCCGGCCTTGACGATATATCTGCGGCGCCCGCTTTCCATCTCAAGAACCGCGGTATCGATGAGGCCCCAGGAAAGATCACTTACCAGACGTACCCCCGGAAGCCGGGTTTCCACCAGCCCAGCCTGCCGCGCGCTCTGCCGGTTGCCGTGCCAGGACTCCATTCCCGCAGACTACCCGGCCCGGGCCGCTGCCCAACCCTAGACTTGCAGGGTGGCCGATATTGAGGCCCAAGTCCGTACTCATTGATCCCTATCGAACCGACAGGGCCGCCACAACTCCAGGGGCGCCCCCAGGGAACGGCCGTGATGGGGTGGGGCGTCCGTTTGGGTGTGTGGTTGCTTGGTTGTTAAATGTGGGAGGCCCCAA
>NZ_JAYXNX010000029.1:0-22982 GCF_036455295.1 Pseudarthrobacter phenanthrenivorans | reverse complement strand
AAAGACCACGCAACAGACGCCAAAGACAACATCCAAAACACCTAGGACCCGTCACCGCCGAAATGCAAGGCAACAGTTCTGTTCGACAGGCCGGCACCGCCCTCTGCGGGGCCGGCCTGTCCGCTTCGCTCCCTGATTGAGAGGACGCCCCATGGCCACTCACGATGATTCCGAGACCAGCACCGCCAAGGCGGCCCAGGCTCCGGCACCCGACGACGCAAGGAAGCCCGGCAGCCCCAGGGACCTCTACAAGCCGTCCTGGAAGTACATCACCAAGAAGACCTTGCGCGAGTTCAGCAAGGACCAGTGCCCGGACCTGGCTGCAGGACTGACGTATTACGCGGTCCTTTCCCTGTTTCCCGCGCTGCTGGCGCTGGTTTCCCTGTTGGGCCTTTTTGGGGATCCGCAGAAGACCACCAATGCCCTGCTGGAAATCGTTCGCGGTTTTGCTCCGGCAGAGACTGTCAACACGATCAGCGGCCCCATTTCGGAATTGACCAGCGCACCCGCGGCCGGGTTCACCCTGGTCATCGGCCTGGTCACCGCCCTCTGGTCCGCATCGGGCTACGTCGGCGGTTTTGGCCGTGCGATGAACCGCATTTATGAAGTGGATGAAGGCCGCCCGTTCGTGAAGCTGCGCAGCACCATGCTGGCCGTCACCCTCCTTGCGGTGGTCATCGTGGCACTGCTGGCCGGCATGCTGGTCCTCAGCGGCCCGGTTTCCGAGGCAGTGGGCGGCCTGATCGGTCTCAGCGGCGCCTTCCTCGCCGTCTGGAACATCGCGAAATGGCCGGTCATGGTCATCCTGATCATTGCCATCATTGCGGTCCTCTACTACGCGACGCCCAACGTGAAGCAGCCCAAATTCCGGTGGATGAGCATGGGATCGGGCATCGCCCTGGTGGTCTTCCTGGTCGCTTCGCTGGCTTTCGGCTTCTACGTTGGCAACTTTGGAAACTACAACAAGACCTACGGCGCCCTGGGCAGCGTGATCATCATGCTGCTGTGGCTCTGGATCCTGAACATGTCGCTGCTGTTCGGCGCCGAGTTCGACGCCGAGGTGGAGCGGGGACGCGAGCTCCAGGCCGGGATCAAGGCGGAGGAAACCATCCAACTGCCGCCGCGCGATACCAAGAAGAGCGAAAAGCTGCAGCAGCAGATTGAGGACGACATCAAGCACGGACGTGAACTCCGTGAGAAGTACGCCGCCGAAAACGACCAGAAGGGCCGGGACGGTTCAGACGCGGGCCAGGACGGGCAGGAGGGCCAGCGTCCCGGTGAAAGCCACCGCGACCGGATCCGTGAAAAGGTACAGCACCGTGCCGGCACCGCAGAGTCCGACGGCGGCCCCCGCGGCGGGAGCTCATAGCCGCGCCCACAGGTTCCGTGCTGAGGGGCCTGGAGAGGGAGTATCAGAAGGACTAGGCAGGACCTTCAAGATGGAGGAAAATTCATCTTGAAGGTCCTGTTGAGGTTTCCCGGGCAATGCTTTCCCGGGGCTACGCGGGGTCGGCGGTGAGATGGCCTCTTCTGAGACCGAGGCCAGTCCCCCCAGTCGCCGTCGGCCCCCTTCAAACTTTTCCCTCCGGCGGACCGCAACTGGACAAAGCGCAGAGAACTGCAATACTTTCTTGAATACCTCGCCGGGATCCTTGTGGAGACCGGCAGGTCCGCTGAAGCAGACGGCGGCATCACGGTCAACCCTTATGAGCGGACATGCCTGCTACCCATTTTGAACAGTTTCTTGCCGAAGCAGTTGTCGCTGACAGGGAGCCCGGACTGGGGCTCGGACGCGATGAGCTTTACGGCCTTTATACGAGCTGGTGCCTTCTGCACAAGGCTGAACTCCAGCCGCCGGCCGCCCTGTGGGAGGCCATGCAGGACGCCGGAATCAACCCGGACAGCAATAATCTCTCCATGACCGGTCCAGCCGCGGCGGACTACATCGTTGCGAGTGCTCCGGACCTGGTGTGACAATCCCCCACGTGGCCTTCCCTGAAGCAGGCCGCCCCCGGGATCCGGGAACCTTCGCCAGGGACTACGACTGAGGGAAAGGGCTGTTGCCGAGAGGCAGCAGCCCTTTCGCATACCTGTACGCGGCGCCGCCCGGACTGTGCCGCAGGACCGGGCCGCTACGCCTCTGCCAGCGCCAGGAGGTAGGCGGCGAAGCCGCGGGGGGCCCGTCCTGCTGTCCTTCCGGACGTGATGACCCGGGTGGTGTCGGTGGCAACAACGGCCGCACCACTGCTGCGGAGCCGGTCCACCAGCGTGCGGTCCTCATCAAATTCGACGGCGGGAAAGCCACCGGCAGCAAGGTATGAGGAGGCACGGACGCCAAGGTTGGCGCCGTAGACATGGGGATGGTCCTCAATCCAGGCGTGCCGGGCGTGCCACCGGCCCAGAAGCTGCTGGTGCATGCCGTGGGCGTCGGGCTGCACGGTGCCAAGGACAACGTCGGCGCCCTTTGCCGCCAGGTCCAGTTGCCGCACCAGCCAGTCCTCGGGGACGCAGGAATCGGCGTCACTGTTGGCCACCCATACGGACTCCATAGGATCTGCCACCCGCAGGTCGTTGCCCGCCTTGGCCAGGGCAGCACCCACACCTGCCTGGCGGCTCTTGCCCACACTCCGGAATTCGACCGGCAGCACCGCCCACGCCGGGTTCCCGGCAGCAAATCCTCGGGCTATGGACGGGGTCCGGTCGGTGCAGCTGTCCAGGACCACCACCACCTGGACTTTCATCCCGGGAACGTGAAGCGAGGCCTTGTCCACCGCGGCACTGACCGCCGTGAGTGCGCGTTCAAGGTGCTGTTCCTCGTTGTGGGCGGGAATGACTACCGCCACCTGCCCAATGGCAACGGCACCACCAGCAGAACCGGCCGACGCAAACGTTGCTTCGTCCCCATTGAATGCCACTTCTGTCACCCCGCCGACCCGCGGCCCGGGGCTGCGAGGACTTCCAGTACAAAGTCGCGTTCCTGGTAGATCCCGGCCGTCCGCCAGCCCAGCCGTTGCCGGCCCAGCGCGTGGACGGTATCGCCGTCGAGCTCCCAGCCGGTGATGGGATGCCGCCAATGGCACAACAGCAGGGTCCCGCCGGGTAGCAGGGAGGCTTCCACCCGGTCCCACAGCTGCGACAGCTCCTCCTTGGAGAGGTAGTACCCCACTTCGGAAACCACCACAAGGTCAAAGGTGCCACCGGGCCATGATCCCGGCAGGACGCGCTGCTCTACCTGCACTCCGGGCCAGCCATCCAGCAGCTGACGTGCCCGGTGGACTGCGGTTCCGCTGGCGTCCACCGCCAAAAGGCTGCGGCACCGCGGGGCCAGTTCCACCGTCAACGTCCCGATGGAACAGCCCACCTCGAGGGCCCGTTCGTAGGATTTTTCCGGGAGGGCGGCAAGTGTCAGTGCGCGTTTCCGCTGCTCGTACCAACTGCCCGAGTAGTTCCACGGATCCGCGGCTCCGTTATGGACACCGTCAAAGACCGATTCGGCATCAGCGCTGGAATACGGGCGCTTGGATGCCTCCGGCGCAGGCGTCCAGGCAAAGACCTCATAGCTCCGCGAGAAGTGCGCCAGGAACTCCGGGCTGAGCAGTGCTTCGTCCCCGGGAAGCGGGGACAAGGGCCGCACCTGCGTTGCGTGTTCTGACATCGCCAGCTTCTTGGCGGCGCGGGCCGGCCCATCCAGGCGGAAACGGACCCACGGCCGCCAGTCGTGGTCCCGGGGCGTGGCCCAATGCCAAAACCAGATGGGGTACTCCAGCAGTGCGTGACCGTCCTGGCGGGCAACGTCCGCGGCTGCCGCGCCGAGGGCCTCGTGGTCCCCGTGCCCGTCGGCCCGGTACGGCGCCACGAGGGCCACCGTGTCCGGGTCACCGGACAGGCGTTGGACAGCGTCCCGGACAGCCCGGGTAATGGCTTCTGAATGGCCGGCAAGCCCGCGGTCCGGCAAACCGATGAACGTCCAGCAGTCCTCCAGGCCCAGCGCGGCCAGGGCCGCGCCGAACTCTTTAAGCCGGATCCCGGCCAGCTGCTCCGGGGCAGCGGTGGGCGAGTCCGGGTGCGACCCCTCCCCCGCCGTGCAGAGCAGGACTTCCACCCTGGCTCCCAGCGCTACCAGCGATGCCATAAGCCCACCGGCGCCCAGGGTTTCGTCGTCCGGATGCGCTGCGAGGACCACGAACCGCATGGCAGCCAGTTCGGCGGCTGCCAGCGGCAGTTCAGAGGCCACCGCCAGGCCGCTGCGGGTCCAGGCGGCCTCGCCCGTTCCCGGGTCCGTATGCGAGAAGGTCACCATGGACTGTCCGCCTTGAAGGCGAGCCGGCCCAGTTGGGCATCATCCCGTGCGCCGTGATGCTGCCGGACGTACAGGGCCAGGTCAGCCATCCTCTTGGCGTACGGTTCGTCGAAGGCAAGAGGGCCGGGGCCCCGGTTGGAGCCCACCAATTGGAGGACACGCTCGACGGCGGCGGCAACAGTGCCACGGACACGCTGGGCTTCGCTCCAGGTACTGGGGCCCGCCCCGCCGCCCAGGCTGCCATCGTCTATTCGCGCTGCGGTACGCGCCAGGTACTGCAATGCCGCCGTGAGGGTCCGGTCCACCTCTCCGATGGCGGCGAAGGCAACCTGGTCCGGCTCCCGTCCCGAATCGGCCCCCGCCAGCAGGCCATTGCGGAAGTCCCGGGCCACGCCCACGGCACCTCCCAGCCAGCAGGCCGCAACCCCCATTCCGCCCCAGGCGAAGCCCGGACGGCTGTGGTACCAGCCCGGCGTGCCCACGGGAGTGGCCGGGACCTGGTGGAAGTCCACCTTTCCACTGGGTATCTCCCTGAGCCCTCGTGCGATCCATTCCGGTTCCTCGCATGCCACGCCGGGGTGGCGGAGATCGACTTCGAAAGCCGCCCTGCCGTCGTCGTCTGTGTGGGCCGTGATGACCGCACTGTCCAAACTTCCTGCGAGGGAACACCAGGGCTTGGACCCGTCCAGGACGATCCCATCCCCGGCCTGGTGCGCCTCAAGCTTTGCTCCCGGCGCCTCTGCGGCAAAGACACCCCAGGTGCCGGCGCGCGGCGCGTCCGACCTACGGTTGCCGGAGGCCTGGTCCGCCTGCGCGAGAATGGCGACGGCGTCCAGATGCGGTTCCAGGACACGGGCCGCGGCCACATCTGCGGCAGCCACGGAAGCCAACAGCTCCCACAAAACCACTGTCCGGCCCTCACCTGGACGGGGCCACGCCTGTCCGGCCTCGACCGCCAGGGCCAGCATGGCAGGGACGTTGCCTGCTGCGGCGGCGAACGAGTCCAGCAGCGGGCCCCATGGGGACAGGTCTGCGCGGGTGGAGCCCATGAGCACAGGAACATGTTCCGCAGGCAAGAAATCCCCCCTTTGAGATGTCCGGCGGGGCGCCGGGCATTTACACAGCTTACTTACTGTTGCGCCGGAAGGATGCGGGCAAGCGCAAAACCGTCCCAGCCTTTCGATCCCACCGTCTGGATCACGGTGGCATCGAGCCGCGGATGGTCCCCGAGAAGCTTGAGGGCATCAATGATCCCCTGCGCATTAGCGGGGTCCATGGCCGGGTCCAGGACTGCCCCCTCCCAGATGGCGTTGTCCAGGACCACCACGGCACCCGGCCTGCCGAGCCTGACGGCCCAGTCAAGGTAGCGGCTGTTGTTCTGTTTGTCGGCGTCTATGAAGATGAAGTCGAAGGGTTCCCGCTCTTCTTCCTCGAGGGCCGCCAGCGTTTCCAGGGCAGGGCCCAGGCGGATCTCCACCCGCTCGCCCAGGCCGGCGGCGTCAATGTTGGCCCACGCCACCTCCGCGTGCTGGGGCAGGTATTCGCAGGTAACCAGTTTGCCGCTGCGCGGAAGGCCGCGGCCCATCCAGATAGTGCTGTAGCCGGCAAGCGTTCCGATCTCCAGAATCCGGTGCGCGCCGGAGATCTGGACCAGGAGTTTCAGGAGCTTTCCCGCATTAGGCGCCACTTCAATGGCCGGCATTCCCGCTTCAGCAGCAGTTCGGATGGCCTGCTGGACCGCCGCGTCCGGGTGCACCACGGTGCCGGACAGGAACTCCTCAACGGCAATCCACTCCGGGCGGGGCTTGTGCTCGAACATGGCCACAGTTTGGCACGCAGCCCTGCAGCGGTCCAGATACTTTTGCCCCTTCAGGCAGGCTTAGGCAGGCAGGCCTAGGGCTCCTGCGCCAGCGCGTTTTCCAGGCGGTCCACTTTGGCCGTCAGCTCACCTGTGTATCCGGGCCTGATGTCCGCTTTGATGACCAGCGAAACGCGGCTGCCGTACCGCCCCACAGCCTCCGTGGCGCGCTTAACGACGTCGAACACCTCGTCCCATTCACCCTCGATGGTGGTGAACATGGAATCCGTCTGGTTGGGCAGGCCCGACTCCCGGACGATCTTCACCGCGGCGGCAACGGCGTCGTGCACTGATGCATCGTTGGGCCGGGAGCCTTCGGCGGGAACGCCAGAGGGAGCAACAGAAAATGCAAGCAACATGCCCCCAGTCTCCCATGCTGTCCGTCGCCGCCACAGGCCGGACAACGGCCTGCCGCCGTCACATAAGCGCCTACCCCGCAGTAACCATGGTGGCCGGAGGCTCCGTTGCTACCCTTTTGGGCATGAGCCTCGCAGTCGCCCGAAAGCCCCTCCGTGCAGACGCAGCGCGAAACGTGGACAAGATCATCACGGCGGCGCGCCAGTGCTTCCGGGAGTTCGGCCCGGACGTACCGCTCCAGACCATCGCCACCACTGCCGGCGTTGGACCCGCAACCCTCTTCCGGAACTTCGCGGACAAGGAGGAACTGGTACTCGCTGCGCTCAACCGGCAGCTCCGGCTCACCGTGGACCCGGTAATGGACGGAGCACTTGCCGATATTGACGCCGCCGCCGGGCTGCTGCGCGTCATGGAAGCCCTGATGGCGGCTGCCAGCGACGACGCCAACCTGCTGTGTGCTGTGGCAGGACGGCGTGAACTCCTCACCGGAATCACGGGCTCGCTCATGGAATCCATCAGTGTCCTGCTGGCCCGGGGCCAGGGCCAGGGAAGCCTGCGCACGGATATCTCGATGACGGACATGTTCCGGCTGCTGGCCATGCTGATCGGCGTGGTGGACACCATGGAGCCAGGCTCTGACGCGTGGCGGCGCCCGCTTGCCTTGGTTGAGGACGCCATCCGCACCTCCCGCCCGTCGCGGCCCCTGCCTATCCTGGTACCCGTCCCGGCCGCCGCAGGAGCCGCCGCCGTGGTCCCCCTGGAGCCCGGGGCGCAAGGGAATTAGGACTGCTCCACCGTGGTGTATCCCGGCACCGCTGCCTGGCACTGGATCATTGTTAGCAGCGGGTGGGTGCAATACACTCTAGCTTGGGGTTAGGCAGCCAGCCTCGGTACTTCCAGCTGGAGCGACCCCATGAAGCCATTGGTGCCCTTCCGCCGTTCGACGGACGCAGTGCGATGACCCATTCAAAGCTTCTCCACTACCTCAGCGATCCGCGAGGGCCGGAGGAAATCCTGCCCACGCTGGCAAACGGGGAACTCGTCGAACTCCTTGACGCCCTCTACCAGAATCTCGACACCCCCGAGCCCGAGTTTGGCGCGCAGGTCTGGTACGAGATGGGCGTGGAAGAAACCTGCCGGAGGGCCGTCTCCCCCGGTGGTACCGCGCACGGCGTGGCCTAGCTACTGACATCCAGGTGGGGCGCCGGGAGGGGCGCCGGCGTCCAGGCGACGCACCACCAGAACCCCTGACGGCCGGTCACTGCTGCCCGGCCGCCAGGATTCCCCTCGCTGAGGATGCTGCCGTCCCAGCATCCTCCGCTCCCAGGGCCCTTCCCCGCTTGGACCCTTCCCGGCAGTCCTGCGTTACTCGGCGTCGCCGTGTTCGGGCCCGCGGCCACCTTCCGGCCCCGGCCCGGCGTCCAGGTGTTCGGCGTGCCCGTCCCCGTGTTCGGCATGCCCCTGTTCGTGATGCTCATGGAACTCATTGGGCACATGGCGTTTCGCCTCCATGAGGTGCTGCTGGAGTTTCTCCTCGGCGTCACGGCGCCGGCGGGCGGTGTCCCGCAATTCCCGGGTTGATTCGGAGCCACGGGGATCCAGATATGCGGGCCGCAGTTTTCCGGTCTGCTCTGCCGCGGGCACTCCAGCGGCCCGTTCCTCTGAAGCGTTCCTTTCGGCGTCCTCGGTTCCGTGGCCGTCCTGCGGCTCAACAGGCCGTGACTGGTCGTCCATCTCGATTCCTCCTCTGGTGGCCGCCTGGATGTGGGCTGCCTCTCCTCCAGTGCACCATATTTGGTACGTCGAATGGTGGCCCCGTCAGGCGTTGCCTTCCTCTTTCCTCCTGCGGAGTTCCTGGCGTACCAGGGCCTGGAGGGCTGGAACGGACGACGTCGGATCAAGGTCGAGTGCCTCACGGAGCCTTGATGAAAGGAATTCCAAGTCCTCTTCCGGTACGTCCGAAAGGCTGGGAAAGCGCTTGAAGAAGCGTTTGGCCGGGAGGCCTGCACGCCGTCGGGCGTTCTTTTGGCGGGGTCTGCCCGCCAAGCCTCCCGCCTGATGCAGCTGATTTTCCATGGTTGCCGTTTCATTGCAAATGCCATGGCCAACTGCATAAGCCGATCTCATAGTACAACCGGCACCACGCCAGCAAAGTGACCTGGATCACCAATTTGTGCGAACCTGTTGTTTCAGCCCCAGCCCATCAGCCTCAGCAGGGCCGCAGTGCCGGCTCCGGCGATGACCACCATCAGGAAGGGCGCCCTCAGCACCAGGGCGATGGCGGCAGCTGCCAGCGCCCCCAGCCTGGCGTCGGCGGCCAGCGCGTGGCCGGACACCACAGCGTTCACCACGGTCAAGGATGCAAGCAGGCCGATGGTCATGGTCCCGGCAACGCGCGATGTGCGCGGGTCTTCGAGGAATCTGGCAGGAACGAAATAGCCCACCAGCTTCCATGCGTAGGCAAGCACGCACGCCGTCAACAGCCATATCCACAAGCTCATGCCCCGGCCCCCGGATCCGTGCCTTCCGCGCGCGCAACGCCGGGGGGCACGCTGCCGTTGTTCTGGTGGCGGCCGGCGTGGTGTCCGCCGTATGGCTCGACGTCGGGTTCCAGGCCTTCGTCGCGGCGGCCGTGGCTGAACCAGCCCACAAGTGCAGCCACGACGGCGGCCACCAGGATGGGTACGCCCGGTGGCACGAACGGAACCGCGATGACGGTGGCCACGGCACAGGCCACGGCAATGGCGATCGGTTCCCGGCCCTTGAGGCGGGGCCAGAGCAAGGCCAGGAAGGCAGCGACTGCGGCGCCGTCGAGCCCCCACTGTTTGGGGTCGCCCAGGCCGCTTCCCGCAAGCGCCCCCACGGCCGTGAACAGGTTCCAGAGCACGTAGACGCCAACACCGGCTGCCCAAAAACCCCGCCGTTGCTCGGCAGGATCTGTCTGGCCCGTGCTGGTGGCCGTCGATTCATCAATGGTCAGCTGCGCACCGACGTACTTGCGCCAACCGGTGGGCCGCAGCAGTGCGTTCAGCTGCATCCCGTAGATGCCGTTACGCATTCCCAGGAGGGTTGCCGCGCTCATGGCTGCGATGCCCGAGCCGCCTCCTGCCACCACGCCGATGAATGCAAACTGCGAACCGCCGCTGAAAAGGAGCAGGCTCAGGGCCATGGTCTGCCAGAAGTTGAGTCCCGACGTCACCGCGAGGGCCCCGAACGACACCCCGTACAGGCCGGTGGCGATACTGATGGAGATGCCCACCCTGACCGCCGGCGAAGCCAGCAGTTTCACGGCCGGCTTCCGGGTGCGCGTTTGCGGAGTGCGCTTTTCCGCAGTCTCCAGGCCCACAGGATCAGGGGCGCCTGCAGGGGAAGCCGCGCCGTGTGGATTTTCCGCCGCAGGGGTGTGCCCGCGGGCCCGTATGCCCGGACCAGGGCGTCGACGTGGCCGGCCACGAAGGCGGTGAACATCGCCGTGAGGGCAGTGGCTGTCAGCTTCCGCGTGGGCGGAAGCAGGATTCCGACGGCGGCGGCCAGCTCCAGCAGCCCGCTGACGGCGATCCACTCATCCCGGGACAGGACGGCCAGCGGATGCGCTGGCCTGCCCTTGTCCCCCTGGTCCGTTCCGGGTTCCGGATCCCGGCGGCAGAGGTACCCGGGGACAACGTCGCGGTAAAACGCGGGATCCCTGAAATGCTTGCCGGCGCTGGCCACCAGGAGGGCTGCCATCGCGGCGGCGGACAGGGTTTGAACCGGGAAGCTGTTCAGGGACAGGCCCGGAATGGGCCGGCCCGGGCCGGACCAGGGAGAAGACATGGAACCACTCAATCACAGCCTGCACAAGGCCCGGAAACCCGCACGGGCGTTGGCTGCCTGGCACTTCAGTTCCAGGCTGGTGCGGAGCTTCCGTACGGGGGCGGCGGTGACAGGTAGTCCAGCGGCAGCCCCGAGTCGAGCAGAGGCGGCCCAACGTAGCGGAGCTCTCCGTAGCTGCTGTCCACGAGCCTGTAGTCCGGCGCCGGCAGCTGGGCCGGACTGCCTGTATTCCCTGGCACGTCATTGGGCACGCTGTTGGACAGGGCGAAGAGCTCCTCAGCGGTCCGGGCCAGCGACAGACGGGCCGCGGCACCGCCCCCTGTCTCCCGCCGCCGTTCGAGGAGGCGGACGGCCGCGGCAGCCACTCCGTACCCTGTGGCATGATCCAGGGCCTGGACCGGAAGGGCACCCGGGCGCCATCCGCCGTCGTCGTTCTCCGTGCCGTAAAGGTGCGCTATCCCGCTGGCCGCCTGGACGATGCTGTCGAAGCCGCGCAGGCCGCTCCAGGGCCCGGCCCTTCCCCAGCCATTGAGGGTGACCACCACCAGCCGGGGGTGCGTTCCCAGCAGTTCGCCGGGGCTGAGCCCAAACCGGTCCAGGGCACCGCTCCGGTAGCCGGTGACCACCAGGTCGGCGCCGGCCAGCAGTTGCCTGAGCCGCTGCTGGTTTTCCGGCTCCGTGAGATCCGCTTCCACGCTGCGCTTGCCGAAGGCGGTGTCCACGAACTGGGCCTGGATTTCGGGGAAGGCCGGCGGGTCGATCCGCAGGACGTCCGCTCCGAGTGCAGCCAGCAGCCGGGTGGCCACCGGCCCTGCGATGACCCGGGTCAGGTCCAGTACCCGCACGCCCTTGAGGGGCAGGCCATCCGGCCTGCCGTCCTGGCCGGGGGCAGTGGCCGTTGCCGCCAGTTCCTGCAGTTCGAGACCGGAAGCTGTCCCGTCGGCGTGCTCCACGGCAATCCAAGGGCCCGAACCCGCCGCGCGTCCCATATCGGAAGCCAGCCATTGGGCGCGAGTCTGGACGGCTGCGGCGATCCCGCCGTGGGCCTGGATCGCGGCCTCAGCCTCCAGTGCTGCCATGGATCCAAGCCGCTGGGCGGCCCCTTCTGCGGAAGTCGCACCGAGCGCCTCCAGCAGCCGCTGCTCATGGTGCGGGTAGTTGGCGTGGAGCCGGATCCACCCGTCTTGGGTGCGCCAAAAACCGGACAGGGGCGCAAAACCCTGGGGTTTGCGCCCGGCGATCCGGAGGTGTCCGAAAGAGTCGAAGGAAGCGGCCGCCAGGGCGGGGGTGGTACTGAACCGGCCAGGCGTCCCGCAGTACAGATTCAACGCTTCAGCGGCGGCTCCCACGGATTGCAGGGCGAGGCCTTCGACGTCGAGCTTTCCCGCCCACCATCCACCCGGGAGAGGGCCGGCCCCAGCGTTCACGTCCGCCGCTACTTTCCCTGCGGTGAGGAGACGCGAAGCTGGTCCAGGACCCGGGCCGGTACGTTGGTGGTGATTTCCTGGATTCCCATTTCCAGGCAGAGCCCCACATCCTCCGGCGAATCCACCGTCCACACCCTGAAGCGGCGGCCGGAGTCCAACCAGCGGCGGACCGTCTCCGGACGCTCGCGGACGTAATCGATTCCGGGGCCCGCAATGCCCACCTCGCGGTCATCCAGGATCCGTTCGCCCTCCAGCTGCGTGGCCTTCATCAGGTTGGCGATGGCACCACCGGTGATCGGGCCCACGCCCAGGCCGCCGCGGATCTCGTGGATGGTGAGATCGTCCACCAGCTGGCAGATGTACTGCGGCGGTACGGAATTGAGCAGGTGGCGGACAGAATCCGGGCTGAAGCTCATGAACGTCACGGCGATGTTGTCCACCGTGGAGCTTTGCGGATCCCAGCCTTCGCTGCGGAGCAGCTCAAGCACCCGGTCCTCCAGTTTGAGCTGGTACGGGCTGGGATGCTTGAGCTCGATGGCCAGTTTCACGGAACGGCCCGCTCCCCGGAGGATGTCCAGCAGCTCGGGAAGGGTGAGGAGCTGTTCGGACCGCGCTCCGTAGGTTTCGGGAATGCGGACGCCTTTCCAGGACGAGAAATCCAGCTGCCGCAGTTCCTCCAGCGTCCGTTCGGCCACCGGCCCGGTCCCGTCCGAGGTGCGGTCCAGGTTGGCGTCGTGGAGCAGGACCACGTGCTGGTCCCGGGTCAGGTGGACATCGCATTCCACCCCGTCCGCCCCGTCGGCAAGGGCCTGCAGGTAGGCGGCGCGGGTGTGTTCGGCGTAGGCGCCGCTGGAACCGCGGTGGGCAAAGACCAACGGGCGCTGCTGCAGTGACTCGTCAGTTGTCATGCTCACACGGTAGCCGACCCGCCCCGGCCTTCGGGGCTAGGCTTGGCACATGCAGGTGAACTCTGAGGCAACTACTGGGCCAACCACGCAGGAACCACCCGCCGAAGCAGCGCAGCAGGCGGGGCCCGGCACTGGGACGCCGCCCGCCGTCGTGAGCCGCCAGCCTGGTGCCGGGGATGCCGAAAAAGCGGCAGCGCTGCGGAAGATGAAGCTGCTGGCGCTGAGCCTCCTGATTGCCATGGCCGTGATTTTTGTCTTCGCGTTCGCGCTGCAGAAGGACTATCCGGGGCTGCAGTATGTGCGCGCTGCCGCCGAGGGTGGCATGGTGGGTGCGCTGGCCGACTGGTTCGCCGTGACGGCGCTGTTCAAGTATCCAATGGGCATCAGGATCCCCCACACCGCGATCATTCCCCGCCGGAAGGACCAGATCGGGGCGTCCCTGGGCGAGTTTGTGGAAACCAACTTCCTCTCCGAACAGGTAGTCCAGGACAAGCTGGCCAGCGTTAACATCGCCCGGCGGGCCGGTGAGTGGCTCTCCGCGCCCGGCGGCGCTGACCGGGTGGCCAAGGAAGGTGCCGCAGTGATCCGGGGCGCGTTCAAGGTCTTGAATGACGACGACGTCCAGGCCGTCATTGAGGGCATGGTCCGCAAGCACCTGCTCACCCCGCCGTGGGGACCTCCCGTTGGGCGGCTCGCCGAGCGGATCTTCCACGACGGGCACCACCACACCCTGGTGGACCTGCTGGTGGACCGTGCGGCGGACTGGGTGGATGACAACCATGAGACCGTGACACGGCTGGTGTCCGACCGCTCCCCCACCTGGGTTCCGCAGTTCGTGGACGGGCTGGTGGGTGACAAGGTGTACCTCGAGATCCTCAAGTTCGTGCGGGCCGTCCAGGCCGACCCCCGCCACCAGGTTCGCCAGTCGATCGACAAGTACCTCAACGACCTCGCCCAGGACCTGCAGCACGATCCGGCGATGATTGCCCGGGCAGAAGACATCAAGGCGCAGGTGCTGGGCGATCCAGAGGTCCGCGAACTGGCATCCCGGACCTGGGGCACCGTCAAGAACGCACTGCTGGGCGCCGTGGACGATCCGCACAGCGAACTCACCATCAAGTTCAAGGCGGCGGTCCGCGATTTCGGGTCCCGGCTCGTGCAGGACCCTGAACTGGCCGGCAAGGTCAACGCCTGGATCGGCGACGCCGCGGGCTATCTGGTGCGGACCTACCGCTCGGACATCGCCGGAGTCATCACGGACACGGTGGCGCGCTGGGATGCCGAGGAGACGTCGCAGAAGATCGAGCTCCAGGTGGGCAAGGACCTCCAGTTCATCCGCATCAACGGCACCGTGGTGGGTTCCCTCGCCGGGCTGGCGATTTTCACGGTGGCGCAGCTGCTTTTTGGGTAGGTTCCAAGGCTTTCTTCGCCGATAGTTACTAACGACCCGCAGGTTGCCTTTCGCGCCTGGTATTTGGGGGTGGAAGGGAACCTGCGCGGCGAATAGACGTACGACGGCGGCGGGCGGCTATTTGGGCTTCGGCGCCGTTGGTTCTGCGTGGGCCGGGCGCCCAACGATCCCCCAGCCACGATCCCCTCGTCTGCCCGGTCNGATAGTTACTAACGACCCGCAGGTTGCCTTTCGCGCCTGGTATTTGGGGGTGGAAGGGAACCTGCGCGGCGAATAGACGTACGACGGCGGCGGGCGGCTATTTGGGCTTCGGCGCCGTTGGTTCTGCGTGGGCCGGGCGCCCAACGATCCCCCAGCCACGATCCCCTCGTCTGCCCGGTCTGAATGTCAGTGGGTGGTTGGATGATGTGGGTATGGGAATCAGCGGTGGTTTTGGGGCGGTGCTGGAGGGTGTTCATGCCTCTGTCGCTGCCCTTGATGCACTGGTTCTTGAGGACCGGAATCTCGAACATCCTGCGCTGAGTGCTGCGGCGGGAGACATCGACGTGCTGCAGCGGCGGTATGAGTTGTGTCTGGGGCGGTTGGAGGTTGTTGCCCGCCTTGAAGCGCAGCTCGCGGCCGTGAAAGCGCAGGACGCGGCGGAGTGCATGGGGTTGCAGCAGGCCATGACCGCGCCGGATGCCTCCGTGCAGGACCGCACCTACGCGGAGATGTCCACTGTGGAGGAGATCGCCGGGGTCCTGACCGTCAGTTCCGCGGCAGCGGGGGCGTTGGTGGACCAGTCCCGGCGGGTCTGTTCCCTGCCACTGGTGCTTGAGGCGCTGTCCACCGGTGCCATGTCCTGGCAGCACGCCCGCGTCATTGCGGACGAAACCGAGGGCCTCGACGCCGCTGGGGCTGCTGCGTTGGTGGCTCATTTCTTCGACCCCGACGCCCCCACTCCCACCCGGGGCGCAGCCCCCGGTGAGCTTGTCCCGTCACGGTTCCGCGCGAAAGTCCGTGCCTGGCGGGAACGCCACCACCCAGACTCCATCGGGAAACGCCACGCCAAAGGTGTGGCGGACCGGCGGATGGAATACACCCCGGACCGGGACGGCATGGCCTGGCTCTCCCTCTACCTCCCCGGGGACACCGCCTGCGCCATCTGGAACCGCACCACCGCCACAGCCCGGGGCCTCCAAGACCCGGCGGAGGACAGAACACTGACCCAACTCCGCCCCGACATCGCAGCATCCCTCCTGCTCGGAACCGGAACCGCCACCGGCACAGCCGCCGCAGACACGGAGGGAAGTGCGGAAATCGGGAAAGTACCCACCCCGCGGGCCGATGTCCTGGTCACCGTGCCCGTCTTCTCCCTCCTCGGCCTCACCGACGAACCCGCCACCCTGGACGGCTTCGGACCCATCCCGGCCTCCATGGCCCGGAAACTCGTCGCGGACGGGGCAGAGTCGTTCTACCGGGTCCTGACCGACCCCCGCGACGGGGCACCCCTGGAAATCGGACGGACAAACTACCGCCTCACCGAAACCATCAAACGCTGGATCCGGATGCGCGACACCAAATGCACCTTCCCCGGCTGCACCAACCACACCCCCGACAACGACACCGACCACCTGCACGCCTGGGACCACGGCGGCACCACGAACGTCAGCAACCTCACCCAGCTCTGCCCCAAACACCACCGGCTCAAACACCACAGCACCTGGACACCGGATCCAGCCACCACGAAACACCCACCCGGCTGGACCTCACCCACCGGACGCCACTACCAACCCGAACACCACGACCCCCAACCACCGCACTGGCCGCAATGGCTCCTGCCCGCTGGACTGTAGTATCCGCAGGCCCAGGGCCCCGATGCCGGACGTCCGGACGCTACCTGCAACGACGTGCCCTGCCTCAATATCCACTGTCCCGAAGCAGGCCTGGCAGACCTCCCGCCCTGGGAACCCGACGACAGATTCGTCGACCTCGACGACATCCCACCCGACGACCCACTCTGGGACGAATTCCTCGCAGCATCATTCGCCACGCGGGGGTGATTCCACCCGCCCGTGATTCCTCGTGGCGGGGATTCATAGGGCAGCAGCCGGTGAGGTGATTCAGCGGTCAGCCGTGTTCGCCCTGGTTCCGTGTTCGTCCTGGCAGGCGATCTTCCTGCCGGGCGATGTTCCTGCCGGTGATTGTCGCGGGCGGGTGATCTTCCTGGGCGGGTGGTTAGTTCCGGCCGAAATATGTCCCTAGGCGAAGGCGGCCAGCTCCACGCCGGCGGCCTCAAGACCTTCCCGAACCCGGGCAGCCATCTCCAGGGCGCCGGGGCTGCCGCCCTGCAGACGCAGGGAATCCGGTCGTATGGCAACCACCGATCCGTCCAGGGCGACCACTTCGCCTTGCGTCGCCAGGCGGACGGCGCGCTCAACCACCAGGTCGACGTCGTCCAAGACCGCGTTCTCATCCGTCAGCGGTACCAGGCTGCCGTCGGCGAGGTAGGCGCGGTCGGCGAAAGCCTCGATGAACACGGGGTGTCCCGCTTCTTTGGCCTGGTTGATGAGCTCAGAGCCCGGGAAGCCCAGGATGGGAAGGTCCGGATCGTAGGCATTCACGGCCGCAACCACGGCGGAGGCCTGCTCGGCGTCGTCGATCAGCGCATCGTAGAGGGCAGCGTGCGGCTTCACGTAGTCCACCGAGACACCCACTGCGTGCGCAACGCCGTCGAGCGCCCCCAACTGGTAAAGCACGTCACCGAACAGTTCGTCGAAGCTCATCCCCAGCGGGCGACGGCCGTAGCCAGCGAGATCGCGGTAGCCAATGTGCGCCCCGACGGTGACGTCCAGTTCGTACGCCGCCCGGCAACTGTCCAGCATGGTGACGGGGTCTCCGGCGTGGAATCCACAGGCCACGTTGGCACTGGTGACCAGCTGGAACATCGCGGGGTCCCCTCCCGCGGTCCAGGAACCGAAGGATTGGCCTACGTCAGCGTTGAGATCCAAGTATGTTGCCTTCCAGCGTCAGGTTGTCCGGCCTGGCAGCTGCTGTCAGCTCCCCGGGAATGGTGTCCGGCATTGGCCCAAACGCCTCCCTGGCGTTCTTGGCCACCGCACGGCCCATCACGAGGTTACCGGCTCCGCCCACTACCGCACCTATGCCGAACGGGAGGGCCCTGCCGAACAGGGCTGTGCCCTGTCGCTTGAGCAAATTCTTGAGGAAGGCCTGCTGGATCCTCTTCCGCACACTGCCGAAACCCGGACCCACCATGGACTTGGACAGCACATTGCTCCACGTGTTGGTGGCGCTCTCGGACGCCTGGCCGCTGAGCGTACCGAGCAGGGCGGTGCCCTCCTCGCCAAGCATGATCGCCATGACCATGGTGCCGGCCTTCTCAGGGTTGGTGAGGCGGACGCCATGGAGTTCTGCCAAGGACGTGGCATACAGCGCCGTTGCTTCCAGGAAACCAACGGTGGCGGCCGCGGAAAGCCCCAGCGACGCGACAGTTCCCACGCCGGGAACGACGGCGGTTGCGCCCACCACGGCACCTCCGCCGGCAACAGCCCGCAGGTAGTCGCGCTCCGCGATGTCGGCCAACTGGGCGGCGGTGGCGCGTGGATGCTTCTTCTGGAGCCGCCGGATATAGGCAATCACCAGGGGCCGCTGGATCTGCACCGCCTTCAAAAGCATGTTGTGGACGCCGGGCTTGGGCTTACCGTCGGAGTCGAACATTGCGCTGTGGGCGGTTTCCTGTGCGATGCGGAGTGCGGGGTTGCTGCGCCGGGCCATGGTCACCTTCATTCAAATCGACCTGCAGCGGGTAGGCTGCCGTGCTCTTTCCATCCTATGTGGATAAACACTAAGCATGCTTAACTTTTAGGTCCGGGCGGTGCCGCATCCTTGGGCTGTGGCAGGCCGCCACAGCCCAAGGAGGGATGGTCAGCGCAGGACCACGGTCCGGTTTCCTGAAAGGATCACGCGGCCCTCGGCGTGCCAGCGCACGGCATTGGTGAGCGCCCGGCACTCGGCGTCCTTGCCCACCCGCACCAGATCCTCCGGCAGGTAGGTGTGGTCCACCTCTATGACCTGCTGGGAAATAATCGGCCCCTCGTCGAGCTCGGAGTTGACGTAGTGCGCGGTGGCACCCACCGTCTTCACGCCCCGCTCGTACGCCTGGTGGTAGGGTTTGGCACCTTTGAAACTGGGCAGGAAGGAGTGGTGGATGTTGATTGCCCGGCCGTCCAGCTTCCGGGTCAGGTCGTCGCTGAGCACCTGCATGTACCGGGCCAGCACCACCAGTTCCACGCCATAGGTATCCACCAGTTCAAGCAGCCGCGCCTCAGCCTCCAGCTTGGTGTCCGGGCTGACCGGGATGCGGTGGAACGGGACGCCGTGCCACTCCGCAAGGCCGGAGGCATCCGGATGATTGGAGACCACCGCGGCAATTTCCACCGGCAGGTCGCCGTCCCGGGCCCGGACCAGCAGGTCGTTCAGGCAGTGGCCGTACTTGGACACCATCACCAGGATCCGCTGCCGGCGGTTGCGCGGCTCAAGCCGCCACTGCATCCCCCACTCCCCCGCAACCGGACCAAACCGCTCACGCAGCAACCCGGCGTCGGACTCTTCCCGTGAGGTGAAGTGCACGCGCATGAAGAACTCGCCGGACGCCTTGTCGCCAAACTGTTTGATATCCATGATGTAGCACTCCTGGGAAAGGAGGAACCCGGCCACGGACTGGACGATGCCGAGCGCGTCCCGGCACGTGAACGTGAGGATGAACTCCGTGGCAAGCGCGGGGGCGCCACTGGCGGGATACCCGGCAGCCAGAGTGGCCGGCAGGACCGCGGCCGTACCAGCCGCCGTCATTTCCTGGCCTGCTCAACCTCGCCGGTGGATGCTTCCGCCGTTGCGCGCCCGGCCGCCACCTCGTCATTGCGCAGCTCCGCGCGGAAGACCTCAAAGCGGGCCAGGTGGGCGGGGCGGCGGCGCAGGACGGCCCATGCCACGCCCAGGATGACGAACCAGATGGGTGTCACCAGCAGGGCTACGAAGGTATCCGGCTGGGTGGTCAGGGCCCACAGGACGAAGGCGAAGAACGCGTAGACAATCCATACTGCGGGGATGCCGCCGGGCATCTTGAACTTGGACGCCGCATGCAGGTGAGGGCGGCGGCGCCGGAACGCGATGTAGCTGGCCAGGATGATCGACCAGACGAAGACGAAACAGACGGCGGACACGGTGGTCACCATTTCGAAGGCCATGCCGACATCCTGGCCGGCGTACATGAGGACGACGCCGGAGAGCAACAGGACGCAGGACAGGAACAGAGCGTTGCTGGGCACCTTCCTCGAGGACAGGCGGCTGAAGATGCCCGGGGCGTCACCTTCCTGTGCCAGGCCGAAGACCATGCGCGAGGTGGAGTAGATGCCGGAGTTGGCGGAGGACATGGCCGAGGTGAGGACCACCAAGTTGACCACCGTGGCCGCGGCGCCGAGGCCGGCCAGGGAGAACATTCCGATGAAGGGGCTGTGGCCCGCGGCGAACTGGGTCCATGGGGTGACGGCCATCAGAATGACCAGTGCGCCTACGTAGAAGAGCAGAACGCGGACGGGGATCGCGTTGATGGCCCTGGGCAGGGTGCGTTCCGGGTTCTTGGCCTCGGCGGCGGTGGTTCCCACCAGTTCGATGCCGACGAAAGCGAACACTGCGATCTGGAATCCGGCCACGAAGCCCATGAACTCATTGGGGAAGAACCCGCCGTGGCTCCACAGGTTGGTGAAGCTTGCAGTGCCGGCATCGCTCTGGAAACCGGTGAAGATCATGAAGAGGCCCACGATGATCAGCGCAGCGATGGCGATGATCTTGATGAGGGCGAACCAGAATTCGGTCTCGCCGAAGGCCTTGACGGTGGCGAGGTTCAGCAGGAGCAGGATGGCCACGGTAGCCAGGCCCGGGATCCACAGCGGCAGCGCCGGCCAGAGTTCGCGGGAGTAGCCGGCGATGGCAATGACATCCGCGATGCCGGTGATCACCCAGCAGAACCAGTACGTCCACCCGGTGAAGAAGCCGGCCCACGGTCCCAGGAGGTCGGCGGCGAAGTCGCTGAAGGACTTGTAGTTGAGGTTGCTCAACAGCAGCTCGCCCATGGCGCGCATGACGAAGAAGAGCATGAACCCGATGATCATGTACACGAAGATCACGGACGGGCCCGCCGCGGAGATGGTCTTCCCGGAACCCATGAACAGGCCCGTTCCAATCGCGCCACCAATTGCGATGAGCTGGATGTGCCGGTTGGTGAGCTGCCGCTCCAGATGCGGCGGCTCGCTGCGGGATGCTGTGGTGGGGGCGCTGTTTGTTGGTTCGCCGTTGGACGTAGGTGGATGAATCGCCATGAGGAACTCCATCGATAAAGCGGCATTTGGGTACCGCAAAGATTTGGTTCCTCCCCGCTCTGTAGTGAACCTGAGAGTTTCCGCAGCCCAGCTGCTTGCACCGTCGGTGAGCCAGGAACTGGCTGCTTTCCAGAGTTGCCTGTCCGCGGCGGTACGGGGGCCTGAGAGTTTCCTGGGGAGGATTTGCTCCTACGGCGCCTGCTGAATGTACCGGCAGGGCTCTCCCGCCGCAGGTCGAAGGCGTATTCAGTTAGGTTGCGTTCAGCGGCCGCGCCCCGCCGGGGCAACGCTGCCGCGGGCTGCTCCGAATACGCAGAGCCAGCCGGACACGGCGCCGATCACCGGATCAGTGTGGTGCTGGTCACGATCGAATGTCAAACCCCACATGTCGGCCTGCCGCAACGTAGCGCCCCAACAAAGGGTCCCGGCCGGGGCGTGGCCGCCAAATTTGTTTTCCCTTCAACGAACCTGTACCGTGTGAGCCGAATCACCCACATTTGAATAAGCCTTTCGAGCTGTGACGGGAGAGTCCTCCCGGCATCCACCGGGCAGGCGCCGTAGGAGCAAATCCTCCCCAGGAATCTCTCAGGCCCCCGTACCGTCATGGCGAGGCGACTCTGGAAAGCAACCGGGTTCGTGCCCGGTTCACCGACGGTGCAAGCGACCCCCTGCCAACAGCAGGCCACGCGGAATCTCTCAGGTCCAATACAGAGCGGGGAGGAACCCATCCCATGCCGAGCCGCCCAGGCCGGCCAGAACTGGAGTTCCTCATGACGATTCAGTCGCTTCCAACATCCTTCGTCGACCGCCATATCGGCGCGCGCCGGCAGGCCGACGTCGACACCATGCTCAAGGCTGTGGGCTACGACAGCGTGGACGGCCTCGTGGACGTTGCCGTGCCTTCCTCCATCCGCCAGGAAACGGCCCTCCGCCTGACCGGCGCCCTAAGTGAGGTTGAGGTCCTCGCCGAGCTGCGCCGCATCGCCGGCAGGAACAAGACCGCGGTGCAGATGATTGGCCAGGGCTACTACGACACCGTGACCCCGCCCGTGATCCGCCGCAACATCCTTGAATCGCCGGCCTGGTACACCGCCTACACCCCGTACCAGCCTGAGATTTCCCAGGGCAGGCTTGAGGCCCTGCTGAACTTCCAGACCATGGTGCAGGACCTCACGGCCCTCCCCGTGGCCAACGCATCGCTCCTGGACGAGGCCACCGCCGTGGCTGAGTCCGTGCTCCTGATGCGCAGGGCCAACAAGAACAAGGATGCCAAGGACGGCAAGACCGTCCTCGACGCGGATTGCCTGCCGCAGACCATCGCCATTGTGCAGGGCCGCGCCGAGGCGCTGGGCTTTGAGGTGGAGGTCGCCGACCTGTCCAAGGGCCTGCCGGAGGGTGATATTAACGGCATCGTGCTGCAGCAGCCGGGCGCTTCCGGCCGGGTCTGGGACCAGTCCGCCGTCATTGCCTCGGCCAAGGAGCGCGGGGCGCTGGTGACCGTTGCCGCGGACCTGCTGGCCCTGACCCTCATCACCCCTCCGGGTGAGCAAGGGGCGGATATCGCCGTCGGCTCCACCCAGCGCCTTGGCGTGCCGTTGTTCTTTGGGGGACCGCACGCCGCCTACATGGCCGTCCAGAAGGGCATGGAGCGCACCCTTCCAGGCCGCATCGTCGGCGTCTCCAAGGACAACGCCGGCGCACCTGCGTACCGTCTGGCCCTGCAGACCCGCGAACAGCACATCCGCCGCGAGAAGGCCACGTCCAACATCTGCACAGCCCAGGCGCTGCTGGCCATCGTGTCGTCTTTCTACGCGGTCTATCACGGCCCCGACGGACTGAAGGCGATCGCGGAAGCCGCGCACCACAAGGCCAGGATCCTGGCCACCGCCCTCACCGCCATGGGCCGGGAGCTGGCCAGCGACTCGTTCTTCGACACGCTGACCGTCCGCGTTCCGGGCAAGGCCGCCAAGGTGATCACTGCAGCGGAGGCGCGCGGCATCAACCTGCGCTTCATCGACCAGGACACGGTAGGCGTCTCCATCGATGAGACGACGACGGCGGCAACACTGTCCGCCGTCGCCGTCGCCTTTGGTGCAGGTCCGGTGGGCGACGCCGAAGGCTTCGAGCTGCCTGAATCAGTGCTGCGCACCTCCGGCTACCTGGAGCACCCGGTGTTCAACACGCACCGGTCCGAGACCCAGCTGCTGCGCTACATCCGGAAGCTGTCCGACCGTGACCTTGCGCTGGACCGGACCATGATCCCGCTGGGTTCCTGCACCATGAAGCTGAACGCCACGGCCGAGATGGAAGCCATTTCCTGGCCGGAGTTCGCCTCCATCCACCCGTTCGCCCCGGACTCACAGACCGAAGGCTGGCGCGAACTCATCGGTGGTCTTGAATCGGGCCTCGCCGAGATCACGGGCTACGACCAGGTGTCCATCCAGCCCAACGCAGGCTCCCAGGGCGAACTCGCCGGGCTGCTGGCGATCCGCGGCTACCACCACTCCCGCGGCGACCAGCAGCGCAACGTC
>NZ_JAYXNX010000028.1:0-25287 GCF_036455295.1 Pseudarthrobacter phenanthrenivorans | reverse complement strand
CGACGGCGGCCAGGGAGTTGGTGACCAGCATGGTGCAGTCCTGCATCACGCCCAGCTGGGCGTAAGCCGCGGCCAGGATGGCAGCACCCTTGCCGCTGGCCGACGGGCGGGCGGCAGGAGCAGAGTCGGTGGCAACTGCCGTCGTGACCTTCGCAGCAGCAGCAGCCGGCTGGGCTGCGGGGGCAGCTTCCTGCACCGCAACCTGGGGCTCGGGAGCCGGAGCAGCGGTGGTCTGGACGGTGGGCCGCTCAAAGGAAACCGTGGCGGTGGGGGCAGCGGTCACGGCGAGCGACGTCTGCGCCGAACCGGACTCTGTGGAAGCGGAGACACCGGCAGTGGTGTCAGCTGCAGTGGCCGGCAGGCCCATGCTCAGAACCAGGCCCGACGCGGCGGCCACAACGGCAGCCTGGCGGCCTACGGTTCCGGCGTTTGCAGTCATGGCCCTGGATACGGCATCCAAGGGGTTGGTGCGCACTGTTTGGGCACGGTGGCGCGCAGAATGATGGCGTGAAGACACGAAGGTAGCCTCTCCCAATGCCTGCGAGGTGAGCTGTCGGATTCGGATGGGAGTCACCCGGCCACGCTGCTTCCTGGGAAGCTTGTGACTTAACCCCAAGGCCTTCTGGAGAGAAGGCCGAAATTGGTTCCCCCGCCCCTGCCAGACGATGAAATGCGAACGGACCTTGAGCGGTGGCAGAGTTAGGCAATCCACTCAAGAGCGTCAACTTCGGAAAAGTTGACGCACGTTAGACGGTACAGGAGTTCTGCTTGAATGTCACATTCAGGTCACGGCACGTTACCCGGATCTGAGAGTTGGCAATCATACAGTTACAGCCAGCCCATCGGATCGACCACTTCGCCGTTGACCTGGACCTCAAAGTGCAGATGGCATCCCGTGGAGGCGCCCGTGGTACCGCTCAGGGCCACAACGTCTCCCCTGGACACGGTCTGCCCCACCTTTACCTTGAAGGACGACAGGTGGTTGTAGGTGGTCTCCAGCCCGTTGCCATGGTCTATGACCACACGGTTTCCTCCGCCGAACTGGTGCCAGCCTGCGAAAGTCACGGTGCCCGTTGCGGCAGCCATAACAGGCGTCCCGCATTGGGCCACGAAGTCCTGCCCACGGTGGAAGTCGCCGGCACCTCCGGTAATGGGGCTGACCCGGTACCCGAAGGGGGAAGCGGTCACAAGCGAGGCGAGCGGCGCCGAGAGCGTACCGGCGGAAGCGGCACGGGTCACGGAGCCGGCCGACTGGGCGCTGAGGAGCTGCTTGAGCTTCCCGTCCGGGTCCGCCTGGGTCACCACTGCAGAGCGGCTGAAATCGATTTGAGCACCAATATCCGCGGAAATCTGGGGTTGCGGACTGACCGACGATGCCGCCAGGGGGGCGGAGCCGGCCGCATCCGTCGCCATAACCGGACTCGTGGCGGGCATGGCCACCGTCAGGGCGAGACCGGTGGCGGCAAGGGCAATCCCGGCCTTCTGGCCTATGCCGCTGGCGGCGGCAAACTCCGTCATCTGCCGGAACGGACCCCGCCGGCGCCGGGCGTCGCGGTGGAGGTCGCGGGGGCGCTCCGTTGCGGCACCTTCGACAACCCGGGGTGCCGAAGGGGCGCCGGCCGCGCGGCGGCGTCCCCTGGGGGTCTGCGTGGTCAAGAAGGGTTCCTCTCTGGAAAAGCCTGCGGAGTTAGCTGTCGGATTCGGGTCAGAGAGATCAAAGACCCGGCCCGCCACCGGCAAGCTTCAGCACAGGGGTATTCCCGGAAGAATCCTTCACTGGAGAGGCTTGCTGCTGACGGACTTCACCCCAAGGCAGTCCCCCGCTGCCGGTTGTGGTTCCCCCGCCTCTGCCAGTTACGACTCGTGCACCTGATCCGCTGGCAGAGCTCGGCTCCGGATCAGGTAACGCTTAAGTATCAACGATTGCTTCCACTATAGGGGCTTAAGGCCCTAGGTAACAATTCCGTTATCTTTGCGTGGAAGGGCTGTCACGGGGTATGCGCTGCCCCAGTCAGGACTGGCGGACGGCGACGAAAACATGGGCTGCGACCTCCGGCGGGAGCTCCAGCGCGCCTTCAATTCCCGGCACGCGGACGGAGATGTAGTCGCCTACACGCTCAAGGGCCACGGCAGCGCCGGGCCGGATGCCACCTTCGTCCAGCTGTGCCAGCAGTTCCGGCTCCACCTGGATTGGTTCGGCCAGCCGGCTGATCGTTACCCCGGAGGCAGGCCCGTAGCTCTTCATCGCTTCCACGAGGCTGATTGCGCCATCGGCAAAGCCCGGTCCCGGTTGTCCGCCGAGGGCTGCCAGCCCCGGGATGGGGTTGCCGTACGGAGACTCAGTGGGCCGGTCCAGCATCTCGTAGATCCGCCGCTCCACCCGCTCGCTCATGACGTGCTCCCAGCGGCAGGCCTCGTCATGGACGTAGGCCCAGTCCAGACCAATGACGTCGGCTAGCAGGCGTTCGGCCAACCGGTGCTTACGCATTACCTCAGTGGCTCGCTTGCGGCCCGTGTCCGTCAGTTCCAGGTGCCTGTCGCCGGAGACCACCACGAGTCCGTCGCGTTCCATCCTGCCGATGGTCTGGGAAACTGTGGGCCCGGAGTGGCGCAGACGCTCGGCGATACGGGCCCGCAGGGCAACGATGTTCTCTTCCTCAAGCTCCAGGATGGTCCTGAGGTACATCTCCGTAGTGTCGATCAGATCCGTCATCCAGCTCAGCTCCTCGAGCGCAGTACCTTGCGTTGTCCCACCGTACCGCCTGTTCCCGCGAGGTAGTCCGGGGAAAAGCTTAGCCTATTTTGATTTACTCCGAATAGCTGGGGCTGTCCCGTCTCAGTGTCTGGACTTTGAAGCAGCCGGTTCCCGCCCGCCGCGGCTGTTCAGGCAGAATGGGAGGGCCAACAGCGCAGCCGCCGCCGACGGCAACCCATCACCAGACTGTCCGGACCAAAGCCCCCGTCCCTGCCGAATTGGAGCACCTGTGAGCGACACCAGCATCACGATCCCTGCCGACCTCCTGCCCAAAGACGGGCGGTTCGGGGCCGGCCCGTCTAAGGTCCGGCAGGAACAGATCGATGCCCTGGCCGCAGCATCCAAGACCATCCTGGGCACCTCCCACCGCCAGGCACCGGTGAAGAACCTGGTGGGGTCCATCCGTGAAGGATTGAGCCAGTTCTTCCGCGCCCCGGAGGGCTACGAGGTGGTCCTCGGCGTTGGCGGCTCCACCGCGTTCTGGGATGTTGCGAGCTTCGGCCTCGTGGAGAAGAAAGCCCAGCACCTGTCCTTTGGCGAGTTCGGGTCGAAGTTCGCTGCAGCCACCAACAAGGCACCCTTCCTGGACGCATCGTCCATCATCAAGTCCGAACCCGGTACGCGGCCCGCAGCCCGGGCGGAGTCCGGCGTGGACGTCTATGCCTGGCCGCAGAATGAGACCTCAACGGGCGTTGCCGCCCCGGTCCAGCGGGTGTCCGGAGCCGACGAGGGCTCGCTGGTCCTGATTGACGCCACCTCGGCCGCCGGCGGCCTGGACGTGGACGTTGCCCAGAGCGATGTCTACTACTTCGCACCCCAGAAGAACTTCGCCTCCGACGGCGGCCTGTGGCTCGGCCTCTTCTCCCCCGCCGCCCTGGAACGTGCCGCCCGCATCAAGGCCGGCGGCCGCTGGATCCCGGATTTCCTGGACCTCCAGACGGCTATCGACAACTCCCGCCTGAACCAGACTTACAACACGCCTTCGCTGTCCACCTTGGTGACCCTGGACGCCCAGGTCCAGTGGCTGAACGCCAGCGGCGGCCTGGACTTTGCGGCGGCCCGCACAGCCGATTCCGCCGGCCGGATCTACAGCTGGGCGGAAGCGTCCGAATTTGCCGCCCCGTTCGTAGCCAACCCCGAGGAACGCTCCAACGTCATTGCGACCATCGACTTCGACGAATCGGTGGATGCCGCCACCGTAGCCAAAGTCCTGCGCGCCAACGGCGTTGTGGATACCGAGCCTTACCGCAAGCTGGGCCGCAACCAGCTGCGCATCGCCACTTTCGTGGCCATCGAGCCCGACGACGTATCGGCCCTGCTGGCCAGCATCGACTACGTAGTGGGCGAACTGCGCAAGTAGCAGCCGGTTAACGTACGACGGCGCCGCCCGGGTTGGTCCCGGCGGCGCCGTTCGTGTGTGGTCAGGAAGTCCTTGCAGCGTCCGAAGGCTCCGCGCCGTCGTCGGACCGCCCTTCATCCACGGACCCGTCTTCCACAGCGGAAGGTTCTTCCTGCTGTCCCTCGTCGGGCTCCTGCTGCTGCTCGTCCTCGGGGCGGACGCGTTCGGCCCACGGCACCCACTCCGGTGCAAGGATGGAATCCTCGGACGGCAGCAGGCCCAGCTCGTTGACCGTGACCACCTTGGAACGCGAGTTGCGGGTCAGTACCGCGTACCACTGCCAGCCGGCGTAACCGGGCAACCGGGACTCGAACAGGTGGGTGACCAGCCGGTCCCCTTCGCTCTTCGCAGCCAGGTGGGCGCCGACCGTGGCGGCGGGCGTGATGCTTTCCACCGCGGTCCGGGCGGCATCAACAGCAGCGGCCAGGAAGGCGTCCGGTTTGCCCGTGCGCCACACCGGCACGCCTGCCTTGCGCTTGGGCGGAGTCTTGGCAGCCTGCTCCTGCACTGGCGTGCCCGGCTGGTCAGATTGGGGATTCATCGGCGCTTAGACGTCCAGCTCGTCGGCAACCTTGCGCAGGGCGGCCGCGATGGCCTTGCCCTTGTTGCCGTCCGGGTACTTGCCCTTGGACAGGGTCCCGGAAAGGTTGTCCAGGACGGTCACCAGGTCCTGCACCAGTGGAGCGAGGTCCTTGGCGCTGGGCCTCTTGGCCTTGGCAATGGACGGGGTCTTGTCCAGCACCCGCAGGCCCAGCGCCTGGGCGCCCTTGCGGCCATCCGCCACGCCAAACTCCACCCGGGTTCCGGCCTTCAGCTCCGTTACGCCCTCAGGCAGCGACGACTTGGGCAGGAATACCTCCTGGCCGTCTTCCCCCGCGAGGAACCCAAAGCCCTTATCCTTGTCATACCACTTGACCTTGCCGGTAGGCACGTAATCAACCTTCTTCGTTCTGCTGTCATGAGACACGGCCGCCTGCCACCGCATCCGCATTGTTGTGCGGGTTCAAGGTATGGCACGCGCAAACCGTGTTGGTCTGTATCCTTCAAGGTTATCCTGCCGCGTGCCCAGTTCATGCTTCCAAAGGCATTGTTCCGCCCCAGGCGCAAGGCAGGCCGCCCCGGCCCGCTGCCCCGGCTTCGCTGGAATCCACCTGGCCGCTGTAGCGTTGCCACCATGACATCCTTGCGTTACCGGCGCCCGCTGATGATCCTTGCCGCTGTTATTGCCGTGCTTTCCCTTGGGGCCGTGGGAACTGTCATGGCCCTTGCGTTCGCCGGATCCGTGGCACCCACCTGGATCACCTATACCGCCCTCTACGGCCTGCCGGTGGCCTTCATCCTGATGCTCCTGCTGGTCCTGGACGGTGTGGCAGCCCGGCGCCGGTCCGGAAGGGCCGGGCAGCGGTAACGTTGGACTGATGTCCCTTATTCGTGCGCTCGGCAAGGACCTGGAGGCACGCACCGACGATTCGCTGCGTGCCCTCTTCGCCGCGCGGCCGGACCTTATTTCCCCCTCCGTTCCGGACTTCGCGGCCCTGGCCGCACGGGCCACTTCCCGGGTCAGCGTCCAGCGGGCGCTTGAGCGGCTCAACCGGCCCCAGATGCAGGTCCTTGAAACCCTGCACCTGTGCACCAACACCGACACCGGGCACAGCGCCTCCGCGGAGGGCCTGCACCACCTGATCCGCGGTTCGTCCCTGGCCATCATTGAGGAGATCCTGCGGTCCCTGCAGGAGCTTGCCCTGGTGCATCCGGGCGCTCCCCCGCACGGCACCCCTTCCACTTCCGCCGGGCAGCGCTTCTACCTGCCCGTGGGCTCCCTGAAGGACGTGGTGGGCATCTACCCGGCTGGCTTGGGCCGCAGCTACACGGAACTGGTCCGCCTGCAGCCGGCGTTCGCCCAGCGGGCAGTGCAGCTGGTCTCGGAACTGCACCGCACGGGATTTGCCGTCCATAACGCCACCACCCCCATGGAAGCCGCGCTGTCGCTGCAGCACTGGACGTCTTCGCCGGAGGCACTGCAGGATATCCTCGCCCACGCTCCGGAGCGCACGACGGCGTTGCTCGCCAAGTTCCGGAACTGGGCCATGGGTGCGGTCCCCCAGGCGCAACGGAAGGCATCGGTCACGTCGGAAGGGGCCGACGTCGGGCCCATTGACTGGCTCCTTGCCCGCGGACTGCTGGTGCCCCTGGATGCGGCACATGTGGAACTGCCGCACAGCGTGGGACTGGCCCTTCGCGGCGGCGCGATCATTGACGACTTCACCCTTGCACCGCCGGTTCCGGAGCTCGGCCGGACCACCGCGGCACTGCGCAGGAACGCAGCCCTGAGCGCAATCTCGGAAACCCTGCGGCTGGTGTCCGAACTGCTTCACGCCGTTGCAGGGCACCCGCTGCCCACGCTGCGCACCGGTGGCGTGGGTGTCCGTGAGTTGCGCCGGCTGGCGGACAGTCTGCGGGTTGAGCAGGCAACGGTGGGCCGCCTGCTGGAACTGTGCGGCCTGGCCGGCCTGATCCACCTCGACGTCGACTCCTCGTCGTGGGTGCAGCCACCGCAACTGGAGTGGCTGGTGCTTCCGCGGCAGGAACAATGGCTGTGGCTGGTGAACGCCTGGCTGGCGAGCGAACGCGTGCCATCGATGGTGGGCCAACCGGCAAACCCGGCCCCCCGGGCCCCGTCCGGCAGGTCCGCCTCCGGCACCACCATCCCGGCGCTGTCCGCCGGCGCGCAGCGGCCCGACGCCCCCGTGGTCCGCAAGCGCATCCTTGAGATCCTGGACGAGCTGACCCGGGAAGCCGCGGAAGGGGACGGTGCGGCGCCCGTCCTTGATGCCGCCGCCGTCCTGCAGCGCGCGGAGTGGTCCCAGCCGCGCATGGCGCGGCGCTTCAGCTCCCTGATCCGCGGCGTCCTTTCCGAGGCCGAAATGCTGGGCCTGGTGGGGTCGGGCGCCCTGAGCCAGCTGGGCAGCGCATTCGCCGAAGACGATCCCGACGCCGCCCTGGCCATTCTGGGCGAACACCTGCCCGCTGCCCTCAACCATGTTCTCCTGCAGGCGGACCTCACCGCGGTAGCCCCGGGCTACCTCTCCCCCGGACTGACAGAGAAGCTCCTGGTGATGGCCGATGCCGAGGGACAGGGCCCTGCCACCATCTACCGTTTCTCCGCCGAGTCGATCAAGCGGGCACTGGACCACGGCTACGATGCCGGCGGACTCCTGGCGTTCCTCCGCGAACACTCGGCCACCGCCGTTCCGCAGCCGCTGGAATACCTCGTGGAAGACACCGCGTCGCGGCACGGCAGGCTCCGTGTGGGACAGTCCGTCAGCTTCATCCAGAGTGAGGACGAGGCCGCGCTCCGGGACCTCGTGGCGGGGCCCAAAGCTGCCCAGCTTGGCCTGGCCATGCTCGCCCCGACGGTGGTCACGTCCACCGCCCCGCCCCGTGAACTTGCCGCGGCGCTCCGCAACTTGGGCCTGTCCCCCTCCGTCGATGGCGCTGGGACCCCCGGGCAGCTCCGCCACCAGTCGGCACCCCGGGAGAACCTCCGCCCGGTCTATACCGCACCGCGGATGGCGCCCCCGGCCGAGGATGTTGAAGCCCAGCTGGAGGTCCTCCGCAGGGCGGGTGGCGCCGTCGGGCACTTTCCTGGCGCGGCGGCCGGCAGCGAGGCAGCCACCCAGCTGGGGCTTGAGGCCCTCCAGAGGGCCATCCGGCTCAAGCAGCGGATCCAGATGAACGTGGTGGACAACCTGGGGAATGCCAGCTTGGAGATCGTTGTTCCGCTATCTGTGAGCGGCGGCCGCGTCCGCGTGTTCGATCCTGCCAGGGACACCGAACGGGTCCTCTCTGTCCACCGCATCATCGACATCGAGGCCGCAGAGGAACTGCGCCAGTAAAGGAATCCCCGCGTTGACCGACGGACCCCTGATCGTCCAGAGCGACAAGACCATCCTCCTCGAAGTGGACCATGAACTGGCCACCGAGGCGCGGCACGCCATCGCGCCGTTCGCGGAGCTGGAGCGGGCCCCCGAGCACATGCACAGCTACCGCCTGACCCCGCTGGGCCTCTGGAATGCCAGGGCCGCCGGACTGGACGCGGAAAAGGTGCTGGACGCTCTCCTGAAGTACTCCCGTTTCCCCGTGCCGCATTCGCTCCTGGTGGACGTGGCCGAAACCATGTCCCGGTACGGCCGGCTGCGCCTCGAAAAGGACCCAAGGCACGGCCTGGTCATGCGCACCGATGACTATCCCGTGCTGGAGGAAGTCATCCGGGCCAAGAAGATCGCGCCGCTGCTCGGACCAAGGATCGACGGCGAGACGGTGGTGGTCCACGCGTCACAGCGCGGGCAGCTCAAGCAACTGCTGCTGAAACTGGGTTGGCCGGCGGAGGACCTGGCCGGCTACGTGGACGGCACCCCGCACCTGATATCCCTCAACGAGGACGGGTGGGCACTGCGTCCGTACCAGCGCCTTGCCAGCGAAAACTTCTGGGCCGGCGGCAGCGGAGTGGTGGTACTCCCGTGCGGTGCGGGGAAGACCCTGGTGGGGGCCGCGGCCATGGCCACCGGTTCCACCACCACCCTGATCCTGGTCACCAACACGGTGGCAGCCCGGCAATGGAAGGATGAACTCATCCGCCGGACGTCCCTCACCGAAGATGAAGTTGGCGAATACTCCGGCGCCGTGAAGGAGGTCCGCCCGGTAACGATCGCCACGTACCAGGTCCTCACCACCAAGCGCGGCGGGATCTACCCGCACCTTGAACTGGTGGACGGGCACGACTGGGGGCTGATCATCTACGACGAGGTCCACCTCCTGCCGGCCCCCATTTTCCGAATGACTGCGGACCTGCAGGCACGCCGGCGGCTCGGGCTGACCGCCACCCTGGTCCGGGAGGACGGCCGGGAAGGGGAAGTCTTCAGCCTGATCGGACCCAAACGGTACGACGCGCCCTGGAAGGACATCGAGTCCCAGGGCTACATCGCGCCGGCGGATTGCGTGGAGGTCCGCGTCGACCTGCCGCAGGACGAGCGCGTTGCCTATGCCATGGCCGACGACGCGGACAAATACAGGCTGTGCGCCACCTCGGAATCCAAGACCCAGGTGGTGGAGCAGCTGGTGGGCCGGCACGCCGGTGAGCAGCTGCTGGTGATCGGGCAGTACATCGACCAGCTGGACGAGCTCGGCGAGCGCCTGGACGCCCCGGTGATCAAGGGCGACACGTCCGTCAAGGTGCGGCAGCAGCTGTTTGACGCGTTCCGCGCGGGCGAGCTCCAGACACTTGTGGTGTCCAAGGTGGCCAACTTCTCCATCGACCTTCCGGAAGCCTCCGTGGCCATCCAGGTCTCAGGTTCCTTCGGGTCCAGGCAGGAGGAGGCACAACGGCTGGGGCGGCTGCTGCGGCCCAAAAAAGACGGCCGCGCCGCCCGGTTCTACTCCCTGGTGGCACGGGACACCCTGGACCAGGACTTCGCTGCCAAGCGCCAAAGGTTCCTGGCAGAACAGGGGTACGCCTACAGGATCATGGATGCCAAGGACGTGCACGCCACCGATTAGGCGGCGGCGTGCATTCCCTGGTGCGGAAAGCACGGCCGGGTCGCACACTGGAAGCATGACTATAAGAATCGTTCGGGCCGTCCCCGGGGCCGGCCAGGAGTCGGTCTGGGATTACCCGCGCCCGCCACGGATCGAACCCAGCAGCGAACGGATCCGGATCGTCCTGGGCGGCGAATTGATCCTTGACACCACGGATTCCCTGCGTGTCCTGGAGACCAGCCATCCTCCGGTCTACTACCTCCCGCAGTCGGCTTTTGCCCCCGGCGCACTGGAGCACGCCGCAGGCAGCAGTTTCTGCGAGTTCAAGGGCGCGGCAACGTACCTGACGGTGCGCGGCGGCGGGAAGGAGGCCGAGGGCGCCGCCTGGTCCTACCCCGAACCCGCTGCCGGGTTCGAGGCGCTGGCCGGCAGGGTGGCCGTCTATCCGGCCAGGATGGACTACTGCGAGGTGGACGGCGAACGCGTCACCGCGCAGCCGGGCCGTTTCTACGGCGGCTGGATCACCAGCCGCGTGGTGGGGCCCTTCAAAGGAGAGCCCGGAACAATGGACTGGTAAGTACAAGCGCACCATCATTATGCTCACAACGAATATCCAGACAACTCCCAGAGACTGGGAGCATGATGGGAGCATGAACAAGAACGGTCCAGAAGCCAGGCTGCTCGTCGTTGACGACGAACCCAACATCCGCGAGCTCCTCTCCACGTCGCTGCGGTTCGCAGGCTTTGAAGTGGTCTCAGCCGCGAACGGGCGTGACGCCCTTGCTGCCGCCGATACGCATGCCCCTGACCTGGCCGTACTGGACGTCATGCTTCCCGACATGGACGGCTTCACCGTCACGCGCCGGCTCCGGGCCTCCGGAAAACACTTCCCCGTCCTCTTCCTCACGGCCAAGGACGACACAGAGGACAAAGTCACCGGCCTGACGGTGGGGGGCGACGATTACGTCACCAAACCGTTCAGCCTGGATGAAGTAGTGGCACGCATCAGGGCGGTTCTCCGCCGGACGCAGCCCCTGCTGGATGACGACGCCATCATCCGCGTGGACGACCTCGAGCTCGACGACGATGCCCACGAGGTGCGGCGCGGCGGCACCGTCATCGAACTCTCCCCTACCGAGTTCAAGCTGCTTCGATACCTCATGCTCAATCCCAACCGGGTGCTGTCCAAGTCGCAGATCCTGGACCACGTCTGGGAGTACAACTTCAACGGTGACGCGTCCATCGTGGAGTCCTACATCTCCTACCTGCGGCGCAAGGTCGACATCGACCCCGAGGCGCCGGCCCTGATCCAGACCAAGCGCGGCGTAGGCTACGTGCTGCGGACGGCTGAAAAGCGCTGACCTTGCTGAAGCGGTGGAAGTCAGCCTCGCTCAGGTCGCAGCTGGTGGCCATGATCATGGCGCTGCTGATCGTGGCCTTGACGGTGACCGGGGCAGTGACGTTGACGCTGCTCCACAGTTACCTCCAGGGCCAGGTGGACGACAAACTGAATGCCGCGGTCGACTCTGCCCGGAAGCAGCGCTCCTTCACCCAACTGCAGGCACCGAGCTCGATTCCCACCGACTATTCCCTGATGCTCTTCGCCCCGGGCGAGCAGCCGTACACGTTCGGCGGCGATCCCGACGACCATCCGGACATCAGCGCCATCAGCGTGGACCAGGCCCAGGCACGCGGGCTTGCTCCCTTCCAGGTCCGCGGAACAGACGGCGAAAACTGGCGGGTAGTGGCGGTGACGGTCCAGAACGGCCAGTCCACCGCCGTCGTGGTCATCGGGCTGCCCCTGGAGAGCGTTGACGACGTCCTCAAGCATGCCACCCTGGTGGTCACCGGGGTGGGACTGCTGACGCTGCTGCTGGCGTCGCTCATTGCCAGCTGGACCGTCTCGCGGGCCTTCCGGCCGCTAGCCAGGGTGGAAAAGACCGCTGCAGCAATCGCCGCCGGTGACCTCTCCCGCCGCGTGGAGGTGGAGAACCCCACCACCGAACTGGGCCGGCTCAGCAGTTCCCTGAACGCCATGCTGGCGCATATCGAGACGGCTTTTGCGGCCAGGACAGCTTCCGAGGCAAGGATGCGCCGATTCGCCGCTGACGCATCGCACGAACTGCGCACTCCCCTGGTGACCATCCGTGGATTCTCAGAGCTCTACCGGCACGGCGCCCTGGCCACGGACGACGACGTTGCAACGGCGATGAACCGGATTGAAAGCGAAGCCAAGCGCATGGGCTCCATGGTTGAGGACCTGCTCCTGCTGGCCCGGCTTGACGAGCAGCGGCCGCTGCAGCAGAAACCGGTGGACCTTCAGCTCATAGCCCATGACGCCGTCGTGGACACCCAGGCCAGCGACCGTTCCCGGGTGATCACGCTGACCGGGCTCGACGGCGGAACGGCGGCACCGGCCCCCGTGCTGGGGGATGAGGCCAAACTGCGCCAGGTGGTGGGGAACCTGGTGGGCAACGCCTTGCGCTACACCCCCGTGGGCAGCCCCATCGAACTTGCGGTCGGGGTGCGGGCGAACGACGGCGAGGAGCGCTCCGTCATCGAGGTACGGGACCACGGGCCCGGGATCTCGGAGGACGATGCGGCGAAGGTTTTTGAACGCTTTTACCGGGCTGACACGTCCCGCACCCGGGAGACGGGCGGCAGCGGCCTTGGCCTTGCCATCGTCGCCGCCATCGTTGGGTCCCACGGCGGCTCCGTCCGGGTGGAAAAGACTGATGGCGGCGGCGCCACCCTGGTGGTCAGCCTTCCGCGCCGGGAGGACACACCACGCCCCGGCGACGGGGACGGGCAGGAGGACGGCGACGGGCAGGAAGCAACGCATGGCAGTAAGGCCCGGGCCAAGGGCAGCGACGGGTCGGTTATCCACATATAGCCTTCCCGCCATGGAGGCGCGTGCGAATGCTCCGTAGGCTCGTCCCAGCAGTCCGGAACCGCCGGGCCCGGGGGCGGTACGCCTTGCCTACCTTCCCGCCGTTGTGAGCGTAGTGAGAGGCACAGCCATGAGCATCATTTCCGTCGACACCGAACTGCTGCAGCTGAAGTCCGCCAGCGTGCAGGCCACCGTGGACCGGATCAGCACCGACGTCCAGACCATGAAGCGGGGCCTTGATGAACTGCAGGGCTCCTGGCGGGGCTCCGCAGCCACCAACTTCCAGGCCCTCATCACCGAATGGACCATCACGCAGGGCCGTGTGGAGGCTTCCCTGGCGTCCATCAATGCGGCACTGGCTTCAGCGGCTGCCACCTATGCCCAGGCGGAGCAGGGAAATACGCAGCGCTTCAGCTGACGGCTCGCCCCTCTTACGCCTCCGGGGTGCCCTGGTGGAAGCGCAGCCGCCACCGGCCGCCGTCCAGGACCCACAGCGAGCTGCGGAGCGTCGTGCCGGAGCGGGCGAAGCTTCGGTAGGTCAGCAGTACCGCGCCGGTGCCGATGCGTTCAGCACCGAGGATCTCGATGTCCGTGCGTTCGCCGGGGTCTTCTTCCAGTGCCATCATCATGGCGTCGCGGGTCCAGACCCTTCCTGAACTGCCGATCTCCATGAAGTCCGGGTGGAGCAGGACAGCGGTACGGCCGATGTCCCCGCGTACCAGCGGCCCCAGCAGCTCGCGTTCGAGCTCTTCCACCAGCGCCTCCGGCGCGATAGCACCTCCATGCCCCGTGGCCTCAGCCACTTCAAGGGCCTCATCGTCCAGTTCGCTGAACAGGTCGAGTTCCTCGAAGGCAGAAACCGGCCCGGCAGCGGGCCGCCCGTTGCCGGCTGCAGGCGCGTTTCCGCCGGACGGCGTGGATGGGCCGGAGGCCGGCTTGCCCGGGATATCCCGCGTGGCGGGAGGCAGGCCCACACCGGATGCCTGCTGCGCGTTCACAGTGCGCATCGAGGCCGCCTCCCGGCGGGGGTCCGCCTGCTGTGGGCCCGGGTGGTGCGCGCCGGGGAATCCAGGCCCCGACCTGGCCGCAACGCCCTGCTGGTATGCCGTGGCGGCAGCCCTGGCCCGTTCGTCGGCGGCCTCGTTGAGGTCGTGCCCGGCATGGCCCTTGACCCACTCAAAGGTATAGCTGCGGCCGGCCAGCTCCCGGTCGAGTTCCTTCAGCAGTTCCACGTTCAGGACGGGCTTTCCGTCGGCCTTGCGCCAGCCTTTGCGTTTCCAGCCCGGCATCCACTTGGTGATGGAGTTGATCACGTACTGGCTGTCGCACAGGATGCGCAGGTCTTCCCCGGGCAGGTGCGCGGTGGCGCGCAGGAGATCAAGGACAGCCATCAGCTCCCCCTGGTTGTTGGTCCCGTGCGGCCACCCTCCTGCCCGCCAGCAATCATCATTCACATACCAGGCCCATCCGGCCGGACCAGGGTTGCCCAAGGCCGAACCGTCAGCCGCTGCAGTAATCGTCACCGGTCCATCCTGCCAGAAGCAGCTGACATTGGGCTGGCACCGGCGCATCCCAGGCCAGGCCACGACAAAAATGCGGCCCCCTCCGAAGAGGGGGCCGCACTTTCTGTATCTGGCGGGACAGGTCCCGGCGGGGAAGCTTAGAAGCCGCCCATGCCGCCCATGCCACCCATGTCGTCGCCACCGGCAGGGGCAGCAGCCTTCTCCGGCTTGTCAGCCACTACTGCTTCGGTGGTGAGGAACAGGCCGGCAATGGAAGCCGCGTTCTGCAGGGCAGAGCGGGTCACCTTTACGGGGTCGTTGACGCCGGCAGCCAGCAGGTCGGTGTATTCACCGGTTGCTGCGTTCAGGCCGTGACCGGCGGGCAGGCCGCGGACCTTGTCGACAACCACGCCGGGCTCGAGGCCGGCGTTGAAGGCAATCTGCTTCAGCGGGGCGTCGATGGCAACGCGGACGATGTTGGCGCCCGTTGCTTCGTCGCCGGACAGCTGCAGGTTGGCGAATGCCTTGGCACCGGCCTGGATCAGGGCCACGCCGCCACCGGCGACGATGCCTTCCTCAACTGCAGCCTTGGCGTTGCGGACTGCGTCTTCGATGCGGTGCTTGCGCTCCTTGAGCTCAACCTCGGTAGCGGCACCTGCCTTGATGACTGCAACGCCGCCGGCCAGCTTGGCCAGGCGTTCCTGCAGCTTCTCGCGGTCATAGTCGGAGTCGGAGTTCTCGATCTCGGCGCGGATCTGGGAAACGCGGCCTGCGATCTGGTCTGCGTCGCCGGCACCTTCGACGATGGTGGTCTCGTCCTTGGTGACAACAACCTTCCGGGCCTGGCCCAGGAGCTCCAGGCCGGCGTTCTCCAGCTTGAGGCCAACTTCCTCGGAAATGACCTGGCCGCCGGTGAGGACAGCGATGTCAGCCAGCTGGGCCTTGCGGCGGTCGCCGAAGCCCGGAGCCTTGACGGCTACGGACTTGAAGGTGCCACGGATCTTGTTGACGATCAGGGTGGCCAGGGCTTCGCCCTCGATGTCTTCGGCGATGATCAGCAGCGGCTTGTTGGACTGCATGACCTTTTCCAGGACAGCAACCAGTTCCTTGACGTTGGAGATCTTGGAGTTGACGATCAGGATGTAGGGATCCTCAAGGACCGTCTCCTGGCGCTCTGCGTCGGTGACGAAGTAGGCGGAGATGTAACCCTTGTCGAAGCGCATGCCTTCGGTGAGCTCGAGCTCCAGGCCGAAGGTGTTGGACTCCTCGACCGTGATGACGCCTTCCTTGCCCACCTTGTCCAGGGCTTCGGCGATGAGGGCACCGATCTCGTCGTCACCGGCGGAGATGGAGGCCGTGGCCGCGATCTCTTCCTTGGTTTCGATTTCCTTGGCGGAGTTCAGCAGTTCGGCGGTGACGGCCTCAACAGCCTTCTCGATGCCGCGCTTGAGGGACAGGGGGTCGGCGCCGGCGGCAACGTTGCGCAGGCCTTCCTTGACCAGCGCCTGTGCAAGGACCGTTGCCGTGGTGGTGCCGTCACCGGCAACGTCGTCAGTCTTCTTGGCAACTTCCTTGACCAGCTCTGCGCCGATCTTCTCGTAGGGGTCGTCCAGCTCGATCTCCTTGGCGATGGAAACACCATCGTTGGTGATCGTGGGGGCGCCCCACTTCTTTTCGAGGACGACGTTGCGTCCACGCGGGCCGAGGGTGACCTTAACGGCGTCGGCGAGGGTGTTCAGGCCACGCTCAAGGCCGCGGCGTGCCTCTTCATCAAATGCAATGATCTTGGCCATAACGGCAATAGTCCTTTCGGGACAGTCGTTAAGAATGAACCTTCGCTGCAGTGCCCGCGACGGACGATCCTTTGGCGGCGGCCTCTGTATGCCCCCGTGGTGGGATCTCACTGAAGTAAGGTGTTTCTTTCGCTCCTCGACCGGTGCAGTGCGCCGCCGGCCGGGACCAGGCTTTGCTTAGCAGTCGGTACGTCAGAGTGCTAACTCAATAATTAGCACTCCCCAGGTGAGAGTGCAAGCGATAGGGCGCCCATTGCAGGCTCTGCAAGGGGCGCTTCGCCCAGGGCGATCAGCCGGCGCGTCCGGCCGTCTCACGGCCCGCCGGGACAGGGTTGTTGTCCGCGCCGTATCTGAAGACGGAAAAAACGGCCGAGGTGATGTCCCCGTTGGAATCGAAGGCAACGGGGCCGGATTCGCCGTCGTAATTGATGTCCGGGCCAGCGGCAAGGCCGCCCAGGCACTCCTTGTAGCTGATGCAGGGGGCCGACGGGGTCCCGGCTCCGGGAATTCCCGTTCCGCCAGATACGGGAATGAGGTTGGCTGCTATGGAGCGGCCCGCGTCGTCCTGGGCGCGGGCGGCTGCCAGGGCCGCCAGTGTTACGGCGTCGAAGGTTTCGGCCGCGTAGGAGACGTCCTTCAGGGTAGGGTCCACCGCCAGCAGCTTTGCCTGGAAAGCGGCCGTGGGCAGCTGGCCCGGGACAATGGCGCGGGCGCCGTCGAGGACGCCGGACCCCAACCCGGATCCGTAACGGGCGAAACCGCCGTCGCTGAGGATGAGCTTCGAACCGGCGACGCCGGCGTTGTGCAGCTCAGCCAAGGCGTCCTGGGCGCCGTCGCGGGCGACCAGCACAACAGCATCAGGGGTGGCCTTGGCGGCCGAGTGCGCGGCGTCGGCGGCGTTGCCGGGCTTGAAGCCGGCTGCCGGGAGGACCGTCAGCCCGGAGCCCCGGGCGGCTTCGGTGACCGCAGCGGAGACCTCCTTGCCGTAGGAGCCTTCCTGGTAGAGCACGCTGATGGTGGCGGCGCCGCCGTCCTTGGCGAGTTTGGCCAGAACGGGGCCCTGCGCGACGTCGGCTGCGGCCGTCCGGAAGTAGTAGCCGCCACTGGCCCTGGTGGAGAGGGCCGCAGCGGTGTTGGCCGGTGAAATGACAGGCACATGTGCACGGGAAAGGACGTCGGTGGCAGCGGCTGCGTGGCCGGAGTCCGTGGGCCCGATGGCGACGTCGGCCTTGGCGTCCACCAGGCCCTTGGCCTGGGCGGCGGTGTCCTGCTCCGGGTGCACGGGGAGCAGCTCCACCGGGCGCCCCTTGTGGCCGCCCGCCGCATTGATCTCCTGGATGGCCACCTTGGCAGCAGCCAGCTGGGCTGCGTTGAGGAAGGCGTTGGCGCCGCTGTTGTCCAGGAGCAGGCCCACGCGGAGGACCCCATCGCCGGAAGCCTCGGCCGATTGGACCCTGGCATTTCCTCCGGCGCCGGCGCATGCCGTAACGGAGAGGACTGCTGCCAGCGAGACGGCAAGCGCGGACCGGACGCGGGCGGCGGGGCGATGAACCGGAATCACTGGACGGGCCGGACGTTTTCGGCCTGGGGGCCCTTCTGGCCCTCGCCGATATCCAGTTGCACCCGCTGGCCCTCCTCAAGGGCGCGATAGCCCTCCCCCTGGATCGCCGACCAATGGACAAACACGTCATCACTGGAGCCGTCAACGGTGATGAAGCCGTAGCCCTTTTCAGCGTTGAACCATTTGACGGTTCCCAGTGCCATGATGAACAACTCTTTCCGTTGGGTGCCGGGCGGGACCGGACCAGCGTAACTGGGGGGCGTTGCGGCTACCGGTAACCGGGGCCCAGTACCACCACGAGCGGTATCTGGAATTGGGTGCTGTTCACCACGGTGGGAATGTTCAGCAGCGCAGCGAGTGCCTGCGCGCTTACCAGTTGCTGGGGGCCGGCGTAGAAGATGACGGAGGACTTCTGCGGAGCGCCGGACCAGTTGCCCACCGGGCCGAGCCGCCACCCGTCGGCCTGGACAGCAGCGCCCACCCGGCTGGCCAGGCCAGCGGTACCTGCCGCGTTGTAGACAGCTACTGGCTGGGTCTTATCGACGACGGCCTGCTGGGTTGCGGACGCCGAGGGCTCAGGCGCGGCCACATCGCTTTGGCTGGGTACGGAAGAGGGAGACGGCGTGGCAGACGGTGCAGGCGAAGAGCTGGATCCAGTGCCTGCCAGCGGGGCCGACTCCACGCTGGCCGATGCCTGGCTGGCGGTGGTGTTGAATCCGAGTTTGGGAAGGATCAGGAAGGACACCAGGCCGATGGCCAGGGCTGCCACTCCTACGGCCAGGATGGGCCACAGCCGCACGCGGGACGGGGCCGAGGCCGTCCGGTGGACACCTTGTCGCGACGCGGCCTCCGGGACCTTGTCGAATTCATCGCGGGCGTATCTGGTCATGGTGGAAGGACATCCTTGTTGATTGCGGCTGGTGTCCCGGACTGGGGCGTCTTAAGCGTCGGATCCCAGGCGCCGGGCGGTGCGCGCGCGGTGGCGCGACGTACGTAGTCTACGCAATCTCTTGACCAGCATGGGATCGTGGGCCAGTGCGTCCTCGCGGTCAATCAGGGAGTTGAGGAGCTGGTAGTAATGGGTGGCCGAGAGATCGAACAGTTCGCGGATGGCCTGTTCCTTGGCTCCCGCGTATTTCCACCACTGCCGTTCCAGGGCCAGCATCTGCTGCTCGCGCTCCGAGAGGGAGGACTCACGGAGGCTGAAATCCGCCAGGAGGGACTTCCGCGATTCCTGCTCCGGCAGGTGTTCCCGGGCCGGTTCCGCCACGGCAGACTCCTTCGCTGGTTACGGTAAATGTCTTACCCCCATGCTAGCCGCCGAATAACACCAGTGTCATTTGGGCGCCTGCAAGAATGGAACGATGTTTGAATCGGATGCGCTGTTCGAGCTCCAGCAGTCCCCCGCGGACGACGTCAGCTTCGCCGACCTTGCCCGGCTGCCGCTGGCCGGGCTCATGGCCCCGGACTGGGGCGAGGCGCTCCACGGCGTGGAGGACCAACTCCGGAAGGTACTGTCCTTCCTTGCAGCCGAAGAGGCGGCCGGGCACCAGGTCCTGCCGGCGCCGTCGAACGTCCTGCGCGCCTTCCGCCAGCCCCTCAGGGAGGTGAAGGTCCTCATCGTGGGGCAGGATCCCTACCCCACGCCGGGACACGCCGTCGGACTGTCGTTTTCCGTCGAGCCGCACGTGCGGCCCATCCCCCGCAGCCTGGTGAACATCTACAAGGAGCTGGAATCGGACCTGGGGATTCCGCCGCGGGTCCACGGCGACCTGTCGGCGTGGACGGAGCAGGGCGTGCTGCTCCTGAACCGGGTGCTCACCGTCCGGGCCGGGGCCGCGGGTTCCCATCGGGGCAAGGGCTGGGAGGAGATCACGACGGCGGCAGTCACGGCGTTGGCGGCCCGCAAGGCACCGGACGGGTCAAGGATGCCGCTGGTGGCGGTGCTATGGGGCAAGGAAGCCGAGTCCGTCCGCCCGCTCCTGGGCGGGGCGCCCGTCGTTGCCAGCGCCCATCCCAGCCCACTGTCCGCCTCGCGCGGATTTTTTGGCTCGAGTCCGTTCAGCCGCGTGAACAAACTGCTGCGCGAACAAGGTGCGCCGGACGTAACCTGGGAGCTCCCGCCGTTGCCCTAGCTTAGGCTTGCCTTATGAGCACTGTCCCTGCCGCTACCAGCGCGACCAAGAAGAGCCGACCCCAGGTCAACCTGACCGTGCTGCGCAAGGAGCAGCTGACCCCGCACATGGTGCGGATCGTGGCGGGCGGAGACGGCTTCAGTGATTTCACCAACAACGGTTTCGTGGACCGGTACGTGAAGATCGTCTTCCCCCAGCCGGGCGTTGACTACCCTTCCCCCCTTGATCTCTGGGAGGTCCGGGAAACCATGCCGCGCGAACAGTGGCCGTTCACCCGCACCTATACCCTGCGCTGGGTGGATCCGGATGCCCGCGAGCTGGCCATCGACTTCGTGGTCCACGGCGACGAAGGGCTGGCAGGTCCGTGGGCGGCCAACGCCCGGCCTGGCGATACGCTCACCTTCACCGGACCGGGTGGCGCCTACAACCCCAACCCGGACGCTGACTGGTACCTGTTTGCCGGCGACGAAGCGGCGCTGCCCGCCATGGGGGCATGCATCGAGTCGCTGCCGGGGGACGCAACCGGGCTGGCGTTCCTGGAGGTCGGTTCCGAAGCGGACATCCAGTCCATTGCCGCCCCCGCCGGTCTGGACATGAGGTGGCTGCCGCGCAACGGCGCTCCCGCCGGTTCCAGCGATGTACTGGTCAAGGCGGTGGCGGACGCCCAGTGGCCCGCCGGCACGGTGGACGTCTTTGCGCACGGAGAACGTGGCTACATGAAGGCGCTGCGCGAGGTCTTCTTCAAGCAGCGCGGCCTGGAGCGACGGCAGGTATCTCTCTCCGGTTACTGGGCACAGGGCCGGGTGGAGGATGTGTTCCAGGCGGAGAAGAAACTGCCCGTCGGACAGATCTAGGCCGGCTTCGCGTCCGACTGTCAGCGGCGGCGCGCCCGGCGCCGTTCGTTGCTCGCCAGGCTGCGGGTCAGTGGACGGGCCAGGACGTCACCCAGGACGATTCCGCCGGCCGTTCCCAGCACAATGGCGCCGGCGCTGAGCATTCCACCGGCACCGGCCAGGATTTCGGTTTCCTCAACCGTGAGCACGTACATGGACCGGAAAATTGTCAGGCCCGGCAGCAGGATCAGCGCGGCGGGGACTGCCACCACCAGCTGCGGGGCCCCCATCCGCAGGGCCACCACCCTGGCCAGGAGGCCGATGACGACCGCGGCAATGGCCGGCGAGAACCGGTCGCCGATTCCCAGCTGGCCGCAGCCAAGCAGCACCAGGTAGCCTGCCACCCCGACGGCGGCAGTGGGCAGCAGGAGCTGCCAGGTGGTCTGCTCCGTAACGCCGATGGCCATGACGGCCGCGGCTACGAAGAGGGTCAGGACCCAGAGGTCGTAGGCGGGCGGGAAGGTCTGAGTGACGTCGATGCGCTGCAGGCCGGTCAGCTCCCCCACGACGAACGCGACCGCGATGCCCGCCACGATGGCGCCGAAGGTCAGCAGCGTGGACAGGAAGCGTCCCGCGGCCGTCACCGGGAAGCCGTTGATGGCGTCCTGCACCGAGGACACCAGGCGCCCGGTGGGCAGGAGCAGCAGGATGCCGCCCACCACCACGATCGAGGGTGACGTGGTGAGCCCCAACTGCCAGAGCAGGAGCGCCAGCATGGTGACCACGAACGAGCAACTGGCGGTGATGAAGAAGTCCGGAACCCGCCACCGCCCCAGCTGCCGGGCCAGCAGGCTGATGCCGATATTGGCAACGAACGCGATCAAGGATGACACCGGTCCGCCGCCCAGCACGCCCACGAACACGGCGGCGAATACACCGAACGCGGCCGTGACCATCCAGCGGGGGTACGGCTTGGGGCTGGTGATGGCGTCGTTCAGCCTGCGGATCGCTTCATCACGGCCCACGCCGCCGGCAACGATGTCCGTTACCAGCTGGTGGACCTTGGCAAGGCCCGCGTAGTTGTTGGTCCAGGACCGGACCACGCGCAGCAGGGCAATCGGTGTCTGGTCCTTGGGGGCGTAGTTGATCCCCACGGACTGATTGGTGATGTCCACTTCGATGTTCTTCAAACCCAGTGCGGCCGTGACGGCGATGATGCTTGTCTCCACTTCCAGGGCGCCTGCACCGTAGCGGAACATGGTCTCGGCAAGATGCAGGGCGAAGTCCAGGGTTTTGCGCGCGGACGTGTCCACGCCACCCACCTGGATGGTGGGGTTTGCGTAGGGACTGCCGGCCAGCCGGTCCACGATGCTCAGGGGCGCCGTGGGCGGATTTTCGCCCTGCACCAGGCGGCGCAGCATCCTCTTGGCGGCCGCATCCTGCCGGAGCTGCGCAGGGGTCAGCGGCTCAGTTTTGGGCAGGCCGTCAGTCTTCGGCCTGGATCCTGGCCGTTCGGGCCGGTTGCTCATGCCCGCTTCCTCCCTGTGCGCGGTTGGTGGATTGTCAGGCTGCGCGCTGCAGCGGCAACTTGCCCAGCAGGGTGCGGGCAGCGGCGGCAGCGGATCTGGCCAGCCGGTTGGCGTGGAAGACGGCGGGACGGACGGGCAGGACGAAGTCCCCCACCAGCTGGACCACTTCCCCGCCGAACCCCTTCTTGAATTCGTAGCCGCCGTGGCCTTCCTCGTCCTGGCCGGAGATGCCGAAAGTGCCGTAGAAGTTGTACCGCGGGTACCCCTTTTCCAGCGCGTGCAGCATCATGCCCCAGTAGAGCGAGGTTGCGCCGTTGAAGTAGATGTAGTCCTGGACGGTGCCGCCGATTACGCACACCACCTCGTCGCCATAGCAAACGAAGTGGATGGCAGCCACGGTGGCGGTACCCACGGAGTCGGGGAACCGTTCAATGTCCTTCAGGCTCCGCTCGTAGCTGTCCACCAGGTCCTGGACCACCTTGAGCCGGTTGGCTTTTTTCTTGCTGCCGGTTTCCTCCACCTCGCGCCGGAGGTCGGCCGCTGTGGCGGACTCCGCTGCCAGGCGTTCGGTGATGGACTTCCGGTAGGCCGGGATGTCGATCTTGGCCATCATGAGCTTGGTGAATTCCGGCGACGTGGTGCGCAGCAGATGCTCGTAGTACCCGCGTTCGCGGTAGACGAATCCCTTTTCGTCCCCGGCCCGGCTCAGGGCTCCGTAAAACTCGTCCAGCGTTTCCAGGGTGGCCTGCTCCAGGAAGACGCCGTTCTTCTCCGCCTTGCGGATGGCCTTCCGGGTGCGGTAGCTGGTGCCCATGATCAGTTCTTCAGCGTCCTGGATGCCCACCAGGTTCTTGATGAACATCCAGTTGACGTTGACGAAGTTCATGTCCAGGCCCTGGTGCTGGAATCCGAGTCCTTCCAGGTCCGCCACCAGCGGCCGGTTGTCCTCGACGTCGGGGTGCTCGGCGCCGTCCTCGTCCCGGGCTATGTACCGGATATTGGGTGAGATCCTCAGTTCAGCGGCTTTGCGGCCTGCAGCATGCTTCCGGAGAAGTTCGACGACGCCGCCCACCAGTTCGCGGTCCGTGTAGTCCATGAGGGGCCCCTTGGCGCATTCACAGACCGTGTAGCCCAGCCGGGTGGTGGTGTAGTTGAGCTTTCCCGCTGCCACGAGTTCGCCGTCGCGCCGGACGCCGAAGAGCTCAACCTGCTGGCCGCGGGAGCGCTGGAAGCGGGCAAAATCGATGGACTGCAGGAAGCTGTTCTGCGGATGCTTCAGGGCGAAGGCCTCAAAGTCCGCGTCGCTGAGGTTGGCGTATTCAAGCCCGGTAGCGGCGGAAACTGGATTCAAGGGGTGACCTCTTCTGACTCTTCGCGGCCTGGGGCCACGCGCTGGACGGACGGTGTTCGTGCGGGCCCTGCGGGTGAAGGCGGGCCCTGCGGGGCTCGATGGTTTTGCTGCCGGAGGTGGTCAGTAGAACTGCTGGCCGGTGCGGGCGGTCTCAATCCGGCGGAAGACCTTTTCTCCGCCGTTCACCCAAAGCCGGTGACGGAGCGGGGACAGGACGTAATCATGGCAGCCCACAAAGTCAGTGACAGTTTTGGTGAAGCTGGTCTTGAACATGCCCATTCCGTACAGGTTGTGGGTTTTGTCCTTGATGCGGGCGGCCGGCGGGGTACCGCAGAAGTCGTATTCGGTGCAGCCGAGTTCCTGCATGCGCCGGATGGCAGTCCACTGCACCAGGTGCGAATCCCCGTACTGCTTCCGGTTCTGGGTGGAACCGCCGTCCTTGTAGGTGGCTTTGGCGCCGTAGTTGATGACGAATGCCCCGACGCTGGGTTTCCCGTCCTCGTAGGTGAAGAAGAAGTTGCCCTGGCCGCGGTTGCAGAACTCGTCCCAGAACCGGGCGTAGTAGTCGTAGCTGCGCAGTGGCATGGAACCCTTGGCCTTAACGGTATCGGCCATCAGTTCGTAGAGCGCACGGTAGGTCTCAGGGCCCGGTTCCTGCCGTACCACCTGGCAGCCTTCGCGTTCTGCGCGCCGGACGGCGTTCCTGGCGCGGGAGGAAATGGCTTTGAACACTTCCTCCTCCGTCCCGGAAATATCCAGCAGTGCGGTGGAGTCATTGGACTGGATGTTGGGCGCTTTGACCAGGGTGGCGGCCTGGAGTTCTTCCTGTGCAGCCCCGGAGTCGATGATGTCCGGCTCCACCTTGATGGTGAAGACGTTCAGTTTGCGGCTGCGGACGAAAGCCGCGCACGCTTGGAGGGCTGGTTTCAGGTCTGCGGGGTCCGCGACGTCGGGGCCCTTGATCAGGTACCAAAGCCGCCCCAGGACGGGGAACCGCTTTTCCAGCACCAGGTTGTAGCTGGAGCTTCCGCCGCTTTCCAGCACCAGGAACAGGACCTTCCAGCCACTTCCGTTCTTGACGGATGCGTACGCGGCGGACTGCAGCATGTTGCCGCCGTTTGGGTTGGCCGTGACGTGCTTGTCCCAGTTCTCAATTTCCTCGGCTGTGGCAAAACGTGCGGTGAATTCTCGCAAGGGGGCCGTGTCCAATCGGGTTTGTGCGCGGTTTCGGTACTTCTGGATGCGTGCGGACATGCAGCCTCAAGTCTAAAGCCTGATGCGCTCCCTGCCTTGCTCCGGCCCGCCCGGCAGGTGCTCCCCAGGCTGGAGGACGCATGCCTTGACGCGGCTAACGGCATTCAACAAGGGTTGGGGTATGAGACCGGATGGGGACGAAAACACTGCCGCCGTGGAGAACGGGCGGGCGTACGGTGCCGGGGTCCAGGTGGCAGCGCTTGCCGGGTTCCTGGTGGCATCCCTGGTGGTAGCGGGAGTGGGCGGACTGGCGTCCGCGGCGAACGTCACGGGCTGGTACGCCACTGCGGACAAAGCACCCTGGTCCCCGCCCAACGGTGTATTCGGGCCAGTCTGGACCATCCTGTACACAGCAATGGCGGTGGCCGCCTGGCTCGTGTGGCGCAAGCGCAGCGCCGGTACCCGCCGGGCCATGACGGCTTATACCGTCCAGCTGGTCCTGAACCTCGCCTGGACGCCGGCGTTCTTCGCGCTCTATCCCCTTCTGGGCACGCCGGCACTGTGGCTGGGGCTGGCCATCATCCTCACCCTAATCGGCGCCGTCGCGGTGACCGTGATGTACTTCGGTCCCATCAGCCGGACGGCAGGACTGCTCCTGCTGCCATACGTCTCATGGCTGGTGTTCGCAGCCAGCCTCAACTGGTGGGCGGCAGCCCACAACTAGCTCAGCCGTGTGCCGACATCCCCCCGCTGCGGTGGGGAACGGTCAGCATTCGACGACGTTGACGGCGAGGCCGCCCATGGCTGTTT
>NZ_JAYXNX010000027.1:0-28769 GCF_036455295.1 Pseudarthrobacter phenanthrenivorans | reverse complement strand
TTAGAAAACAATACACGCACCCCGCCCCCACCGCAAACCGGGCAACCCGGGGCTGGTAATCCCCGGGATTCCGCGGCGAAACCCGCGGCCAGGTACCCAAGCAGCCTACCGGCGTCGTCATTCCGCCCTGTGTGCTGCCGCACATGCTCCAAGGGGCGCGGTGCCCAGGGGTTTCGACAGGCTCAACCACCGACTACCGGATGGGTTAAACGCAGAAGGGCCGGCAACCCTAAGGTTGCCTGCCCTTCTCAAGCAGCTGGAATCAGCGGTGCTGGATTACCAGGAGGACTTGGTGATGCCCGGGAGTTCGCCTCGGTGTGCCATGTCGCGGAAACGGACACGGGAGATGCCGAACTTCTGGAAGGTGCCACGGGGGCGGCCGTCGATGATGTCGCGGTTACGCAGACGGATCGGGGACGCGTTGCGGGGCAGCTTCTGCAGGCCCAGGCGGGCTGCTTCGCGTGCTTCGTCGGTTGCGTTTTCGTCAACCAGGGTCTTCTTCAGTTCGAGGCGCTTGGCAGCGTAACGCTCAACGATGACCTTGCGCTGCTCGTTGCGAGCAATCTTGGACTTCTTAGCCATGTTTAGCGCTCCTCTCGGAATTCGACGTGCTGGCGGATCTTGGGGTCGTACTTCTTCAGGACCATGCGGTCCGGGTCGTTACGACGGTTCTTGCGGGTTACGTAGGTGTAACCCGTGCCCGCGGTCGACTTGAGCTTGATGATGGGACGTACGTCCTTGTCCTTAGCCACTAGAGCTTCACCCCACGAGCCAGAATGTCGGCGACGACTGCGTCGATGCCGCGCACGTCGATGGTCTTGATACCACGTGCAGAAACCTGCAGGGTGACGTTACGGCGCAGGGACGGAACCCAGTAGCGCTTCTTCTGGATGTTCGGATCGAACCGACGCTTGTTGCGGCGGTGCGAGTGCGAAATGCTGTGCCCAAAGCCCGGCTCGGCCCCGGTCACTTGGCAGTGTGCTGCCATGACTTCTCCTCAAGAATTGAAAGTAATGATCCGCATATCTGCTGCTGGACCATGCTGCCAAGTGCGACCCACAGAATGTACGGGCAACGGTTAGTTACGCAACTTGAGCCCCTAACTACCGGCCACCCTGGAGAAAATTACCGGGCAACCGGAGCAATTGCGCACGCTCCGCGCACTTAGCGCCTACCAAGTCTACGAGTTGACGCAATTAAAGACCAATCGGGTGTATAAGAGGCCGCGGGGGGCGCAAAGGCACAGGTTGGGCTGGCCCCTATTCACAGCAGGGACATAGCTTCCCCCCACATCTTTAGATGCATGAACACACAGCTCCTGCCGGCATCACCGGCCGCAAGCAGCTCCGGCCGCCCGGAGCTTTCCCCCGGGAAAAGACCGCCCCGCGGCTGGTTCGCCCGCCAGTACCGGCAGCGCATGCTGCGGGCGGACCTGCTTACCGTCATTGCGTGGGCCTCCGTTGCCGCTGCCATCGCACTGTGGCTTGCCGACGGCGGTGCCACCAACATTACTTCCCCCGCCTCCCTGTTCACGGCTGCGGGGATCGTGGCCGGGCTGGCGGGCATGGACCTGGTCCTGCTCATGCTGCTCCTGACCGCAAGGATTCCGTTCATCGACCGCACCATCGGCCACGACCGTGCCCTCGAGTTCCACGGCAAGCTGGGCAAGCCCTCCCTTTACCTCCTCCTGGCACACGGCCTCCTGCTCGTCATCGGATACGGCATGGCCGAGGGGCTGGACCCTGTCAGCGAGGCCGTCAACCTGTGGGTCCAGGTCCCCGATATGTGGCTGGCCTTCGTGTCCATGGCGCTGTTTATCGCCGTCGTCGTGACGTCCCTGGTGGCTGTCCGCCGTCGTTTCCCCTACGAGTTCTGGTACGTCGTGCATCTGCTGACCTACGCGGCGGTCGCAACATCAATCCCGCACCAGTTCAGCGTGGGCGGCCTCTTTGCCGCCGGCACCTGGCAGTGCTGGTACTGGCTGGCCATCTGCATCTACACCGGCAGCGCCCTGGTGTACTTCCGCATCCTGGAGCCGGTGCTGGCCACGGCGCGGCACCAGCTCACCGTGTCCCGGGTGGAGGCTGTGGCGCCGGGCGTGGTGAACATCGTGATGCAGGGCCGGAAGCTGGACCAGCTGGCTGGGACGGGCGGCCGTTTCTTCATCTGGCGTTTCCTGGCCCCGGGCATGTGGTGGCACCCCCACCCCTTCAGCCTGTCCGCAGAGCCGGTTTTCAATGGTCCCGACGGCCAGGGGACGCTGCGGGTGACCGTCCGCAACCTTGGCAGCGGCTCCGCCCAGCTTCTCCGGCTGCGGAAAGGCACCAAGGTGGCCCTGGAAGGCCCTTACGGCCTGCTCAGCACGGCCGCCCGGACGAAGAACAAGGTGGTGATGATCGGCGCAGGCATCGGCATCACGCCCCTGCGGGCGCTGCTGGAAACCACCCCGTTTGCCCCCGGCGAGGCCACGGTCCTGCTCCGCGGGCGCACGGAGCAGGAGCTTTACCTGGGCAGCGAAATCCTTGACCTCTGCCAGTCCCGCGGGGTCAGGCTCTTCCACCTCACCGGTCCGCGGGCCCGCACCAAGTCCCCTTGGCTTCCCGAGGATGCAGTGCAGAACGGCTACAGCCTTACCTCCTACGTGCCGGACATCAGGGATGCGGACGTCTACGTCTGCGGTCCCGCAGCGTGGGCGGCCAACGTCATAGCGGATGCCGGGAAAGCCGGCGTCCCCGGGGAACAGATCCATCACGAAAGGTTTGACTGGTGAAATTACGCGGAACAGTCGCAGCAGCTTTGGCCTCCGCCGGGATCCTCCTGGCTGGTTGGCAGACGGGCACCCAGGTCAACGGCATCAGTACCGTTGCATCAAGTACGACGGCGACAGGCACCACAGGTTCCACCGGCCCGGGGTCATCCGGCACAGGGTCGTCCGGCACGGGTGCGTCCGGATCCACGGGGTCCGGGGGCGGGTCGGGTTCGTCCAGCTCCTCAGGGTCCTCCGGTTCCCCTAACTCCTCTGCCTCGGGCACCTATAAGGGCAGCACCGTGCAGACGCGCTTTGGTCCGGTCCAGGTCCAGATCACGGTGGCAAACGGCAAGATCACCGATGTCACGGCACTCCAGCTGACCAATTCGGACGGCAAGTCCATGCAGATCAGCAACCGCGCGGCCCCCCTGCTTCGCAGCAAGGTCCTGGCCGCGCAGTCAGCAAACATCCAGACCGTCAGCGGCGCCACCATCACCAGCGACGCGTACCTGACCTCACTCCAGGCAGCCCTCGATGCAGCGAATCTCTGACCCCCTGCCGGGCACCGGCGACACTGTCCTCAAGGCCCGCACTTTTGAATGCATGGGTACGGTCATCGGCCTGACGCTGCCGGTGGGCAACCCGGCGGAAGGGCACGCGGGGCCCGACGAGCTCGCTGCCGCAACCGCCGTCGTCGAACTTCTTTTCCGGGACCTGGACGAAACCTTCAGCCTGTACAGGCCCGATTCGGAAGCAGGCAGGCTGGCCCGCGGTGAGCTGAAGCTGTCCCAGGCCTCGGCCCGGATGCGCGAGCGGTACGCCGAGGCGCATGAATGGCGCCTGCGCACCGAGGGCGCGTTCACCCCCGAAAGGCCCGACGGCGTGCTGGACCTGTCCGGGATTATCAAGGGCCACGCCATCCGGGAGGCGGGAACCTCGCTCCTGGCGTTGGGGCGGCGCGATTGGTGCCTCAATGCAGGTGGCGATGTGCTGGTCAGCGGCTCACCCGCGCCCGGCAGCGGTGAAGCGTGGAAGGCCGGAATCGTGGACCCCGCGGACCGGCGCACCCTCATCACCGGCTATCCGCTGGGCGGGAACAGCCCGCACCGCGCGATCGCCACCTCGGGCTCTGCTGAACGCGGTGAGCACATCTGGCGGGTGGGAACCAGCGCCGAGTTTGTCCAGGTCACGGTGGCCGCCACGGATATCGTCACCGCTGATGTCCTGGCCACGGCGATTGTTGCCGGCGGAACGCGGATGCTGGACCGGGCCGCCGACAACTGGGACGTCGCGGTGCTGGCCATCCGCGCCGATGGTTCGATGCTGGCGACGCCGGCCTTTCAACCGGCCTGATGGCCCTGCCGGCGCTCCCGCTAGAGGCGGGTGAGCTGCGGATACCGTGGCTGCAGGTTGTCCCCGGATGACTTGCCGGTGACACGGCGGACCACCCACGGCGCGGCGTACTCACGGAACCACTGCGCGTTGGCGCGGAGGGCCTCTGCGCCGCTCAGTTCCGGCACCGGCGTCATGGGCGGGACATCGATGGAGTGCTCGTATTTGAGGACCTCAAGCACGCGCTTGGCCATGTTGGCGTGGCCGGCTCCGGACATGTGCATCCTGTCGTGCGCCCACATGCCCCAGTCGTAGTACTCGCTGAAGCGCCAGTAATCCACCAGCAGGGCACCGTGGTCCCCGGCGATCCCGCGGACCAGTTCGTTGTAGATGGCGGTGCGGCCGCGCATGGTGCCGAAGACCTTGGACCCCCGGGCATCGAAACCCGTAAACATCACCACGGCGGCGCCGGTGGCGGCGAGCTTCCCGACGGCGTCGTTGTATCCCACCAGCAGGTCGTCGATGTCCACCTTGGGGCGCAGGATGTCATTGGCACCGGCGTAGATGGTCACCAGGGTTGGATTAAGTCCGACGGCGGCGTCCACCTGTTCGGCCAGGATTTGCCGGAGTTTCCTGCCGCGGATGGCCAGGTTGGCGTAGCCGAAGTCCGGATCGGCGGCGCAGAGCTGTTCGGCCACCCGGTCCGCCCAGCCGCGGACACCGTTGGGGCGCGAGGGGTCGTCGTCACCCACGCCTTCGGTGAAGGAATCGCCGAGGGCCACGAACCGGGAAGAAAAATCCATGCGGTCAGTTTGCCACCCGTTGCCGGAAGCAACCAATCAGCAGGTCAGCTTTTGGTTTCCCGCAGGATCCAGTGGTCCTTGTCCAGCCGTCCCACTACCTTTTCCCCGATCCGGGCCAGGTCCAGAACTTCCTGCTCGGTCAGGGCGTCAAGGAACAGGTCGCGCACGTCCTCGACGTGCGCCGGGGCCAGGCCCACAATGGTGGCCATGCCTTCATCGGTCAGGTGGGCCGTGGTGACCCGCGCGTCCGACGGGTGCGGGCGGCGTTCCACCCATCCGCGCTTCTGCAGCTTGGTCACCACGTGGGAGAGGCGGGACAGGGAGGCGCTGCTGCGGGCAGCGAGTTCGCTCATGGGCAGGAACCGGTCCTCGGCTTCGGAGAGCATGGCCAGGACGGTGTAGTCGAAGAGGGACAGCTTCCCCGCCGTGTGCAGCCTGGTGTCGAGGGCCGCCGGCAGCAGCGTATTAATGCTCACCAGTGCCAGCCAGGCACGGCGTTCGTCGGCGGTCAGCCAGCGGGGTTCGGTCATGGTTGCCATTCTACGATTGATCTTTCAAGTAGCCCGTCCGGCCCCAGTAGGCTTGGCCCATGTATGTTGTCTCCCTGACCTACCGCGTGCCCCAGGAGATCGTCGACTTCCACAACGACGCGCACATTGCTTGGCTGCAGAAGGCGTTCGACGACGGCGTCTTTATCGCCGCCGGCCGCAAGATCCCCCGCACCGGAGGGTTGCTGCTGTCGCAGGCAGAACGGGAAACTCTCGACGCCAGCCTGGCGCTGGACCCGTTCTACACCAACGGCGTGGCCGACTTCGAGGTGCTGGAATTCCACGCCGGCCGGGTGGCGCCGGGGTTTGAAAACCTGCTGGACACCCCTCCCCCACCTGCCCCTTAAGGCCCGGCGCCGCCGTCGTACCTTTCCGCCGCCAGCTTCTTCAACCCGCCCTTCCGGGGCACCTTCACGGGCGCCGGCCAGCGGGGGGTGAGGGTGTCCCCCAGGGTGACGCCGCGCAGCTTCCGGCCGAAGAGCGGCAGGACCCAGTCGTGGACCCAGCGCCGCTGGCGCCGTTCCCATTCCCGCAGGGTCATCCTGGGCGGTACTTCCCAGTCCTTGGGCTTGATTTTGTGCGGCACCCCTAATTGGTCCAGTACCTGCCCGGCCAGGTACTTGTGCCCTGCCTTGGACATGTGGAGCCGGTCCGAGTCCCACATCCGGCGGTCGTGGAAGGCGTCCAAACACCAGTAGTCCACCAGGACGGCACCGTGAGTGTTCGCGATCTCCCGTACCCGCTGGTTGTAATACGTGTTGCGCTTCTTCAGCGGTTCAAGCAGCGCGGACACCTTGACGTCGAACCCGGTGAAAAGCACCATGGTGGCCCCGGTGGCGGCGAGTTCCGCAACGAGTTGTTCGTAGTCCGCCATCAGCGCGGGCATGTCCGTTTTCAGGTCCAGGATGTCGTTGCCGCCCGCGTAGAGGGTGACCAGGGTGGGCCGCATCCGCACGGCGGGCTCCAGCTGCTCGTCGATGATGTGCCGCAGCCGCTTGCTCCTGATGGCCAGGTTGGCGTACCTCCACCCGGGCTGCGCCTTGGCAAGTTTCTCCGCGACCCGGTCCGCCCACCCGCGCACCCCGTTGGGCAGCCGCTCATCCCGGTCCCCCACACCCTCGGTAAACGAGTCACCCAGGGCAACAAACACCCGGCGCCCGGAGTCAGGAAGGAAGGGTTCAGGCACCACTGCCCCAACCTAACGGGCCAAGGAAAAGCAAGGACGACGCCGGGATGAACAGCAGGTGAGCGGCGTTGCGGTAATACGGGCAGGATCTGATGGGGCGTAGCAGGTTGGGGCGGCGAAGGCGTGTGGATACTCCAGGGGCCCTTGGACAGTTGACTCCCAATTTGGCAGGATGGCCTTGCCGGTCCGGCGGCAGAACCACCGGAACGCTGAACAAGGAACAGGACAACGGAAACGATGCGCATGCAGAAGGCCGTCCGGGCCGCCGCTGCCATGGAGAGCGGGGTGGCCGCTTTGGCCTGCTCCGCGGAGACTGACTGACTCCCCCGTTACCCCTGGCCCGGCTCCGGGCCGCCCACCTTCACGAAAGTTCAGCCATGCAATCAGTCACGCCTCAGCAAATCCGTTCGTCCTTCGTCAACGCCAGCCGCTCAGAAGCCGCGAAGCTGACACTGCCCAAAAACTTCGACTCCCTTGACTGGGACAGCCTGGAGTTCCTCGGGTGGCGCGATGAGAAGATGCCGCTGCGCGGTTACCTGGTGGTTCCCGGACCCAAGGGCCTCACCGGCATCATGCTTCGGGCACCCGAAGGCGGCGCCCGGAAGAAGCGCTCGGTGCTGTGCGAACTCTGCCGCGATGTGTTCTCCAAGGAGGACGTCCTCCTTTGGGTCGCCAGGCGGTCTGGCCAGTCCGGGCGCAACGGCAACACCGTGGGCACCTTGATCTGCGCGGACTTCGTCTGCTGCGGCAACGTCCGAAGGGAACCGCCGGTCAATGAAATCAACCCGGACCCCGCAGCCGTCGTGCAACGCCAGATCCAGGGGCTGCAGGAACGCACAGCGCAGTTCCTGGGCCGGGTGCAGGCGAAATAGCGGCGCAGTCCAGGTAGGGCCGGTTACCGCAGGACGATATCCACCGGGTTCGCCTCGGACCGCCAGGCGCCTTCCTCCCCTGGGCGGGGCCGGATGACGGGCGCGGTGAGCACACCGGAGCGGTTGGTCCGCCGGTCACGGAGGATTTCGGTGACCGAACCCAGGTGCCGGGACAGGTCGATCACGTTTTCGGGGGCTGCCAGCAGCAGCTGGAACCCGAATTCGTGCAGCGCCTTGATCCCGGCACCTGCGAACTCCTCCGACGCGAGGACGAAGGCCTCGTCCATCATCACGGTCCCGTAGGTGGTGAAACCCTGCTCGGCGATCCCCAGCTGGTAGCTCAGGGCCGCCGCCATGATGAACGCGGTGAACCGCTGCCGCTCACCCCCGGACATGGAACCGGTGTCCGCATGCATGAACACCTCGGTCTTCCTGCCGCCACGGGGACTGGTTACCTCCCGGTGCTCCTTGCACAGGATGAACAGGTGCCCGCGCACGTCCAGCACCTCGGCCCGCCAGCGCCGGTCCTCCGGTGCCTGGGAGCCGAGCCTCTTCACCAGGGTTTCCAAGGACTTGTAGCGCGCGGTGAGTTCACCGTCGTCGTCCTGGTCAGGACCGGAACCGTCGGCCCGGCCGGTTTCGGCCTTTACCGGCCGCGTGTGCCGGGCTTTCAACGCGTTCTGGATGGCGTCCTTGAACTGCTTGGCGGTGGGCGGCAGCGTCTGCTTGATGTCCAGTTCCAGGTAGCTGCCCTCGTGGAAGTTCACCTGCGACAGGATGCCGTTCAGCGGAAGGATGCGGCTGGTGATGGAGCGGCGTTCCTCGTCCAGCAGGTGCAGCAGGGTGCTGAAGGACTCGTGCGTGCGCTGGTTGAAGAACTGCCGGAACTCGGCTTCCTGCGCGGGCAGGCCGTCGTTCACGATCGCGTGGTAGCGGGCCTCGAATTCGCTGGCCGCGCCGATGCTGGTTCCGTGGTCCGCCGAGATGGCGCTGCCCCATTCCCGGACAAAGCCTTCAAAGATCCGGGTTAGCCGCTCGGCCGTGGCCTGCCCGCGCGACTCGGCGGCGTGCAGGTCGCCCAGGAGGGCGGTGCGCACGCGGTTGGCCAGGTTGTCCAGCTCGTGCATTTCGGTCACGTCGCCAAATTCCGCGAAGTGCGGCTCCAGTGCCGTGACGGTGGCGTCCGACGGCAGTGCCTCGGCAAGGCGGTGGCGCGCGGCTTCCAGCAGCGCGTCGGCAGCGGTCAGCTGGCGGTCCAGCGCCTTGTATTCGCTTTGCAGGACTGCGGCGGACTCGGTGCTGGACTGGTGTTTTTGCCGGACCTCCTCGATGGTGGCGCGGAGCGGTTCCAGGTCCGCCTGCGCGGCCAGGGCGTCCTTCAGCCGCTGTTCGATCCGCGTCAGCTCATCTGCGGCAACGGCCGCGGACACCTGTTCCCAGGGGCGGTCGTCTTCCGCGATCCGCCGCAAGGCATCGAGCTGCCTGCTCATGCCCTGGTGCGAGTCTTCGCGGCTCTGCGCCAGTTCGGCGGCCTTGGCCACTTCCTGCCGGAGGTCCTCCACCTGGCCGGCCACAAGTTCCAGCTTGGCCGCGTTGTCGAAGCCCAGGACGTAATCCTGGCGGCTGGTAAACCGGTCGTCCTTTTCCACCGTGTGCCGGTTGCGCTTGACCACGCCGCCCAGGCTCAGGCCCTTGTCCACGGCCGCCAGCTCGTCCGGATCCTCCACGCAGGGGAAGGCGAAGTCCAGGGCGATCCGCTCCCTGACCCACTCCCCCGCCTCGGCAGCGGCACCGCTGGCGAGGATGTCCAGTTTGGTGAGCAGGTCGCCGTCGCGCACGTCTTCAACGGCGAGCGCGCCGCCGGCCAGCGGCTTGGACACGTCCACTGCCCGGAGCGCACCGCGGACGTTGTGGTCGTTGAGATAGCGGGTGACGGCGGCGAAGTGCTCGCCCGGCACCAGCAAGGTGGTGGCCAGGCTGCGGAGTGCGCGTTCGGCAGCGGGGCGCCACCGTTCCTCCCCGTCCGCGAGGTCCATGAGTTCGCCGGCGAAGGGCATCCGGTCCTCGGGGATGCCGGTGGCGGCGGCAATGGCGGCACGGTTTTCAATGCTCGACGGCGGCAGCAGGGATTTGCGCGTCTTCAGTGAGACAAGTTCCTGCTCAGCCGCCGCCAGCTCGCGTTTCCGGGAGGCGTGCGCGTCGAAGGCTTCAAACCGCAGCTCCTGGAGGGCCTGCGAATCATCCTTGATTTCTGCGGACCTGGCCGCCGCCTGCTCGTGCGACTGCTCCCAGCCTTCAGCCGACCACTCAAGCTGCAGTCCGGCGTCGGCCAGCGCCTGCTGGGCTGCCTCCTCAACCTGTTGGCGGAGCTTCAGGCCGACGCGGGCGTTCTCCAGCGACTGCTCGATGGCCGAGATGGCGTTGCCGCCCTGGTTGTTGTAGTCCGTTTCCAGCTGCCGAAGTTCCTTGGCCAGGCCGTCGCGGACCGTGCGCTCGGCGCCGAGCTCCTTGGCCTTGGCCTGCGCCAGCTCCTTGAACCGAGCCAGCGTCTTCTGGTGGACCGTGACGGCGAGCTGCTGCCTGTACGCCTCGAACTCCCCGCCCACCAGCTCCCGGAGCCGGTTCGCGTCCAGCAGCGACTGCGCGTACTCCCGGTTCAGTCCCGGCACCGGGGCCAACTGGTCGCGCTGCTGCCGGACGTCTTCCAGCCGCTGCCGGATGGACATCAGGTTGCTGAATTCCTCCACCACGTCGTCCGCCGCGGCGAGCGTCGCCGGGGCGTCGAGGACCTGGTCGCGGAAGAAGGTGTTGACGCTGCCGCCAAGGCCCTTGCCCGCCTGGATAACCCGCAGGAGGGGGAGTGCCTGGTCCGAGCTGATCCCCAGCAGGCGCCGGAAACGCTCGGCGAAGGCCTTGTGCACGTCGAACACCTGCGCATGCGGGAACAGCGTCTCCAGCGCACCCTTGGTGAAGCGCTTGTCCGCGATTCCCTCGACAGCCTCAAGGTCCAGGGGGACATTGTCGATCAGGTAGAACCGGCCCACGCTGGACTCGGTCCCGTTCTTCGGCAAGTCGAACAGCGCGGACACCGTCACCCGCGTGCCGGCGGCGTTATCGAACGTCAGGGCGACAGCGGACCAGGTGGCCCCCGGGCGCTGGAAAGCACTCGCCGAGCCCTCGCCCACGGCCTTGTCCCCCACCTTGCCGCGCATGTAGGTGAACGTTGTGCGCTTGTCTTCAACCGCACCGCCGGAACGCTGCGCCGCCGCCTCGTTGGACCGGGGCCGGGCATCGAAAACGCGCAACATCGCATCGAACAGCGTCGACTTGCCCACGCCCGAGTTGCCCGTCAGCAGTGTGCCGTTCCGGTCCACGTGCATGGTGTGGGCGCCGTGGAACGTCCCCCAGTTGACCACCTGCACCAGGGCCAGGCGCATCTGCCCCGGGTTGGTCACATCGCCCAACGGCAACATGCTCGCGACCGTCATTTGGCTGCCTCCGCTTCGTCCGGGTCCTCGTCGTCGCTATCCGCAGGTCCAGCCGCCGGGCCGGCGTCGAGGTCCAGCATTGCCTCGGTGCCCGTTGCGTCTGCCGCGGCCGCCACCAAAGCCTCGATATGGGCAGGAATGTCGCCGATGTTTTCGAACGGCAGGGCCAGGGGAAGCGCGTTGGAGATGGTGTAGACGTCGTCCAGCCCGGTGGGGAGCAGGAGCTGGCGGGCCAGGAGCTTGGTGATGGCGCGGGTGACCACGTCAGCGTCGCGCAGTGCATCCTGCTGGCCGGCCGGCTGGTAGTGCGCCACCAGGTCAGTGATTTCCTCGCGGGTGATGGTGGGGTCGGTCTGCGCCGTGACGTGCCGGTCCAGCAGCAGGCGCAGTCGAAGCAGCACAATGGTCTCCACCCGGCTCAGGGCACGTTGCTGGCGCAGGATGCTGGACCGGGTGCTGCCTCCGATCACGTCCGGATCGACGGGACGCAGGACGGCGATCTTCCGCTCATGGTCAAGCTGCAGGGTCAGGAACAGCTCCGAAAGCCGGCTGCGCAGGATCACCTGGTTGTCCAGCAGCACCGTCCACAGCTTCTCGTCCCGGCCGCCGTCAACGTACGGGCCCTTGAGCAGCTTCACCAGGGCCTGCCGCACCTTCATGGGCAGCACCCCCGTATCGCCGGGGAACAAGGCTGCTCCGTCGACGAAGGTGTCGCGGGGGGAGAGGGCTGCCGCGGTGATTGAGCTTGTCGAAATCGGGGTATCGACGGGCTCAACCACCGGGGACCCAGTGGGCTCACCGTCGAGGATGGATACCGGCTCGGCCACCGGCGTCGTGATTTCTTCAGTCATCTGAATCCTTTGCGAGCGTGACCACTGGCAGGTAGGCCCTGCGGGTGGAACCGTCTATCTGTTCGAAGTCCAGGCCGTCCAGGGCCCCGCGGTTGAAGTCCGCACCCCGGTGCAGGGCCTCGGAGAGCAGCGCGCGGATGCTGTTGATGTGCTGCTCTTCGGGCGGCAGCTGCTGCCAGGCGTCGGCCAGCGTTGCAGCTCCTGCCATGGCCGCCCGGACCACCGCCGGTTTGGCCTTGCCCGTCCTCGGCGAGCGCACGCGGTCTGAGTCGGTGAAGGCGATGGGGTCCGCCAGCCGGGGCGGCGCCGCGAACTCGTCCGGATCGAAGAGTTTCACCATGGACAGCGACTCGAACCCGGCGTTGTACAGGACAGGGCCGGGCACCAGGCCGGGGCGTTCCCGCTCGTAGGGGAGGGACCGGATGGCCTGCTCCGCCTCGCGCAGCACCTGCCGCAGCCGGACGGACTGGCGGAAGTCGTCGCTCTGGACATACGTGTTGAGGCTTTCGCTGAGCTTGCCATAGATCCGCTGGATCTGGCTGTGCTGCTGCCGGAGCTCAGCCACCAGGTTCTTCAGCGTTTCCCTGTCCTCGGGCGATAGATCATCGGCGAACTCGCGGCTCAGCACCTCACCGATGGCCGAGCGGAACCTCAGCTGCTGCTGTGGGTCTTCCAGGAACGCCGTGAATGACCTGAACGTCCTGCCCTCGGGGCTTTGGCGCAGCCGCTTGTCGGCCTCAAGGACCTGGGCCATGGTGGCACCCTTGGTCAGCGACTCTTCGATGATCTGGTTGCGCAGTCCGCCCACCAGTTCCTCGATCCGGTCACGCATTTTCTTGTAGTCCGCAGGCAGGCTGGCGGCGAGGTCCAGGATGTTTCCGGCGGCCTCCACGGCCTCGTCGTCGTCAAGAAGGCCGTCGAACTCCCCCGTGCTGATGTCCTGGATGAGCTGCTGCCGCTCTTCGATCTCCTCTTCCAGGGCCTCGAGGCGGGCACTCTGGTCCGGGTTGGTTTCGTTCGCGAGCTTTTCCACGTCCCCCAGCAGGGTGCCCAGGCGGGAGCCGTTCAGGGTGGACCGCTCGCTTGAAAGGCTGTCCAGGAAGGCGAGCACGCGTGCGGCGGGCTCGGTGGCTTCGTAGACAATCTGCCCTGACTGGTTCCGCCGGGTCAGGAACTGCCGCCGGGTCCATTCGTCACCGAACGCCTTGCCGTTGGCCCCTCCTCCCAGCCCGGGATCCTGGCGCCGAAGCTCCTCAAGGAAGGAGTCGACGTCGGCATGGAATTCCTCCAGCGGCACCTGCGGCCGGGTGCGGGTGAAGGAAGCCTGGAGCACCGCGATCACCCAGGGCGCCGAGCGCGTCAGGGCCCACGCGGGTCCCTTGGTGAGGAGTTCGAGGTCCCGGAGCCGGGCGCTGATGGCGTCAGCGGATGACCTGGCGGAGCGGGGCACGCACTCTCCTTGGGCTGGTGGCTGTTGGACTGTTCCGGGGCTGGGCAGAGCGGTCCCAAAGGGAGCGGACCGGAAAACTGCCAACTACAAGGTTAACGCAGGCCGTCGCGACCACTTCGTGACCTACCTGGGGGTAGTGTTTCAATCCCGTATCAACAGTCACTTCTGCCCCATCCGCTCTGGCTGGCTGCGCGGCTGTCCCCCTACGCTTCTGCTACTGGTCTTTGGCGGACCACTGGTTCGCCACCGCAGTTATTCACCACAGCAACGTCGCAGCAGGGGGATTCATGCAGTTCGATCTAAGCTCAGTGGAAACAGCCACGATGGTGTTCATCGGAACGCTGGTGTTCGGCGCCGTCCTGGCCGCATTCGTCATCACGGCCGGGCTCATTGCCCTGGCATTCCTGGGGGCGGGCAAGCTCACCTGGATGGTGGTGGCCAATACGCTCCTCGCCGTGGTCCACGGCATCAACGCCGGATGGGACAAGCTGGTCCACCGCGCCGCCGCGGTGGACCTGTCGGGAGATTTCCAGGGCCAAACGTCCCCTAGTACCGGAACCTACCCGCGGGTAATCTTGAGTGACAGCTGAAGGGTTCTCCAACCCCGGCGGATCCATGGCTACACCGGCCAATCCGGCCAAGGAGATGACCCATGACCTCCGCCACTGACAGCCAGGCCAAGGACGCCCCGGCTGACGAAACCCCCGTCCCTGCCGGCAACATCGGTGCCGGTGCCACTGCTGAAGATGCGCGGGCCGTCGCCGAGGCCGCCCGTGAGTCAGGCTGGGACCGCCCAAGCTTCGCCAAGGGCCTGTACCTTGGCAGTTTTGACCTCAGCCTGGTCCACCCCTGGCCCACAGCCGCGCCCGATTCCGTTGAGCGGGGTGAGGAATTCATGGCCCGCCTGACCGACTACGCCCGCACCATGGACGGCCGGCTTATCGAGCGCGAAGCGAAGATTCCCGACGACTACATCAAGGGCCTGGCCGACCTCGGCGTGTTCGGCATGAAGATTCCGCAGGAGTACGGGGGGCTGGGCCTTTCACTGGTCTATTACGGCCGTGCCCTGGCACTGCTGGGCAGCGTGCATCCCAGCCTGGGCGCGCTTATTTCGGCCCACCAGTCCATTGGAGTGCCGGAACCGGTCAAGGTCTTTGGCACGCTCGAACAGAAACGCGAGTACCTGCCCCGCTGCGCCGCCGGCGCCGTCACCGCGTTCCTCCTTACCGAACCGGACGTGGGCAGCGACCCCGCCCGCCTGGGCAGCACCGCAACGCCAACCGACGACGGCGACGCGTACCTCTTGGACGGCGTGAAGCTTTGGACCACCAACGGGGTGATCGCGGAACTGGTGGTGGTCATGGCAGTGGTGCCGGCACACACCGATCCGGACGGCACCCGGCACAAAGGCGGCATCAGCGCGTTCGTGGTGGAGATGGATTCACCGGGCATCACCGTGGAAAACCGGAACTCCTTCATGGGCCTGCGCGGTATCGAGAACGGGGTGACCCGCTTCCACCAGGTGCGGGTGCCCGCTGCCAACCGGCTGGGCCGCGAGGGCCAGGGCCTGAAGATTGCACTGACCACCCTTAACACCGGCCGGTTGGCGTTGCCGGCACTCTGCGTGGCCTCCGGAAGGTGGAGCCTGAAGATCGCCCGCGAGTGGTCCAACGCCCGCACGCAGTGGGGCAGGCCCGTGGGTGAACACGAAGCCGTGGGTAAGAAAATTGCCTTCATCGCCGCCTCGGCCTTCGCGCTGGACGCGGTCTTTGAACTCTCCGCCGAACTCGCCGATGCGGGCCAAAAGGATGTCCGCATCGAGGCTGCGCTGGCCAAGCTGTGGGCTACCGAGATCAGCTGCCGGATCGCCGACGAGCTGGTCCAGATCCGGGGCGGGCGCGGTTTCGAGACGGCCGAATCACTGGCGGCACGCGGAGAACGCGCGGTGCCCGCTGAACAGCAGCTGCGGGACCTGCGGATCAACCGGATCTTCGAGGGATCCTCGGAAATCATGCGGCTCCTGATTGCCCGGGAAGCCGTGGACGCGCACCTTGCCGCCGCGGGCGACCTTGCGTCGCTTGATGCCAGCCTGGCAGACAAAGCGAAGGCCGCCGTCGGCGCTTCCGGCTTTTACGCCAAGTGGTTGCCCAAGCTGGTGGCCGGCGCCGGCATGGACCCCCGGTCCTACGGCGAATTCGGCCGGCTCGCCCGCCACCTCCGGTTCGTGGAACGTTCGTCGCGCAGGCTTGCCCGGCAGACCTTCTACGGAATGGGCAGGTGGCAGGCAAAGCTTGAACGGAAACAGGCGTTCCTGGGCCGGGTGGTGGACATCGGCGCAGAACTCTTCGCCATGACCGCCTGCTGCTCCCGCGCCGAGATGCTCCTCAAAACGTCTCCTGAAAAGGCTGCCGGGGCCTACGAGCTGGCCGACGCCTACTGCGAGCAGGCGAGGGTCCGGGTGGACGAGTACTTCGACCAGCTGTGGCGGAATACGGACGACGCCGACCACGCACTGACGCGCCAAGTCCTCGCCGGGGACTACACCTGGCTTGAAGCAGGGGTGCTGGACCAGTCCGAGGGCACGGGCCCGTGGATCGCCGACGCCTCCCCGGGGCCGTCAAAGAAACAGGACCTGCACCGGAAATACCGGTAAAACCGCAGGTCACAAAATAGTAAGCACGCTTGCTATCACTGCAGGCGGGTGGTTGAGTTGAGCCATGAGCAGCTCAACGGACCCAGAGAACCTGCCTTCCCGCCGCGCCCGGGAGGCCGAGACCACCCGCGGAAGCCACCGGGAAGCAGCCGCTGACGACGCGGCCACGCGCTCCTTCGAGCAGCCGCCGGCCCGCGCCGTGGAACGGGACTACATCCCGCCCTCCGCGGAGCGGGAGTACCAGCCCGCACCCACCACTGCCACCCCTGTCGTGGAGCCGGCAGTGGATCCTGCGCTCGCGGACAGGGAAACCGCCGTCGCACGGCAGAAGGAACGTTTCGGCGGGATCAAGGCAGGCTCTGCCTTCTTCGGCTGGCTGACGGCCACCGGCATGGCCGTGCTGCTGACCGCACTGGTGGCGGCAGCGGGCACTGCTGTAGGCCTCGCCAACAACACCAACGTGAACGAGGCCGTTAACCAGGCCGCGCAGAACAGCGGCACGGTGGGGCTGGTAGGGATCATCGTCCTGCTGGTGATCCTGTTCGTCTCCTACTACTGCGGCGGCTACGTGGCAGGCCGGATGGCCCGCTTCAACGGCGTCAAGCAGGGGTTGATGGTCTGGATCTGGGCGCTGATCGTGGCCATCCTGGTGGCCATCCTGGGCCTGGTGGCAGGGCAGCAGTTCAACGTCCTGGCCAACCTCAACAGCTTCCCCCGCATCCCGGTCAACGAGGGACAGCTGACCACCACCAGCATCATCGCGGCGGTCGTGGTGGCAGTGGTGGCCCTGGTCGGGGCGGTCCTGGGTGGCCTGGCCGGCATGCGGTTCCACCGCAAAGTGGACCGCGCCGGATTCACTCCGGACAGCGAGTTTTACGACGACAGGGATTAATCAGGCGAGGATGTCGCCGTCCACGTACAGCCACCGGCCGCCCTCCCGGACAAACCTGCTGTTCTCGTGCAGAACGCCGCGGTCCGCACCGTGCCGGTAGTAGGCCTTGAACTCCACAGTCCCTGCAGTATCAAAGGGTCCGCCGCCGCTGGTGGCCAGGATGTCCAGGCGGCGCCATTCCATGGAGGGGTCAAGGTCCAGGCTGGACGGCGCCGTGGACGGGTGGTGGGTGCGGAGCAGGTAATCCTCATCCAGCCGCGCGAACGCCGTGTAGCGGGACCGCATCAGCTGCTCAGCCGTTGCAGCTTCGGCCTGCCCCGAATGGAACCGGCCGCAGCACGCAGCGTACGGCTCCCCGGACAGGCACAAGCAGTTTGCGGAGTCAATCGATTCGGTCACCCGGCGATGCTGTCACATCCGGTAACAGCTTCGCTACAACCCCGGCCATGACGTGGTCCGGGGCGGCACGGCCCGGCAAAAATCCGTATGGTGGAGAAGGGCCTTGCCCCCGGCGCAGGCTGCCGGGAACTGGCCCCGGATGCAGGCAGAGAGGAGAGAAGACGTGGGGACCCCGGACACTCTCGTCCTCAACCTGACCTTCCTGGGCACCATGGGCATTGCCCTACTGATGTTCGCAGTCCTCTTGCTTCTTGGCGTGCTCACCTTGGTCCTCGCAGGCATGGGGCGGCTGGCCGTCATCGTGCTGATGACCCTGCTCGGACGGGGCCCCGCTAAACGAGACGCCACCGGAGCCGCAGGGGCAGCGGCGCGGCAGCCGGCACCGCGCAAGCCCCTCCGGGAACGAGCCGCCGCGCTGAAACCGGACCGGCTGAAAGAGTCGCTCCGCACCGCCGTCGTACGCCATCCGAAACTGGCTGCAGCACGTCCCGAGCCGCCCGTCCTCGCCGAAGACTGGGCCTCTGCCGTTGCCGAGGCGGACAGGCGGGCCGAAGCCAGGGCCAAGGCGGAGCGGCCGGAAATCAAGCTGTCCGTGCGCGACCTCCCCGACCCCGCCGTCCCGGCTGACAAGGTATCCGAGGTGGCCCCGCTGGTGGAGTCGGCCCTGCACAACCACCGTCCGCCGCACGAAATGCCGCGGTCCTTCAAGAAGCCCCAGCCGCCGCATCCGGTGCCGCCTCTGGATACGGGGTCCCTGGTTTCCCTGGCCGGCCCACAGAAGGTGCTCAAGGAGCAGGCACGGGATAACGGCTAAGCCCTTACCCTGAGCAACCATCTGGGTTAGCGTGAAACCCATGGAATTCAGATACCTCGGAAACAGCGGTTTCAAAGTCTCGGAAATCACCTTCGGCAACTGGCTGACCCACGGCTCCCAGGTGGAAAACGACGTCGCAACCCAGTGCGTACGGGCTGCCCTGGACGCCGGCATCAGCACCTTCGACACGGCGGACGTCTACGCCAACACGGCCGCGGAAACCGTCCTGGGGCAGGCCCTGAAGGGTGAGCGCCGCGAGTCCCTGGAAATCTTCACCAAAGTCTTCGGCCCCACCGGCCCCAAGGGCAAGAACGATCTTGGCCTGTCCCGCAAGCACATTATGGAGTCCATTAACGGTTCGCTGCGCCGGCTGCAGACGGATTACGTGGACCTTTACCAGGCCCACCGCTACGACTTCGAAACGCCGCTGGAAGAAACCATGCAGGCGTTCGCGGACATCGTCCGGCAGGGCAAGGCACTGTACATCGGCGTCAGTGAATGGACCGCCGACCAGCTCCGCGAGGGGCACAAGCTGTCCAGGGAACTGGGTTTCCAGCTCATCTCCAACCAGCCGCAGTACTCCATGCTCTGGCGCGTTATCGAAGCCGAGGTGGTCCCGGCGTCGGAAGAGCTGGGCGTGTCCCAGATCGTGTGGTCGCCCATGGCCCAGGGCGTCCTCAGCGGCAAGTACCTGCCAGGGCAGCCTGCCCCGGAGGGCAGTCGCGCCACGGACGAAAAGGGCGGCGCCAAGATGATCCAGCGGTGGATGCGCGACGACGTGCTGGCTGCCGTGCAGGACCTGAAGCCGATTGCACAGGAGGCCGGCCTGTCCATGCCACAGCTTGCGGTTGCATGGGTGCTGCAGAACCCCAACGTGGCGTCCGCGATCGTGGGCGCGTCCCGCCCGGAGCAGATTGCCGACAGCGTGGGTGCCGCCGGCGTGAAGCTGGAGGCCGAAGTCCTCAAGAGGATCGACGACGCCGTCGGCGGCCTCGCCGAGCGGGACCCGGCACAGACCAAATCGCCGGCCACCCGGGAAGCGTAAGTGGCGTCCCCGACGGAATTGCCGGAGCTCGCTGTCACCGGATCCACCGGAGGCCTGGGCGGAATGGTGGCGCGGCAACTTGCCGCATCCGGTTTCGCCCAGCGCCTGCTGGTACGCGACGCCTCCCGGGCGCCGCAGCTGGATGAGGCGCATTCGGTGGTGTGTTCCTATGGGGACGGCGCAGCCTCCCGCCACGCCCTGGACGGGGTGAAAGTCCTGTTTATGGTCTCCGCCGCGGAGGCTGAGGACAGGCTGCAGCAGCATTACTCGTTCATCGACGCCGCTGCCGACGCCGGGGTGCAGCAGGTGGTGTACACCTCCTTCTACGGGGCGGCGCCCGATGCCACCTTCACCCTGGCGAGGGACCATTACGCCACGGAGGAGCGCATCAGGGCGTCCGGGATGGACTTCACCTTCCTGCGCGACAACTTCTACCTGGACTTCCTGCCGCTGATGACGGGGGACGACGGAGTGATCCGTGGCCCCGCCGGTGATGGCGCCTTTTCAGGGGTGGCCCGCGAGGATATTGCCCGCTGCGCCCATGCCGTGCTGAGGGATCCTGCCATCCACAAGGGCAAGACCTACGACCTGACCGGGCCGGAGGAATTGACCATGGCGCAGGCAGCAGAGGTACTGAGTGCAGGCACCGGCCGGACCGTGAGGTACCAGCCGGAGACCCTGGAGGAAGCCTACGCATCCAGGACTTCCTACGGCGCGCCGCAGTGGCAGCTGGACGCGTGGGTGAGCACCTACACGGCGATGGCGGCAGGCGAGATGGCAGGCCTTTCACCGGATGTCCACGGGCTGACCGGGCAGGACCCGATCAGCCTCGCCGAGTTCCTGACGCGGCCGGTGCTGTAGCCCGGTTAATTTCGTTGACGGGCGGGGTGGCCCGGCGTAGACCTGTTGGCAGGGGTGTCCCTGGTCCGTCACAGAATCGCAGCGCCATGAATTACAGGAACCAGCAGTCCGCCCGGAAGTCCGCGGAACAGGCGCCGGACCTGCCTGCAACGGCAGTTCCTGACTCCGGTCCGCTTACCCGTGAGGAGCTGCAGCTCGCCGCCCGCAACCATTCCATGCCGCTGGAGGCGCTGCGCCGCGAGGTCACGCCGCCCGGGCTCCACTATGTGCTGACCCACTTCGACATCCCCGACCTGGACGCTTCCTCCTGGCACCTGCGGATCGGCGGTGCCGTGGAGCGGGCCCTCGAACTGAGCATGGCGGCACTCCGCAGGGATCCCGCCATCACCGTTCCCGTGACCCTCGAATGCGCGGGCAACGGCAGGTCGCTCCTTGAGCCCCGGCCCCTTAGCCAGCCTTGGGTCCTCGAAGCGGTTGGCACGGCGCACTGGACTGGGGTGCCACTGGCTTATCTCCTTGGCAGGGCGGGCGTGCTGCCTCACGCCCTGGAGGTGGTGTTCACCGGAGCCGACGCGGGCATACAGGGCGGGGTCCCCCAGCACTACGCGCGGAGCCTGCCGATCCGCGAGGCGCTGCGTCCCGACGTCGTTCTTGCCTACAGGATGAACGGCTTGGACCTGCCGCCGCAGCATGGCTACCCGCTGCGGCTGGTGGTCCCGGGCTGGTATGGCATGGCCAGCGTGAAGTGGCTGCAGTCCATTGAGGTGGTCAGGGCGCCCTTCGCCGGGTTCCAGCAGCACGCGTACCGGTACCAGGAATCCGCGGACGACGCCGGCACACCGGTCACGCGCATAAGGGTCCGTTCGCTGATGGTCCCCCCAGGCGTTCCGGACTTCTTCACCCGGCAGCGGTTCCTTCCTGCTGGCCCGGTCATGCTGGAGGGCAGGGCCTGGTCCGGCGAAGGCGCCGTGACCGCCGTCGACGTGGGCATCGACGGCACCTGGCTGCCGGCCCACCTGGAGAAACCGGCGGGGGGTTTCGCGTGGCGGAGATGGAGCCTGCCGTGGGTAGCCGACCCCGGCGAGCACGTCCTGGCCTGCCGCGCCACGGACATCACCGGCGCCACCCAGCCCATGGAGCAGCACTGGAACTACCAGGGGATGGGCAACAACGTGGTACAGCAGGTCAGGGTGACAGTGGAGTGACGCTGCAGGCCCCGGGCTATACTCGGTGCCAATCATGACCAGCCTGCCTTCCTCCCCCGCCAGTGTCCGCATCGACGCGTGGCTGTGGGCCGTCCGCGCCTACAAGACGCGCTCGGCCGCCACCGCGGCCTGCCGGGCCGGCCATGTCCGGCTAAACGGCAACCCGTCGAAGGCTTCGGCCACCCTGGTCACCGGCGATACCGTCACGGTCCGGATGCCGGGGTACGAGCGCGTCCTGGAGGTGCGGCGGCTCATCGCCAAGCGCGTAGGCGCCGAGGCCGCCTCGCACTGCTTTACCGACCACACTCCCCCACGGCCCGCACTTCCGGCGCTTGGGCTGCCGCAGCGCGACCGGGGCGCAGGGCGGCCCACCAAGAAGGACCGGCGGGAGATGGAGCGGCTGCGGGGACCTGCGTGACAGGTGCGCCTCGCGAGGTCAGGCGCCCGCTTTGGTGCGTGCCTGCACAAGGTTGGCGAAGGGCAACCGGCCGAATTCCGCCACGAAGGCAGCGTGGTAACCCGCTTCTGCGCCGTTCAGCTGGTCCGCCGGAAGCTCCTTCCAGGCGATGGCGAGTGATCCGGCGTCGGCCAACTGCCAGATAAGCCGCCCGTCCCAGTGGCCGGGCGGCTTTCCTTGCCCGAAGTCAACGAACTCCTGGACCTGGCGCCGAAGCCCACGGTTGCCTTTGCTGCCGGGGCCGGCCTTCCCCACGTAGAGAACAACGGCGGCGTCCACCCATTCGGCGGCCAGTGCAGCTACGGGGAGGGACGGGTCCCTCTTCTTGAAGACTCCCGCGGTGCTTTTCGCGAGAAAGCGCGGCTGGAAATCTTCGGGCGCCACGACCACAAAGAGGCCTGTTCCTTGCGGAATCCGCATGGTTTCGAGGCTTTGGATTGGTCTGAAGCCGGCGAAGCCCTCGGCCTTCAGGCCCTTCCTGGTGAACTGCATAGTCCATTGAACAGCATCTCCTGGAACGGTGGTGCATCAGGAGCAGCCGCCACCCCAACAGCCATTCCTGCTACTCCATCGCACCACCACTGCCGGGTGCGCGGACAGGTTACTTTCAGGAACGACGGCTACCCTTGGCCCGTGCCACCCCTTGAGATCCTGATTTCTTCCTGGCGACTCGACTGGGCCGCGGCGGCTTTCGTCGCCGTCACAGGCCTCCTGTACGGGCTGGGGGTGCGGGCAGCGACCCAAAAGGGCCGCCGGTGGCCGGCCTGGCGGACCGCCGCGTTTTACGTTCTTGGCCTCGGAACATTCGTGGTGCTGACCTGCGGATTCACGGGCGTCTACGGGGCGCAGCAACGGTGGGCGTTCACCCTCAAGCTCTCCCTGCTGCTCTTCGTTGTTCCCCTGCTCATCGGACTGGGAAAGCCCCTCACCCTCGCCCGGGCTGCCTTGCCGCCACAGGGCATAGCCGCGTTTGACGCGGTCTTGGCCAGCCGGCCGGTGCGGTTTGTCAGCAACTCGTTCGGCGCGCCGCTGCTGGGGCTCGCACTTTTCTCCATACTCCTCACCCCAGCCTTCTACACGTTGCGCACCAACCCTGCCGCTGATGCACTCCTCACGATCGCCGTGCCGCTGCTGGGGATGCTGATGGCTCTTCCCATCATCGAAGAGTCGGACTTCCAGCGCTCCAGCGCCTACCTGACCCTTGAATTCATGTTCGTGTTCATCGAGCTGCTGATCGACGCGATCCCCGGGATCCTGCTCAGCCTCAGCGGCCAGGTACTTGACCACGTGACGTCCGTTCCCGATCCCCAGTGGTGGTTCAGGGACGCCCTTCAAGACCAGCAGTTCGCGGGAAACCTCCTCTGGTTCATCTGCGAAGTGGTGGATCTGCCGTTGATCATCCTCATGTTCATCCGCTTCTCCCGCAGCGACAAGCGGGAAGCGAAGGTCTTTGATGAACTCACCGACGAACAGCTCGACGAACTGAACAGCCAGCACATGCGCGGGCGGCGGTAGATTGGCCCGCTGGAAAATTCGGTGTGCCCACCCCTCCCCGGGGAAGCGTAGAGTGACATAGGACGCCTGATTCTGGACGCCTCGCTGCCAAGGGAGAAATCGTGACGATTGATTGGGACGAAAAAAAGGCCCTGCTACAGGAACCGAACATCGCCAAGGTGACCCAGCTTTGCGATGAACTGATGGAAAAGAAGCCCGGTTCCACCGTTCCCTATATCGACCCCGTCCACGATGAAGATGAATGCAGAATCATCAGCCTCCAAGCCAGCCCCGGCAAGGGAACGGAATCCGGATTCGTCTCCCACAACAACGATGACGAAGCGGCCCGCCGTGCCACCCAGATCTACGAACTCGCCGAACTGGACCCGCGCTACGTCATGCCCTGGAACGCGTACCCGTGGGTCCGTGAGAGCGGGAGCCCCTCCGCGCTGAGCGTCCAGGAGAAAACCGACGGTCTGCGGCCCTTCCGCCAGTTCCTCAAGATCAACGCCCGGGTTTCGGCGATCATCGCCCACGGCACGGATGCCTCCACCTTCCTGACCCTGTTCGAAAAGACCTACCACTCATCCTTGAAGAACAACGGCATCAAAATCTACAAGGCCTCCGCCCTTGGCGGCAGGGCCTTCGCTGTTTCTGAGGCCAAGCAGGAAGAACTCCTGGCCAAGAATGTGGAGACCTACCGGGACGCGATGCAGCGGGCAGGCATCCAGCACCTGTAGGGGCCAGTTTCACAGGTTTCTTTCAGGCGTGCGGGCGCATACTCATAGGTACCCTGACCGGCGAAAGAAACAGGCTGAACCTTGACGTCCCATCCCAACCGCTTCCCCGCCGCGGCGTCCCCAACGGACAAGGCAGCCGTCCGCATGGCCGTCCTTCCCCAGTTGCGCCACTGGATTGCAGTGCCTCTCGTCGCGGCGGTCCTGATCGTGGCCGCCGGCCTGGCGCTGCGGTTCATCCCGGCGCTGACCTCGGCTGACATGTCCGTTGACGCCGAGCTGAGCCATGACCACACTGCGCCCCTCACGGGAGTCGCCATGGTCATCAACGTAGTGTTCAGCCCGGCGGGCGGCGTGCTGATGATCGCCGCGCTGTGCCTCTTCCTCCTGCTGGTGCGCCGGAGCCCGGTGAATGCGGTAGCCACCGGGCTGGTGGCCGCCGGCGGCTGGGTCAGCAGCGAACTGTTCAAGGTGCTGGTTGCCCGGCATCGCCCCGACTCCACCGCACTGTTCAACCCGCTGATCCCGGAACCCGGAACAGACAGCTTTCCCAGCGGCCACGTCGCACTGGCTTCCGCGCTGGCCATCGCCGTCTTCCTGCTGGCCCGGGGCACCAGGTGGCAGCGGCCCGCGGCCGTCCTGGGAATCGTGGTGCCCGTGCTGGTTGCCTTGTCACGGGTCTACCTGGGCGTGCACTACCCCACAGACGTCACGGCGTCCTTCCTCACGGCTGCCACTGGCGCGGCATTCCTGACCGGCCTGTGGAACCGGTTCGGCCTGGCGCTGCTCTCCCGCATTCCGTTCCTGGCGAAGCTTGGCCCGGTCCCGGCGCCGCAGGCCTGATCCGCTGCCATGACGGGCTTCATCGACGGCCTCCTGAACGTCAGCCCGCTCGTGGCATACATCGCGGTCTTCTGCCTGGTATTTGCCGAGGACGCCCTGTTCGTCGGCTTCGTCATTCCGGGTGAGACCGCGGCGGTCCTGGGCGGCGTGGTGGCAAGCCGGGGTGAAGTGCAGCTTGTCCCCATGATGGCGTTGGTTGTGGCAGCCGCAATCACAGGCGACACCGCGGGCTACGAAGTGGGCAAACACCTGGGCACGCGAATGATGAAAACCAGGCTGCTTGCCCGCCACTCCGGCAGGTTGGAGAACGCGCAGGACTTCCTCCGCCGGAAGGGCGGGTCCGCCGTGTTCCTGGGGCGCTTCACGGCCTTCTTCAGGGCCGTCATGCCCGCCCTGGCCGGAACGTCCCGGATGCCCTACGGCCGCTTCTTCGCCTACAACGCGGCAGGCGGCCTCACGTGGGGCATCGGCTTCGTCCTGCTGGGCTTCCTGGCAGGCAACTCATACGAAGCCGTTGCCCAGGCCGTGGGCCGCGACCTCGCCGTCGTCATTGCCGCCCTGGCAGTGGCGGCACTTGTTGCCTGGCATTTCCAGGCACGACGGCGCAAGCAGCGTCAGCGCCCGGCGAACCGGCCACAGGACAGTGCCCCGAATTCATAGGGGGAGTTTGACACCAACTGTGACCAGTGCCATATTTAAGGCGTGAACCTGTCAGACAGCCGGACAGCAGGACAGCCTGTAGTCCGCCCCCTTGCCCGGCTGAGCGCTGCCGAGGCGGTGTTCAACGCCATTCGCGGGGACATCGAATCGGAACTCATCCCCGTGGGGAGCAAACTCAGCTCAGAAGCCACGCTTTCCCAGCAGTACGGAGTGAGCCGTTCGGTGATCCGGGAAGCCCTCCGTTCCTGCACCGCCCTGGGCCTGACGGTCACCCGGACCGGCAAAGGTACGTTCGTTGTTGCCAGCAAGGTAGCCAACGACCTCACGCTGGGGCAGTACTCGGCGCGGGACCTGACGGAAGCACGCCCCCACATCGAAGTCCCTGCAGCCGGCCTGGCAGCAGAACGGCGGACCCCTGAGGAACTCGACATCCTCCGCGGGATCGTTGCCGCCATGGCCACGGAAACGGACCCGGAGTCCTGGGTTGCCCTGGACTCCAGCTTCCACGCCACCATAGCCCGCGCCAGCGGCAACAGGGTGTTCGCAAGCGTTGTTGCCGACATCAGGGACGCGCTGGCCCACCAGTCCGAGACGTTGAACATGGTGGCCGACCGCCAGCATGCCTCCGACATCGAGCACCAGGAAATCCTTGCCGCCATCGAAGCCGGCTCCGCGGAGAATGCCCGCGCCGCCATGGCCCACCATCTGGAAGCCGTGGGCGTGGCCCTGGACTCCATCCTCAACAACTAGCCGATCCAACCCTTCCCAAGGACCCCATGCCATCCCCTGTGTTTTCTGCTGCCCATACCGCTGCCCCGGCCGACTTGGCCCTGCCGCAGCACGCTCCGCTGGTCGCTGCCGTTCGTGACGGCCTGGTGGAGAGCGTCCACTACGGCTCGGCGGTTGCCTTGTCGGCTGACGGTTCAGTGGCGGCAGCAGCAGGCAACCCCATGGCACCCTTCTATCCACGCTCTGCCCTCAAGCCTTTCCAGGCCGTGGCCATGGTCCGTGCCGGCCTTGAACTGCCTGCCGGCCTCCTGGCCCTGGCCGCAGCAAGCCATTCAGGCGCAGCAATCCATCGGGACGGCGCGCTGCGCATCCTCGAACTCCACGGCCTGGCCCCCACCGACCTGGGGAACAGCACCGACCTCCCCAACGGGACTGGAGAGCGTGAGGAGTGGCTCCGGAACGGAGGCAGCGCCACCCAGATCACGCAGAACTGCTCAGGGAAGCACGCCGCCATGGTGGCCACCTGCGTGATCAACGGCTGGCCAGTGCAGGGATACCTGGACCCGTCCCACCCGCTGCAGCAACTCGTGCTCGAGACCGTCAGCGAGCTCACCGGCGAGGACCCGGCGGCCGTAAGCACCGACGGCTGCGGCACGCCGCTGTTTGCCCTCACGCTCGGCGGCATGGCCCGCGGCTTCGGCCGGATCGCCAAAGCAGCCGCGCTCGACGACGGCAGCCCGGAAGCCGCCGTCGGCCTGGCCATGCAGCACCACCCGGAAATGGTGGCCGGGGAAGGCCGCGACGTCACCACGCTGATGCGGCTGCTGCCCGGCGCGGTCGCCAAGGACGGATTTGAGGGCGTGCAGCTGGTGGGCCTGGCCGACGGCAGCGCAGTGGCCGTGAAGATTTCCGACGGCGGCGACCGCGCCCGGATGCCTGCCACCGTCCACCTCCTGGAAGCGCTGGGCCTGGACACCGAGCCGCTCAGCGGCATTGCCACGGCACCCGTGCTGGGCGGCGGCCACCAGGTGGGCCGACTGCTCACCACCTATTTCCTGAACCCTGCTTTCCCGAACACCAACCAGTCCACGCCCGACAACGAAGCCCTGTGAGGACACCCATGACCATCACCGACACCGCGGCGGACACCGCAACCGCCGCCACCCGGTCCGAGCACGACCTGCTCGGCGACCGCGACGTCCCCGCCCACGCGTACTGGGGCGTCCACACGCTCCGCGCCGTGGAGAACTTCCCCATTACCGGCCAGAAGCTGTCTTCCAACATGCACCTGGTCCGCGGGCTGGCCGCAGTTAAGCTGGCCGCCGCCCGCACCAACCGTGAGCTGGGCCTCCTGGACGCCGAACGCGCGGACGCCATCGAACAGGCCTGCCAGGACGTCATGGCCGGCCGCCTTGCCGACCAGTTCGTGGTGGACGTGGTCCAGGGCGGCGCCGGGACGTCATCGAACATGAACGCCAACGAGGTCATCGCCAACCGGGCCCTGGAAATCCTGGGACACCCCAAGGGTGACTACGCCCGGCTGCACCCGAACGACCACGTCAACCTCAGCCAGTCCACCAACGATGTCTACCCCACCGCCGTCAAGCTCGGCACCATCTTCGCCGCCCGGGAACTGCTGGCAGCACTCGAGGAACTCGAGGATGCCTGCGCCGCCAAGGCCATGGAGTTCCGCACCGTGGTAAAGATGGGCCGCACCCAGCTGCAGGACGCTGTCCCCATGACCCTGGGACAGGAGTTTGGCAGCTACGCCGTCACCATCGGCGAGGACCGGCTGCGCCTGGCGGAAGCCGAGTTGCTGATCCACGAGATCAACCTCGGTGCCACTGCGATCGGCACGGGCCTGAACGCCCCCGCCGGCTACGCGGCGACAGCCTGCCGGCACCTGGCGGAAATCACCGGGCTGCCGCTGGTCACCGCCGTGGACCTCATCGAGGCCACCCAGGACGTGGGCGCGTTCGTCCACCTCTCCGGTGTCCTCAAGCGCGTGGCAGTGAAACTGTCCAAGATCTGCAACGACCTCCGCCTGCTCTCCTCAGGCCCGCGCGCGGGCTTCGGCGAGATCAACCTTCCGGCCGTGCAGTCCGGATCCTCCATCATGCCCGGCAAGATCAACCCGGTCATTCCGGAAGTGGTCTCCCAGGTTGCCTACGAAGTGATCGGCAACGACGTCACCATCACCATGGCCGCCGAAGCCGGGCAACTGCAGCTCAACGCCTTCGAACCGATCATCGTCCACAGCCTCCACAAGAGCATCTCCCACCTCGAATCGGCGTGCCGCACCCTTACGGCCCGCTGCATCCGGGGAATCACCGCCAACACCGAGCACCTGCGCCGCACTGTGGAGCAGTCCATCGGCCTGGTCACCGCATTGAACCCCCACCTTGGCTACGCCACCGCCACTGCCATCGCGCAGGAAGCACTTGCCACCGGCAAGGGCGTCGCCGAACTCGTCCTGGAACACGGGCTCCTCACCGATGCCCAGCTCCAGGAACTCCTGAGCCCCGAACGCCTGGCAAACCTCAGCAAGTAGTCCCCACCTGCTCCCTGGCCCCGCAAGCCCGGCTAGGGAACCCGGCAGGCCTGGGCCCACCCCATCCCAAAAAGGACACCCCCCATGACAAACACTCCCCTTCCAGACCACGTGATTGATGGTGGTCACGCGCATGCGACTGAGTCCTCC
>NZ_JAYXNX010000026.1:374-34223 GCF_036455295.1 Pseudarthrobacter phenanthrenivorans | reverse complement strand
TACAACCGCCTCGTCGACGGCACCGTCCACGACTGGTAAAACGCGGCACGACTGCTAAAACAAGCCACGACAGGCAAGAAGGACAACTTCGGTGAGCATCAATAAACCCGCCCCCGCCAGGCCCCGCGTGGTGGTCATGGGCGTCTCCGGCTGCGGCAAGACCACGGTGGGCGGCCTCGTGGCCCGGGAACTGGGCGTGCCGTTCCTTGACGGCGACTCCCTCCACCCCGTCGCCAACGTGGCCAAAATGGCAGCCGGCACACCTTTGACGGACGAGGACCGTTGGCCCTGGCTGGCTATCGTGGGCCGCGAACTGGCCGCCGCCGGTGACGGCGGGCTGGTCCTGGCCTGCTCCGCCCTCAAGCGAAGCTACCGCGACGCCATCCGGGAACACGCGCCGGATACCATCTTCCTGCACCTCAACGGCAGCAGGGAGGTCCTGTCCCAGCGGATCGCTGGCAGGTCGGGCCACTTCATGCCCCCTGCCCTGCTGGACTCCCAACTCGCCACGCTGCAGCCCCTGCAGGAGGACGAACGCGGAGTGGTGGTGGACATCGCCGCGCCCGTTCCCGAGGTGGTGGCTGAGGCACTCAAGGGGATTGCCGCCGTCGTACCTCCTGCCAACGGTGCGCCAAGCGCGCGGCCCCGGCAGTCCGACGTCGACCTTGCCGCCGCCCCGTTCAATCTCGACGCCGATGCCATCGCCTGGGTTGAGGGCACGCTTGGTGGCATGACGCTCGAGGAGAAAATCGGGCAGCTGTTCATCAACCACAACAACGACTACTCCCCGGAGTACCTCGACGGCGTTCTGGACAATTTCCACGTAGGCGGAATGCGCTACCGTCCCGGGCCCTCCGCAGCCGTGCAGGAACACATCCGTTATGCACAGTCCAGGATGCGGATCCCGCTGTTGATTGCGTCCAACCCGGAGATGGGCGGCGCCGGCAGCTGCGACGACGGGACGTTTGTGTGCACGCACCTGCAGGCCGGTTCCCACCCGGACAAGGCCATCGCGCGGCAGATGGGGCAGGTGGCCGGGGTGGAAACGGCGGCGCTCGGGTGCAACTGGGCGTTCGCACCGATCGTGGACATCCACTACAACTGGCGGAACACGGTCATTTCCACGCGCTCCTTCGGCAACACGCCGGAGGTGGTGGTGGAGCGGGCGAAGGAGTACTTCGACGGGATCAGTGAATCGCCCACCGCGTGCGCCATGAAGCACTTCCCAGGTGACGGGGTGGATGAGCGGGACCAGCATGTGGTGACGTCGTACAACACCCTCCCGTACGCGGAGTGGGACCGGACGTACGGCTATGTGTACCGGGAAATGATCGCCCACGGCGTGCAGTCGATCATGGTGGGGCACATCGGAGCGCCGGAGGTCTCACGGCACTTCCGGCCGGGGCTGTCCGACGCCGAGATCCTGCCTGCAACCCTGTCCCCGGAACTGCTGCAGGACCTTCTGCGCGGTGAGCTCGGGTTCAACGGGCTGGTGCTTACGGACGCCTCCCAGATGGTGGGCCTGACCCAGGCGATGAAGCGCAGGGACCTGGTGCCCGCAACGATTGCCGCCGGCTGTGACATGTTCCTGTTCTTCCGGAACGCGGCGGAGGACTTCCAGTACATGCTGGACGGGTACAAGTCCGGGGTGATCACCGAACAGCGGCTCCACGATGCGCTGCGCCGGATCCTTGGCCTGAAAGCGTCACTAGGGCTGCACCTGAAGTCCGCGGACCAGCTGGTGCCCCCTGCCGAGGCGCTTTCGGTCATCGGATCTGCCGGGCATCGTTCGGTGGCCGCCGAGATTGCGGACAAGACTGTGACGCTGGTCAAGGACACCGCCGGGAACCTGCCCATCACGCCGGCAACGCACCCCCGGATCCGGCTGTACGGGATCTCGGGCGGTGCCGACTTCACCAGGGCAGACCCGCTGGCATACCTGGAAGTGGTGAAGGAGGAACTGGAAGCTGCCGGCTTTGAGGTTCATCTGTTCCGGACCGCGGAGCAGCGCGAGGCGGCGGGGGAAGCCGGGATGAACTTCATGCGGGTCCTGGCGGAGGAAGCCACCGGGGACTACGCGGAGAAGTACGATGCCGCATTTGTCTTTGCCAACGTGAAGGGTTTCGCGCAGGAGGCGGCCATCCGGATCAAGTGGTCTTCGCCCATGGCGGCCGAGATCCCGTGGTACGTCACGGAGGTGCCCACGGTGTTCGTGTCCCTGAACCAGCCGAACCACCTGATCGACGTGCCGATGGTCAAGACGGCGATCCACGCCCATGCGGGTACGCGCGAGGCCATCCGCGCGGCGGTGGAGAAGATCCAGGGTAAGTCCGGGTTCCAGGGAACATTCAACGACAACGTGTTCTGCGGATCATTCGATACCCGTCTCTGACTGAAGGAGGCGCCGCCGCAACAGCGGGGCGCCTTCCTCATGTCCGGTAGGTCATGGCCGCTACGTCAGGCCCTTACCCGTCTTCACGGTCCGGGTTCTCCAGCCGGAAGAAGTTGGACTGGGACCCGTCGGACCGCTATTCCTGGTAGATAAAGTTGAGGCGGCGGTCGTCGAACGTCTTGAACCATTCCTCCCAGCTGACCTCGCGCAGGTTCGCGTCCCTGTCCCGGAAATCGATGCGCAGGACGCCCAGATGGTCCCCGTGTTCTGTGCCGTCAACCGTCGCCGGAACACCGCCGCGTTCCTCCGCCCACTGCCTGATGACCTCATGGTGGGTGGTGGCCAGGCTGCGGCCTTCACGTTCAGGCTCTTCGTCGGGCGAGGTGATTTCCTGTGAGTACTTCAACGACTTGGACGAGTCATCCCCGTGGCGGATCCTGCCGCCGTCGGGCCCCGCTCCCAAGTCCTCCGCGTCTTCCCCGCCGGATCGGCTGTTGCCACCCCGGCCGCCATCGTGGTCATCCTGCCGGGCCTTGGCTACTTCCTTCACCAATTCTTCCTTGCGAAGGCCGGAAGCGCCGGAGATGTGTTCGTCCCTGGCTTCCTGGCGGAGTTCGTCCACCTTCTTGTTGCGCAGTTCGGTTTCGCTTACATCGGGGGTGTTGGGCGTCTGGTTACCAGGCTTGTCACTCACGGCATGTCCTCCTTATTGCGGAACAGTGTTGCAGTATCGACAAATAATAAGGCTACTTACTTTCTAGCGCGTACCGGACGCGGCCGTCAAGCATCGGGGTGGCGGGACCGGGGCGGCCGGCGTGGAAGGCAGGGGGCTCCGGCCACCTGTCCCACCGCTGCTTCTCGTCTGTAGTGTTGGGCCGATGGACTTCTCTCGTGAACTTGCCGGGGGCATCGTGCTGCGTCCCCTCTGTATGGCGGATGCGGAACCCCTGACTGCGGCATTCCAGGCAAACCGGACCCGGCTGGCCCCGTGGGAGCCGGTAAGAGCGGAGGAGTTCTACACCGTGGAGGGGCAGCGTCGGGTGATCGGGAGGCGGCTGGCGGAATTCGATTCCGGTGCAGCACTTCCAATGGTGCTGGCCGGCCAAGGAGCTATCGTCGGCGTGCTGACCCTCAGTTCGATCGTTCGCGGCGCCTTCCAAAACGCCCACATTGGCTACTGGGTTTCGCGCGGGATCGAGGGGACGGGGGTGATGACGGCAGCCGTGGCTGCTGCGGTAAACATCGCAAAAGAGGACCTCGGCCTGCACCGCCTCGAAGCCGCGACTTTGGTGCACAACATTGCCTCCCAAAGGGTCCTCGAAAAGAACGGATTTGAAGCTTACGGGACAGCCGCTGGCTATCTCCGAATAGCTGGCAGGTGGCAGGACCACCGCCTGTACCAGCGGATTCTCTAACCGGAGTATGGTTCGGCCTGCCCTGATTCGGGGCGGCCCTGATCAGCGCAGCGCCTTTTCCAACCGCCGCATGCAGGGGTCGCCAGGGGCTTTTGTCCGGCTGGGAGCCTCAACCTGTCACGCGTACTCCGCCCACTGCTCCTGTCCACGGCGTATCGCCCGGGGTCGGAAGCACCAGGTGCGCGAAGACGTACCCCTGGTCAAGTTCGATAATCAGTGTTGTCACGGCCGTGCAATCCAGTGTGAGCTCCGCGGGGCGGAAAGCTGCACCGGGATGCTCCTGCCCAACAGCTACCTTCGCGTCGGAGGCGCCGGCACAGGCTGCCGTGACGGTATACCGTCCTGCCGCCGGCACCTCCGCCACGGTGCCAAATCCCCTGACAGGGCCGTCCAGTGGCCCCTCTTCAAAAAGGAGGACCGGGCCGGGAACTGTCTTTAATAGCCGGTCCAGCTCACGGTAATTCCTGACTTCGCGTTCAAGGACCAGGGGATCGACGGGTGGCGCAGGGGACTCCGCCGCCGGCGCGGGACGGGCAGCCGGCGTGCGGACAGGTTCGTCGTACTCGTATGAGCACCCTGCTGTTCCACCTGGAAAGACCAGTAGGGGCAGCGCAATGGCCAGTCGGCCGCGCCAGCCCTTCGCTCCCACATTTCAATGGTGGCTACGCCTGCCACAACACGCAATCAGTGCCGCTGCCCTACAGCAAAAGGCCCCGGTTCCTTTGATCTACAAGGGAACCGGGGCCTTTCTACTTGGCGGTGACGGTGGGATTTGAACCCACGTTGGCTTTTACACCAAACAACATTTCGAGTGTTGCACCTTCGGCCGCTCGGACACGTCACCAACCTGAATAGGGTACCGGAGCAAGGCCTCCATCCCCAAAACGTGGCTGCGCCGGGTCCGGGCCTCCCACTGGGTCTTGATTGTCAGACGCCCTTGCCATGATGGCTTGATGGGGAAGCGGCGGAGGCGACGGCGTTATCGGCGACTACTCGGAAGGCCCACGACCCGGCTCCCACACAGGACAGTGGATACGTCGAAGTCCGTTACAATTTGGTGCGGCAGTTGGCCTACGCCCGGCGGAGACAGCATGCAGGAAAATATCACGAAAGTACGCCCATCCTGGGGGCAGCGCCTCGCAGGCATTGAAGGGCTCAGGGGAATAGCGGCCATCTCAGTCCTCCTCTATCACTTGGGACTTGGAGCTTCCTACCAGGTGCTGATCGGGCCCGTCAGTATCTTGCTCACGCTGTTGGACCAAGGACTGACGCTCTTTTTTGTGCTGTCGGGGTTCCTGCTTTTCCGCCCTTTCGTCACCACGCTCATGGAGGACAAGGCGCTCCCGTCCATCCGCCGGTATGCCCGGAACAGGCTGCTGCGCATCTACCCGGCCTACGTGGTCATCTTCGTCATCACGGGTCTCATCTTCGCGGCGGCCTTTATCAAGGGCAGCACCCACGGGCTGGGCCCGGACAACATAGGCAGGATTACGGACCCGGTTCAGATCCTGGCGAATCTCGCGCTGGTGCAGATGCTGATCCCTTCCTTCGTGATGACCGGGCTTCCTGTTTCATGGTCGCTCACGGCCGAGGTGAGCTTCTATATCATCCTGGCCCTGATCGCCCTATGGTCAGCACGGTTGATCCGACGAGGTGCCAGTAAGGCTGCGGTGCTTTTTGGTTTTCCGGTTGGGATGATTGCCCTCGGTGTTGGCGTGACCCTCTGGGGGTACAAAGCGACCCTCGGACTTTCGCCGGCTGCCGCCGGTAATTTCGCGTTCGGGCAAAACTGGACAGCGGTCCTCCTTCGCAGCGTCCTGGGCCAAGCGGACCTATTCGGATACGGGATGATCGCTGCCGTCGTCGTAGCGAAGCTCCATGATCGCGACGTCCACCGCGTTTCGACTAGTTCGAAGATCGTGCTGCTTCTGGCAGCAGGCCTCGTTGAGCTGACGGGTTTCACGTTGCTCCGCCCGCTCCTGAGCAATATGTCAGGCGTTGCGGCCGCGCTCATCCTTCTCGCCGTCGTCCTTCCCTCGTCGCGCCACGGCAATGCCAACAGGGCCGCGAAGGTCCTGGAATGGCTCCCGTTCCGTTTCACTGGATTGATCAGCTACAGCATCTATTTGTGGCACCTGCCGATTCTTCTTTGGCTCATCAGCCACAACATGCTGTTCGGATCCAACGCCCGTTCAATGCCGCTCAACGGCCTTTTGGTCCTCGCCATCGCTCTCCCGTTGTCCACGCTTACGTACTACCTGGTCGAGCGGCCGGCGATGAAGCTGAAGAAGCCTACGGGGAGGCCCGCCAAGGGAGGCCCGGGGGTGCCCGGCGGGATACCAAGTCCAGAGGTGGCGTCCTTCGAACGATCTGGTTCCATGTCTTCCCCGGTGGGGATTTCCGGCGCGAAGCCTGGTGATTCACCAGAGTTCCTCGAGGGGACCCGCTAAGCACACGTGTGCCCGAGGGGCGGCCGCCGCCCCCGACACACTCGTGCCCACCGCCGCGGACCAACGGTTGCAGCGTCACCAAAACACCGCCACGGGCCGCCGGACTTTCGTCGTCCATGCGCGTCCGGCTAGATTCATCAGCAAGATGACAAATTCACAGACACCGATCCACGCAACTGCATACTGGACCACCGCCAAGGAGCACGGCGAGCTCAGAGGCGAAGAGGTCCCCGCCCCGGGCCCGGGTGAAGCGCTGGTGCGTGCCCTGTACTCCGGGATCAGCAAGGGCACCGAAATGGTCGTCCATGCCGGTGCGGTGCCGGCACGCGTGGCGGAACAGATGCGGGCCCCGCACCAGCAGGGGCAGTTTCCAGGGCCCGTGAAGTTCGGCTACCTCTCGGTGGGCGTCGTGGAGGAGGGGCCCGACGATTGGAAGGGGCAGCGAGTCTTTTGCCTCAACCCCCACCAGGACCTGTACGTGGTTCCGGTGGAGTCGCTGACCAGGATTCCGGATGGCGTCCCGGCCCGGCGCGCGGTCCTGACGGGCACGGTGGAAACGGCCGTCAACGCGCTGTGGGAGGCTGGGCCGCGCCTCGGGGACCGGATTGCCGTTGTCGGAGCCGGCCTGGTGGGTGGCATGGTGGCAACCCTGCTGCGCACGTTCCCGCTGCAGCGGCTGCAGTTGGTGGACCTTGATCCCGGCAGGAAGCAGCTCGCGGACAGCCTGGGCGTGGACTTCGCACACCCTGACGAAGCCTTGGCCGATTGCGACATTGTTTTCCATTGCTCGGCATCCCAGGAAGGGCTGGAGCGCAGCCTGCAGCTGGTGGGGGATGAGGGCGACGTCATCGAAATGTCCTGGTACGCGAACCGGGAGGTAACAGTGCCGCTCGGCGAGGACTTCCACGCCCGGCGGCTGTCCATCAGGGCCAGCCAGGTGGGCATGGTGGCCCGGGCCCGGCGGCACCGCCGCACCAACGCGGACCGCCTGGACCTCGCCGTGTCGCTGCTCAAAGATCCCATATTCGATGTCTTCCTGACCGGGTCCTCGCGCTTCGAGGACCTGCCGGAAGTCGTCCAAAGCCTGGCAGACGGCACCCTGGAAGCCCTCTGCCATGTCGTTGAGTACCCCGCCAGCAACCCTGCGTCCAACCCGGGCGCCGACAACTCCGGAAACTCGAGGTAACCCATGTTCAGCCTGACCGTCCGCCGCCACTTCATGATCGCCCACAGCCTGCCCCGCGAAGCGTTCGGTCCTGCCCAGAGCCTGCACGGGGCAACCTTCGTCGCCGAGGTGGCGTTCCGCCGTCGTGCCCTCAACGATGACGCGATCGTCCTGGACATCGGCGCCGCCGGGACCATCATCGAGGACGTATTGGGCGGCCTGAACTACCGGAACCTGGATGAGCACCCGGATTTCGACGGCAAGCTCACCACCACCGAGGCCCTCGCCGAATACATTGCGCAGAAGGTGGCCGCCAGGATCAAGGACACCGCGGACGGCCCTGAACTCGCGGGACTGGATGTCACCCTCCGCGAGAATCCTGATGCATGGGCCACCTATTCGCTGGACCTCACCGCCTGACCATGCGCCCAGTCCGCCTGCTGGTTCCGGGCAATATCCGCCATAGTTCAGGCGGCAACGTCTACAACGCGCGCCTGGTTGCCGCCCTGCAAGCCCTCGGCGCTGACGCGGACGTCGTCGCCGTCGAGGGCAGTTGGCCGGACGCGGGTGCCGGGGAACGACGGCGGTTTGGTGCCCTCCTCGGACCCGGCGAACCTGGGGCAGGGCCCGGGCAGGCAGTGGTCATGGTGGATGGGCTGGTGGCCGTTGGTGCCCCGGAGGAGCTGGAACTGGCGGCCACCGCAGGGCGGCAACCCTGGGTCCTGGTGCATATGCCTGTTCCGGAAAGTTCCGGCCGTGCGGCCCTTGAAAACGAAGCCCGTGCCCTCCGCGCGGCAGCGGGGGTGATCTGCACCAGCACGTGGGCCGCAACCCGGCTCGCGGAACGCGGGCTTCCGCAGCCTGCCGTTGCCCTCCCGGGAGTCGACGCCGCCCCTCAGGCCACCGGTTCCAAACCTCCACACCTGCTGGTGGTCGCAGCGCTGCTGCCCAACAAGGACCAACTCCTCGCCGTGGAGGGGCTGTCCAAAGTGCGGGACCTCCCATGGACTGCGTCATTCGTGGGTTCGGACCAGGCGGACCCGGACTACGCGCGGGAGGTGCGGGGAGCCCTCACGGCAAGCGGGATGGGGGAGCGGGTGCTGCTCACCGGTGAACTGGGCGGCGCCGCGCTGGAAGCGGAATGGGCACGTGCGGACCTCAGTCTTTTAGTGTCCCGGCAGGAAGCGTTCGGCATGGCGGTCACGGAATCGTTGGCCCACGGAATCCCGGTGCTGGTCCGGGACGGGACAGGGGCAGTTGAAGCGCTTGGCCTCGCGGGACTGGCAATGGAGGACGCCGGCCCCCGGCTTCCCGGCGCAGCCCTGCCGCTTCCCGAAGGGGGACAGGAGAGTCCCGGCCGGCTGGGCCAGGTCCTGCGCCACTGGCTGGAAGACCCGGACATCAGGGACAACTGGCAGGCTGCGGCGCTGGACGCGCGGACGCGCCTTCCTGGCTGGAGGAGGACGGCGCGGGAGGTCCTGGCATTGCTGGATTCGCCGAACTGACAGCGGGGCCTGCAACGGCCGGGCCGGCAACCGCCTCAGAGGCTGCTGCGGTGGCCGGCAAAGAACTCGCGCAGCAGCAGGGCGCATTCTTCCTCGCGGACCCCTGGATACACCTCAACCCAGTGGTTGAGCCGCCGTTCGCGGAGGATGTCGAACACTGATCCGGCAGCGCCCGCCTTCTCGTCCCAGGCGCCAAAAACCACCCTGGGAATCCTGGCCAGGACGATGGCGCCGGCACACATGGCGCACGGTTCCAGGGTCACCACCAACGTGCAGTCGGACAACCGCCAGCCGTCGCCCGCGCCGCCCGCACTCCTGGCGATCTCCTGCAGCCGCGCCGCAGCTTCCCTGATGGCCACCACCTCGGCGTGGGCGGTGGGGTCGCCCAGTTCCTCCCGTTGGTTGCGTCCGGAACCAAGCACGCCGCCGTCGGGCCCTATCACCACGGCGCCGATGGGCACGTCCTCGGTGGCAAGGGCACGGCGGGCCTCCGCCAGGGCAAGGCCCATCCAGGCGTCGTGTTTCTTTTCGGGCAAAGGCATGGCTCAATGATAGTTTCGGGGATACTCAGGTTACTTACCGATGCCGGGAGGCAGCATGGACACTCTTCGGGACCGCATAAGTATTTGGTTCAAACCCTATGCGGCGCTGGTGCTGACCATCATGGTGGGCGGCGTGATCATCGTGTCCCTGGCGCTGCTCGGGGCTGAGGTCTACGACAACGTGGTGGACTCGGCGGGGCTGGCCAACCTGGACAAGCCGGCTTTGGCCTATGCCGAAAGCCTGCGCAGCCCCGGGCTGGATGCGTTCGTCACCGGCTTCACGAACATTGGCGGCGGCGTGGGCATGCCCATCTTGGCCAGCATCCTCACCGCATGGCTGACTTTCCTTAGCCGGAACTGGCGTCCGCTGATCCTGGTGGGCGGTGCCGCCGCGGCCTCCATCACGGCCACCACCCTGGGCAAGAAGCTGGTGGGACGTACCCGCCCGGACCACGCCGACGCGGTTCCGCCTTACGAGGACTCACCTTCGTTCCCCAGCGGGCACACGCTGAACACCACAGTGGTGATCAGCCTGATCGTCTACCTCATCTGCCTGCAGTTCCAGCTGATGTGGGTCCGCGTCAGCGCCATCACGGCCGGCACCATCTTCATCATTGCGATGGGCCTGAGCAGGGTTTTCCTCGGCCACCACTGGCTTACGGATGTCATGGCGGGCTGGGTCCTGGGGCTGGCCTGGGTGGGCGTGGTGATTATGGCCCACCGGCTGTTCCATCTCATCCGCAGGCGGGAGCATGCCGGCGCTGCGCCGTCGTTCGACCGTCCCATTGTCCGGGACGTCGTGGCCCAGGAAGTGCACGAGGGTGGAGGCTCCGGGCCCGGGAAGGGCAGCGCCGGATGATAGTTTTGGGGGATGCGCACTCTCGTTGTTGACCACCCCCTGGTCGCCCACAAGCTCACCGTCCTGCGGGACAAGAACACCCCGTCACCGGTTTTCCGGCAGCTGACGGAAGAGCTGGTGACCCTGCTGGCATACGAGGCCACGCGGGAGGTACGCACGGAGCCCGTGACCATCGAAACGCCGGTCAGCACCACCATCGGCACGGCCTTCACCAAGCCCACCCCGCTGGTGGTTCCCATCCTGCGCGCCGGCCTTGGAATGCTGGAGGGCATGACCAAGCTGGTCCCCACCGCTGAGGTGGGCTTCCTGGGCATGGCCCGGGACGAGGAGACGCTGGACATCATCACCTACGCTGAGCGCCTTCCGGAGGACCTGACGGGCCGCCAGGTCTTTGTCCTGGATCCCATGCTCGCCACCGGCGGCACCCTGCGGGAAGCCATCAAGTTCCTCTTCAAGCGCGGGGCTTCCGACGTCACCTGCATCTGCCTGCTGGCCGCCCCGGAAGGACTGGCCCGCCTGGAGGAGGAACTGTCCGGCGCCAACGTGCACGTCGTCCTGGCATCGATCGACGAGAAGCTCAACGAGAAGTCCTACATCGTTCCCGGCCTCGGTGACGCCGGTGACCGCCTCTACGGCATCGCAGGGTAGTCTTCACCCTTCCTGGAACCCGTCCCTGCCGCTAGCCTGTGGGCATGGACTGGAAACTCGAACTTGTCTATGTCCCCGTCTCCGACGTTGACCGCGCCAAGGACTTCTACGTCAACAAAGTGGGCTTCAACGCGGACTACGACGAGCGGCCAACCGACAACATCCGCTTTGTACAGCTGACGCCGCCCGGCTCGGCCTGCTCCATCAGCATGGGCGAAGGGCTCCTTGACGTCCCTCCCGGCACGGGAACCAACCTCCAGCTGGTGGTCGACGACATCCACGCGGCGCACGACCAGCTGAAGAGCAATGGCGTGGACGTCAGCGACATCGAGGTGCTTCCCTGGGGCCATTTCGTGTACTTCGCCGATCCGGACGGGAACAGATGGTCGGTCCAGTACATCCCGTGGCGGAACGCCGGCCAGGACGCGGGGCAGGGCGGTACGGGGACCACTCCGTAAGGCAAACTGCGGGCCGCATCATAGAGATGCGGCCCGCAGTTTGCTGCCGGGCTGTCCCCGGTCCGGGAGTGTTGCCTAGTACCAGTTGTGTGCCAGGTGGAAGTTCAGGGCTCCACAAGGCGACTGGTAGCTCTTCTTGATGTAGTCCAATCCCCAGTTGATCTGGGTGCGGTAGTTGGTGAGGTAGTCCGCGCCAAAGGTTGCCATCTTTTCGGCAGGCAGGGACTGGACGATGCCGTATGCGCCGCTGCTGGCATTGGTGGCCGTGGTGGTCCAATCTGATTCCTTGGTCCACAGCGTCTGCAGGCACTGCATCTGGTCCGGGCCCCAGCCAAAGGAGGACAGCTGGCTGGCAGCGTAGGCCTGGGCGCCGGCAGGATCGTTCACCGCGACTGCGGGTGCCGGCTCGGGTGCGGGAGCGGGCGCCGGGGCCGGTGCGGGGGCGGGCGCAGGAGCAGGTGCCGCAGGGGCGGCCGCGGGCGCTGGTTCGGCCGCCTGCGGTGCAACGCTGATGGCGGCCGGAGCCGGGTTCGTTGCCGGGTTGGAACGGATTTCGCTTTTCTCGATGCTCATTTGGGCATCGGAGGCAACGGTGGAAGAGTTGGACCCGGTGGATGACACCGGAGTCATGCTGCTGGTTGCCTGGCCTGCTGCGCCTACCCCCACCAGCACCGCACAGGATGCTGCGAGGATCCCGGCGCGCTGGCCGAGGGTGGTTTTCTTTGCCCGCTGCGCGGCCCGGTGTTTAGCCTTGGCATGCAGGCGTGCTTCTGCCTTGTTTTTGGACATGATTGATCGCCTCTCACACCTGCGGAGTTAGCTGTCGGGTTCGGATGAGGGCATCCGGCCGTACGGAAAGATCACGTACTGGCTTAACCCCAAGGGCATTCATTGCCCGGGACGGTGGGTCCCCCGCCTCTGCCGTTGCTCAATCGGGAATCCGGGGAAGCGGCAGAGCTTGGCGTCAACCCGGGATATGCGGCCCGAACGGGGACCGCACCCAATCGACGGTACAGGAAGATCACGCGAAAGTCACATTTAGGTAACGGAAGTCACGCGCACGGGCGCGCCGCATTGCGCCCGCCCCGTCTTCGCAGGGCAGGCGCAGAGGCAAGGAGGCCTGCCCGTTACCGCGCCAGCAGGTAGACCGTGGTGCCGCCGATGTTCTGTGACGTAAAGTTGTCCGCCACCCACTGCGCTATCTGTGCAGCGGCATCGGATCCCGTGCTGGAGCGCATGGCTCCGCCCGCGATGAAGTAGTGGATCTTCCCCTGTGCCACCAGGTCCTGGAATCCTGCGAGGGTAGGCGACGGGTCGGTGCCGTTGAAGCCGCCGACCGCCATGACGGGCAGTTCCGTCGCCAGCTGGTAACCGGCCGCGTTGTTGGAACCCACCACTGCTGCGGACCACGTGTAGTTGGACGCGCCGTCCCTCAGCGCCGCCACGAGTTCTGCCGACGGGGTGGGCGCGCCCAGGAGCCCACCCATGCCGCCGCCGCGGGCACCGGCGAAGCCGGCTCCGCCGCCAAATCCGGCTCCGCCCTGTGCTGCGCCGCCGAAGGTGCCCTGTTGCCGGGCGCCCTGGCCGGCCGGCTGCCGGGTCCCGCCGGTTCCGCCAGGAGCGCCGCCGCGCCCGCCTGCGCCGGCACCACCGGGGCCGAACCCCTGCGCAGGCCCCGCACTGACGATTGCTCCACTATGGGCGGTCGCCGCCGTCGTGACGGAGTAGGCCAACGGTCCGGCGAGTGACGCTGCGATGGCGAGCGCCGCCGTCGTCCGCTGGAGGGAATGCGGGCGCAGGAAGCTGGTGAGTCCTGCGCCTGCTGCGGCGGCGAGCCCTCCCACCAGCACCACCCAGCGCAGCCACGGGCCATAGGCGGACGTCGTGCCCAGAAGGTAGAAGGCCATGAGGCCTGCTGCCGCTACGGCTGCAGCCAGGAGGGCGGCGGCAACGGCCTGCTGCCGGTGCTGCCATAGAAGGACGGCGCCCAGGCCGGCCAGCCCGGCGATCCCCGGTGCCAGTGCCACCGCGTAGTAGGGGTGGATGATGCCAGCCATGAAGCTGAACACCAACCCCGTGACCAGGACCCACGAGCCCCAGATGATGACGGAGGTGCGGACGGCATCCGTGCGTGGGGCCCGCCGGCCCACCCACAGCAGGCCCCCAGCGAGGATCAGGGCCGACGGCAGAAGCCAGGCGATCTGGCCACCGAACTCGCTGCCGAACATCCGCAGCAGGCCGGGAACGCCCCAGCCGTTGCCGCCGCCCACGCTGCCGGTTTCGTCACCCGTCAGCCGGCCCAGCCCGTTGTAGCCGAGGGTCAGTTCCAGGATGGAGTTGTTTTGTGATCCGCCGATATACGGCCGCACGCCGGCGGGCGTCAGCTCAACGGCCAGCAACCACCATCCGGCCGAGGCCACCATGGCCGCCCCGGCAGCTCCCAGCCGGAGCAGCCGGCGGGGCAACCTTCCGGGCCCGGCCACTGCATAGGCCAGGGCGAAACCGGGAACCACCAGCAGCACCTGCAACTGCTTGGCCAGGAATCCGAAGCCCAGGAACACGCCGGCCAGCAGAAGCCAGCGCAGCCTGTCGTCCTGCACGGCGCGGAGGACTGCGTAGGCGGCAGCGGTCATGAGCAGCACCAGCAACGCATCCGGGTTGTTGAAGCGGAACATCAGCGTGGCAACCGGGGTAAGGGCCAGGACCGCCGCGGCCAGCAGGCCCGCCCGGTGCGCCAGCCGGGCATCACCGGTTGCCGGTGCGGCGGCCCGGCGCACGGCCAGATAGAGCAGCCATGCCGTCCCCACCCCCATCAGCGCCTGGGGAACCAGGATGCTCCAGGAGCTCAGGCCGAAGAGCCGGACTGACAGCCCCATGACCCACAGCGAGGCCGGCGGCTTGTCCACTGTGATGGAGTTGGCGGCGTCGGAGGAGCCGAAGAACCAGGCAGCCCAGTCCTGCGATCCGGCCTGGGCTGCCGCTGAATAGAACGCGTTGGCCCAACCGGAGGCCCCAAGGTGCCACAGGTACAACACTGCGGTGGCCGCCAGTACTGCCGCCAGTTCAAGCCGCCGGCGGAGTGCCTGGGGGTCGTGCAGGACGCGGGCGGAGGCTGTGCGTGGTGCAGGATCCCGGTGCCCGGGGGTGGTTCGGAGCGCAGTTGCATGGGTTGGGGAATGGCTGGTCATCGCGTCCTACTTGGTGAGTTTGTACACGGTGGAGTTGCCGACGGTCTCGGCCTGGAAGTTGGCCTGGACCCACGCGGCCACCTCGGAGGTGCCGCCCCGGCCACCCATACCGCGGCCGCCCATGCCGCCGCCCTGGATGAAGTAGCCGATCTGGCCTTTGTCCACCATGTCCTGGAACTGCGCGAGCGTGGGGTAGGGGTCCCCGCCGTTCCAGCCGCCCAGCGCGATGACGTTGGTGTTGGTGGCAAGTTCCAGGCTTGCCGCCTGGGTGGCGCCGGAGACGATCGCGGACCATTTGGTGGTGGTGGACGAGAGCAGTGCGGTCACTGCGGCGTCCGCCGTTCCCTCACCGCCGGGTCCACCAGCGCCACCCGGACCACCGGCTGTCGGGCCGGCACCGTCGGCCGCGCCGCCAAATCCGTTGGCGGGATCGAACCCGTTGCTGCCGGTGGTTGCGCCGTCAGTGCCTGCAGCTGCGTCCCTGCCGCCGGTGCGGTCGCCGCGGAAGCCCGCGGCACGGTTCCCGAAGCCGCCCGCCGACGAACCCGCCGGCCCGGACGTCGGAATGGAACCGGCGTGTGCGGTCGCAGCGGTGGCAAGGGTCCAGGCGGCGGACCCAAGTCCGCCGGCAAGAAGCGATACGACGACGACGGCGGCAGCACCGGCGCGCCGGAACCGTCCGGTGGTGCGCACTGCGTCGAGGCGGAGCAGGATTGCCGCTGCGGCCAGGACGCCGAGGACGATGATGGTTACGCGGAGCCAGGGCAGCCACGAGGCGTCGCGGCCGAGCAGGACTGCGGACCACACCGAGGTGCCGAGGACGGCCACGGCCAGGACGATCCGGGCAGCCCAGGATTGGCGGCCGCGCCAAAGTTCCACTGAGCCAATGCCTACCAGTGCCGCGACCGCCGGTGCGAGCGCCACAGAGTAGTAGGGGTGGACGATGCCGCTCATGAAGCTCAAGACTGCGGCGGTGACCAGGAACCAGCCGCCCCACAGGACCAGCGCGCCCCGGCCCGGCGACGTGCGTGCCTCGCGGCGCGTGAACCACAGTCCGGCGACCAGCAGGATCAGGGCGGCGGGCAGAAGCCAGGAGACCTCGCCGCCAAAGCTTGTCCCGAACATCCGCAGCACACCGGCAGCGCCGCCGAATCCGCCGTTGCCGCCGAAGCTGCCCCCCGGCCCACCGGCAGCGCCTCCGGCGCCACCGCCGGGCATGCCTTCGCCGGACCCGGTGATCCGGGCCAGGCCGTTGTAGCCGAAAGTCAGTTCAAGGAAGCTGTTGGTGGTGGACCCGGCCATGTACGGACGGTCCGAGGCCGGGGTCAACTGGAAAAGGGCAACGTAGCTGCCGGCCACAACGAGGATTCCGCCCAGTGCACCGAACAGATGCGCCACCCGACGGCCCAGCGTGGTGGGCGCGGCCCACAGGTAGGCGAGCCCGAGCGCCGGAACGACCAGGAAACCCTGCAGCATCTTGGTGAGGAACGCCAGGCCGATCACGGCTCCTGCTGCAACAAGCCACTTCCAGCCGGCGCGTTCGATGGCCCGGGTGGTGAAGTACGCTCCCAGCACCAGGCACAGGGTGAGCATGGCGTCCGGGTTGTTGAACTTGAACATCAGCGCCGCAACGGGCGTCAGGGCCAGGGCACCTCCGGCCACCAAGCCGGCGGCCGGTCCCGAGACCCGCTTGACGGTCAGGTAGAGAATGCCGACGGCGGCCACGCCCATGAGCGCTTCCGGCACCAGCATGCTGAGCGGCGAGAATCCGAAGATCCGTCCTGCGAGGGCCGGAACCCACAGTCCCGCTGGCGGCTTGTCGACCGTGATGGCGTTGCTGGCGTCCAGGGACCCGAAGAGCAACGCTGTCCAGTCCTTGGTGCCGGCCTGGATGGCTGCGGCATAGAAGGAGTTCCCAAAGCCGGTTGCCGCGAGGTTCCAGAGGTAGAGGACCGCAGTGGCCACCAGGAGAGCGGCTGCTGAAGGACGGACCCAGCGGGGCTGGCCGCCGAAGGCGTAACGTGTCCAGCGCCCTTCAGGGTGGGCCGCTCTGGTCCCGGGCGCTGCGGGCTCTGCCGGGGGTTGAGGGGCCACGCCCGGCGCGCCCGCCGGGGAATGGGGGACAGCGGTGGACCCGCCACCCGCCGTTTCGATGGTGGAGGTCATGATGCTGCCGTTTCTGTTGAGGTGGCTGAAGTGTTGGGGGTGGTGGGGCTGCCGCCTGCGGCGGCCGACTGCCCGCGGGGTGTGCGTTCACGGAATACCCAGAGGCGGAACAGCAGGAACCGGGCCGCGGTGGCTGCCAGGTTCGCCGCCACTACGGTGACCACTTCCAGCCACCGGTCCGGCGTCGTCGTGCTGTGCACCAGGGCCAGCGCGCCGGAGGTGAGCAGCAGGCCAATGCCGAACACGATCAGGCCCTCGAAGTGGTGCCGGACCGGGTTCCCGCCCTGGATGCCGAACGTGAAGCGCCGGTTGGCACCGGTATTGGCCACCGCGGTGATCAGCAGCGCCAGGAAGTTTGCCAGTTGCGGGTCCATGAAGCCCCGGCAGAACAGGAAGATCAGCAGGTAGGCCAGGGTGGAGGCGGCGCCGATGACGGCGAATCGGACCAGCTGGCCGAACAGGCTGCTGCCGGGCGTTTGCTCGTCTGCCCGGGAGGATGCGGGGAGCGGGCCCCGCGCCAGCGCTGCGCGCAGTTCCGGAACAGGAATCCGGCCGTACACCAGGTCACGGGTGAGGCGGGCCATTCCGCGGACGTCGGCCACTGCGGTCCGGACCACGTCCACGCTGGAGTCGGGGTCGTCGATCCAGTCCACCGGAACCTCGTGGACGCGCAGTCCGCACCGCTCGGCCAGGACCAGGAGTTCTGTATCAAAGAACCAGGAGTTGTCGACGGTGTAAGGCAGGATCTGCTGGGCGACGTCGGCGCGGATGGCCTTGAAGCCGCACTGGGCGTCGCTGAACCGCGCACCCATGAAGGAGTGGAGCATCAGGTTGTAGCTGCGTGAGATGAACTCCCGCTTGGGGCCGCGGACAACCCTTGAGTTGCGGGTGAGCCGGGTGCCGATGGCAAGGTCCGAGTGCCCCGAAATCAGCGGCGCCAGCAGCGGTGCCAGGGCGGCGAGATCGGTGGAAAGATCCACGTCCATGTAGGCCAGCACCGGCGACGGGGAGGCCAGCCACACCTTCCGCAGCGCGTTTCCGCGGCCCTTCTCGTCGAGGTGGACCACGGCGACTTCCGGGAACTCCCGCGCCAGCCGCTCCGCGATCTTCAGCGTGCCGTCCGTGCTGGCGTTGTCCGCCACCGTGATCCGGAAACGGTGCGGAAAGGAATCCACCAGGTGCGCGTGAAGCCGGCGAAGGCATTCCTCAAGGTCGCGTTCCTCGTTGAAGACCGGGATGGTCACGTCGAGGACCGGTGCGGTGGTGTGTGTATTCACAGGGGCCCGCCGTACGGCGCGCCCCCGGGACGGAATGCCCGGCGGCGCCACCGCGGCGTCCTGCAGGGTTCCTGAAGGGGAGTCGGTGAGCGTCATGGATCAAGAGTGGCGCTCCCGGATTTGAAGGCTTTAGGCGCAACCTGTGCTGCGCCTGTGTAAGTGCGGCCAGGGATTGTCACCACCAGGACGGGCGCCCAGGACGGGCGCCCGGGCGGCGCTGCTTCAGGCCGTGGCGGTGCGGGCCGCGGGAAGCCGCACCGCGAACTCGGTCCTGCCAGGCCGGGAGACCAGCTCCACGGTGCCGCCATGGGCCATCACGATGGATTCCACAATGGACAGCCCCAGGCCCGACGAACCCTCGGAACCGGAACCTCCCGGACCGGACCGGGCAGCGTCTGCCCGGGTGAAGCGGGAGAAGATGCTGCCCTGGAACTCCGCAGGGATGCCCGGGCCGTCGTCGGTCACCGTCACCACCACGCTCCCGTCGGCGGAGCGCATTACCCCCGCGGTAACCTTGGTGCCGGCCGGGGTGTGTTTCCGGGCATTGGAGAGCAGGTTGGCCAGGACCTGGTGGAGCTGGGTGGTGTCGCCGCGCACCACCACGGGTTCCTCGGGCAACTGCAGCTGCCAGGTATGGTCCGGCGCCATGACTTTTTCATCGCTGATGGTCTCGACCACCAGCTGGGTCAGGTCCACGTCTGTGGTTTCGGTGTCCTTGCCCTCGTCCAGCCGGGCCAGCAGCAGCAGGTCCTCCACCAGCGCGGTCATTCGCTCGGACTGGCTTTGCACGCGGCCCAGCGACTTCCGGCCATCGTCCGTCAGGGTTTCGGTCATCCGCATCAGCTCGGTATAGCCTCGGATGGCCGTCAGCGGTGTTCGAAGTTCGTGTGAGGCATCGGCCACGAACTGGCGCACCTTCATCTCGCTGCGCTGCCGGGCCTCAAGGGCGCTGGAGACGTTGTCCAGCATGAGGTTCAGGGCATGGCCCACGCTGCCCACTTCGGTGGTGGGATGCGCTGCGGAAGGCGGCACACGCACGGCAAGGGCCACCTCGCCGGCGTCCAGGGGCAGTTTGGATACTTTGGTGGCCACATCGGAGAGCTGTTCCAGCGGCCGCATGGTCCGGCGGATCAGGGCCGTACCGGCCAGTCCAATCAGGAGAAGGCCGCCGAGCGACACCAGGACCATGGTGAGCACAAGTGAAGCCTCGGTGCTCTGCTTCATTGCCAGCGGCAGGCCGGTGATCACCACATCCCCATATGCGGTCTCGGTTGCCATCAGGCGGTAATCGCCATTGGACAACTCCCGGTCCACGGGCACGCCGTCGTGGGGGAGTGCCTGCAAGGTTGCAACGTCCCGGTTGGTCAGGGCTATGCGGGTGGCATCAGAGGAAAGATAGCCGGCTTCCCGGCTGACCTGTCCGCCCACCACCCTCGCATTGAGCGTCCCCACGCTTTGTCCGCGCGCGTCCAGCGGATCGGGACGGCCTGAGGGATTGCCTTCCGGCGGCCGGCCCCGGGATGCCAGCTTCAGCTGCGCGTCCAGCTGGTTGGTGAGGACCACATCCATGGAGGCATAGCTGACCACGCCGATCGCGCCGGAAATTGCCACCAGGAGGGCCATGGAGAGCAGGATCAGCCGGGTACGGAGGTGCCAGGTGGAAGGGTTGAACCAGGACCGGCCGGCGGGCCGGGGAACACCGGAGAGCGAGGACATGCTGTTCCTTGGCTAGTCTGCGGGCTTGATGACGTAGCCCGCTCCGCGCACTGTGTGGATCATCGGCGGGTGGTTGGCTTCGATCTTCTTGCGGAGGTAGGAGATGTACAGTTCCACGATGTTCGCCTGGCCGCCGAAGTCGTAATCCCATACGTGGTCAAGGATCTGGGCCTTGCTCACCACACGCTTGGGGTTCTCCATCAGGTAGCGCAGGAGTTCGAACTGCGTTGCCGTCAGCTGGATCTCCTCGCCGGCACGTGTCACTTCACGGGTGTCCACATTGAGCACCAGGTCACCCACTACCAGCTCGGCCGTGTCCATGGCGGCAACGCCGGAGCGCTGCACCAGGCGGTGCAGGCGCAGCAGGACCTCCTCCATGCTGAAAGGCTTGGTGACGTAGTCATCCCCGCCGGCGGCCAGTCCGACGATGCGGTCCTGGACGTCGTCCTTGGCGGTGAGGAAGAGCGCAGGCACCTCCGGCGCAAACGCGCGGATCCTGCCCAGCAGCTCCACGCCGTCGAACCCTGGCAGCATGACATCGAGCACCAGGACGTCCGGGTGGAAATCCTTGGCCAGCTTCACGGCGGCCGGGCCGTCGGCGGCCACGGCAACAGACCATCCGGCCATGCGCAGCCCCATGCTCATGAGTTCCGACAGGCTCGGCTCGTCATCCACCACAAGGGCTCGGATGGGGGAACCGTCAGGGTGGGTGAGCTGGGGAAGGTTGTTGGTCATGGGGTGCGGGGATGCCATGGGACAACTCTCCGATCTGTCGGTTTGCCGATGCTTTGCCGTTGCTGTGTTCACGCTGTGAGCTCCAGCCTAGCCACCTGTGGTTCGGGTAAGCGCTGCCTTACGGCCGCGGCCCCTTACGCGTTCCCTTGAAGGTCACAGGCCGCCTTGGTCTGCCGCACAGCCCCTGCACAGCAAACCGTCAGAGCCTGTTGGGACAACAGCATCACCACCAGCAGTTTCAACTTCTTGGAGAAAGCCATGGATCAGCAGGACAACAACGCAGTCCCCGGGGCAGCAGGGCAGAACGAGCCGCAGCGCGCCGCAGAAGGACGGGAGCAGCCGCCCGCCGCGGTCTGGGGCGGGACATCAAACGCAGCCAGCCCCGATGGTGCATCTGACGGATGGAGCGGCCGGGCCGCTGGCGGCCAGGGCGCGGCAGGTCATGACGCGCAGGCGCAGGGCCAGGCCGCCCAGGAGCGGACCATCCCCTTGGGCGGTACACCGTCCGCAGGCTCACAGTCGGCAGGCTGGGGTGCGACGCCGCCAAACGGACAGGCTCCCAGTGCCGGCGCAGGATGGGGCGTACCGCAGCAGAACGCAGCCAAAGGCCCGGGCCGGCCCGGGAAAGGCAACTGGACCGCCAGGAAAGGCCTGCTGGTGGGCGGTGTGGCGGTGGTGGTTGCCGCAGCTGCAGGCGCCGGTGCAGGCGCCTATGCAGCAGGCAACGGTAGCGCGGGCGCTTCGGCGAATGGCCAGCGCACCGGTGCCGGCGGCCAGTTTGGCCGCGGAGGCCAGAACGGTACGTCCGGCCAGGGCGGCATGATGGGCCAAGGCGGCCAGGCCGGTGTGAACGGCGGTGGGATGACCGGCCGCGACGGCGGCATGGACGGCGGACCGGGAGGGCTGGGCGCGGGAGGCGCTGGCCTGAATGCCGCCGTACATTCTGAATACGTGGTCCTCCAGGGCTCCAACTACGTGACCATGGCTGGCCAGACGGGCACGGTCACGGAGGTCTCGGCCACGTCGATCACCGTCAAGAGCGAAGACGGTTTTTCCCGGACCTATGCAGTCGGCACCGACGTGCAGGTAACCCAGGGGATGCGGCAGCGTGGCGGAAACTCCACCGGCAGCACACTCAGCATGTCCGACGTAACCACCGGGGCGACGGTCCGCCTAACGGCACTCAAGAGTGCGGACACCTACACGGTCCAAACCGTTCAGCTCACAACGTCCACCACGGGCACCGCGCCCAGTTCGGGGACAAGCACCAACTGACTCCTGCGGGCAGGGAGATGGCAGGACCTCCTGCCTCCGGCAACATACTGATGCGAAAAAAATCAGCTGGAGGCAGGACGTCGGCTGGACACGCCCCTCGTCCATCCGGACGATTCCACGTCAAACGGTTGAATTTCCGGTCTGTTCGATGGAAGCGCGATATCCCAAATTTTATTCGCGAAATACCGAAATATGAGGTCTCCGACGGGATAGCAACCCGCAAAAATTACCGCCATCGAAATAGTGACATGCAGCACAAATCCCCGATTCGTCTCACGATGCGGACGATTCGGTCCATTGTTACTTGCAAGTTGGCATTGTTACGCTGCACACTTCCAATGTGAACAAGAACTCAACAGCACCTGCAGCCGCAGAATATTGGCCCAGCACATCCGCTGCTGCCGACATGCGCTGTTGTCGAATGCACGCCTGACCTTCCCACCCCCTGAAGTTCTTAGGCATTCGCCCCCCAGCCCAGCGTCGGGCGCCCCTCCCCGGTCCGCCTGACGGGGAAGCCAGCATTCGAGCCGCGAAGACGGCCATTTCACATTGAGGTAAGCATTCCATGTCAGTTGCATCCGGATACGTCCACATCTCTGTCCGTAACGCCGCCAAGGCGGGCCAGTCCTCCGGCCTTCGTCCCGGCTTCGGGCCCCGGCCGGCGCTAGCCCCCTCCACCTCCGGAAGCAGCTTCCCTGCCCAGGGTTTTGCCCCGCAGGGGTACAACCCGAACTCTTACGGCCAGTTGCGCGCCGTGCATCCTGCCGAGTCCGCACCAGTCACTGCGCCCACTCCTGTCGTAGCCGGGTCAAACCCGGTCCGCCCGGTGGCGAACGACAACGTGGCCCGTGGATTCGTCCTCTACATGGGCATCGATGAAGAGACGGCAGCAGCAGCCGGAACCTCCATCGCCAAGCTCGCCCAGGAAATCCGGGCCTACGCCCAGTCGCTGGTCTCCGGGGCCGAGAGTTACGCAGCAGTGGCCGTAGCCCCTGCAGGCACCCCGGGTTCCGCGCTCGACGTCGTCCGTTCCACCTTTGGTGACCCCACCGTCAACCGCCAGCGCGCTGAAACACCCCGCCCTGCCCAGTCGCACGAGCCGCGCCCGTCCGGCGTTCTCATTGACTTGGCCCGCCGCGAAGTGCACCTTGACGGCGAGTCCCTGAACCTCACCTTCAAGGAGTTCGAGCTCCTCAACTACCTCGTGGAAAACGGCACCCGCACCGTGGGCCGCGATGAACTCCTCGAAGGGCTGTGGCGCAATGCCGAAGAAGTGCCCAACGAGCGCACCATCGACGTCCACATCCGCCGCCTCCGCTCCAAGCTGGGCCGCCTCGCCAACACCGTCCGCACGGTCCGTGGCCAGGGGTACCGGTTCTACGAGCACCCGGAAGTTGTTGTCTGGGCCGCTCCGGAGTACTCGATCTAAATCCCTTACGCACGAAGGCGACTTGTTCCGGTGGTACGGGTCGCTTTCGCTTTCGCGACACAATCCCTCTGCACCTGCGCTCGTTCCTCCCCGCCGCCTCCCTCGCCTCGCAAGCTCGGCCAGGGGACCCTGGTGGCGTGGGCCCAATGCAACAACGGCGCTGTCGGGATGTGCCGCCTTTTGGCGTAGGCCGAACCCTCTCCAAGCACTGTGCCTTCACGGCTGCTTGGTCCTTGCGTCACTGCGGGCAGTACTTGGCGTGACGCTTCTTCGGTTGTCCCCTCATGTCCTTGGCCGCGGTTGCTCGGGCTAGGCTTGGGCCATGAGTTCGCACCATGTCCGACGCCTTGTGATCATGCGCCACGCCAAGGCTGACTGGCCGGGCGGAGTGGCCGACCATGAGCGGCCGCTGGAAGAGCGGGGGCACCGGGAGGCGCCGCTGGCCGGCCGCTGGCTGCTCAAGCACAACATCGTTCCGGACTTCATCCTGTGCTCAAGCGCCCTGCGCACCCGCCAGACCTGCACCTGGGTGTGCTCGGAGCTTGGTGATAAGGCCCCCACGCCCAAGCTTGAGGATGGCCTGTATGCGGCCACGGCACTGCGGATGCTGGCCGTGGTCAACCATGTTCCGGACACCGTGACCACATTGATGCTGATCGCACACCTGCCCGGCGTGCAGGACCTGGCCATGCACCTCGCCTCCCGCGACTCCGACCACGACGCCTACATGGACGCGGCCACCCGCTTCCCGACCAACGCCCTGACGGTCCTGGAAACGGAGAAGCCCTGGGCCGAACTTGACGGGCAGGACGCCCGGATCACGCGGTTTGCGGTTCCCCGTTCACACTGAGGGCGATGTCGCGCAGCAGGCCCGCCACGTGCCTGATGCCCGGACTGGCCGTCATGGTCCTGCGGTGGACAAGCCCCACCTGCCGTGCCTGCACCGGGTTGACCACCGGAATGGCGACGACGTCCGGCGGCAGTGCAGGCCTGCCCAGACGGGGGACGAGAGCAACCGCCACCGCCTGCTCCACAAAGGCGATATGCGTCGCGAAATCGGGATCGTAGACCCGGATGTCCGGCAGCCGCCCCAAGTCGGCGAAAATCCGCAGCAGGGCCTCGTTGCAGATCGCTCCGGCGGGGGTGCTGATCCAGCGTTCATCGACCAACTCGGCGGGTTCGACTTCAGGGCGCCCTGCCAGGGCGTGGCTGCGATGCACCAGGAGGTCCGCCACGTCCTCGCACAGCCACTCCAGGGTGAGATGCTCCGGAATAACCAAGGGGACGGAATTCCAGTTGTGCACCAGTCCCAGGTCCGCGTCCCCGTTGGCCACGCGGGCCACGGCTTCACGCGGGTCCTCCGCCAGTACTGAGACATTCAATGCGGCGCCCGACTGCCCAAGCCGCGCCAGCAGCGGACCCACCAGGCCGCGGCAGGCAGTGGAGAACGATGTCAGGCGCAGGCTGCCGCTGGGTTTCGCCGGGTCCACCAGCAGAGTGGACTCCAGCTCCTCCAGTTCGGCAAGTATCCGCCTGCCATACGCTGCGAGGGCCAGTCCGCGCTCGGTGAGCAGGACCCCGCGCCCCCGGCGTTCCAGCACCGCGAAGCCGGCTTCCTTCTCAAGCTTCTTCACCTGCTGCGAAACGGCGGAAGGGCTGTACCCCACGGCATCCGCGGCGGCGATGACGGTACCGTGCTGTTCGATGGCGGCCAGGGCCCGGAGTGAGCCGATGTCGATCATGAAGCAAAGGTACATGGTCCTGCACTGAAATGTGCGCTGGTGCTTCATGCCGGACGCTGCCAAAGTGGGAACCGTGAACCTGCGCGACTCCCTCCTTGCCGTCCTCGTCGCCCTGCTGTGGGGCCTGAACTTCGTGGCGATCGACCTCGGTCTTCACGCCGGCGGCCAGGACTTTCCCCCGCTCCTGTTTGTGGCTGTGCGGTTCGTCCTGGTGGTTGTTCCCTGGATCTTCTTCGTCAGGAAGCCGAACGTCAGCTGGAAGGCCATTGCCGGCGTCGGACTCTTCAGGAGCGCCGGCCAGTTCGGCCTTCTCTACCTGGCCATGGCACTCGGCATGCCCGCGGGCCTGGCCTCGCTGGTGCTGCAGGCACAGGTACTGCTGACCGTTCTGCTGGCCGCCGGTTTCCTGGGTGAGCGGCCCAGCAGGCGGCAACTTGCCGGCGTTGCGCTGGGCGTGGCCGGGCTCGGCCTCGTGGCGGTGGGACGCAGTGCGGTGGCGCCGCTGCTGCCGCTGGTCATTGTCCTGGCCGCGGCGCTGTCCTGGGCTGCCGGCAACGTCATCGCCCGGAAAGCCAAAGCCGCTTCAGGGCTGGGCCTGGTGGTCTGGTCCGGCGCCGTGGTGCCGCTTCCGCTGGCTGCGCTGTCCGTGCTGGTTGACGGTCCCGGCACCGTCTGGCATTCGCTGTCAACGCTTCAGGCGCCCACCCTGCTCAGCGCACTCTACACGGCTGTCTTCGCCTCGCTGGTGGGCTACGGAATCTGGAACCGGCTCCTGGCAAACCACCCGTCGTCGGCCGTTGTCCCGTTTACCCTCCTGGTCCCCGTGGTGGGCATGAGTGCTGCGTGGCTTGTTCTGGCCGAGGTACCGTCGCCGACGGAGCTGGCAGGCGGAGTGCTCCTGCTGGGCGGGGTGGCGACGGCGGTGCTCACCCGGGCAGGCAGGCGCACTCAGCGGCGGGAGTTGGAGCCGCTGCCGGACCTGGGTGCCGGCTTGCCCTGCGGGACCGAGGACGACGCCGGGCGCTTGGCTGCAGGGGACGTCCCGCGGGCCGGGGCCCGCGAGGCCGACGCCCGCTGAACGGCAGGTCCCTGGGTACCGGCTGCCTGGCCGCCCGCACGGGATGCGGCAGTCCGGGGTGTGGCGGCCTGGGCGGCGGTAGCCCGGGGGCTGGGTGCGGTCGTGCCGGTCCGCTGTGCTGTGGGGCGTTGCGTTGCCGGGCGCTGTGCTGGGCCGCGCTGTGCCGCGGGGCGTGGTACTGGCGCCGGACGTCTCCTGCCCGGCCACAGCGCGCCCAGGAAGAGGACTCCGAACGTGGCCACCAGAGCGCCGGCCGCCCCGATGAAGTAGTTGTCGGGATCGCGGGTGGGCAGCGGGGTCCCCAGGAAGGAGGACTGCCCGTCGAACGCCAGCTCCCAGGTGCTCAGGAACGCCAGGGAAAAGCCCAGCGCCAGGGCGGTCCCGGCCCCTGTGGCCAGCAGGGCAAGGCGCCGCCGACGGATCAGGACCTCCGCAAGCGCGGCAAGGTAGGCCAGTGCCAGGACACCCACGAACGCAAGGAACACCGGTTCGGCGAGGGTCATCGCCGTGAGCACCAGCAGCACCGCGGCCACGACACCGCAGATGACCGCGAACTTACCGCTCTTCCCCGTATGCCGCATGTGCTCCATCATCCCCGAGGAGCAGGCTCCTTGAGGACGTAGCCGCGCATGATGGCCATGATTGCTGCAACACTTTGGTCACGGGTGCGCTCGGGGTTGTACGTCTGGCGGTCCAGGCCCACCACGAAGCAGGCCCCGAAGATGGCCGTTTCCAGGCTGCCCCGCGACACCGAATCATCCACGGGATAGGCCGCAGCCACCTTCTCCACTGCCTGGCCGATTACCTCCAGGAGCTCCGACCGCAGGACCGAGAATGTGCCCTGCCACTCGCTTGGGATCCGCCAGTTCTCGCTGACCCAAAGACGGGCGAAGGACGGGTACTCGGCCATGAAATCCATGGCCTGCCCAATCATCGCTTCCATGTCGAGCAGCGGATCGCGGCTTGTTCCACCACTGTCGGCGGCCTCGAGCAACCGGGCTTTGAGGATGTCCACCCCATGGCGCAGGAGCTGGGCTATCAGCTCCGACTTGCTGCCGAAGTTGTAGTAGACCGTGCCCTTGGAAACCCCGGCGGCTGCCGCGATCTCATCCACGGTGACGCTCGCGGCGCCGCGCTCGCCGATCAGCTCCATTGAGGCATCGAAGAGTTTCTGGCGCGTGGCGTTGGTCCGGGCGGGCCGGAGCCCTTTGCCCGGGGCCGCCGGTTCGGTGGTCATACTGCAATCTCCGGTTTCAGTGTCTTGAGCGTCCAGTACTTGTTCTTGCGCACGGCCAGCGTGGACATCGCAGCCCCCAGCACGGTGTAGCCCAGCAGGCCCACCAGGGTGGGGACAATCATGGACAGGTCTCCGCCATAGATGAGATGCCGCATGCCGGTCACAACATAGCCCATGGGCAGCACCTGGTGGACCACGTGCAGCGGCTGCGGCGTGGTCTGCCACGGGAAGGTGCCGCCGGATGACACCAGCTGCAGGACCAGGAGGATCAGCACCACCAGCTTGCCCGGCGAGCCCAGCAGAGCCACCACCCCCTGGATGAGCGCACTGAACGCCATGGCCGCCGCCAGCATGAACAGATACATCAGGACCGGGTGGGCGGGGTTGAGGGCCAGCGCCACGTCTACCACCACTGTCAGGAGCGATGCCTGCACCACCGAGACCAGAAGGAAGGGCAGCCAGCCGCCAAGGGCGACCTTCCACGACGGTGCATTCGAGGCCAGCGCCCGCTGTGTAATGGGACGCATCGCCTGGACCAGCATGAAGATGCCGATCCACATTGCCAGGGTGAGGAAGAACGGTGCCAGCCCTGCGCCGTAGGAGCCGGCCTTGGCCTGCGATACGTTGCTGACGGCCACGGGGTCGGCCATCACCTGGGACAGATTGCTCTTCTGCGCGTCGTCGGGGTTGGGGACCTGTCCGGCGCCCTTCCCGATCTCGTCGGCCAGGGTGCGGGAGCCTGTGGCGGCCTGGCCGGCGCCGTCGGCAACCTGCGCGGCCCCGGCATCGACCTTCCGGGCACCGTCCGCAAGGCTGGCGGCGCCGTCGACGGCGGATTGCTCACCGGCCGCCAGCGCGGCGGCCCCGGTGTGGAGCTGGTCTGCTCCTGCCGAGGCCTGTGCGATGGCGTCCTTCAGCGCCGGCATGCCGGCTGCCAGCTGGGCCGCGCCCACACTGACAGCTTCGGAACCGTCGGCCAGCTGCTGGACCTGGGCGGCGTCCGTCTGGATCCTGCTCCTGGCGGCTGCCACGGGACTGGACGCCGCGGCGGCATCAAAGTCTGCGAGAACTTTGTCTGCCTGATCCTGGGTCAGGACACCTGAGGCGACAAGCCTGCTGTTCGACTCAACCACGCGTGAACGGAGGCCCTGGTCCGCGGCCGCGAGCTGGGTGGCCACGTCCTGCACCTTGGCGTTCAGCTGCGCGTTTCCGGCGGCGACCTGGGCAGCACCGGAAGCGAGGGTCTGGGTGTCCGTAGGAAGCGTGGCCGTCTTGTCCTTGAGGACTGACAGGCCGCTGCTGAGCTGCCCCGCGCCGTCGGTCAGCTGGTTGGCCCCGTCCCGCAGCTTCAACTGGCCGGCGTACAACTGGTCCGCCCCGCTGCTCAGGGCTGAGGTTCCTTCGTGAAGGGTGACCGTTCCGTCCCTGAGCGTGGCCACGCCGTCGGCCAGCTGCGACGCGCCGTCGGCGGCCTGGAGCATCTTGGAGTGGATGGTGCCGAAGCCCGTAAGCAACTGGTTGGCCGTCTCCTCTCCCACCTCCTTGGCCACGGTGGAGTGGACGGCGGTGGTCAGCTTGTCCACGATGGTGCCCAGGAGATAGTTGTTGGCATCGTTCGTGGTGACGTTCAGCATCGCCTGGCTGGCCGAGTCGAAGCTGCCGGGGGACACCAGATTGGCTGAAAAGTCTTTCGGAATCTTCAGCGCAAAGGCGTACTGTCCACTGCGCACCCCGGCGTCCGCGTCGGAGGAGCTGGCCACGGGAATCCAGTGGAACACGTTGCCTTCCACCAGGCTGTCGGCCACCTTTGCGCCGGCATCAAGCTTCGTCCCGTCCGCGGCGGTTGCACCGGAGTCCTCCACGACCAAAGCCGCGTCCAGGTTATTGAGATGGCCGTACGGATCCCAGTTCGCGTAGAGGTACACCGCGCCGTAGAGGAGCGGGACCATGGTCAGCGCCAGGATGGTCAGTTTGGGCAGCAGCCCGCCGGTCATGCGCTTCAGTTCGGAGCGGGCCAGCCGCAGGACAGTCACTTGGCAACCTCGGTTTCGAGTGTGGTTTCGTTTTCCGGTTCTGGCGTGGCCCCTGCGGCATGTTTGCCGGTGGACGCCTCCGTAGCAGGCTCGGGGAGGGCATTGCCGATCGCGGCCGACGGTCCGTCCCACGAGGCGGGGACGGCACTGACGGCCGCCACGACGGCGAGCGGCCGTCCGGCGTCGTACGCCAACTCCTGGAGGCGCGGCAGCCAGGTGGCCTCATCCGCGCTGTGGCGGTCCGGGGAGTCCACCACCAGCAGGTCCGTGCGTGGGTTGGCCAGGGCCAGGGCCGTCAGCAGCTCGAGCCGCCGCCGGGGGTCCAGCTGCTCTGTCCACAGGTCCGCGATGTCCTCGAAGCGGTTGACTTTGAGCCATGGGCCGCTGAGCAGCGCTCCCCGGTACCGTCGCGGGATCAGGGCCAGGTCCTCGGTTACCAGGTCGTGGACGCTGAGGTGTTCCTCGGGTTCATTGACGCCGGGGGAGTCCACCAGGGCCGCGGCCAGGCGGAGCTGTTTGGTCCGGGAGCTGCCGTCCCAGCCGAGCTGGCCGTCCGTGGCCTTCATCCTCCCGCTGAGCAGGAGGGACAAGGCCGTCCGCTGGTCCTGGCGGTCGCCGGTGACGAGCAGCAGGCCGCCGCGGGCAGCCGTCACCGAGGTGGGTGGAAGCAGCGGGTCCCGGCGTCCTTTGGCGTGGAGCTGGTGTGCTGAGAGCAAAGCTTGCCTTTCGCAGAAGAGGTCTGCATTAAGGCTAACCGAACTGACTGGTCAGTTCAAATAGGAGTCAGAGTCCATACTTCTCCAGCAGCCGGAGCCACACTTCGCTGATGGTGGGGTAGGAGGGGACTGCATGCCAGAGGCGCTCCAGCGGCACCTCGCCCACCACGGCGATGGTGGCTGCGTGCAGCAGTTCCGCCACGTCAGGCCCGGCAAATGTCGCACCCAGGAGCACTTTCCGGTCCTCATCGACCACCAGCTGCGCCCAGCCTTCGTAGTTCTCCGAGTGCAGCGAGGAGCCGGCCACCTGGATGGGCAGTTCCACGGAAGATGCGTTATACCCGTCTTTCCGGGCTGCCCTGAGGGTGCGCCCCACGCTGGCCAGTTCGGGGTCCGTGAAGACGACGCTTGGCACGGCGTGCTGGTTGGCGGTCTGGGCGTAGCGGGACCAGTCGCCGGGGGAGCCCTTGAGCTCACCCTTGGCCCGGGCTGCGATGGCATCGCCGGTGGCGCGGGCCTCGTACTTGCCCTGATGGGTGAAGAGGTTCTTCCCGGCGGTGTCGCCTACTGCGTAAAGCCAGGCTTCATCGCCGGGCGTTTCCCTGACAAGGCCGGAGGCATCCGTTGACAGGGTCAGATGCCCGGATTCGTCGGGCTGGATGCCCACGCTTTCCAGGCCCAGGCCCTCCAGCGCCGGATGCCTGCCGGTGGAGACCAGGACTTTTTCCGATGTGACCGTGGCCCCGCCGCCCAGGCTGACGGTGAGAGTGCCGTCGTCGTTCTGGCTAATCCGTTCAGTAGCGGTGTGCAGTCGCAGTTCCACTCCGTCTGCACGTAGCCCTGCAGCCACCAGCGCCGATGCTTCCTCAGGGAAGTTGCCCAGCAATCCGCTGCGCGCCACAAGCGTGACACTGGAGCCCAGGCGCGCGAAGGCCTGGGCCAGTTCAACTCCGGCTACGCCGCCGCCCAGTACGGTCAGCCGCTCCGGGACCTTGCTTGCCGACGTTGCCTCGCGTGTTCCCAAGACCTGCACATCCTCCAGGCCTTCGATGGGTGGCGTGGTGGGGGTCGAGCCGGTGGCAAGCACCACGGCATGGCGGGCGCGCAGCAGATGCTGTGTTCCGTCCTGGCCGGCCACTTCCACGGTCCTGGGCCCGGTCAGCCAGCCGTGGCCGCGCACCAGGGCGATGCCGGTGTCCTCCACCCATGAGACCTGGCTGTCGTCCTGCCAGTTCGAGGTGAAGTAATTTCTCCGCTCCAGCACAGCTGCAGCATCCAGGGTGCGGGTCACGGCCTCCTTTGCGCCGGGCGTGGTCTGCGCCCCGTGCAGTGCGATGCCCGGGCGAAGGAGTGCCTTTGACGGCATACAGGCCCAGTAGGAGCATTCGCCGCCTACCAGTTCCGCTTCCACGAGGACGGCAGTCAGTCCACCCTGGGTGACGCGGTCCGCCACATTTTCCCCAACGGCGCCCGCGCCGATCACAACAACATCAAATTCGCGCTCAGCGGCCTCTGGCATCATGTGCAAAGCCTAGCCGTGACGGCACAAAAAAAGTCCGCACCGGCGAGCCGGTGCGGACCTTGCTGGTGCGCCCAAAGGGATTCGAACCCCTGACCTTCTGTTCCGTAGACAGACGCTCTATCCAGCTGAGCTATGGGCGCATTCCGTGTCCCGGGAGAAGAACCGCTCTCCCCGAACCTCGAATTACTTTACGCGAGCCCGGCCCTGATGCCAAATCGAACCCGCTGTAATGTCCGCTACTAGACCGGTCTAGGTGACCTTTGTCACTTAATTCGCGTTTTCGCGGCAACAATTCCTTGATTTTCCGCGGAATTCACTTTCCGTGACCGCAGATGTCAGTCAAGCTCCCCAAAAACTGGACCGGTCCGGACCATAGCATTTAGCACACACCGATGAACCCGAGGAAGGGAACTGCAATGGGCGATCTGGCGCAGAAGCCGCTGCTTGAGAAAGCACCCACCACACATGCCGGGTTGCTGGCATGGGTCGAAGAGGTTGCTGAGCTTACGCAGCCGGACCGCATTTACTGGGTTGACGGGTCCGAAGAGGAAAACGCCCGTCTCACCGATGAGCTTGTTGCTGCCGGCACCCTGACCAGGCTCAACCAGGACCTCTTCCCCAATTCATTCGCCGCGTTCTCGGATCCCGCAGACGTTGCCCGCGTCGAGGAACAGACCTTCATTTGCTCCGAGAACAAGCGCGACGCGGGCTTCACCAATAACTGGATGGACCCGGCGCAGATGAAGGACAAGCTGCGCGGCCTGTTCGCAGGCTGCATGCGCGGCCGCACCATGTACGTCATCCCGTTCGTCATGGGCCACCTCGACGCCGAGGACCCCAAGTTTGGTGTCGAGATCACGGACAGCGCCTACGTTGTGGCCTCCATGCGCATCATGGCCCGCATCGGCACCGATGTCCTGGACCGCATCACTGAAACCAACGCCTTCTTCGTTCCGGCGCTGCACTCCGTAGGTGCGCCGCTGGAGCCGGGCCAGGATGATGTGCCGTGGCCGTGCAACCCGGACAAGTGGATTGTCCACTTCCCGGAGGAGCGCTCCATCTGGTCCTTCGGTTCGGGCTACGGCGGCAACGCGCTGCTGGGCAAGAAGTGCTACGCCCTGCGCATCGCTTCGGTGATGGCCCGCGACGAAGGCTGGCTGGCCGAGCACATGCTCATCCTCAAGCTGACCTCCCCGGAGCAGAAGACCTACTACGTCGCGGCCGCCTTCCCGTCCGCGTGCGGCAAGACCAACCTCGCCCTGCTGGACCCCACCATCAAGGGCTGGAAGGTCGAGACCCTCGGCGACGACATCACCTGGATGCGGTTCGGCAAGGAAGGCGAGCTGCGGGCCGTCAACCCCGAGGCCGGCCTGTTTGGTGTGGCGCCCGGCACCGGCTGGGGCACCAACCCCAACGCCATGCGCGCCATCGCCAAGGGCAACAGCATCTTCACCAACGTGGCACTGACCGACGACGGCGGCGTGTGGTGGGAAGGCATGACGGACGAGGTGCCGGCGCACCTGACCGACTGGCAGGGCAACTCCTGGACCACGGATTCGGACAAGCCCGCAGCGCACCCGAACTCCCGCTTCTGCACTCCGATCGACCAGATCGACATGCTGGCCGAGGAGTACCACAGCCCTGACGGCGTGGAGCTTTCCGCCATCCTGTTCGGTGGACGCCGCAAGACCACCATCCCGCTGGTCACCGAGGCCCGCAGCTGGTCCCACGGCATCTTCATGGGTTCCACCCTGTCCTCCGAGACCACCGCAGCCGCAGCAGGCGCCGTGGGTGTGGTCCGCCGCGACCCCATGGCCATGCTGCCCTTCATCGGTTACGACGCAGGCGACTACCTGAACCACTGGGTCAACCTGTCCGCCAAGGCCAACCCGGAGCGGCTGCCCAGCATCTTCCTGGTCAACTGGTTCCGCCGGAACTCCGAGGGCGGCTTTGCCTGGCCGGGCTTCGGCGACAACGCCCGCGTGCTCAAGTGGGCCATCGAGCGCCTCGAGGGCAAAGCGGACGCCGTCGAAACCCCCATCGGGTTCGTGCCCACCGGTGACGCCATCGACCTCGAGGGACTGGACATGACCCCCGCGCAAGTGGAAGAAGCCGTAAAGGTCGATCCCGCCGAATGGGCAGCCGAACTGGCTTCCATTGAGGAATGGTTCGCCAACTTTGGCGAGTCCCTGCCCCAGGCACTGCAGTCAGAGCTGGCCGGCCTGAAGGGCCGCCTCTCCTAAGCGCCACCGCCTAAACCACGACGACGGCCCCGCACCTTTCGCGAAAGGTGCGGGGCCG
>NZ_JAYXNX010000026.1:0-243 GCF_036455295.1 Pseudarthrobacter phenanthrenivorans | reverse complement strand
GGCCCCGCACCTTTCGCGAAAGGTGCGGGGCCGTCGTCGTAATGGAGGGGCTTGGACGCAGCCCACTCCCATCCATTGCTCCCCACTGGCACCGTAACCTCGCAAGCTCGGCCAGGGGACCCTGCCGGCGTGGGCCCACGCATTTGTCGTTTTCACCCTTCAAAACGACGACTACGGAGCAATGGATGTCTCGCTAGCTGTATTGACCACGGACGTTAGTGACGCCCGGCGTGGTTTGGTGAC
>NZ_JAYXNX010000025.1:0-41970 GCF_036455295.1 Pseudarthrobacter phenanthrenivorans | reverse complement strand
CCACCCGGCCAACGCCCGATCCGCCGGCAAATACGCCGACAGCCAGGCCATCCCGTCCCGATCCGCACGGAACTCCACCCGCCGGTCCACCACGGACTTGGCATGGCGTTCCTCGATGCTCTCGGCGTGGTGGCGTTCCCGCCACGTCCGGGCCCTGGCCCTGAACCGGTGCGCCGGCATCTGCCCGGCCGGGCACCCCCGCGCCGCGTCCGGTGCANCCGGCATCTGCCCGGCCGGGCACCCCCGCGCCGCGTCCGGTGCATCCGGGTCCAGGAAATGCGCCTCCAACGCCGCCGCCCCCGCAGCATCCAGACTTGCTGACTCGTCCGCCATGGCCACCGCGTGGCCCCAGGACACCGTCCCGGCCTGCAGCGCCGCAAGGGTCCGCGGCAACGAGGTAATAACGGCATGAGCAGTGGCAAGGAACGATGACGCCGCCCGCGGCCCCAAAGCCAGCACACACCCGATCTCCGCCGCGACCGCCATCTCCTGCGCCTGCACCGTCACATCCGGTCCGGCAACAGCATGGGCGCTCTCCGCGTACACCACCGCCGCCGTGGCCACGCGGCAATTCCGGCCTCCACCTCACCGGCACCAGCCAGAATCTCCAGGCAACCATCCGCCAAACCAGCCAACGGATCCGCCACCGAAAACGGCTCCGAACCAGAGCCCTCCACCTCCGCAACCAGCACGGCAAGGGCAGCACGGATATCCGCCAACGCCCCCACCACCGCCGCTTTCCCCATAAACCCATCATGACAAGGGGGTACGACATTCTGGCCTACGGGGCGTCTACCGATCATCGCCCTGAAGGTCTGTACAGCGAGTGCCGGCCCACGGGACACTGGCGCCATGCGCAAACTTTCCTTCGGCATGAACCTGAGTGTGGACGGCTATATCGCCGCGCCCGGCGGCGACCTCGGCTGGAGCGTACCAAGCGACGAGCTGTTCCAATGGTGGTCCGACCGTGTGGGGACGACGGAGCTGGCGCTGTACGGGCGCAAGCTGTGGGAGACGATGAGCTCGCACTGGCCGACCGCCGACCAGCAGCCGGGCGTCACACCGGCGCAGAGTGAGTTCGCCCGCCGCTGGCGGGACATGCCGAAGGTGGTGTTCTCCTCGACGACCAGCACGGTCGACTGGAACACCCGCCTGGTCACCGGCGACGCGGTCACCGAGATCACCCGGCTCAAGGCGGACGACGGCGGCCCCATGGACATCGGCGGCGCCACCCTCGCCGCAGCGGCCATGCGTGCCGGGCTCATCGACGACTACGTGATGGTCACCCATCCGGTCCTGGTGGGCGGCGGCACGCCGTTCTTCACAGCCCTGGACAGCTGGGTGAACCTGCGCCTGGTGGAAACGCAGACGTTTCCCGATGGTGTACTCCTTACCAGATACGAGACCAGGAGCTGACTGCCAGTCGTCGAATCAGCGTGGTTTCTGGCTGCCCAAGCCCTGCCCTGTCAGCCTAGGCTCCGCGCGGTTCGGCGGGACCGCCCGGCTCGCCGGGGCCACCGGAGCCGTGCCAAAGGCAGGCATCCACCTCGAACGGCAGCAACTGGTCCTGCTGTGCCATCAGGGAGGCGCCGTGCGCCGTCACCCGCCGCATGAAGTGGCGCCGGCACAGCGTCTCGTACCCCACCACCGGAGCATGCTCCGCTTCGGTGGGGGCCGCGGCCTCCACCACCATGTCCACGTCGCCCACCACAACCTGGGCGCCCTCGGTGACCATGACGCCGTCGACCGTCCTGGCATTGTGCGTGGCCCGGCGCCCGCACCAGCACAGCGCTTCCACCTGCAGCACCTGCACCCGGTCCGCAAGCTCTATCAGGCGCTGGGAACCCGGGAAGAGCCGGGTACGGAAATCGGCGGTGATGCCGAAGGCAAAGACGTCGACGTCGATCTCGTCCACCACTTTGGCCAGCTGCTCCACCTGTCCGGGAGTGTAGAACTGGGCTTCGTCGCAGATGAGGTAATCGATGCGCTGGCCCCGGGTACGGCGGATCATGACTTCCTCCCAGAAGTCGGTGGTGTCCTGCACCTCCACCGCGTCCGTCTCCAGGCCAAGGCGGCTCGAGATGCGGGACGCGCCCGCCCGGTCGTTCCGGCTAAAGCGCACTCCCCCGCGGCCACGCGCCCGGTGGTTGTAGTCCATTTGCAGGGCAAGGGTGGACTTGCCGCAATCCATGGTGCCTGAGAAGAAGATGAGCTCAGCCACGGCGGCGGGTCCTTCCTTCAGCGGTAAAGCACAGCAGCGGGACCTCCCGCTCGGCCTTGGTCAGGGAGCCGTGCTGGCCCACCACTTCCATGGCGGTGGGCCGCATCCGCCGTCCGTCGTAAAGCGCGACGGCGTCCCGCGCCGCGATCATCACGTCACCGATCCTGCCCTCGACAGCGGGCCGCACGTCACCGAAGAGTCCACCCGCCACGGCTTCATCCCGGGTGAAAGCCCACACCCGGTCACCGAACCGGTCTTTCCAGGCGGCGAGCAGACGCTCCGCGGCCCCGTCCGCTGCGGCTGCTTCCTCCAGGTACAGGTGGACCATCCGCGGTTCGCCGGCCGTGTGCCGGACGCCGTCCACCAGGCCGGGGTCCTGCGAGAAGTCGATGCGCTGGGATTCGGGGACGTCCAGCATGCCGTGGTCGGCGGTCAACAGGATGGTGGTGCCGGCGGGGAGGGAGGAGTTGAGCCGCTTGACGGTGGAATCGAGTTCTTCCAGCTGGTGTTCCCACTGCTCGGAACGGCAACCATAACGGTGGCCGGCCTTGTCCAGTTCATTGACGTAGAAATACATCAGGGCGGGGCCGGCAGCGGCCATGGCCTCGGCGGCAGCGGCGGTGCGCGCGTGTGAGGTCATCCCGGAGATAAACCGGCCGCCGCGCAGCGCAGCGCGGGTCATGGGCGACCCGTCAAACTGGGAAAGGCTGACGGTGCTGACGTCCACGTGTGCGTCGATCCGTTCAAACACTGTGGGGAACGGCTGCCAGGCAGAGGGGTCCACGCCGGGGTCCCAGTTACCCAGCAGGTTGACCACCTTGTCCTGGTCAGGGTCCAGGACGTCATAGCCCACCATGCCGTGCTGGCCGGCGGGAAGTCCGGTCCCGAAGCTGGACAACGCCGCTGCGGTAGTGGAGGGAAACGCCGAGTCCAGCCACACCGGCACGTCGCCCTGCCCGGACTGCATCACCGCACGCAGGAAGGGCGTATGGGCGGCCTTTTGCTTCAGGAGGTTCCTGCCCAGGCCGTCCGCGAGCACAATGCAGACCCTGGACGCGGCGGGCAGCCCCAACGTGTTGGTGAAGCCCTCAACGCCAAGGCTGGCTGCCGCGCTGGTGAGGACCTCCGCGATCGACCGGTTCCCATAGGCAGGAGCCGGCGGAAGGTCGCTAGTACGTGCGGAAGCTTGTACGGCGTGGTGGTCGTCCGGCATCTCAGCGCTGCTGGTGTCCGCGGCTGAGCCGGTTGCCGAACACTCCGGAACGCGGCCTGGGTGCCATGGACTGTGCGTGGGATACGGGGGCGGCGGAACCGGTGTTGACCGCGCGGAGCGCCCTGGCGAAGAGCTTGGCGTCCTGAACGGCCTGGAGCCCATCCGCCTCGGCACTGATCCGCAGCACGATGTCTTCCTGGGCGATGGTTCCCGTGTAACCGTGGTCGGCCTCGCACTGCGGGTCTCCGCAGCTGGCCGGCCCCATGTCCAGCCGCTGGCCCCCGGACCAGGCAATGGACAGGGTGAGTTCGCGAACGGGGTCGGAGGGCTTGTAGTCCTGCGGCTGGGCGTACATGTAGCTCAGGACCACCGAGCGGATCTGTGCCACGGGGACGGACTCCGTGGAGATCTGGGCGACAATCTGCTCCCCCGCTTCGTCCAGCTGCTGGTCATCCACGTGGGTGATGACCAGCATGTCGGCGGTCAGGACCAGTACCGTGATGTGGCGCCGGACCTCGGCCCGGTCGAAGTGGGTTTCCAGGTGGACAAGGTGTGCCACGCAGTCCCGGCCGTCCAGTGCGTCGTCAACGACGTCGGACACCAGGCGCGGGTAGAAACCGGCCTTCTGCAGCGCGTCTTCCAGGCTTTGGCCCTGGAGTCCGTGATTGTGTGAGCTGTGCTGGCGGAGTGCCTGGTTTTCATTTCCGGGCGTTTCGGGCGCCGACGCAGGGGGCTGGAAGCTCATGTCCCCATTTTCACAGATCGTCCGGTCACTTGCTAACCGCGTCAGCCCAGCATGGCCCGCCGGGCGCTGTCCGTACGCTGCGCGGCGTTGCCGATCCGGACATCCGCGGCGAGGATGGTGGCCCCTGAAGTACCGCACAGGACAGGGTTGAATTCCACCAGCGCGATCTCCGGGTGGTTGTCCTTCATCCACGCCAGCCGCCCGGCAAGGTCCTCCAGCGCCTGGACATCAACGGCCGGGAGTCCCTGGTAGCCGAAAAGTTTCCGTGAGGCCCGTGGCGACCGGATGAAATCGTGCACGTCCGCTGCGGAAAGGGGCGGCACGCGGTGGGCCCAGTCGTCCAGGAGGTTGACGGCGTCTCCGGCCAGGCCGAATGAGATCACCGGGCCCAGCAACGGATCCTCGATGGCACGGAAGGTGCAGGCCTGCCCCACCGGCGCCATGGTCTGCACTTCCAGCGCCGCATCCCCGTAGGCCGCGAGCGCGCGGCGCATCTGCACCACGTTCTGGCGCAGCGACTGTTCGTCCTCGATCCCCAGGCGCACCCCGCCAAGGTCAAGCCGGTGGCGGAGCGCGGGGTCCGTGGTTTTGAGCGCAACCGGCCAGCCCAGCCCGTTGGCCGCGGCCACAGCCTCGTCGGCAGTGGTGAAGGGCGCCGAGGGCAGGACGGTGATGCCGTAATGTCCCAGCAGGGACGCCGTTGCGGCAGGATCCAGCTTCTTGAGCTGCTCGCCGGGGACGTCACGCAGCAGGTGATCGAGTTCGGCCTCCGCCTGCCGGGGGTCGCAGCCGGCGGGTTCCACGAACTGCCCCTGGTCTCGGGCGGCCCACTCGGCGTACCGGACCACGGCGGCGAGTGCGGCCACGGCGGCCCCCGGGTTTGAATAGCAGGGGACGGTGCACCCCTCCACTCCCACCAGGCCCTCAACGTTGATGGCGGGGTCGAGGATTCCGGTGAAGGCGGCAACCACGGGCTTGCCGGCGCTGGCCGCGCATTCGGCGAGGACCTTTGCCACGGCATCGGCGGTCAGCCCCCGTGCCGGGAGCAGGGCAGCGACGGCGGCATGCACGGCATCCGAGGACAGGGCGTCAAGGAGGGCCTTCCGCAGCGCGGGCAGGGCCACTGACTGGCCGGCGTCGAGGTCGAGCCCCGACACCACACGGGCAACTCCCAGTCCGTGCGCGGCGGCGCTGTCCGCCACCACGTTGCCCAGTGCCTGTGAGTTGCTGAAAATGGCAACATCCGCTCCCGAGGGCAGCGGCTGGCCTGACACCACCTGGGCCACATCCACCAGCTGCTCCACGGTCTCCACCCGGATGACGCCCGACTGGCGCAGCATTGCGTCCAGCGCGCCTGCCGGGGCCTGCGTGGTACGGACGGCGTGCCCCGGCGGGAGCCGCAGCCCCATGGTGTCCGACTTCGCCACAATGACGGGTTTGGTGCGGGCCAGCCGCCGCGCGATCCGGGAGAACTTGCGCGGGTTGCCGATGGACTCCAGATACAGGCCCACGGCGGCGGTATCGGCGTCGTCCTCCCAGTACTGCATCATGTCGTTGCCGGACACGTCAGCCCTGTTGCCGGCGGACAGGAGGCTGGAAACACCCAGCCTGCGGCGGCTGGAAGCGGCGTACAGGGAAACCCCGATGGCTGCGGACTGGCTGAACAGCCCCAGGCTTCCCCGCAGCGGCATGCTGGGCGCCATGGACGCATTGAGGGACACACCCGGGTGGGTGTTGGCGATGCCAAGCGACGCCGGCCCGATCACCCGCATCCCGTTGGCCCTGGCCTGGCGCACCAGGGCGCGCTGCCGCTGGAGTCCGCGTTCGCCGTCGTCCCCGAAACCCGCCGAGGCGATCACCACACCCTTGACACCGGCCGCGGCGCATTCCGCCACGACGCCTTCCACTTCCTCGTAGGGCACAGCGACGATGGCGAGCTGGACAGGCTCCGGCACGTCGGAGAGCCTGCCGTAGGACAGCATGCCCGCAAGCTCCAGCGCCTCCGGGTTAATGGCGTAGACCGGGCCGTGGAAGCCACCTTCGATGATGTGCTCCAGGAGCTGGTACCCCACCGTGCCCCACTTGCGGCTGGCACCGATCACGGCAACGGACGACGGCGCCAGCAGCTCCCGCACGCTCCTCGCCTCGGCGCGGTGCTCGCGGGATTCCATCACGGCGCGGGATTTTTCGGTGGGGTCGATGTTGAACTCGAGGCTCACGACCCCGTCGTCGAAGTGGCGCTTGACGTCGTATCCGGCGTCGGAGAAAACCATCAGCATCTTCCGGTTTTCCGGCAGGACCTCGGCGGTGAACTTCCGGATCCCGTTCTCATGCGCGGCGGCGGCAAGGTGCTCCAGCAGGATGGAGCCGATGCCGCGGCCCTGGTGGGCGTCCGCGATGTTGAAGGCAACCTCGGCTTCGGTGGGATCGGTAAGCCGGTCGTAGCGGCCGATGCCGATGATTTCGCCGTGGATAGTGATGACGAACGCCACCCGGTCCTTGTAGTCCACCTCGGTGAAGCGCTTGAGCTCCTTGGCGGACAACCTGGCCTTGAACGCGAAGAAGCGCATGTAGATTGAATTCTGCGACTGCCCGGTGTGGAAGGCCTGGACAGCGTCCGCGTCCGACGGGTGGATGGGCCGCACGTGCGCTGTTCCGCCGTCACGCAGGACGACATCGGCTTCCCAATGTTCCGGATATTCGCCGTCCCCGGGCTGATCCACCATAGGCTTAGCCTAGCCAAAAACTATCGCAGCACACCCCGAAGCCTGCGCAGTAACCCCAGAAGGATTTACCAAACCCATGGCCCGCCGCCAAAGTCCAGCCCCGATTGCAGACGACAACTACACGGAGAACATCGTCGATATCGATGTCACCTCCGAAATGCAGGGCTCCTTCCTGGAGTACGCGTACTCGGTGATCTATTCCCGGGCGCTTCCCGACGCCAGGGACGGGCTGAAGCCGGTGCAGCGGCGGATCCTGTACATGATGAGTGACATGGGCCTGCGCCCTGACCGCGGCCACGTCAAGAGCGCCCGCGTGGTGGGCGAGGTCATGGGCAAGCTGCACCCTCACGGTGACGCCGCCATCTACGACGCCATGGTGCGCATGGCCCAGGACTTCTCCCTGCGCCTGCCGCTGATCGACGGGCACGGCAACTTCGGCTCGCTGGACGACGGCCCGGCGGCGCCGCGGTATACCGAGGCCAGGCTGGCGGCGGCCGCCCTCACCCTCACCAACCACCTCGACGAAGACGTGGTGGACTTCGTCCCCAATTACGACAACCAGCTCACCCAGCCGGACGTGCTTCCGGCCGCGTTCCCCAACCTGCTGGTCAACGGCGCCACCGGCATCGCCGTCGGCATGGCCACCAACATGGCCCCGCACAACCTGGTGGAGGTCATCTCCGCTGCCCGGCACCTGATCGCGCATCCCGACGCCACGCTGGATGACCTGATGCGGTTCGTCCCCGGCCCGGACCTGCCCAGCGGCGGCCGGATCGTGGGCCTGGACGGCATCCGGGACGCCTATGCCACGGGCCGCGGGTCCTTCAAGACCCGGGCCAAAGTGGAAATTGAGCAGCTCTCCGCACGGCGCACCGGCCTGGTGGTCACCGAGCTGCCGTACATGGTGGGCCCGGAAAAGGTCATCGAGAAGATCAAGGATGCGGTCAACGCCAAGAAGCTGACCGGCATCAGCGACATCGTGGACCTGACCGACCGCAAACATGGACTCCGGCTGGTCATCGAGCTCAAGAACGGCTTCAACCCGAACGCCGTCCTGCAGCAGCTCTACCGGTACACGCCGATGGAGGACTCCTTCGGCATCAACAACGTGACCCTGGTGGACGGCCAGCCGCAGACGCTGGGGCTGGTGGACCTGCTGTCGGTCTACGTCAACCACCGGATCAACGTGGTCCGGCGCCGGACCGTCTTCCGCCTGGGCAAGAAGAAGGACCGCCTCCACCTGGTGGAAGGCCTCCTCATCGCCATCGTGGACATCGACGAGGTCATCCAGATCATCCGGTCCTCGGACGAGGCCGCCGCAGCCCGCGAGCGGCTGATGTCCATCTACGACCTCACCGAGATCCAGGCCAACTACATCCTGGAACTGCGTCTCCGCCAGCTCACCAAGTACTCCCGGATCGAGCTGGAAAAGGAACAGGACGAGCTCCGCCGGGAGATCGCGGAACTGCAGGCCATCCTGGACTCGGAGGAGCTGCTCCGCACGGTGGTCTCCGACGAACTCGGCGCCATCGCCGAGGAACACGGCACTCCCCGCCGGACTGTCCTGCTGGAGTCGGAAGCCGTCTCCCCCACCGTGGCCGCCGAGATCGCAGGGGCCAACGGCAAGAAGGGCAAGGCGGCGCCGCTGTCCCTGGAGATCGCGGACGACCCCTGCTGGGCCATCCTCACAGCCTCCGGACAAGTGGCGCGCACCGCCAACCAGGAGCCCCTCGCAGAGGCCGGTCCCCGCAGCAAGCATGACGTGTACACCTCGGTGGTCAAGACGTCAGCCCGCGGCGAAATCGCGGCCGTCACCTCGCTGGGCCGCATGCTCCGGCTGCAGGTCATGGACATGCCCGTACTTGCACCGGTGGGCGGCCTCCCCAACCTCGCCGGGGGCGTGCCGGCCAAGGAATTCCTCACCCTGGTGAAGGGCGAATCCCTGGTGGCGTTCGTGCGCCTTGACGAGGTCCTGGCCATCGGCACCGCCCAGGGCGTGGTGAAGCGCGTCCAGCCTGACTACCCCCTGAACCGCGAAGACTGGGAAGTCATCACCCTCAAAGACAAAGACGTGGTGGTGGGAGTGGCTCCCGCGGGCGCGGATGACGCAGAACTGATCTTCATCACCAGGGAGGCGCAGCTCCTGAAGTTCCCCGCCTCCGCGGTGCGGCCGCAGGGGCGCACTGCCGGCGGCATGGCGGGCATCAAACTTGCCGCGGGCGACCAGGTGGTCTTCTTTGGTGCGGTGCAGCCCAAGGATGAGGCCGCCGTCGTGGTTACCATTGCGGGCACCAACGGTGCCCTGCCCGGCACCGCCCCGGGCACTGCCAAGGTGACCGCCTTCTCCGAGTACCCGGCCAAGGGTCGCGCCACCGCCGGCGTCCGGTCGCACCGGTTCCTCAAGGGCGAGGACATGCTGCTGCTGGCCTGGGCGGGACACGGACCGGCGAAGGCCTCGTCCGCCGCCGGCGTTGCCAGGTCGCTGCCGCAGGAACATGGCCGCCGTGACGGCTCGGGTGTCCCGCTCTCGCAGGCCGTGGATGCAGTGGGCCCGGCCATGGCATGGGCGGACGGCGCGTCGGCGGAGGCCTAGCAGCGGCTGGGGCTTCTCCTCGGCGGACAGGCCCCTGGATAGGAACAAGCTGGAGCTCAGCCGACCACGTCCCGCCGCCGGAAGCCGGGGACGGCGAGCGCAAGCAGCACGGCGATGGTGAGGGCGGAGACCAGCACGCTGTCCCATGCGACCCCCTTCCGCAGCGGGTCCTGGCCGATGTACTGGAAGAACGGTGAGGCTTCCTGGATCCTGTCAAAGGCGTCCACCAGCGGCGCAAGCGCGTTGATGATGTAGGCCAGTACCGCCAGCACGGCCGGGATGCCGCGGCTCAGCCCGGTCCGTCCCGTCGCCGCAGACAGCGCCAGTGCCAGGGAGCCGAAGACAACGCCCAACAGTGCCAGGTGCAGCATGGCGCCCGCCACCTTGTCGGGCGGCAGGACCATGTCTGCCAGGTTGCCCTCCAGCACCAGTGAGAACCCCATGACCGCGGCCAGCAGGAACGTGCCCAGCGCCATGGCCAGGAACTTGTCCACCACCACCCGGCCCCGGCCCACCGGGTTGGACAGCAGCAGGTCCATCGTGTGCCGGTCCTCTTCCCCGCCGATGGCCCCCGCGCCCGCGTTGATGGCGTAGATCAGCACGGCAATGGGTCCCATGAAGGACAGGAGTTCCACCTGGATGTACCCCGTGGGAGTGGACATGTCGGCGCTGGAGGTGGCGAACAGCGACCGGAACGCCTCCGGCATTTGGTCGATGAAGTCGCTCATCGACGGCTGCGACTTCACCGACGGCCAGATTGCTGCATACGTGGCCACGATGAGCGCCAGGGAGAGTGCCCAGGCCAGCAGCAGCCGGCTCTGGTCCCGGAGTGTCTTCGTGAGGACGCTAGTGAGCATGGCCTGCCGCCGTCCGGGCAACGGTTTCGGCTGCCGCCGGGGGCGACTGTCCTTGCCGGCTGTCCATTCCGTAGTAGCTCAGGAACGTCTCCTCCAGGGGAGCTTCGGAACATTCGAAGTCCTCCACCTCCCGTGCACTGACCAGCTTCAACAGTGCGTCGAGGGCGGACTGCGGGGCGTTGCAGCTCAGGGTGCGGCCGTCCACCAGCAGGTCCCGCACGCCGGGCACACCCCCGAACTCCGCGGCGGACACGTCCATGGCAAAGCGGGCCCGCACCCGGTGGAGGGAGCGGGCGGCAAGGTCCTGCAGCCGCTCCACCGCCACCAGTTGCCCCGCGCGCACCACCCCGATCCGGTCCGCCACGCGCTCCACTTCGCCCAGGACATGGGAGGAGAAGAGCGCCGAACCGCCGCCGGCAGTGTGCTCGCGGAGGATGGAGTGGAAGGTCTGCTGCACCAGCGGGTCGATCCCGCTGGTGGGCTCGTCCAGGACCAGCAGCCGCGGCTGCGACATCACGGCCAGGACGACGGCGAGCTTCTGCCGGTTCCCGCGTGACAACGTCCGGGCCGGACGGTCCAGGTCCAGTTCAAGCCGGTCCGCCACCCCGGCTGCCCGGCGCCGGTCGTCCCGGTGGCGCAGATGGGAACAGTAGGCCACGTGCTGGTTGCCGGTGAGCCGGTCGTAGAGGGCGGGCTCGCCGGGCACGTAGCCCACCAGGCGGTGGACTTCCCGGGACTGCCGCCAGGCATCGAGCCCCAGCACGGACGCCGTGCCCGCGGTGGGCCGCAGCATGCCCATGAGGAGCCGGATGGTGGTGGTCTTTCCTGCCCCGTTGGGGCCCAGGTAGCCGAACACCTCGCCGGGTCCTATGGTGAGGCTCACGCCATCGAGCGCGGTGTTGCGGCCGAACCTCTTGGTCAGGCCGTCCAGTTGCACCATGCTTTCGTTGTTTTCCTCGCCCATGCGCGCTTCGGGGCTCATGCCGCAAGGGTAGGCGCGCGTCCGGCGGCGTCCCAGAGTCTTTCGGCCCGCAGCGCCTAGACTGCTCCCATGCCTATCGTTCCTGATGAGAAGGACTGGACCTGGGTCCTGTCCCGCCCCTGCCCGGAGTGCGCCTTCAATGCCTCCAGCGCCACCCCGGCAACGGTTCCGGGAAGCATCGAAAGCATGATTCCCCGATGGCTGGCCGTCCTCCGCCGCCCGGACGCCTCGCAGCGTCCGGACGAGGACACCTGGTCCCCGGCGGAGTACGCCTGCCATGTGCGGGACGTGTTCACCCTCTTCGTCCAGCGGCTGAACCTCATGCTGGCAGAGGACGGTGCCCGTTTCGTGGACTGGGACCAGGACCGGACGGCCATCGAGAAGGACTACGCCAACGCCGACCCGTCCGAGGTGGGGCCCGAACTGGCAGCGGAAGGACACGAAGCCGCCGAGTCCTTCGCCCGGGTCCCGGAAGAGGACTGGGGGCGGAAGGGCCTGCGCAGCAATGGCTCGGAATTCACCGTCCTCACGCTCTCGCAATACTTCCTGCACGACGTCGTCCACCACCTGCACGACGTCAACGGCTAAGCGCGGGCCCCGCGGTCCCTGCCGGGCCCTAGCGGGAATGGGCGAGCGAATCCCGTGGCTGCCCGGCGCCTGCGACGAGGTCCAGCCGGGCGTCGCCGGCCTGGATATCCGCCGGGTTGTGGGTCACCAGCACCACGGTGCGGTGGCTGAGGCCGGCTCGGAGGTCTGCCAGCATGGCGGCGGCGGACTCTGCGTCGAGGTGGGCGGTGGGCTCATCCAGCAGGATCACTTCCGCGCCGGTCAGCAGCGTCCGTGCCACCGCCAGGCGCTGGCGCTCGCCGCCGCTCAGGAAGGCACCACCGGGCCCGATCCGGGTGTCCAGGCCCGCCGGCAGCCTGCCTACCAGCCCGGCAAGTCCGACGGCGGCCAGGACGGCTTCCAGCTCATGGTCCCGTGCCAGGGGGCCGGCGCTGCCCGCTTCAGTGCTGCCCGGCGCCCTGCCCAGCAGCAGGTTCCCACGGATGGTGGAGTCGAACAGGTGGGCCTCCTGAGGGCACCACGCGGCGCGCCCGGTGACCTCCACGTGTCCGGCCGCCGGCGGCAGGAAACCCAAGAGCACTGAGAGCAGGGTGGATTTTCCCGAGCCGGACGGACCGGTAACCGCCAGCCAGCGCCCCGGCCCGGCCACTGCGGCCACGCCCGAGAAGACCGGTGCCCCTCCCGGCCACGAGGCGGCCAGTCCCACCAGCTCGACACCTGGCTCGGCACCGGTCCTGCCGGGAACGGACTGCAGACCATCAGGGGTGTCAGCGCCCTCCTCAAGTGCGCCGGACTCCCCCACCCGGCGTATGACGGCACGGAGCGCCGGGAACTGGACCACCGCCGTCGTCATCGCCGCGTAGGGCTCCACCAGGGCCAGGAGCAGGAGGACAATGACGGCTGCCGTGGCCGGGGCAACCTGCGCCGCAAGGACATTCGGGCCGGCCAGCCAGGCAGCAGCCAGCGCGGCCATGCCGCAGGCGGCGGTGGCAACGGCGTGTCCCAGCCCGTCAGCCCAGGCGGAGCGCTGTGAGGCGCGGGTGGCCTCCCGGTCTTCGGCCAGCAGCGCCTCAAGCACGCGGGGAGCTACACCGTTGGCATGCAGTTCGGCGCGCGCATCCAGGGCTGCCGTGACGCGGCGCAGGACGCCGGAGCGGAGGGACTGCTCGGCGGCCGCCGACCTCCGGTCGCCCCACAGAGCAGCAGCGGGCGCCAGGAGCAGGCCGCAGGCAGCTGCGGCAACCACGGCGGGAAGGGCTGCCGGCACCAGCACTCCGGTGGCTGCAACCGCCAGGGCAGATACTGCGAGCGCCGTGACGGGCGGCAGCACCACACGGGGCAGGAGGTCGCGGACGGTGTCGACGTCGTCGATCACCGTGCCCAGCACGTTGCCGCCCTGCAGCAACCGGCGCACCGACAGGGCCCTGCGGCTCAGGGATTCCCAGAGCCGGCCGCGCAGGCGGGTCAGGGCGGCGAACACGGCGTCGTGCAGCAGCAGCCGCTCCCAGTAACGGAAGACGGCCCGGCCGATGCCGAAGAACCGCACCCCCACGATGGCGGTCAGGAGATAGAGAATGGGCGGCTGCTCGCTGGCGCGGATGATCAGCCAGCCGGAAAGGCCGGACAGTGCGACGGCGAAAATGGCCGCGAGGGTTCCTACCAGGGCCGCAGCAGCGAATTTCCCGCGGACCGGGGCCAGCAGCGCTGCCAGAAGGCGGAGGGCGCCGGGATGGGCCTGGGAGGAACCGGTGCCTGTGTTACCGGTATCCGCGTCGCTGAGGCCCTCCGCCTCCGTGACATGTGGTGTGCTGGGACTCCCCGGCGAGGCGGCATTCTCTGTTGAGGGGCTATCCGGCGAGACAACTGCTGCCGGCAGCGCGATGGCATCGCCAGCCTGTTGCTGCGGTGCGGCGGACCTGTCAGCAGGCTTTACCGGCACCAGCACGTCCGCAAGCTGCCGGGTGCGCTGGTTATGGGCCACCAGGATCACGGTGACCCCGCCGCGGAGCCGCCGGATGGCTTCCTCCACAATGGCCGCGGACGCGTCATCCAGGTGTGCGGTGGGCTCGTCAAGCAGCAGAAGCGTCGCTCCCGCTTCGATCCGCGCCAGACCGCGGGCCAGTGCCACGCGCCGCAGCTCTCCCGGGCTGAGCTCCGCCTGGTGCTTCGCTGCAAGGTGTCCGGCTCCGGCGCGTTCCAGGCATTGCCGTGCAGCGTCCTCGGCGGTGAACCGGTCCGGGCCGTGGGCTGGGTCCGGCGACAGGTAAAGCAGCACCTCGTCGAGGACCGTTCCGGCCACCATCACAGGATGCTGCGGCACCCAGGCCACCAGCCGGCGGTCCAGGCCGCTGATGGATCCGGTGATGCGGGTGCCCGTGCTGCCGGCGCCTGTGCTGCCGGTGCCGCCATCGGTGCCGATGGTGCCTGCCAGCACGCCCAGGATGGTGCTCTTGCCGGCGCCGCTGGGTCCGTCCAGTGCCGTGATCCTGTCCTGGGGCGCGGTGAAGGTCAGGGGCCCGACGGCGGCCGCGGACCGTCCGCCGTACGTCACGGTAAGTGCGGTGACCTCGAGCGGGGCGCCGGGCCTGCCGGCCCTGGCGGCGGAAAGGGGGGTTGGTTCGGGCGCGCCGGTCACCGCGGCGGTTTCCGCGAGGGCCGCCCGGCCGTCGTCGCTGGCGTGGTGTGCGGTGCCCAGTTCCCGCAGCGGGAGGTAGCAGTCCGGCGCCAGGAGGAGTGCCAGCAGGCCGGCTTCAAGGGGCATGTCGCCGTGGACCAGCCGGACGCCGATGAACACCGCCACTACTGCCACCGAGATGGTGGCGATGAGTTCCAGGGCCAACGCCGACAGGAACGCGGTCCGCAGCGTTCCCATGGTGCGGGAGCGGTACTCCTCCGAGATCTCCTCCAAGGCCCTGCGCTGCGCTGTGGCCCTGCCCAGGCCCACCAGGACCGGCAGGCCCTTGGCGAGTTCGAGCATGTGGGCGGACAGCCGGGCCAGCGAGGCCTGGGCCTGGCGCACGCTGTCCTGCGTGTACCGGCCGATGAGCACCATGAACACGGGGATCAGCGGCACGGTGAGCACGATGACCAGCGCGCTGACCCAGTCCGCGAAGAGGATCCGGGCGCCCAGCAGCAGCGGAATGGCGGCACAGTTGACCAGTGCCGGAAGGAACTGGGTGTAGTAGCTGTCCAGGGCGTCCAGGCCGCGCGTTGCCAGCACCGCCAGGCCACCGTCGCCGGGCCCTGAAGCGCGCACGCCGGTGCGCAGGGCGCGCTCCAGAAGCTCCCCGCGAAGCTCTTCCTTGACCCCGAGCGCCGCCCGCCGGGCGGCGACGGCCTGTCCCCACACCGTCAGGGAGCGGAGCACGACGCCGGCAAGTCCGGCAGTCAGCTGGCTCCCCCATGCAGGGTTCCCGGCGGCGAGACCTGCAAGGACGGAGGCCACGGCCTGGCCGATGAGGACCAGGGACAGGGCTTTGAGCGCGGCCAGGAGTCCCAGCCAGTAGATGGCTGACCGGGTTGCCGGGCCTGCCGGGAAGGTGGGCCGCATGTCAGCCCTTGGTGGTGAAGACCTTGGCGGCAATGGCCGGGAGGAAGCTGTGGGCCTCCGGGATGTGCGCGGCGCTGACGCGGCGGCGGAACACCCAGTAGGTCCAGGCCTGGTAGGCAATGACCAGGGGAAGGCCGAACGCAGCCACAATGCTCATCAGTCCCAGGGTGTAGTTCGAGGACGAGGCGTTGGAAATGGTGAGGTCAAAGGCGCGGTCCAGTGTGGACGGAAGCACTACCGGGAACACGGCACCGAAGATGGACGCCGTGCCCAGCACCAGGAAGGCGCCCAGGAACAGGAACGCCCTGCCTTCGGAGCCCTTGCGGGCCAGCAGCCATGCGGTTGCGGCCGCGCCTACGGCCAGGACGACGGCGGCCCAGGTCCAGGGCTTGCCGTCCAGGAACTGGATGGCCAGGGCCCACGCCGCAATGGGCAGGAGCAGGACCGGCAGGAGCCGCACGAACCACTGGCGGGCACGGTGCCGGACGTCGCCGTCGGTCTTGAGTGCCAGGAAGGCCAGGGCGTGGAGCAGCGCGAAACCGACGACGGCGAAGCCGCCCAGCAGGGCGTAACCGCTAAACCAGGCCATGGGGCCGCCTTCGCGGTCTCCGTTGGCGTTCAGCGGCAGGCCCGTGGTGGTGAGGGCCAGCGCGGCGCCGACGCCGAAGGCCGCAAAGAAGGACCCCAGAGCGATGGCCCAGTCCCAACGGTTCCGCCAGCTGTCGGTGTCCACCTTGCCGCGGTATTCGAACGCCACTGCGCGGAAGATCAGGGCGAGCAGGACGACCAGCAGCGGGAGGTAGAGCGCGGAGAACAAGGAGGCGTACCAGAGCGGGAAGGCGGCGAAGGTGGCACCGCCTGCGGTGAGCAGCCACACCTCGTTGCCGTCCCAGACGGGTCCGATGGTGTTCAGGAGCACGCGGCGCTCGGTGTCGTTGCGGGCGAAGAGCTTCATCAGCATCCCTACGCCCAGGTCGAAGCCCTCGAGGAAAAGATATCCGGTCCACAGCACCGCAATGGCGATGAACCAGATGGTGGGCAGCAGTTCCATTGTGTGTTTCCTCTGCTAGTAGGCGAAGGCCAGGACGTCGTCAGCGGGTTTGGAGCCGCCGTTGGGGCCCGGGGTTTCATCCTCGTTCTCGTCCGCCGGGACGTGGCCGAGTTCCGGCATCGCGGAGACCACGCCGCCGCGGATGTATTTGACCAGCAGCTTCACTTCCACCACCAGCAGGACGGCGTATACCGTGGTCAAAGCAACCAGCGAAGCGATCAGCTCGCCCGCGGAGACCCCGGGCGATACGGCGGCGGCCGTGAACATGAACACCTGGTCTATGCCGCTCGGGTCCGGGTTGGGCGCCACGACGAAGGGCTGGCGGCCCATCTCGGTGAAGATCCAGCCGGCGGCGTTGGCACCGAAGGGTGCAAGGATGCCGAACACTGCCAGGCGCATCAGCCAGCGGGATTCCGGCACCGTCCCCTTACGCGTGATCCAGAGGGCCACCAGCGCAGCCAGGGCGGCGAGGCCGCCAAAGCCGATCATCATCCGGAAGCCCCAGTAGGTGACTTCCATGACGGGCACATACTGGATCTCCTGCCCGGCGCGGTCACCGTAGATCGGGTTGTCCGGGAGTGTGGTTCCGTATTTTTCCTTGTACTCGGGCAGCAGGCTGTTGACGCCCTTCACCTCGGTGGTGAAGTCGCCCTTGGCCAGGAAGGAGAGGATGCCGGGGACCTCGATCACTGCCACGACGTCATCGCAGTTCTTCGAGCCGACGTTGCCCACGCTCAGGACGGAGAAGCCGGTGCCGTCATGGCAGGCGGCCTCGGCGGCGGCCATCTTCATGGGCTGCTGCTGGAACATGAGCTTGCCCTGGAGGTCACCGGTGACGGCCGTGCCCGCGAACGAGATCATGGCCACGACGGCACCAATGCGCAGGGACCGGATCCACACGCTGTAGTCGGCGCGGTCGCGGCCGGGAATGCGCGTGTCCTCACCGGGGATGACCCGCCCGTCGGCACCCACGGTGTCGACGCCGTCGTGCCGCCTGCGCCACAGGTGGTACCAGGCGATGCCAAGGAGGAATCCGCCGGCTACCGCGAGGGCGCCGAACAGGGTGTGCGGGACGGCCACCAGGGCGGTGTTGTTGGTAAAGACCGCCCAGGCATCGGTCATGACGGGCCGGCCGTTCACCATTTGCACGCCCACCGGGTGCTGCATCCAGCTGTTGGCCACGATGATGAAGTAGGCGGAGAGGGCTGAGCCGATGACGGCCACCCAGAGGCAGGCGAGGTGGATGGCCGGCTTGAGCTGCTTCCAGCCGAAGATCCACAGTCCCAGGAAGGTGGATTCGACGAAGAAGGCCAGGAGCGCCTCGAGGGCCAGCGGTGCGCCGAAGACGTCGCCCACGAAGCGGCTGTATTCGCTCCAGGCCATGCCGAACTGGAATTCCTGCACGATGCCGGTGGCCACGCCCATGATGAAGTTGATGAGGAACAGCTTTCCCCAGAACTTGGTCATGCGCAGGTATTCGGGCTTGCCCGTACGGAACCACGCCGTCTGGATGACGGCCACCACCAGGCCCAGGCCGATGGTCAGTGGCACCATCATGAAGTGGTAAACGGTGGTGATGCCGAATTGCCAGCGTGCGATTTCCAAGGCGTCCATGGCGGTCCCTACTGTTAGCCAATGCAGTTTTCTACGCTTCGTAGAACTCCAACTTCTACAAAGTGTAGAACATCCTCGGTGGCGGTACGAAAACGAATCGCCCTCCCCTAGGATCCCCCGCCGGGGCGCGGCGCGCCAGATGTTCTACCAGATGTAGAAGGTTGCCGCGTTTCGGGGTAAATTTAAGTCTGTAGTTGAATAACCGCGTGACGTCACCGTGCTACCCAAAGCGCCCGGTGCGGGGAAATAAAGGAAAAGTGAAATGGCTAGTCTTGGTGAACTGGAACGGGCGGTCATGGACCTGCTCTGGGCGGGCCAGGAAGCGGCTACGGCCAACACCCTGAGGGATCAGCTGGCGCGGACGTCCGCCGCACAGGGCGGACCGGGCCACGAAGGCAAGGAACTGGCCGTCACCACGGTGCTCACCGTCCTCTCCCGCCTGGAGAAGAAAGGCCTGGTGGAGCGCGAACGCGGAACCCGGCCCCACCGCTACCAGGCGGTGTCCAGCCGCGCGGACCACACCGCAGAACTGATGCACGAGGTCCTCGGATCGGCCCCGGACCGCGAAGCCGTCCTGGCCCGGTTCATCGGGTCGGTATCCGAAGGTGAAGCCGAGACGCTGCGCAAACTGCTGGGCCACGTCTAGCACACCATGTTCTGGGCCTCATACCTGCTGGCGGTCCTTGCGATAATCCTGGCGTGGCCGGTGCCGATCCTCCTGTCGCGGGCACAATGGCCGGCCAGGTCACCGTTTACGGCAATGCTGCTGTGGCAGGCGATCGCACTCGCGGGTGGGCTCTCGATGATCGGCGCCATGCTGGTCTACGGGCTGGAGCCCGTCGGGGACAACCTCATTGCAGGGCTCCGGGCTCTTGCCGGAATGGTTTTGTTCAACGCTCCCACCACCGCACTGGGATTCTGGCATATCTTTGCGCTGTCCGCCGCCGCGCTGCTCACGGCCCACCTGGTCTTCACTCTGTTGCTGACCTACTACAAGATCCAGCGGCAGCGGCGCCGGCACCGTGAACTGCTCGCCCTCCTGGCCTCGCCCTCCGGCCAGGATGCCGGAACCCTCGTTATCAGCCACGATTCCCCCGTGGCCTATTGCCTTCCGGGTGGCGCACGCTCCGTGACGGTCCTGTCGGACGGCCTGATGGCTGCCCTCGAACCGGCGGAACTGCGTGCAGTCCTGATCCACGAGAATGCCCACCTGAGCCAGCGGCACCATCTCCTGCTGTGGGCATTCGCGGCGTGGCGGCAGGCACTGCCCTGGCTGCCCACCACCCGGCTCGCGCAGGAATCGGTGAACTCCCTCATTGAGATGCTGGCCGACGACGTTGCCCTCCGCACCGAAAGCAAGGCAACGCTGATCAAAGCCATCGCCATTGTGGCCAGCGGCTCGGCAGGTAACGGGGGCACCGGTGATATCCGCCCGTCCTCGCCCACGGTTGCCCTGTCGGGGCTGGAGGCGGCCTCCGGCGGTCCCGGCTCGGATTCAGTCCGTACGGCAGCGTCGCGTGTGAGCCGCCTGCTGTCGCCCCAGCCCCAGCTTCCGGCCGCTGTCCGCACCGCCGTCATGGCCGGCAGCGTCCTCCTGCTGGCGCTGCCCACCGCACTGCTGGTGGTTCCGGGGCTGCTCGGCTGAAGCACCGCCGTCGTTGTTCATGCCGGTGGTTGAGCCCGTCGAAACCGGCGGTCAGGCGTCGATGCGCTCCCGGTCCAGGCTGGATGCGCCGGCGATGATGAAGTCCTTGCGCGGGGACACGTCAGAGCCCATCAGCAGGTCGAAGATTTCCTCCGCCTGCTGGGCGTTTTCAATCCCCACCTTGCGCAACGTGCGGTGCCGGGGGTCCATGGTGGTTTCGGCCAACTGCTCGGCATCCATTTCACCCAGTCCCTTGTAGCGCTGGATGGGTTCCTTGTACCGCTTCCCCTCCTTCGCCAGGCGGGCCAGCAGGACGTGCAGTTCAGCCTCGGAGTAGGTGTAGATCATCTCGTTGGCCTTCTGGCCGGCGTTGATGACTTCCACCCGGTGCAGCGGCGGAACGGCGGCGAAGACCCGGCCCTCGAGGATCATGGGCCGCATGTACCGGAAGAAAAGGGTCAGCAGCAGGGTACGGATGTGGGCACCGTCCACGTCGGCGTCCGTCATGAGGATGACCTTGCCGTAGCGGGCGGCGCTGATGTCGAAGCTGCGGCCCGACCCGGCCCCCACCACCTGGATGAGGGCCGCGCACTCCGCGTTGGAGAGCATGTCCCCCACCGAGGCCTTCTGGACGTTCAGGATCTTGCCGCGGATGGGCAGCAGGGCCTGGAAATCGGAGGAGCGGGCCAGCTTGGCAGTGCCCAGCGCCGAGTCGCCTTCCACGATGAACAGCTCCGAGCGTTCGACGTCGTCCGTCCGGCAGTCAGCGAGCTTGGTGGGCATCGAGGACGTTTCCAGCGCGTTCTTACGCCGTTGCGTCTCCTTGTGCACGCGGGCCGAGATGCGGGACTTCATCTCGTTGACGATCTTTTCGAGCAGCAGCGAGGACTGGGCCTTGTCGTTCTTGTTGCTGGAGGACAGCTTGGCGGAAATCTCCCGCTCCACCACCCGGGCCACGATGGCGCGGACGGCACTGGTGCCGAGGATTTCCTTGGTCTGTCCCTCGAACTGGGGTTCGGCCAGCCGCACCGTCAGCACCGCGGTGAGGCCGGCGAAGATGTCGTCCTTTTCGATCTTGTCATTGCCTGCCTTCAGCTTGCGGGCATTGGTCTCCACCGCTTTGCGGAAGGTTTTGACCAGCGCCTGCTCGAAGCCCGACTGGTGCGTGCCGCCCTTGGGGGTGGCGATGATGTTCACGAAGCTGCGCACGGTGCTGTCGTAGCCGATGCCCCAGCGCAGCGCCACATCAACCTCGCAATCGCGCTCAACCTCCGCCAGCTGGCTGTGTCCCCGCTCGTCCAGGACCGGGACGGTCTCCTTGAACTTCCCTGCTCCGTGGAGCCGCCAGACATCAGTGACTGCCGGATCAACGGCCAGGAACTCAGCGAATTCCGAAATGCCGCCGTCGTGGTGGAAGACCTCCTCGTGCGGGCCCGCTTCACCGGGGGTCCCTGCGAGCCTCCGCTCGTCCCGGACGGTGAGCTTGAGGCCGGGCACCAGGAAGGAGGTCTGGCGGGCACGGGCAACCAGGTCCTCGTAGGAGAACTTGGCGTCGGGGGTGAAGATCTGCCGGTCAGCCCAGTAGCGGATCCGCGTTCCGGTGACCCCGCGCTTGGCCTTGCCCACGATGTCCAGCACTGAGTCGTCCACGAACGGCGTGAAGGGTGCCGCCGGGTCGAGGCGGGAGCCGGTGTCCTTGAACCGCCCGGGTTCGCCTCGGCGGAAGGACATCCGGTAGGTCTTGCCGCCCCGGTCCACCTCCACGTCGAGGCGCGAGGACAGGGCGTTGACCACCGAGGCGCCAACGCCGTGGAGGCCGCCGGAGGCGGTGTAGGAGCCGCCGCCGAATTTGCCGCCCGCGTGCAGCTTGGTGAAGACCACCTCGACGCCGGTGAGCCCCGTCTTGGGCTCCTTGTCGATGGGAATGCCGCGGCCGTCGTCGTGGATCTCCACGGAATTGTCCGCGTGGAGGATGATGCGGATGTCGTGACCGAAGCCGGCAAGGGCCTCATCCACGGAGTTGTCGATGATTTCCCAGAGGCAATGCATGAGGCCGCGTGAGTCGGTTGAGCCGATATACATGCCCGGGCGTTTGCGGACGGCCTCAAGGCCTTCCAGTACGGAGAGGTGCCGGGCGGTGTACTCAGAGCTTGGTGCCACTGGTGATGAACTCCTTCAGGGACGTGGAAGCGGCGCTGGGACCGCACCTTCTAGGGTAGCCGCCGGCGGCCCCGACAGGCGCCTGCCACACGCTCCGGCCGCTGTGCGGCACGCCACGGGCCCCCGTGACCAGTGAAACCCGGCATATCTTGACTGAACCTTGCGGATACGCGCACAGCGAACTTGCCCCATCCTTGCGATGGATTGGATACGAATGCTGGTTATATAGATGTACTGATCTACTAAGGAGGCCGACATGACAACAGCAGTGGCAGACCGCACACTAAATGCACTCGACCGGTGCGACCGTTGCGGAGCTCAGGCATATGTCCGGGTTGTACTCGAGTCCTCCGGCGGTGAGCTGTTGTTCTGCGGCCACCACGCCCGTGCAGTCGAGGCGACGCTCAAGCCCTTGAGCTCCGACTGGCACGACGAGACGGGAAAGCTTCACGAGAAAGCTCCCGTGGAAATCGACTAGATGAGGCATCGGTAACAACCAACCCTGCGGGACCCTTCCACCTAGGAAGGGTCCCGCAGGCGTTTAAGGACCTCCGCCTTCGCCCGCGAAGAGAGCCTTTTACGTGAAAAGAAAGGGCCGTTCCGGAACCACCCGATGGTGGTTCCGGAACGGCCCTCTCTATAAACGGTCCGGCTGTCCCTGCGGACAGGCTTAGTCCAGGTAGTCCCGCAGCACCTGCGACCGGGAGGGGTGGCGGAGCTTGGACATGGTCTTGGACTCGATCTGGCGGATGCGTTCGCGGGTGACGCCGTAGACCTTTCCGATTTCGTCTAAAGTCTTGGGCTGTCCGTCGGTCAGGCCGAACCTCATGGCAACCACGCCGGCCTCGCGTTCGGAGAGGGTGTCCAGTACCGAGTGCAGCTGCTCCTGCAGGAGGGTGAAGCTCACGGCGTCAGCCGGAACAACAGCTTCCGAGTCCTCGATCAGGTCACCGAACTCGGAGTCGCCGTCCTCGCCCAGGGGCGTGTGCAGCGAAATCGGTTCGCGGCCGTACTTCTGGACCTCGACAACCTTTTCGGGGGTCATGTCCAGTTCCAGGGCCAGCTCTTCAGGCGTGGGTTCGCGGCCCAGGTCCTGCAGCATCTGGCGCTGGACGCGTGCCAGCTTGTTGATGACCTCAACCATGTGCACGGGGATACGGATAGTGCGGGCCTGGTCGGCCATGGCGCGGGTGATGGCCTGGCGGATCCACCAGGTGGCGTAGGTGGAGAACTTGAAGCCCTTGGTGTAGTCGAACTTCTCCACGGCGCGGATCAGGCCCAGGTTGCCTTCCTGGATCAGGTCCAGGAACAGCATGCCGCGGCCGGTGTAGCGCTTGGCCAGCGAGACCACCAGGCGGAGGTTGGCCTCCAGCAGGTGGTTCTTGGCCCGCTTGCCGTCGTGGATGATGAACTCGAGTTCACGCTTGTACTTCGGGTCCATGGATCCGTCGTCGGCGGCGATCTTTTCTTCGGCGAACAGCCCGGCTTCGATCCGCAGTGCAAGGTCCACTTCCTGCTCGGCGTTGAGCAGGGCCACCTTACCGATCTGCTTCAGGTAGTCCTTGACGGGGTCGGCAGTAGCACCGGCAGACATGACCTGCTGCACGGGGGCATCGTCATCGTCTGCATCGGAGTAGACAAAACCCTTGCCGCTGCCGGCCGCACCCTTGACGGGATCGGCGTCGGCATCGGCGTCCTCGGCCGCCTCCGGTCCCTCAAGGACGATGTCGTCAAGGTCTTCCTCGACTTCCTCGACCTCATCCGGGTCAACGTCTCCGGCGGCTTTACCTGCAGCCTCTGCTGCAGCCTTGGCGCCGGGCTTGGGCCCACGCTTCTTGGGCTCGCGCTTGCCGTCCGCTGCAGCCGTACCGGCCGAAGCCTTGTTGGCTGCCCGCGTAGCTGCCCGCTTGGCATTGGTCGCGGCCTGCTTCTCCTCAGGGGACAAGACATCCTGGGCGGCGGAATCCTTCTTCGTGGAAGACGGGGTCACAGAAAACCTTTCTAGCGGTGGTCTGTGGAATCACCATACGGGCAACACCACTATGACCCTGTCAAGTCCGTGGTGGAAACCAAGCGCCACCACGGCCGGCAGAGTCACTTAAGACAACTCCCGGAGCGGCTGTAATGTTCCCTTGCGGGGACTGCTACAAGCACTCGATACACGGACCCAACCGGGTCTCGGCATCCATTGTCTCATGTTTTGCCCGGATCCGGCCTCCCTCGCTGCCATCGGATCCAACAGCCTTCCAGCGCCACCGGTGGGCGGCCGCCGATTCCGGCCCGCGGGGCGGCCTGAGCTGCCGCCGCCGTCAGGGCGCCTCCTGGCCCCAGGCGGAGCCGTCATGAAACTTTTGCCACGCCGCTTCCTTCCGGGCCGCCCAGCCGCAGAGCGTCCCCGTGCCCACCAGATTCAGCAGCAGCTCCGCGAGCCGGTATCCGGGCTCGAGTTCAAGGGCCTGGCCCAGGTAGGCAGCTGAGTAGGAGCCGCGCCCGCGGGACCACGCCACCCAGCCACGGACCGTCAGTGCCGCGGCCGCCGCCGGCCCTCCGGGCACGGCGAGTTCCCGGAGGACACCGTCCAAGGCGTCCAGGCCCGCCCAGTCAGGCACGCTTGGGGCAACACCCATCAGGACGTCACCGTAACCGGCGGGAGCGGAGGCAGATACGGGGGCGGGCGTGGCCGGGCCCAACCCTGCCCGCTGGACCTGGGCCGCCTTGCGGCCGGTTCCGCCCACCGCTTTCAGTCTCGTCCGGGACTGCCGGGAAGCAACCGCCGGCGGCAGCAGCGGCAGCAAGGAAACGTCCGTGCCGTCGCTCTCTTCCCCGTCGGGGAAGAGTCCGAACTGTTCTGCGCCCGCGGCCGCTGCGCTCCTGCCTGCTGCGGCCATCACCATCACAGCGTCCCGCCAGGCGGGGATGAGCAACGTGGCGCGGAGGAAACCATCGCGTTCGACGTCCGGTATCCAGGCGGCCCCACCAACCCGGTCCAGGAGCATCTCCCAGAACCCGAGCACGGCGTGGAACTGCGCCCGGCTTCGGGTCCTCCCGCCCAACTCCGCCTCCCATCCGGTCTGTGCCTCACGGACGGCTGCGTCGTGCAGTGCGGAACCTGCTGATGGTGCAACGCCGCCGGCCTCCGGGGCCGGCCCCACGCTGCTCCCCCGGTACACCATCTCCGCGTTCAGCATGCTGTCCCGGATCTCCTGCACGGGACGCCCCGGCAGCGGACAGCACGAGCCATCACTGCACCAGGCATCCCGCCAATACTCCCGGCCCACCAGCCAGGCATCGCGGACGGGCATGCCGGCACGTTCCAAGTGCGACTGCACCACGGAAATAAGGCGGTGGCAGTCGGACGGCGGAACAATTCCGGCGTCGCTGGTGAAAACGGCGAGCAGAGCCCCGTCGGCATCCCGATCGGACTCAAGGTACCGGCGAACGGTGCTGGCGAACGCGGCGGAGCCGGCCTGCGATTGCGGCCCTGGCAGGTCCAGCCGAAGCGTGGCCCCCAGGCTGGTGCCGTGCAGCGTCATGGCCACCAGGCTGGAGGCGGGCCAGTACCCGAGGGAATGCGGAATGAATCCAAGGATGTCCTCCGGCCCACGGACTATCAGTCGTTCTGAAGCTGTCATGGCTTCAGCATCCGCTCCATGATGCGCCCCGGACAGGCGCGGGCTCAGCTATGTGCGCAAAGGGCCCCTGTGGAGGAACAGTGCGGGACGAAGGGCGCCACGTCAGTCGTCGCTTGGTGCCGGCTGCCGGCGGCGCGCAAGGCTTTCGCGCCGCTGCCGGGCCAGTGCGCTGCGCAACGGGGGCACCACGATCCCCTGCTCGGCCATTTGGCGGCGCACCTTCCGGCGAGAGGCCAGGATGGCTGCCGCGCCGAACGCCAGAAGCACGAACTGAACGCTCAGGGCAAGCCTGAAGGGATCAAGGCCGTACAGGACGCCTTGCGAAAATCCTGTGGCGTAAAGGAAGTCCAGGACCAGGCCAATCAGGAAGATGGACACCAGGGCAGCGATGAAGCCACCGACGTTGACGATCCCCGTGGCCGTGCCGATCCGGTGCGCGGGGTTGAAGGTGCGGGCGAAGTCGAAGCCGATCATGGAGCCGGGGCCGCCGATGGCGAGCACCACCACCAGTCCGGCCAGGAGCCACAGCGGGGCCCGCCCGGGCAGCAGGAGCACCGCGGCCCAGGCGCCGGCAGTGGCAGCGGCGATCAGCAGCACCATGGTGGACCGGCGCAGTGGATGCCGCGAGACGAACCGGCCGATGAACGGCCCCACGGCCATCGCGGCGGCGACGTACAGCGCCATCAGCCCGGCAACGGTGCCGGCGTCCAGGCCCTGTCCGGAGATCAGGAACGGGTAGCCCCAGGTCATTGCGAATACCGTGCCGCTGAACTGGATGGTGAAGTGGCTCCACATGCCCAGCCGCGTGCCGGGCTGGCGCCATGCGCGGGCAAGGGAGGCTCCGGTGGCCTTGAGCCCCTGGCGGGCGTGCGGGCGCTCGGTGCCCGGCGGGGCGTCCTGCAGGAGTACCAGCACCAGCACGACGGCGAGTGCGGACATCCCTGCGAGCATCAGGAAAGCGGTGGTCCAGCCGGACAGGTGCAGGACCAGCGCGAAGGGCAGCACACTGAACAACTGCCCCAACTGCCCGGACATGCCGGTCAGCTGGGTGACAAGGGGGACGCGGGCGGGAGCGAACCACAGCGGGATGAGGCGGATGACCGAGATGAACGTCATCGCGTCGCCGGCCCCCACCAGGACACGGCCAAGGACTCCGCCGGGAATGCTTTCGGCAAAGGCCAGCTGAAGCTGCCCCAGTCCCATCAGCACAGCGCCGCCGGCGATCATGGCACGTGAACCGAACCTGTCCACCAGCAGGCCAACGGGAATCTGGAGTCCGGCGTAGACCAGCAGCTGCAGGACCGTGAAGAAGGAAATGGCGGATGCGGTCGCATGGAAGCGCTCCGTAGCTTCGAGTCCCACCACGCCGAACGACGTCCGCTGCGCCACGGCAACCAGGTATCCGAAAATTCCGATGGTCCAGATAAGCCAGGCGCGGGGTGCAGTCACTTCTTCATTATGCCCGGCGGGCGGCCACTTACCCGGAAGCTGTGACGCAGGACTACTGCCCGGGGTTCTCCCTCGCCAGGTAGGCCTCCACCGCGGCGCCGAGGTCGTCGGCGTCGGGAAGCTCATCATTTTCGTTGGCCAGAAGTGAGCGGCGCACGATGCCGTCCGCCTTCTCGTCATACCGGGTTTCCAGCCGGGAAACCACCTGCTGGACTTCCTCGGACGCCTCAATCTGCTCGGCGATCTGGCGGCTGACCTCGCGGCCCGACTCCCGGAGCCGGTCGGTGGGCAGCATCAGGGACGTCGCAGCACCCAGGTATTCCAGCCCCGCGACGGCGGCGGTGGGGTACTCGGCTTCGGCGAGGTAGTGCGGGACGTGGATGACGTACCCGGCAACGTTGCGTCCGGCCTCCACGAGGCGCAGCTCCAGGATGTGGCCGACGGCGGCGGGAACCTCGACGGTGGGCTTCCACACCGAGATGCCCTCGATCAGTTCCGGCCGGTTTCCGTGCACGGTCACGCCCACGGGCCGGGTGTGCGGCACGGGCATGGGAATGGAGTGGATCCAGGTGACCAGGTTGACGTCCAGCTTCTCCACGATGTTCACCACGGCACGGGCGAACCGTTCCCACTGCAGGTCCGGTTCGAAGCCGGCCAGGAGGAGGAACGGCTTGCCCAGCCCGTCCACCAGCCGGTACAGCGCCAGCCGGGGCTCCTGGTAGTCCTGGATGTGGTCTTCCACGAAGCTCAGGTGCGGGCGGCGGGAGCGGTAGTCGATCAGCTGGTCCGCGTCGAAGACCGCTACGGGCTGGGCGTCGAGGGAGTCCAGCAGCTCAGCGTTGATCTGCTTGACGACGTGGCCGGCGTCGGCGAACCCGGTGAAACCCATGACCATGTTCAGCCCCTGGAGTTCGGGGCTGTGGAACAGCTCGATGTTGCTGGCATAGAGCGCGTCGGGGTCCAGCAGGGAGCCGGAAATCCGTTCAAGCACGGCATGTTCCTTTCAGGGGCGGGGTGGACATCATTCATAACGCCGCAGGAGCAGCCGGCATTCCGCCGGCATGTGTGGCGCACCTCTCAGGAAATTCTTTCGCCGCCCGCGGTAAGGGCTACGATCGGAACTGGCCTGCCAGGCGGGCTTGCACGCACCCTGGGACCGTCCGGAACGGCCGGATCCGGGCCACCATGGCAGAGCGCCCAACATGCATCCCTGCCCGAACGTTTTCGAGAATTGAGGACTCATCCCTGTGGTCAAGAATACTGAACTAAACCTTAGTACCGTCTCGCGGGAACTTAAGAGGAACCCCAGCGACGCAGTTGTCATCGGGGTGGGCCAGGGCACCGACGGACCCGTACTGCTGGACAACCCGTTGAGCGCGAAGTCCGCGGAAGCTGTGGCGGACTCACTCAAGGCCCTTGGCGTCACCGGCGCCGCCGACCAGCTGGTCCGCCTGCCGGGCCTGCCCGAAACCGGTGCAGGCATCCTGGTGCTTGCCGGCGTGGGCAAGGTTTCGGCAACCGCTTCCCTTACGGGTGAGTCACTGCGGCGCGCCGCGGGATCAGCCATCCGGCAACTCGCCGGCCTGCCCACGGTCACCCTGGCATTCCCGACGGCGACAGTTGGGGACGCCGCGGCCGTCGCCGAGGGTGCCGCGCTGGGCGCCTACTCCTTCACCGAGTTCCGGTCCTCCACGGACGGCCTCAAGGACCCCGTGCGGAATGCCGTCATCTTCACCGAGCTCGCCGGTACCCCGGAGCTGGAGGCGGCGCTGAAACGCGCCGGACTGGTGGCCAGGGCAGTGAACGCCACCCGGTCCCTGGTGAACACCCCGCCGAGCCACCTTTACCCCGAATCCTTCGCGGAGGCCGCCAAGGATCTCGCCAAAGGGCTGCCCGTCAAGGTCACCGTTTGGGACGAGAAGCGCCTCGAGAAGGAAGGCTTTGGCGGCATCATGGGCGTGGGCAAGGGCTCCACAAGGCAGCCGCGCCTGGTCAAAGTCGAGTACTCCCCCGCCAAAGCCACCGCAAAGATCGCACTCGTCGGCAAGGGGATCACCTTCGACACCGGCGGAATCTCCCTCAAGCCGGCCCTGAACATGGGCGACATGAAGAGCGACATGGCGGGCGCCGCCGTCGTCCTTAACACTGTCCTGGCCCTCGCCGGCCTGGGCCTGCCGGTCAAGGCGACCGCCTGGCTGTGCATCGCCGAGAACATGCCCGGCGGCGGCGCCTCACGCCCTGCCGACGTCCTGACCATGTTCGGCGGCAAGACCGTGGAAGTGCTCAATACCGACGCCGAAGGCCGGCTGGTGATGGCGGACGGCATCGTCGCTGCGAGCCGCGAATACCCTGACGCGATCATCGACGTCGCCACCCTGACCGGCGCGCAGCTGATCGCACTGGGCAACCGCACCGCCGGCGTCATGGGATCGGACAGCGTCACCGGCGCCCTCAAGGCAGCTGCGGACCGTGCGGGCGAACTGGTCTGGCCCATGCCCCTGCCGGAGGAACTCCGCCCCACCCTGGACTCCCAGGTGGCAGACATCGCCAACATCGGCGAACGGCACGGCGGCATGATGACCGCCGCGGTGTTCCTGCGCGAGTTCGTGGGCAAGGACAAGGCAGGCGAACAGATCCCCTGGGCGCACATCGACATCGCAGGACCGTCCTTTAACAACGGCAGCCCTTACGGCTACACGCACAAGCAGGGCACAGGCTGCACGGTGCGTACCCTCGTCGCCTACGTGGAGGACATCCTGGCGGACACCGCCCCGGCGGCGTAGCCACCCCGCGGCAACCGGTGTCACGCGGCCCTTGGGCGCAGGTGATTCCTGTGCCACAGAGCCGCGTGACACTGGACACAAGCGCTCCACAAACGCAGCGCCAAGGTGGAGCATGGATAGGTGGTTCGCTAAGGTGAACCACGGTAGTCACAAATGCAAGAGAGTTGCCCTGCTGACATAATCACGGCAGTGCAAGTTCCAAGACCAGATGATGCGCGCTGATCGCGTCATCGTTCACGCGAGGGAGCGTTTTAGTGGCCGATCAGGCAACTGCGCAAGAATTCGACATCCTGGTACTCGGTGGCGGCAGCGGCGGATACGCTGCGGCCCTGCGTGCGGTACAGCTCGGCCTCACCGTCGGCCTCGTGGAGAAGGGCAAGCTGGGCGGCACCTGCCTCCACAACGGCTGCATCCCCACCAAGGCCCTGCTGCACTCAGCAGAGCTGGCCGACCACGCCCGTGACTCCGCCAAGTACGGCGTGAACGTCACCCTCGACGGCATCGACATCAACGCCGTCAACGCGTACAAGGACGGCATCATCGCCGGCAAGTACAAGGGCCTGCAGGGCCTCATCAAGTCCAAGGGCATCACCGTCATCGAGGGTGAAGGCAAGCTGCAGGGCACCGACACCGTCGTAGTGAACGGCACCGCCTACAAGGGCAAGAACATCGTCCTGGCGACCGGCTCCTACTCGCGCACCCTCCCGGGCCTCGAAATCGGCGGCAAGGTCATCACGTCCGACCAGGCCCTGACCATGGACTTCATCCCCAAGAGCGCCATCATCCTGGGCGGCGGCGTCATCGGCGTCGAATTCGCCTCGGTCTGGAAGTCGTTCGGCGTGGACGTCACCATCGTCGAAGGCCTGCCCTCCCTCGTTCCCAACGAGGACGCCACGATCGTCAAGAACTTCGAGCGCGCCTTCAAGAAGCGCGGCATCAAGTTCTCCACCGGCATCTTCTTCCAGGGCGTCGAGCAGAATGACGACGGCGTCAAGGTCACCCTCGTGGACGGCAAGACGTTCGAAGCCGACCTGCTGCTGGTCGCCGTGGGCCGTGGCCCCGTCACCGCAAACCTCGGCTACGAGGAAGCGGGCATCACCATCGACCGCGGCTTCGTCATCACCAACGAGCGCCTGCACACCGGCGTGGGCAACATCTACGCCGTCGGCGACATCGTCCCCGGCGTGCAGCTTGCCCACCGCGGCTACCAGCAGGGCATCTTCGTGGCCGAGGAAATCGCCGGCCTGAAGCCGGTGGTCGTCGAGGACATCAACATCCCCAAGGTCACCTACTCCGAGCCTGAAATCGCCACCGTTGGCTACACCGAGAAGGCCGCCAAGGAAAAGTTCGGCGAGGACCAGGTCCAGACCCAGGAATACAACCTGGCCGGCAACGGCAAGAGCTCCATCCTGGGCACCTCCGGCCTGGTCAAGCTGGTCCGCCAGAAGGACGGCCCCGTGGTGGGCGTCCACATGATCGGCGCCCGCATGGGCGAGCAGGTGGGCGAGGCCCAGCTGATCGTGAACTGGGAAGCCTACCCGGAGGACGTGGCGCAGCTGCTGCACGCCCACCCCACCCAGAACGAAGCCCTCGGCGAAGCCCACCTGGCGCTGGCCGGCAAGCCGCTGCACGGCTAGTTCCCCCCAGCATTACCAGGCCCGGTGCACCCGGTCGCGCAGACCGGGTGCACTAGGCTTCCAACAAGGCAGCAATCATTCGCACTAAAGATCAATAAGGAGAACGGGGACGACATGTCTGAATCCGTTAACTTGCCCGCCCTCGGTGAGAGTGTCACCGAAGGAACCGTCACCCGCTGGCTCAAGCAGGTAGGTGACCGGGTAGAGGTGGACGAGCCGCTGCTCGAAGTCTCCACCGACAAAGTAGACACTGAAATCCCCTCTCCTGTAGCTGGCGTGATTGAAGAAATCCTGGTGGCTGAAGACGAGACCGCCGAGGTAGGCGCACCGCTGGTGCGCATCGGCGACGGCTCCGGCGGCGGTTCCGCGCCGGCCGAAGAAGCTCCCGCGGCCGCACCGGCCCAGGAAGCCCCGGCGCAGGAAGCGCCGGCTGAAGCAGCTCCCGCCCAGCAGGCACCGGCAGCAGCTCCGGCTGCAGAGGCTCCGGCTGCAGGCGGCGGCGAAAGCCACGAAGTCACCCTCCCCGCACTGGGTGAGAGCGTCACCGAAGGCACCGTCACCCGCTGGCTGAAGGCCGTTGGCGACTCCGTCGAGGTGGATGAGCCGCTGCTGGAAGTTTCCACCGACAAGGTGGACACCGAGATTCCCTCCCCCGTTGCCGGCACCCTGCAGGAAATCCGGGTCAACGAGGACGAAACGGCAGAGGTCGGTTCCGTGCTCGCCGTCATCGGCTCCGGCGCCCCGGCTGCCGCAGCACCCCAGGCCGCGCCGGCCGCTCCGCAGCAGGAGGCTCCCAAGCAGGAAGCCCCCAAGCCGGCACCGGCAGAGTCAGCCCCTGCGCAGACCGCTCCCGCCCAGGCAGTTCCGGCCCAGCAGGCTCCCGAGCAGGCTGCTCCGGCTCCCCAGGCCGCGCCCGCCCAGCAGGCAGCCCAGGAAGCCGCCCCGGCCGGTGGTTCCGAGTCCGGCTACGTCACCCCCCTGGTCCGCAAGCTGGCCAACCAGCACGGCGTCGAGATCTCTTCGCTGACCGGCACCGGTGTTGGCGGCCGCATCCGCAAGCAGGATGTCATCGCCGCCGCCGAAGCCAAGGCCGCTCCCGCTGCGGCGCCGGCAGCAGCCCCGGCCGCATCGGCTCCTGCTGCATCCGGTGCAGCTGCCTCCTCACTGCGCGGCACCACGCAGAAGGCTCCCCGCATCCGCCAGGTCATCGCCCGGCGCATGCGCGAGTCGCTGGAAATTTCCACCCAGCTCACGCAGGTCCACGAGGTGGACATGACCAAGGTCGCCAAGCTGCGCGCCCGTGCCAAGAACTCCTTCCAGGCCCAGAACGGCACCAAGCTGACGTTCCTGCCCTTCATCGCCAAGGCCGTGGCCGAGGCCCTCAAGCAGCACCCCAAGCTCAACGCTGCATACGACGAGGACAAGCAGGAGATCACCTACCACAACGCCGAACACCTGGCGATCGCCGTCGACACCGACAAGGGCCTGCTGGTCCCGGTCATCGCCGACGCCGGCAACCTGAACCTGGCCGGGCTGGCCGGCAAGATCGCCGACGTAGCGTCCCGTACCCGCGACGGCAAGATCGGCCCGGACGAGCTGTCCGGCGGCACGTTCAGCATCACCAACATCGGTTCGGTTGGCGCCCTGTTCGACACCCCGATCATCAACCAGCCGCAGGTGGGCATCCTGGGCACCGGTGCCATCGTCAAGCGCCCCGTGGTGGTGTCTGACGAGAACGGTGACGACTCGATCGCCATCCGCTCCATGATGTACCTGTCCCTGACGTACGACCACCGCCTGGTGGACGGCGCCGACGCAGGCCGGTTCCTCCAGACCCTGAAGGCACGCCTCGAAGAGGGCGCGTTCGAAGCGGACCTGGGACTCTAACCTCCGCAGGAACGACGACGGCGGGCCCCGGCACGGGTGGGAAACCACACCAGGCCGGGGCCCGCCGTCGTCGTTTAGCCACACCGGCCCCGTGCGGCCACCGCGTGGCTTTGCTACGCGCTGTAGAACAGACTGGCTAAGCTTGGAGCCATGACTATTCTCCTCAACATCCTGGTGTTCCTCCACGTCGTCGGCGCCGCCATGATCGTGGGCTACTGGATCGCCACCATGCGGACGCCCACCGTGCACCCCCGCCAGCGTGACGGCGCTTTCCTGCAGCTCCTGACGGGCATTGCCATGATGGGGATCCTGCCGGTGCTGCACAACCAGGATCCCGCGCACTTCGAAGAACTCAACTATGTCAAGCTGGGCATTAAGTTCGTCATCGCCGTGGTGGTCGCCGTCCTGGCCATCATTGGAACCCGCAAGGTTAAGAACGGGCAGCCCGTCTCCACCGGGCTCGCGCACAGCGTCGGCGGCCTGGCGCTGGTAAACATCGCCATCGCCACCATCTGGCAGTAACCACCCCGACAGTGGGCGGTCATAATCCTCTGAGAGCGGACAACCGGTGCGCCGGGAGAAGCTGGTCCCTAGGATGGACAACGGTGGGCCCGGCAGCGGATGCCGGGCCCGGATCGAATCGACGTTGAGGAGAGACATGGCTACAACACGCAACGCCCACACCGTATGGACCGGCAGCCTGACCGAGGGCTCGGGCAACACCACCCTGGACAGCTCCGGCCTTGGTACCTTCGATGTCACCTGGAAGGCCCGCACGGAAGCCGCCGGCGGAAAAACCAGCCCCGAAGAACTGATCGCCGCGGCCCACTCCGCCTGCTTCTCCATGGCCTTCAGCCATGAACTCAGCCAGGCCGGCTTCACGCCCGAGGAGATCAACACCAAGTCCGAGGTCGGCTTCCAGCCCGGCACCGGCATCACCGGCAGCCACCTGACCCTCAACGCCCGGATCCCCGGCATCTCGCAGGAGGATTTCCAGCGCATTGCCGAGGCTGCCAAGAAGGGCTGCCCGGTGTCGCAGGCCCTTGCCGGCATTGAGATCACCCTCGACGCAACCCTGCAGTCCTAGGCCGCAGCGCCGGACGCAACAACAAAGGCCCTGCCTTTCCGGATCATTCCGGAACGGCAGGGCCTTTGTTGTTGGCTAGCTTCCCTGCGGCCGCGCCGGCAGGGGTTCGGGCAACAGCTTGCGGTAGCCGGAGCGGGCCGGCGGACGGTCGGTGGGCAGTTCCTGGATCATTTCCTTCAGCGCACCGATGCCGTACTCCAGCTGCGGATCACGGCCCGCGGCGTAGGCGTGCGGCGGGTAGGTGACCTCGATGTCAGGATCGACGCCGTAGTTCTCCACGCTCCAGCCCACACCGCCGCCGAACCAGTTCGCATAGCGCGGTTGGGTGACGCCGGTGCCATCGGCCAGCGAGAACCGGTTGTCGATGCCCACCACGCCGCCCCAGGTGCGCGTTCCGATCACCGGGCCGATGCCCCGCAGCTTTGACACCTGCGTGATGATGTCGCCGTCCGAGCCGGCGAACTCGTCCGCGAGGATGATCACAGGTCCCCTCGGCGCGTGGTGCGGGTAGGTGCGCGGCTTTTCCCCGCGCGGCATGCTCCAGCCGGTGACCTTGCGGCCAATCAGTTCGGCGACCAGCTGGGACGTGTGTCCCCCGCGGTTCCGGCGCACGTCCACGATGAGGCCGTCCAGCGCCGTCTCCGTATCGAGGTCGCGGTGCAGCTGCGCCCAGCCGTTGGCCATCATGTCCGGGATGTGCAGGTAGCCGAAGGTTCCGTTGGAGGCCTCGCGGACCGTCCGGCGGTTGCCGGCAACCCATTCCTGGTACCGCAGGCGCTCTTCATCCTTGACAGGCACGACGGCGACCCGCCGCTGGGTGCCTTCGGCAGCAGCGTGCCCGGGACCATTGAGGAGGGTGAGTTCCACTGCCCGGCCCGCCGCGCCCACCAGCTGCATGGCCGGGGTGACGCTTTCCGACAGCGGGACGCCGTCGATGGCCAGGAGCACGTCCCCGGCTTTGGCGCCGACGCCGGGCCGGGTGAGCGGTGAGGTGGCCAGCGGATCGGAGGACTCGCCGGCCAGGATGCGGGTGATTTCCCAGCCGCGGGCGGTATGTGCAAGGTCGGCGCCCAGCCTGCCCTGTCCCCGGCTGCCACGTTCGGTAACCGCGGCGGGCCGTACGTACGCGTGTGACGTCCCCAGTTCGCCGTGCAGTTCCCACAGCAGGTCCACCAGGTCATCATGCGACCCGAGCCGGTCCACAATGGGTCGGTAGCGGGCGTGGATGGAGTCCCAGTCCTGACCGGCCATGTCCTCGGTCCAGAAGAAGTCGCGCTGCAGCCGCCAGGCTTCGTCGAACGCCTGGCCCCAGACGCTGAGCGGGTCCAGCAGGACGCGGACCCGGCCAAGGTCCACCTTGACCACTTTGCCGGATTCCTCGTCTGCCTTGGCGTCCGTGGGGATAACCGTCACCTGCTTGTCTGACACCAGCACTGCCTTGCTGCGGTCGCCGGAGAGCCGGTAGCTGTCCACGGCGTCCGCCAGCGTGGCCTGCTTGCGCCGTGCGATGTCGTAGCGGACCAGGGCGGGCCGGGCGTCCTTGTCCTCCTGGCTGGCTTTGCCGTCGCCGGTCACGCCGGCCAGGACCGAGTCCAGCCAGAGAAGGGCGCCGTCAACGGCCTTCAGGGAACTGTAGTTGCCTTGCGGGACCGGAACACCGATCACGCGGTGCGCCAGGCCCTCCGCGTCAACGTGAACGGCGGGCACCCCGTTTTCGGATTGCTCGGCCAACTCCGGCCGTTCGCCGTCGGCATCAGCGACCGGCTCCCCTCCTGCAGGATCCACCGAGGGACCAAAGGGCGACGGCGTATCGGCCGCGAGTGCCACCAGGTACGGCTTGATGGGGCTGGGGAAAGAAAGGTCGAACGAGTGCCCGTCGTACACGGGGTCGAAGCTGCGGTTGGACAGGAAGGCGAGGAACTTGCCGTCCGGCGTGAAGGTCGGGGAGGCATCGCGGAAGCGGCCATCGGTGACATCGACGGGCGCGGCGTCCAACTGCTCCACCGTGGCGAGGCGCATCCGGCTGCGCGAGCCAAAGGACGTCACCGGCTCCGACCACGCCAGCCACCGGGAGTCGGCCGACCAGGCCAGTTCGGAGATGCTGCCTTCGCCGATGCTGGCCACCTGGCTGAGGTCACCGGTGCGCGTGTCCACCACGTACACGTCGCCAAAGGAGGTGCCCAGGGCAAGCCATTTGCCGTCCGGGCTTGCTTCCAGTGAGCTCGGCCGCGACGGTGTCGCCACACTGACCGCCGTCCGGTCCCCCGCGCCAGGTGACAGGTCCAGCGTTGCCTGTCCTGTCAGGGCCTGGGCTTCAGCCGCCGGAGCGGTGGCCTGCGGAGCAACATGGGCCTGCTGGTCGTCGTCTGCCGGAACGTGGGTGGTGGTCCCTGCGAGGACTGCGGCCCCGGATGCGGGAACCGGCTGCGGCAGGCTGACCGTTTCGGTTCCTTCGGCCTGCTCCGCATCCCCGGAAGAAGGAGCTGTTGAAACGGCGGTCCCGGAAGGGGAGCCGGCCTTGCCGGCTTCTGCCTCGACCCGTGCGGCGGCGTGCTGGACGGGAGCAGCAATGTCCTTGATGTGCAGGGCCTCGACACCGTCGTGGTCCGCGATGTAGGCAATCCGCCCATCGCCCAACGGCCGGGGCAGCCGCCCACGGACACCGGGGGTCGCCTCGATGATCCGGGACGGTCCGTCCTTGTGCCGCAGCCAGTGGATGATTCCGTGCGATTCCACGGCGCTGGCCGCGCCAGCGGCATCCGGTGCTGCTGCACCGAGGTGTTTGGCAGCGTCGAGGGGGGCGGGACGCCTGGTCTGTGAGGCGGAGCCCAGGGTGATGTCCAGCTTTACGGCGTCTGAAGCGAGATCCCGGAGGACCCAGAGTTCGCCGGCGGATTCGAAGATGACCCGTTTGCCGTCAGTGGCGGCATGGCGGACGTAGAAGTCCTGGTGGTCGGTGTGCCGGCGCAGGTCATTTCCGTCGGGGAGCACCGAGTACAGGTTGCCGTAGCCCTCGTGGTCGGACAGGAAGGCAATCCGGCCGTCCACCCACAGGGGGTCGGTGAGGTTGCCGTCAAGGTCCGGCAGCAGGCGCTCGAACTCACCGTTGCCGTCGCGGTCGATCCACAGCTTCCCGGCCGTTCCGCCGCGGTACCGCTTCCACCATGCCGGTTCCCGGGACAACACGCTCGCCAGGACCACCGGGCGTTCGTCGCCCACCTCGGGCCCATAGGCCACGGATTCGACCGGGCCATACGGGAGTTCCTGGGCCCAGCCGCCCTCGAGGGGCACGCTGTAGGCGTGCGTGTGCCGGCTTTCGGCCTGGCGGAACGCACTGGTGACCACCACGGAACCACCGGCGGTGAAACCCTTGACCTTCGTTGTGCTGTGGCCGAAGTAAGTGAGCTGCCGGTAACCGCCGCCGTCCACCTGTGCCGACACCACCTCCGGGGCCGTTCCCTGGACAACGGTCCACACCAGCCGCTTGCCGTCCGGAGAAAAACGGGGGTTGCGGGCAGGAAGCTGGAGCGACGAAACACGCCAGGCCCGGCCGCCGTCCAGGGGCGCGATCCACACATCGTCCTCGGCCACGAAAGTGACCAGATCACCGTGCAAATGCGGGAAACGGAAGTAGCTCGAAGAGGTCATCGTTCGATCATAGTCAACCCCTCCCCTGCCCCGTGGAACGTACAGAACGGACGCCGTCGTGGTGTGATGGACCATGCACATTGTCATGGCCGGCGCCTCCGGGCTCATCGGCACCTCCATGTCCGCAGCCTTCCGCGACGCCGGCCACTCCGTGGTGACGCTGGTCCGGAGGCCGCCTGCCGGTTCAGACGAAGTCCGCTGGGACCCGGCTGCGGGCGTCTTGGATCCCTCTGTGCTTGCCGGCGCTGATGCCGTGGTCAACCTTTCCGGTGCCGGTATCGGCGACAGGCCCTGGACCCGGAAGCGCGTGGAGGAGCTGTTCAGCTCCCGGCTGGAACCCACCAGGACGCTGGTGCAGGCCATGTCGAAGCTGGACAAGCCCCCCGCGACCTTCATCAGCCAATCAGCGTCCGGCTATTACGGGGATGCCGGCAACACCGTCCTGCGGGAAGACGCTCCCCCGGGCACGGGCACGCTGGCGCAGATTTGTGTTGAGTGGGAGCAGGCGGCCTTGGGGGCGCCGGCCGGGGTGCGGGTGGTCACGCCCCGCACAGGGGTGGTGTTCAGCCGCTCCGGCGGCGCGCTGGGAAAACTGCTTCCCTTGATGCGCTTGGGGGTTGGCGGTCCTTTCGGCAATGGCCGCCAGTTCTGGCCGTGGGTCACACTGCCGGATGTTTCCGCCGCCTTCCTGTTCCTCCTCGGCTCGGCGGTTTCCGGACCGGTCAACGTGAGCGCCCCGGAACAGGCGGACGTCAATACGATCGTCGGGGCACTCGCGCACGCGCTGCACCGGCCGGCCGTGCTGCGTGTTCCTGCACCGGTGCTGCGCACGGTAATGCCCGGACTTGGCGAGGAGCTTTTGCTGCACAGCCAGCGAATGGAGCCCGCGGTCCTGTCCTCGGCGGGATTCCACTGGCAGCACGGCAGCCTGGATGACGCTGCGCGCTGGGTCACCGCCAAGGAAGGCACGATGCAGCAGAAAGGCATCCTGTAGCAGGACCCCATCCGTTGGTATGTACTGCTTGACGCGCAGGGACGCCAGCCATCTCCGTCCGGGGGGCGGCAATACGGTGCCGACTCGACCGTTTGCTTCAACGTCGCGGGCCTTGCACATGTCACAGGCCCGGCAGGATGTCGCTGACCCGCCATTCGCCGTCCAGGCGGAGCAGCACCAGGCGCAGCGGCTGCGGCCCGGTAGCCGCGCCCGTGGCCACGACGCTGCCCTCGCCGCCCGTCGTGCTGTACCCGGAGGTGGCGGCCACCACGCGAACCACGGCCCGGCGCCCGGTTCCCCCCTCATCCGCGGCCACCCCGGAAAGGGTGCTGGTGAATCCGGCGAGGCGTTGCCCGGTTGGGCGCAAAGCCGCGGCGATGCGTTCATCTGCTGCAGCCGCAGCGGACCCGGGCACGTTCACGTCCGCCAACAGCTCCAGCCTGCCGCTGTTGAACGCGTAGTCCCGCAGTGCCGCCAGCCCGCGGACGGCCAGGGCGGGATCGTCAGCGTGGGCCTGGCGCCTGGCATCGCCAAGCGGAGAGCCGGGCCCGGTCTCCCCGCCCGGAACAGCACCGTTGGGCGCGGCGGATACCGCCGACGGACCGGCATCCCCGCCGCCCGTCCACATCCGCTGCCCGGCGGCTCCTGCCAGCAGCAGGAGCCCCGCCACAGTTGCGGCAACGGAGGGCAGGACAGACCGGAGCAACAGCCGCCTTCTCCGCCCGGCATGCTGTTCGCCGGCATGTTTACCCCGGCCTCCCACCGATTTTGCCTCCGGCGGCCCGGCGGTCCCTGGGACTGTGCCGGCAGGTGTGGGGCGTTTGTTCCACCTGGCCGTCACCGCCCGGCGGCGCAGGGCCCGGAGTTTCACCGGGAATTCCCTGCGCTTTGATTCATCGTGAATATGCCGCCGGGTCAGCAGTTCAGGCAGGACGGTTGGATGGACGGAGCCGGAGAGATCCACCGGCTGCGCCTCGGCGCTGCGGTACACGGCCGTCGCAAGCGCCAGCGCGCCCGGGCGCAGCCGCCGGTCCTCGCTTAGCCCTGCCTCCAGGGCTGCGGCGAGCTCCTTAGGCACCCCGGGAACCAGAAAGGACAGTGGGGGACGGTCAGCAGTACGGCCCGGGGCTGCACCGGTCAGGCAGAACCACCCCAGCGCTGCAGTCGAGTAGATGTCGCGTTCCGGCTGGAGTCCGGCCCGGACAGCGTCAACAGGTAAAGGATCCAGGAAGCCGGCCGTACCGCCGTGTCCGCTGCCGCCCGGGTCGCCGAGCATTCGCGCAATTCCGACGTCGGACAGCAAGGGTTTGCCTTGCCCTGTGAACAGAACATTTCCTGGCGACACGTCAGAGTGCGTGAAGCCTTTGCCGTGAAGGTAGCCCAGGGCCTGGGCAATGGGCGTCAGGACCGTGACCGTCTCCCCCACGCTGAGCTTTCCGCGGGCGCAGACCAACTGCGCCAGCGAGCCGCCGGCCGCGTAGTCCATAACAAGCGCGGTGCCCCTGGTGCCCTCTCCCGTGCGCACCGCATCGTGCACCTTGACCAGGTGCGGATGGTCCAGGCCCGAAAGGATCCGGATCTCCCGCCGGACGTCCTCCTTCGCCATGCCGGTGCTGTCCCATGTCCGGCGCCCTTCCGCGCGGAAGCATTTCAGCGCGTAATCCCTGCCGGTGCGTTGTTCCCTGGCCAGCCACACGTCCGAGCTGCCGCCCCTGCCCAACAGCCTGCCGACGTCGTAACCGGGGACTTCCGGCGCCTGTGCATCGTCCATGGTCCATGTCTAGCCGAGTTTCGAGGATGCTGCAGAAGTTATCCACAGGCCCGGCTGCCGCAGTCATAAAGGGGGCAGGCGGTGAGCTTGGACACTAAACCGGGCTGGCGCGCCTGCGGGGTCTAAGCTGGATGCCATGACTCTTGAGTTTTCACAGCTGGGTCTTGCCCCTGACTTCGTTGATTACATGGAGGGCTGGGACGCCCAGCGCGGGCTCCATGACAATGTTGTCGCCGGAACTGCCCCCAGCACCGTCCTGCTTTTGGAGCATGCGGCCGTTTACACGGCAGGCAAGCTCACCGAGGACCATGAGCGCCCGTTCGACGGAACCCCGGTTGTGCCGGTGGACCGCGGCGGCAAGCTTACCTGGCACGGCCCCGGCCAGCTGGTGGCCTACCCCATCCTGAAGCTGAAGAACCGTTCCGGCATCCGGGATTACGTGGAGCGCCTTGAAGAGATCATGATCACCGTCATGGCGGACTACGGCATCAAGGCGGAGCGCATCAAGGGGCGCGCGGGCGTATGGATCAAGGCCGACGCCAAGGGCCCGGACCGCAAGATCGCAGCGATCGGAATCCGTGTCCTGAATGGCGTCACCATGCACGGCGTCGCCATCAATTGCAGCAACGACCTCGCGCCCTACGGACAGATCATTGCCTGCGGCATCACCGACGCCGGGGTTACCACGATGTCCCTGGAAACGGGCCGCGACATCCGGCCTGCGGACATCGTGGACAGGTTTGTAGCGGAATTCCGCAAACATGAAGAAGCATTGGTTTCGAGCCCTGAAGGAGCTCTACTGTGACATTGGCACCTGAAGGCCGGAAGATGCTGCGGATCGAGCAGCGCAACGCTGCGGTTCCGGTGGAACGCAAGCCGGAATGGATCAAGGCCAAGGTCCAGATGGGCCCGGAGTTCGTGGGCCTGAAGAACCTGGTCAAGAAAGAGGGCCTGCACACCGTCTGTGAAGAGGCCGGCTGCCCCAACATCTTCGAATGCTGGGAAGACAAGGAAGCCACCTTCCTGATCGGCGGCTCCGAATGCACCCGCCGCTGCGACTTCTGCCAGATCGACACCGGCAAGCCCTCACCCCTGGACCGGTTCGAACCCACAAAAGTCGCCCGCTCCGTCCAATCCATGCAGCTGCGCTACGCCACC